>NZ_CP104307.1:1913741-2551655 GCF_025252405.1 Flavobacterium sp. TR2 | reverse complement strand
ATTTTAGGGATTGGTATAATTTGGATTCCGTTATTATGTATTTCCATTTTGGATTTGTTCAAATTTATTATGTCCGCTTTTTGCACTTTTTAAAACGGTTCTGATGTTTTCTAGTTTAATTTTTTTCTGTTTTAAATCAAAAAACAATTTGAGATACAGCCAAAAAACATATTTCTTTTTAAACATTCTCGTAAATAATGCTCCTTGAATATAATATTTTTCTTCTTCATTTTTCCTTACCGAAGAAGTCTGACTTTCATGCTTTACAATTATCTGCGGTTCAAAAACAAGCTGTTTCTGTTTTGCTTTCAAATCGGATAAAAAGATAGCTTCTTCTCCCATTTCGAAAACTGCCCCTAAACCAAAATTTTGATCAAATTGAATTTGAGATGCGACAATAACTTCTTTATTCAGGGTTACTTCTATTGAACTCGTATTTAAAATATCGAAAATACTCAAATCAGCTTTAGTATCAGAAGGATATTTTTTAATTAAATCTCCATTTAAATTTACTGCCGAAAAATGTATTGCAGCCGCTTCTGGAAATTTATTATAAGCGCCAATTATTTTGGTCAAAAATCCATTCTGATACACGACATCATCATCAGCAATGACCAGAATTTTTCCGAGAGCATTTTCAAGAGCTAAGTTTCTGCTTTTTGACAAACCCTTTTCAAAGGAGTTTACCACTCTTACATTCGAATAAGCCGAAGTTAAAATTCGCTCGCTTTGGGTTTGATTTACTATTAAAATTGAAAAATCAGAAAAATGGGAATAAGGAAACATCGGAATCAAAAATTCTAATGAATCTCGATTCATTGTAGAAATTAAAATTTCGATATCAGTTTCTTTAAAAAAGCTATTTGCCTCATTTTTCATAGTGAAACAAATATAGAAATACTAAATATAGTTTGTCCTTTAATTTTTATAAAACCTTTACAATATTCATTAATTTTGGCTGTTTCAAAGCGCAATTCTTTTTATGCAAAACCTACCTTTAGTTACTGTTATTTGTTTGTGCTACAACCATGAAAAGTTTGTAGTTGAAGCATTAAATTCGGTATTAAACCAAAACTATCAAAATATCGAACTTATTATTGCAGATGACTGCAGCAATGATAATTCTAAAAAAGTTATTACAGATTGGCTACAAAATCACCCAACGGTTCAATTTATTTCAGGCAAAATTAATTTAGGCAATACAAAAACATTCAACAAAGCATTGCAACTTTCAAAGGGCGAATATATAATAGATTTAGCTGCTGATGATGTTTTACTAAAGGATTGTATTGAAAAACAAGTAAATGCTTTTTTAAATTCTGATAAAAAAAATCTTGCCGTAGTTTATGGAAATGCAGAACTAATTTCAGAAAAGAACAATCACATTCGTTATTATTATGAAGTTGACACTGAAAAAAAGGCGGTTAAAAAACCCGCATCTGGAGATATTTATTTAGCAATGTTAAACCAAAGCAGTATGATTTGTTCTGTTTCTTCAATGATGAAACGAGAAGTTTTGGAACAACTCAATGGCTACGACGAAAATCTTGCTTATGAAGATCTGGACTTTTGGATTAGAGCTTCTAGAGATTATAGTTTTGAATTTATCGATTCTATTTTGGTTCAAAAACGAGAAGTTGAAAATTCTCTGGGAAATCAATTTTATAAAAAATTTAATTCTCGAACTAGAAAAATAAACCATTCTTCGTATCTGGTTATTAAAAAGGCAATTGCTTTAAATAAAACTAAAGAAGAAAATAAAGCGCTAATGAAAAGATTGCATTTTGAAATGGGAAAAGCGTACAGAACCTTAGATATTTGGTTGTTTATCAAATATATTCCTCTTGAACTAAAGCTGCGATTCTAAAATAAGCTCTTTCTAAAGTAAAAAATTAAAACTAGTAGATAAATTAAATTTTGAAAAGCATAGGCTACGACAACTCCTTCAATTTGAAATTCCTTAATAAAATACAAACTCGAAAAATACAAGAGTGACAAGGAAAAGAATTCAGTTAAAATAAACATCAGCGTTTTTCTTTTTGCAAAAAACTGATAACCCAAAATTAGAGCACAAACTTTAAAAAGATCTCCCAAAAGCTGCCAAAAAAACAAATCGGTTACAGGTAAAAAATCTTGCGTGAAAAGAAGGCGGATAATAAAAACTCTTGCAAAGTAAACAGCCGTTAAGGCTAAACCAAATACTGGTAAAATGAATTTATAATACTGCAAAAAGATTTTTTTTGTTTCTAAATTGGTTTCTGCACGGGATAGCTTAGGCAGAAAATAAACACTCAGCATTGTACTGATAAACATTAAATAATAACTCGAAATGCGCGTCATGGTTTCCCAATATCCAGCCTGTTCTATTCCCAAATCCTGAATAATGTGGTTTCGAATTGCTAGAAACACAAAAGGAGCGAAAACAGACGAAACCAGCGTCATTAGAGAATAGGCCGAGAGATTTTTTAAAACTTTAAAGTCAAAGGCATACCATTTTATAAATTCAAAAATCCGAATCTCTTTCTGAACCAAATAAAGCGTAATAAAAAAAAGTAGTGCCGGCGCTATAACAATTGCCAGTAAAGCTCCAATGGTTTTGAATTGCATTATCAGAAAAACAGAAGTTAAAAGACCTATTATATTTCCAATAATATTAATGGCGATTACTTTTTTGAATCTGCCCAATCCATTGATTACAGCAATAAAAAAAACAGAAACCCCATAAGTAGGCAGGACGAATGATAAAACTTTAAAAACAATTAAATATTCAGTGTTATCGCCAAAAATTTTTTCATTCCAATAGGAAACAGAACAAAACAAAATACAGCTTAAAACAATCGCGACTCCCACTAAAGCAATAAAAACGGTCGAAATAATTTTTTGAAGTTCAATTTTGCTTTTTTCGCTTTCAGCGGTATATTTTACAATTCCGTTTTGAAAACCTAAAGTCGAAATGTTTTCAAGGGAAGTCAAAAAATTACGGAGATTCCCAACAAAAGCCATCCCGCTCGGACCAACAAAAACTGCTAATATTTTTGAAGTAATTAGTCCGATTCCGATTTTTAAAGCAACACTTAAACTGTTTAAAGAAGTAATCTTAAACAAAGTTGTTTGAATTATTTTTCTATAAAAATTCAAATTAATATTGATTTAAAATTTCAATAACATAATCTACCTCAGATGCTGTCAAAACAGGACTTATCGGCAAGCTTAAAACTTCTTTGTGAATCTTTTCTGTTATTGGGAACGACAATTTATTCCATTGCGAAAAAGCTTTCTGCTGATGGGGCGGAATTGGATAATGTATAACCGTTTGGATATTATTTTGAATGAGATATTCTTGCAGTTTTTCTCTATTTTCTGTTCGAATGACAAACAAATGAAAAACATGATTATTAGAGAAATCCCAAAACGGCAACACGATTTTATTGTTTTTAATTTCAGACAAATAACGTTTTGCAATTGCTCTTCGCTTTTCATTATCTGAATCTAAATGTGGCAGTTTTAAATTTAAAAACCCAGCCTGCAATTCATCAAGTCTTGAATTTACACCGATACATTCGTTGTGATATTTTTTTTCTGAACCATAATTGCGAAGCGAAAAAAGCACTTTTGCCAATTCTGGATCGTTTGTTGTAATCGCACCGCCGTCGCCGAGACAGCCTAAATTTTTTCCTGGATAAAAACTGTACGCAGAAGCTTGCAAAAGCTCTTCGACTCCGCTCAGAGCGGTATCCGAAAATTGTAGTTTCTTGTCTGATTTGAATTTGGAATTTACCCCATGAGATTGCGCGCAATCTTCGACAACTATTAAATTGTGTTTTTCTGCAATTGCATTAATTGCTTTCATTTCTGCCAATTGTCCATATAAATGGACAGCCAAAATAGCTTTTGTTTTTGACGTGATTTTTTCCTGAATTAATTCTGGATTTATATTATAAGTTTCCAATCTCGGCTCAACTAAAATCGGGATCAAATCGGCTTGCAAAATAGCCAGGATGGTTGCAATATAAGTATTGGCTGGAACAATAACCTCGTCGCCTTTTTGGAGTTTCCTCAGTTCGACGCAACCTTTAAAAATGAGAACCAAAGCATCAAGACCGTTTCCTACTCCAATGCAATATTTTGATTCGCAATATCCTGCAAAAGCTTTTTCAAATGTTTCCACTTCTTTTCCTAAAACATACCAGCCATTTTCTAAAACTGATTTCAGTTTTTCCTGAAAAGCAATTTCATATGGTTTATTTATTTTTTTTAGGTCTAAAAATGGTATCACTTTATTTCTATTTTATAAAAATCCTGATTGTAAACAGTACAGCCTAATTCTTCTTTCTGCGATAAAAGCCCTTGATTATAGCCTAATTCATTTTCTTCACCCACAATGCCCATATCAAAAAAGTGTTTCCCTTTTCGTTTGTATTTATGAATCAGATTAATGAATAAAAAATCAAGCGCTCTAAATTCTTCTCCGAGTTTTGAAGTCGCACCATATTGTGATTTAATCACGTTTTTGGTTTCAAAAATGGTTATTCCAGCGATAATTTCGTCATTTCTGTAAGCAGAATACTGCCTGATATTTTTAGGAAATTTAGATTTTAAAAGTGCTATTTCTTCTTTGGAATGCACTGGCTTCACATCAAACTTTTCTGCTAATCTGGGTTCTAGAATTTTTTTCCAAAATGGGTCAAAATTTTCTTCTTCCAAAATATCCAGATCAAGATTTTGAATTCTTCTGAAATGTTTCATCTTACTCTTAGAAATCTTCAAAGGAGCAGTTAAATTTAGTGCCAGATTCATTTCTTTGCGTTCTAAAACCGCTCCTCTTTTCATCAAAAAAAAGTCCATGGCTGCATTTCCTTCAGAAAAATAAAACTCTGGAATTGGTCTATAATAAAAGGTTTCGAATTTGTTCTCTTTCAAAAAAAGTAAAATTTCATCTAAAATCGATTCTACTTTTTCTGTTTTCAATTTCGGTAAAAATACCAATCCGCCATAAGTTAAGCCTTGATGAGAATAAACGGCATTTCCTTTTTTATTGGCAGGAAGAATGGCACGCAGCTTTTTATCTTCAAAAACTAAAAGTGAGAAGTCTTCAAAACGATCTTTGTGATATTCCATAAAATCGCGATGGAATAAAAATGTGGCATTTTTAGATTGGTCGACAAAATCGTTCCACATCGAATAATCATCTTGCGAATATTTCCTTATGGTATATTTCATGCTTATTTATGATCAAATGCTTTTAAATGCCATTTATACTTAACTGCCATTAATCTAATCATAATAATCACAAGAGAGGTAACCAAATAGAGAATATCGTCGTTTAAATTCAGTTTTCTCAATCCAAAAAACACGATTCCGCCAAAAATACAGATTGTGGCGTAGATTTCTTCTCTAAAAACGTTTGGAATTTCGTTACATAAAATATCGCGAATTACGCCTCCAAAACAAGCTGTCATAGTTCCAAGTGCAATGCAAATCGCTGGATGAAGGCCTGTTAGAATTCCTCTTTCCAGACCTATTAAAGTAAAAACTCCGAGCCCAATTGTATCAAAAAAAAACAATGAGGTACGAAGTTTATCGAAGCTTTTTCTAAAAAAAATGGCCAAAAAAAATCCTAAAATGATCACGTACACGTATTGCATATCGCGCATCCAGCCAACAGGAGTTCTTCCTATTAAGACATCGCGAAGCGTTCCGCCTCCAACGGCAGTAACAAATGCAATGATAAAAACCCCAAACGGATCTAGTTTTTTGTGCATTGCGGTCAAGGCGCCTGACATTGCAAACGCCATTGTCCCAATAATATCAAGTAAGTGAAACATTTTTTTTTGAGTTACAAAGATGCAAAGTTACAAAAGTTGTAAGGAATAATCTTAGCAAATCTGACTCGCAAAAAGATCTATCACTTCTTTACATAAATAGGGCTTCTTTTTAGCAAATACGAGATAGAATCCATCCAGCCATCTTTTACCGCCAACAAAGGTTTACGGGTTTGGGAGTAGATTTTGTCTGTATTTCTATACATATCAAAATAAACCGTATAATAGTAATACGTCTGATTGTTTGCTGTCGTTGTTGAGATGTCGCTTGTGCTTACTTTTTTGTTATTGTTGCTCACTTTGGCATTTCCGCTATTATAAGTAGTCGCTGTTGTACCTGTTCCAATTGTGTATGAAACTTTTGCCGCAACAATGTTATCAACTCCTAATATTTTTTCAAGATCTTCTATTGGCGTTTCGTCAATGTTATTGTGATCGATTCCTGCTTTATGCAGCAAACTATTTGTTGTTCTTAAATCTTGAACAGTTAACGGAAAAATATTAGACGATTTATCTAACAATTTGTTGTACAAATCGTTTTGCGCAAATTTTGCCATATCCTCAGAACCTTGCTGATTGTCTGCATTTATATACGGAATTGGCAATACCGCGATTGTATTGTGCTTCATGTCTGCAGCTGCTACATTTTGAGAGGCGCTCTGAGGTGCATCGCTTGTGCCTGAAGAAACATCGAAGGTTTGAGATCTCCCGCTTGCAAAATCTATTTTGGCAATTTGAGAAACATCCAGCGAAATCTGAACGGTCTCACCTGGAAGAGAATATTCTACTGTTTTATCAGACATTTTTAAAACCGTACATTCAATAATCTGATAATCTCTTTTTATAATTTTATCTAATTTTTTTCCGCTTTGGGCAAAACTCACACAAGCAGATAATAACACTAATAAAAACAGAAATGGCTTTGTAATTTTCATTGGATTTAAAAATTTAAGAATTAATTATCTATATATAAATTTACGAATAAATTTTAAAGAATTATCAGTAAATTACAAAAATCATCAGCAATTATTCAAAGAAAAAAAATCACATATTTTGCGTGTAAAAATTATAGTCTTTTAAAATCACCCTAATAAAATCGTCATAATTTCCGGATTGATTTTTAATGCCAGTTACACTTTCAATTTTTGCCACTAATTTGTAAATAACTTCGTGATCATTTTTAGCGGCAGCTTTTTGATAAGTTTCCTTAATAATGCGCATATCATTGTCTGAGAGCTTAATAACCAGAGGATATGTAGGTACATACGCTTCGCCGATCTCTTCTAAAATAGTATGGCTAATATTAATTTTATTCTTTAAAGTAATCACAGCTGTCCCGGCTGCCATATCGCCCAATCGCTGTGATTTTTGACTGGTTATTACCGAAATGAGTCCTGGAAGTCCGAAAAAAGTAAAAAAGTCAATTACTCTAAAAAACCAGCGAATCAAATAGTCGCCAAAACCTGCCTGATAGCCGTCAATTTTTACGACTTTAATTTTCAGTATTTTTTTGCCAAGCGACTGTCCTTCAAAAACATTTTCTAAAACCAGCGAGTACACAATTACCGGGGAATAGAGCATTAAGAAAATCGCACCGCGAGACCAGCCGTCCAAATTAACCATCAGACGATCAAGTCGCAGCCAGTCGAAAAGAACTATAGAAAGTGCTGTTATATAACAAATTATAATAAACAAATCGATAAAAAAAGCACCCAGCCTTTCGCCTACAGAAGCGGCAATAAAATTTATTTTAACATTTTGTGTCGTGTTAATAGATAATTCTGACATATTTCATATTTTAGCCTACAATGAGAGAAATCGCCTTTATAAAACAAAACAGAGAAAAATGGCTCGAATTTGAGCTGGCAATTTTTGGTAAAGCTAAAAAAAATCCTGATGAATTAGCTAATTTGTACATTCAAATGATGAATGATTTGTCGTATGCTCAAACGTATTATCCTAAAAGCAAAACGGTTGTATACCTTAATCATCTTGCTTCTCAGATTTATCAAAAAATTTACAAAACCAAACGCACCGACCAAAATAGAGTTATAGATTTCTTTAAGATCGAAGTGCCTTTATTGGTTTACGAATACCGAAGATATTTGGTTTATGCTTTTGCCTTATTTTTTGTTACCGTTTCAATCGGAGTCCTTTCTGCCCGTTACGATCGCGATTTTGTACGCTTAATTCTAGGCGACCAATATGTCAACATGACCTTAGAAAACATCAAAAAAGGCAATCCGATGGCCGTATATGGTTCGGGCAGCAATTGGGGTAGTTTTATTGGCATTACCGTAAATAATCTTTTTGTAGGCGCCAGATGCTATTTCTACGGAATTTTTGCTGGAATTGGAACTTTCAATGTTTTTCTTCAGAACTGTATTATGCTGGGGTCTTTTCAATATTTTTTTTACGAGCAGGGCGTTTTCTGGAAAAGCGTCAGAGGCATCTGGATTCACGGTTCTATGGAGATTTTTGCCATCGTAATTGAAGCGACAGCCGGATTCATTTTGGGGGCTTCCATCCTATTTCCAAAAACTTTTTCTAGACTAAATTCTTTTAAGATTGGCTTTAAAAACAGCTTTAAAATATTCTTAAGCACTTTTCCATTCACAATAAGTGCAGGATTTTTAGAAGGTTTTATCACCCGATATTCTATTGATATGCCCAACTGGCTAAGCAGTTTTATTATCTTAGCTACATTATCGATTATATCATTTTATTACTTGATTTATCCTTTTATTGTACACCGAAAAATTCATTCTCTAACCGCCGAAAATCTTTAAGACCAAGTAATGACAAGATTATTATTTATTTTATCGTTTCTTTTGTGCTGTGGTATTTCTCAGGCTCAGGATTCTATTGTTGCACCTGTAGATCCTCCAAAAATTGCTGGAATTAAGTATACCGAAAAAGATATTCAAATAGATTCTGGAAATGTAGAAGCTAGGCATTTCGAGAAAAATTTCAAGAAAAAATATACTGATAAAGACTTTGTTTACGAATACAAAGAGCCCAAAAAAAACTGGTGGGATCATTTTAAGCATTGGCTGGCAAGACAATTTTTTAATTTGTTTAATTTCAGCAGTGTAAAAACCTCTCTAGATTTTATTGCCTTTCTATTTAGAGTCATCGCTATTCTAGTGGTTATTGTTCTAATTTATTTTATTGCAAAAGCACTTACCAAGCAAGAAGGGCGATGGATTTTTGGAAAAAATGCCAACAAAAGAACCTTGTTTTATTCTGACGCCGAAAAAAACATTCATCTTTTGGATTTTGAAAAACTGATTAAAGAAAGCATCGAAGCTGGCGAAAAAAGAATTGCCATACGATACTATTATTTATGGCTTCTGAAAGTAATGGCACAACACCATTATATTGAATGGGACATCGAGAAAACGAATTCTGATTATTTGTACGAACTGCATAACCCTGCACATAAAGAAGAGTTTACCTATCTTTCTTATTTGTACAATTATATTTGGTATGGAGAATTTGAAATTGACGATTCAACCTTCAGAAAGACTGAAAACAGATTTAAAAAAGCACTAAAAACCTTTGGCAATGGATAATAAAGTTAAAATATACATTGCTATTCTGGTTTTACTTTTCGGAATAACACTGCTGGTAGATAAAGGACAGCCAAAGCCTATTGACTGGACTCCAACTTATTCTGTCGAAGACAAAATCCCATTCGGGCTATACATTTTCGATCAGGAAGCGGATGGCCTTTTCAAGCAAAAAGTCGAACGAATTTCTACACAGACTCCTTATGAATATCTGGATTCTCAATATAATTCTAGCGAGAATGTAGAATCATATAATATTAAAGGCACTTTCATGAATATTTCTGAGGTCGATAATATTGATGAAGGATCAATGAGAGAAATTTTACATTTTGTTTCTCAAGGCAATAATGCTTTTTTAAGCATGAAAGAATTTCCAAAAGTATTGTTAGACTCTTTGAAAATTGAGCTAAAAACAGATTTCATGCCCAATGACAGCATTTCGGTTTGGATGGCAAATAAAAAAGTTAGCGCTAAAAAATATACTTTAAATACTGGATTAAGCGATTATTTTTCTAAAATAGACACTTTAAATGCAAAAGTTCTAGGCTACCAGATCAGCAGTAAAAATAAAAGGCAAGTCAATTTTATTGAGGTTCCTTACAAAAATGGCTATCTCTATCTGCATACGCAGCCAGTAGCTTTTACCAATTACAATCTGCTGAAAAAAGATTATTATCAGTATGCAGAAAATGTGCTGTCTTATATTCCAAAAGGAAATATTTTCTGGTATAACAAAAGTTTAAACGATAAACGAATTTCAAGTTCTCCGATGCGCTATATCTGGAGCCAACCCGCATTAAAATCGGCTTGGTATCTGGGCTTAATCGGGATTCTTATTTTTATGGTTTTTAATGCAAAACGAAAACAGCGCATTGTACCCGTCATAAAACCATTGCAGAACTTAACGGTCGATTTTACCAAAACTATTGGAAATTTATATTATCAGGAAGGCGATCATACCAATATTATCGATAAAAAGATTATTTACTTTTTAGAAAAAATCAGAACCGATTATCTCATTGACACCAGCAGCCTTAATGACGATTTTATCACCAAATTGCATTATAAAACAGGAAAAGACGAAAAAGACATTCGAGAAGTGGTTCAGTTAATTAATGACCACCGAAACAGTTATCATGGAAGTCTCGAAGAAGATTTGATTAAAATAAACACAGCAATAGAAAAGATTTTACATTAAAATTCTAAACGAAATTTAAAAAGAAAATAGACCAAATTATGGACGACATCAATACAACATCTAGCGAAATCACAAATGAAAATGTGAATTTTGAAACCAGAATTAATTTAGGGCCGCTTTTAGACCACGTAAATACAATCAAAAAAGAGATTGAAACGGTAATTGTGGGGCAGCACAAAATGGTAGACCAGCTTTTGGTTGCAATTTTGTCAAATGGCCATGTTCTTTTAGAAGGCGTTCCGGGAGTTGCCAAAACCATAACGGCTAAACTATTGGCTAAAACGTTAAATATTGGTTTCAGCAGAATTCAGTTTACGCCAGATTTAATGCCTTCTGATATTTTAGGAACTTCCATTTTTAATCTCAAAAATTCAGAATTTGAATTCAAAAAAGGGCCAATTTTCTCTAACCTGATTTTAATTGATGAAATCAACCGTGCTCCTGCAAAAACACAAGCAGCTCTTTTTGAAGTTATGGAAGAACGCCAAATTACGATTGACGGTTCTGCATATCAGTTAGAAGCGCCATTTTTGGTGATTGCCACGCAAAATCCGGTTGAGCAAGAAGGAACCTATCGTTTGCCAGAAGCACAATTGGACCGTTTTCTTTTCAAAATCACGATCGATTATCCAAAACTGAATGAAGAGATTTTAATTATTCAAAGAGAACATTCGCTTCAAGATCACGGAAAACTAGATGCCGTTCAAACCATTCTTTCTGCCGAAGAAATTAAAGAATATCAAGCTTTGGTAAAACAAATCAGAGTAGAACAAAATTTATTGGAATACATTGCGAGAATTGTAGTCAATACGCGCGAAAATGCCTTTTTATATTTAGGAGCTTCGCCTCGTGCTTCAATTGCCATTCTAAATGCTGCAAAAGGTTTTGCCGCAATCCGCGGACGTGACTTTGTCACCCCAGAAGATATTAAAGAAGCTGCAATTCCAGTTTTACAGCATCGCGTTATTGTAGCGCCAGAACGCGAAATGGAAGGCATTACGAGCCCAGAAATTATTAAACAGATTATTGAAACAGTAGAAATTCCGAGGTAATTATTTGATTATTAATGGTGAATGGTGAATGGTGAATGGTGAAAAACGTAAAGGGCTTCGACTCCGCTCAGCCTGACAAAGAAAGGCACATCTTGAAACTTGAAACCTGATCCCGAAGCTTCGGGAGAAACTTGAAACTTGAAACTTGAAACTTGAAACTTGAAACCTGAAACAATAAAAAACTAAAAAAATTGAAACCATCTAAACTTCTTATATCCTTTTCTTTACTATTGCTGATTGCTGTTCAGCCATCAAATGCTGCTTTTTTAAAAGCCAAAAATGATGCTTTTTATTTCAAAAATGACAAACAGGAAATTGAAACTTTGGTAAAGAAATTGTACGAATGGGTAGAAACTAAAAATAACAACAATGATTTCGACCCGATTGCAAACAAAAAAGGAGACAAATACATTGGTTTGGATTTGAATGCGCATAAAAAAAGACTGGAAGAACTCAAGAAAACCAATTTCTTTTCACAGCAGTTTTTAGATAATTACAATAAAATCGCTTTAAGAATAGACTCCAATCTTAAAACTAAAAAGATAGAATGGTTGGAGGGAGACCTGCCTCCTTTTGGAAATGATTCCAATCCGTGGTGCAATTGTCAAGATAATCCAGAAAATTATTGGAAAACAATGGCTATTAACCATTTGAAAATTGAAAATAACAAAGCTTCTTTTGATTGGACTTGGTCATGGAAAGGCAATTTTAAATACAAAGTGAAAGCAATTAAAGAAAACGGCGCTTGGAAAATAGCTTATTTAGAAGGCTTTGATTTTGATGATTTCACTAAAATTTATTAGAAAAACATAAAACCAAGAAAACTTGAAATTCATAAAAAGTCTGTATCTCAACAATTTCTTTTTCTATATGCTCATTGGCATTATAGGATTGTTTATCTGCGCTTTTATTTTTCCGAATATGTATAATGCCGTTTGGCTGCTTGTTTTGGCTTTGGCTACTTTTTTAGGACTAGACATACTGCTTTTATACGCATCTAGAACTGGACTTGAAGCTGAAAGAATTACACCCGAAAAATTATCGAATGGAGATTTAAATCCAATAAAAATTGATTTAAAAAATCATTACAATTTTCCTGTTTCGGTTAAAATTATCGATGAAGTTCCGTTTCAATTTCAGATTCGAGACTTCAAAATTGTAAAAACAATAAAAGCGGCGACACAAAAAGAAATTGGTTATGATCTTCGCCCGACAGAACGTGGAGAATACCATTTTGGCGCTTTGAACATTTATGTTTCTTCGCCATTAAGATTGATTTCGAGAAGATTTACTTTTGACAGGGATCAAATGGTTCCGACCTATCCGTCTTACATTCAGCTGAGAAAATACGATTTGATTGCTTTTTCAAATAATTTATTCCAATACGGAATCAAAAAAATACGCCGAATAGGCCATACAATGGAGTTTGAGCAAATTAAAGAATATGTTCAAGGTGACGATTTGCGAACATTGAATTGGAAAGCCACAGCCAAAAAAAATTCGCTGATGGTGAACCAGTTTCAGGACGAAAAATCGCAATCGGTTTATATGGCAATCGACAAAGGACGTGTTATGCAAATGCCTTTTGACGGATTAAGCTTATTGGATTATGCGATTAATTCGGCTTTGGTTTTATCCAATGTAATTCTGAAAAAGCAGGACAAAGCGGGACTTTTTTCTTTTTCTAAAAAAGTAGAAAACAGAGTTTTTGCCGAAAGAAGAGGCTCGCAGATGCAGAAAATCCTCGAAACTTTGTACAATGTAAAAACCGATTTCTTCGAAAGCGATTACAGCCGATTGTATGTTGACATCAAGAAAAACATCAACCAGAGAAGTTTAATCATTCTGTACACCAATTTTGAAACCATGGACGGTTTAAATCGTCAACTGCCTTATTTAAAAGGAATTGCCAAAAGCCATCTACTGGTTGTAGTTTTCTTTAGTAATACAGAATTAAACAGCATCATCAATAAAAAAACCACCACAATTCAAGAAGTTTACGACAAAGTAATTGCTGAGAAATTCATGGTCGAAAAGCGATTGATTGTAAACGAATTGAAGAAATACGGAATCCATTCTGTCTTAACGCAGCCAGAAAATCTTACGCTCGACGCAATCAATAAATACTTGGAAATTAAGTCGAGAGGGATTTTGTAATCGTCCTTAATCTGTTAACTTATGGTTATTTTACAGATTGGCTTCACTGTTATCTTTATTATTAAATTAGTTTTGAAAGAAAATAACAATCTGAATACAACAACTAAAAACAGATAAAAATGAAAAAAACAATTCTATATCTTTTCGTTTTATTAAGCATTCAATCTCAAGCTCAAAAAACAGAAAACATCATCATTATTACCACTGACGGCTTTAGATGGCAAGAAGTTTTTAAAGGAATCGATCGTGCCATTGCCAATGATAAAAAATTCAATCAGGGAGACAGTGCTTACATTTATAAAAAATACAGCGATGCTGATGTCAAAGAAGCACGTAAAAAACTAATGCCTTTTTTCTGGTCTGAAATTGCCACTAAAGGTCAGATTTACGGAAACCGCGATTTAGGAAATAAAGTCGATGTTGCCAATCCGTATTGGTTTAGCTATCCTGGCTATAGCGAAATCATGACTGGAAATGTAGATTTAAAAGTCAATTCGAACAGTTACAAAGCCAATCCAAACGTCAATGTTTTAGAATTTTTAAATCAGCAATCTAAATTAAAAGGTAAAGTTGCCGCTTTTGGCGCTTGGGATGCTTTTGATAGAATTTTAAACGAAGAAAGAAGCAGTTTCCCCGTAATTTCTGCATTTGATAAAGTAGGCGGCAATAAACCAACAGCAGCTCAGCACTTATTGAATGAGATGCGTGACAATTCATACAAACCTTTTCATATGGATGAATGCCTAGATGTTTTTACGCATTATCAGGCGTTAGACGAACTAAAAAATAAAAAGCCAAAAGTGCTTTACATTGCCTATGGCGAAACCGACGAGTGGGCGCATCATGGACAGTACCGTTCGTATTTAGACGCAGCCAACCAAGTCGATAAATGGATTGAGGAAATTTGGAATTTTGTTCAAAATGACCCTCAGTACAAAAACAAAACAACCTTATTCATAACGGTCGACCACGGACGCGGAGACAAAGTAAAATCGCAATGGACAGATCATGGTTCTGATGTTCCTGGCGCATCTGAAATTTGGTTTGCCGCAATGGGGCCAGAAATTGCTCCAAAAGGCGAAATCAAAACAGAATCTCAATGCTACCAAAAACAGTTCGCGCAGACATTGGCAAAAATAATGGGCTACAAATTCGCAACAGATCATCCCGTAGAAACTGAGATCAAAGAAATTTTTGAGAAATAGTTTTTTTATAGCCACGAATTCACGAATTTTATTTTAATAATTCGTGAATTCGTGGCTATAAAACTTTTGAGACAAGCCTACAAGGTTTTAAAACCTTGCAGGAAGAAAAAAACTCTGTACCTTTGCCCCTCTGCAACTTTGAGCCTTAAAAAAATGAAACAAATTACTTCAGTTCAAAATCCGTTTATCAAATCTTTGGTTTTACTTCAAGAAAAAGCCAAAGCCAGAAAACAAACCGGAACATTTTTGATTGAAGGGCAACGTGAAATTTCACTAGCCATAAAAGGCGGTTACGAAATCGAAACTGTTTTATTTTTACCAGAATTAGTTTCAGAATCAGAAATTAACAAACTGATTAACGCTCCTTTTCAAATTATCGAAATCAACAAAGAAGTTTACCAAAAACTAGCGTATCGCGATACGACCGAAGGAATTCTAGCTGTTGCCAAAACCAAATCCTTAAAACTATCTGACTTAAAATTATCTGACAATCCATTAATTCTTGTGGTTGAATCTTTAGAGAAACCAGGAAATATCGGTGCTGTTTTACGAACTGCAGATGCGGCCAATCTGGATGCTGTTTTAATCGCCAATCCAAAAAGCGATTTATACAATCCGAACATTGTGCGTTCGAGCGTTGGATGCCTTTTCACCAATCAGATTGCAACGGGATCATCAGAAGAAATCATTGCCTTTTTAAAAGAAAAAAAGATCAGTTTCTATAGTGCCACTTTGCAAAATTCAACTTCTTACCACACTCAAAACTTTACCACTCCAACAGCTTTGGTGGTAGGCACAGAAGCAACTGGCTTAACACAGCAATGGCGTGACGAGGCAACGCAGAATATCATTATTCCGATGCAGGGAGAAATAGACAGCATGAATGTTTCAGTTGCGGCCGCTATTTTAATTTTTGAAGCCAAAAGACAACGCGGTTTCTAGTTTTTTTTTAAAATTTTCTATTCTTTATGAGCCTTGGCTTCACTCAGCCTGACAAAGAAACTATTGCACTACAAATCAAAGCCGAATAAAACGTCTTTCTTTGTAGTAAAAAATCTACGTTAATAGTTTAAAATGTACAGCTCTAAAGCCTTGCGTATGTTCAAACTAATTCTTATTTTTAGTACTTGAACTATGCCGTTATGACAGAAATTGATATTGAAAAAGAAAACAAAGCTATTGCGCAGGAATACAAGGAATTACTTCGAATAAGTTACCAAACTTTAGACACCGCCGATAAAAAATTAATTAGAAAAGCTTTTGATGTAGCCGTTGATGCTCACAAAGATCAGAGACGTAAATCTGGCGAAGCGTATATCTTTCATCCTATTGCAGTTGCAAAAATTGTTGCCTCAGAAATTGGTCTGGGCGCGACCGCTATCGCTGCGGCTCTAATGCACGATGTTGTGGAGGATACCCCAATGACTGTTGAAGACATTGAGCGCTTATTCAATCCAAAAGTGGCACAGCTAGTTGAAGGCCTTACCAAAATCTCATTGGTTCAGAAAGATTTAAACGCCTCTATGCAGGCTGAGAATTTCAGAAAAATGATTCTGACGCTGAATGATGATGTTCGTGTAATTTTAATTAAACTGGCAGACCGTCTGCACAATATGCAGACTATGGATTCGATGGCGGAATACAAACAAACCAAAATCGCATCTGAAACTTTATACATTTATGCTCCCCTAGCCCACCGTTTGGGACTTTATAACATTAAAACCAAACTTGAGGACTTAGGATTAAAATATACTGAACCAGCAGTTTATGACGACATTGTAAGTAAAATTCGTGAAACCAAAGAAGAGCAAGATGCTTACATCAAAGATATTTCTGATGTTTTAAAGAAATCTCTTGACAATGAAGGCATCGACTATATCATTAAAGGCCGACCAAAATCAATTTACTCTATTCGTCGCAAAATGCGTGCGCAAAACGTAACTTTCGATGAAGTTTATGACAAGTTCGCACTTAGAATCGTTTACAAAGCCGATCCGCATGAAGAAAAATTCATTGCCTGGAAAATATATTCTATCGTAACTGACCATTACAGACCAAGCCCTAGCCGTTTGCGCGATTGGATTTCATCACCAAAATCTACGGGTTATGAAGCACTTCACATTACGGTTATGGGACCAAAAGGGCGCTGGGTTGAAGTTCAGGTGCGAAGCGAGCGTATGGATGAAATTGCCGAAAAAGGTTATGCAGCGCACTATAAATATAAAAATGGCGCAACAGAAGAAAGCGGTTTAGACACTTGGCTAAACTTACTTCGCGAAGCATTAGAAAATCAAGAAACCAATGCGGTAGATTTTGTGGAAGATTTTAAAATGAATTTGTATTCTAAAGAAATCTTCGTCTTTACTCCAAAAGGAGAAATCAAATCGTTGCCAAAAGGCGCCACTTCTCTTGATTTTGCTTTCAGCATTCACTCAGAAATTGGAATTAAAACCCGCGGAACTCGTGTAAACGGAAGGCTAGTTCCTTTAAATCATGAATTAAAAAGTGGCGATCAAGTCGAAGTAATTACGTCTCCAAACCAAAAACCAACGGTAAACTGGCTTGACTATGTAACAACTTCGAGAGCTAAAAATAAAATCAAAAATGTTCTTAACGAGAACACTAAAAAGATTGCAGAAGAAGGAAAAGAGTTACTGGTCAGAAAATTAAAACACTTAAAAGTTACTTTCAACGAACAGGTAACAAATGAGCTTGTAAACTTTTTCAAACTAAAAACAAGCTTAGATTTATTTTATAGAGTTGGAATTGGAGCGATCGAAAATCAGCAACTGAAAGATTATGCTGCACAGAAAAGCAATTCGTTTATCAATTTCTTCAAAAATAAAATTAAGCGAAATAAAGATACTGCAGACGAAGATATTCACAAACCAGTCATTAGCAGCAATTATGATATGCTGGTTTTTGGAACAGAGCATGACAAACTCGATTACAAACTTTCGCAATGCTGCAACCCTATTCCTGGTGATGACGTTTTTGGTTTCGTAACCATCAATGAAGGAATTAAAGTGCATAAAAAAGATTGTCCGAATGCAATCGGAATGCAGTCTAATTATGCGTATCGCATTATGAGCGCCAAGTGGATCGACTCTTCTCAGGAAGAATTCAAAGCCATTATCAATATTACCGGAATGGATGTTTTAGGACTTACCAACCAATTGACAAGAGTAATTTCAAACAATATGAGCGTTAATATTCAAAGCATTTCTTTGAGCACAGATGCAGGAATTTTTCACGGTCAGATTGCTGTAATTGTAAAAAATAACACCATTTTGAAGAAAATGATCAATGCAATTAAGAAAATTGACGGGGTAGATAAGGTTACTAGAGAGTATAGAACCTAACTTTTTAGGGAAACTATAAGAATTTTGTAACGAAACTTTAAACCCGAAACTTTTATTCATTAAAAATAAAAAATTATCTTTGCCGGATATGACACTTATTTCAACTGACAACACTAAGAATCAAGAAATTGTAAAAAATGTTTTTACATTGTATCTTGAACAAAAAGGGCATCGCAAAACTCCTGAGCGTTATGCTATACTTCAGGAAATTTACGACAGCGAGGAACATTTTGACATAGAAAACCTTTATATCAAAATGAAAAACAAGAACTATCGTGTGAGTAGAGCTACTTTGTACAACACGATTGAGTTATTGTTGGACTGCGCTTTGGTTAGAAAACATCAATTTGGACAAAATCAGGCTTACTACGAAAAATCATATTTTGATAAACAGCATGATCACATCATTATGACAGATTCGGGAGAAGTGATTGAATTTTGCGATCCAAGAATTCAAACCATCAAAAAGACTATCGAAGAAATTTTTGATATTGAAATCACTAATCATTCGCTTTATTTCTACGGAAACAAAAAGCAAAGCTCAAATTCATAGTCTATTCAATTAGACTTTTTCAAAAAAAGAAAAAAAGAAAATTAACTACATAATCAGTAGGACAACTGAGATTGTCCCAACGCAAATTAAAGAAGAATGACCGTAGATTTATTACTAGGATTACAATGGGGAGATGAAGGTAAAGGAAAAATTGTTGACGTACTTACCTCAAATTATGATATCATTGCACGTTTTCAAGGAGGACCTAACGCAGGGCATACATTAGAATTTGACGGAATTAAACACGTACTTAGAACGATTCCTTCTGGAATTTTTCATAAAAACTCAGTAAATATCATCGGAAATGGAGTTGTAATTGATCCTGTAGTTTTCCAAAAAGAAATTGAAGGTTTAGAAAAATTCAACCTTGACATCAAAAAGAAATTAATCATTTCTAGAAAAGCACACTTAATTTTACCAACACACCGTTTGCTTGACGCAGCTTCTGAAGCATCAAAAGGAAAAGCTAAAATTGGTTCTACTCTTAAAGGAATTGGACCAACTTATATGGATAAAACAGGTAGAAATGGTTTACGTGTTGGAGACATCGAATTAGAGGATTTTAAAGATCGTTACAGAGCTTTGGCTGACAAACACGAAGCAATGATCGCTTTTTACGATGTGAATATCCAGTACAATTTAGCTGAATTAGAAAAAGAATTCTTCGAAGCTATTGAAGAATTAAAGAAATTAGACTTTATTGACAGTGAAGAATATATGCACCAAGCTCAGAAAGCTGGAAAATCTATTCTTTGCGAAGGAGCTCAAGGGTCTTTGTTAGATGTTGATTTCGGAACTTATCCTTTCGTAACTTCATCAAACACTACTGCTGCTGGAGCTTGTACAGGTTTAGGGATTGCTCCTAACAAAATCAAAGAGGTTTACGGAATTTTTAAAGCTTACGTTACTCGTGTGGGTAGCGGACCTTTCCCAACTGAGCTTTTTGACGAAGTTGGCGCTACAATGGCAAAAGTTGGTAACGAATTTGGTTCTGTAACAGGAAGACAAAGACGTTGCGGATGGTTAGACCTTGTCGCTTTAAAATATGCAGTTCAAGTTAACGGAGTTACTCAGTTAATGATGATGAAAGGTGACGTTCTTTCTGGTTTCGAAACTTTAAAAGTTTGTACAGAGTACAACTACAAAGGACAAAACATTTCTCACTTCCCTTATAACATTGAACCAGAAAATGTTACTCCGGTTTACAAAGAATTCAAAGGATGGAAGCAAGATTTGACTGGATTGACATCTTACGATCAATTGCCAATTGAGCTAAAAGAATATATTGAGTTTATTGAAAAAGAAATCGAAGTGCCAATCAAAATCGTATCGGTTGGACCAGATAGAAAACAAACAATAACAAAATAATACACTTAAACGCTCTGATTATCAGAGCGTTTTTTTTGACTATTACTGCCATGAGAAAAAATCCAGAAATCGAAATTACAGAAACCAAATTGCTTTCAGACAATTGGTATGTATTAAACAAAGTAACTTTTGACTACAAAAAAGAAAACCAGCCTGCTGAGTCGCACATTCGCGAAGTTTATGACCGCGGAAATGGCGCTGGAATTTTACTATATAATTCAATAAAAAAAACGGTTATCCTGACGCGACAATTTCGTTTGCCAACCTTTTTAAACGGAAATAAAACCGGAATGATGATTGAAGTTTGTGCCGGGCTTTTAGACAAAGACAATGCAGAACAAGCCATTATTCGTGAAACTGAAGAAGAAACAGGCTATCGTTTAAGCAAAGTGCAGAAAGTTCTCGAAACCTATATGTCACCAGGATCAGTAACAGAAATTTTATATCTTTTTGTTGGAGAATATGACGAAAATATGAAAGTGAGCGAAGGCGGCGGATTAGATGCCGAACAGGAAAATATAGAGGTTTTGGAATTTACGTTTGACCAAGCCTACGCTATGATCGAATCTGGAGAAATAACAGATGCTAAAACTATCATGCTATTGCAATATGCAAAAATTAAAAGTTTGATTTAAGTTTTAAAAATACTTTGCTTTTTATAATTAATGAAAATCCCGAAACCAATTCAAAAAATTATGTAACCCTTTTCAGCTATCAGATTTATAACTTTATATTCATAAAAATACGACCTATGAAAAAGTTATATTACACAGCAAACGCCCTACTGATTTTAATGTTAGTCTTATTAGGTTCTTGCAAAAAAACCGATACCATAACATTGACTGAAAATAAAAAAGAGAAAAAGAAAGTAATCGAATATAAAAAGCCAGAAACTGCTGCTTATCAAATAGCAAACACTAAAGAATGGCTAAAACTAAATGAAGCTGACAGCTCCAAAATGGATATTGTTTATGCTTTAAACCGAACAGATAAAGCTAACTTTAAAAAACTGGATTCTGTTGTAATTCCAGAAGATTTTAGCGGAGACTTGGTCTATTACTTTCCGTTTCCGTTACACGTCTCAGCTTTAGAAGAAGTTTCAAAAATCATCCTTTTTTCCTATCCTACACAGGCTTTTGCCGCTTATGAAAATGGCGAATTGGTTCGTACAGGACCAACCAATATGGGAAGAAAAAAAGACCCTACTCCTACGGGATTATTTTTTACGAATTGGAAGGCAGAAAAAACAACCAGCACATTTAATGATGAGTGGGAACTAAAATGGAACTTTAATATTGAAAACAAACTTGGAGTTGGCTTTCATCAATATGATTTGCCAGGATATCCTGCCTCACATTCTTGTTTGCGATTATTAGAAAAAGACGCCAAATATCTTTACACTTTTGCTGATGAATGGATCCTAAAAGACAAGGAAAACATTAAAGTAAAAGGAACTCCTGTAATCGTTTTTGGAAACTATGATTTTGATGGACAAAAACCTTGGCTCAAATTAGCATCAGATCCTGAAGCTTTAAACATTGCAGAATCTGAAATTGAGACTCTAGTCAAGCCTTTCTTAAAAGAAATTTTAAAAAATCAAAATCTAAGAGAAGCAGAAGCAACCAAAACTTTATAAAAATATACTCTCGATATAAAAATCAGCTGAAATGATATACATTGTTTCAGCTGATTTTTTTTTAAAATTCAAAAGCATAAAAATTTGGCTAAAGCCTTTCACTAGGCTTTTTTTTTTAAAACCTCCAGCTAAAGCTGGAGGCAATTCAAATTTCAACCCCTCCAACCTTTACATCTATGAATCTTCGCCTCTTTCAACCTTTGCCACTTTAAACCTTTAAACCTAAAACAACCTCTCAACCTAAGAAAACCTAAGAACCTCAACACCTTAGTCCCGAAGCCTCGGGATAGCAGCTCAAAAAAAAAACCAAAAATAAGCGATCGTTCATTTATTATTTATATCTTTGTGCCATAATAAATTAGAATTATGAGAACGCGAGATAGTAATAAAGAGGAAATTGTAAAACAAAAAGCAATAGAAATGATCGTAAACCAAGGCATAGAAGGCTTTGGAATGAATCGTCTGGCAAAAGAATGCGGAATTTCTGTTGCGACGCTTTACATTTATTATTCAGACAAGGAAGATTTGATTCGAAAAATCGGCATTGAAATTGGCCAAAATTTCTTTGAAAAAATGTTTGACGGCTTCTCTTCAGATATGTCTTTTAAGGATGGATTGCGAAATCAATGGGAAAACCGTATTTATTTCAATCAAAATTTTACGCTGAAGGCAAGTTGTTTCGAACTTTTGAGACATTCCACTCATGGCGATGCAATCATACAGGAGGTAACGGGAGAATACAAGCAAATGATGACTGCATTTATGCTTTCTGCAATTGAGAGAAAAGAACTTATTTCAGTGTCTTATGAAGTCTTTTGGAGTATTGCCTATGGCTCGCTTTATTCGCTTTTAGAATTTCATAGAGACGGAAAATCAATGTCCGGAAAATCTTTTGTTCTTAATGAAGAGATCAAAAATGAAGCCTTTAATCTCGTTTTAAAAGCGCTTACTCCATAAATAAATTTCAAAATTCAATTTTAAATACAATGAAAAATTCAATTATAGAAAATAAAAAAATTGCCATTATTGGCGGCGGTCCAGTTGGATTGACTACGGCTAGAATTCTACAGATTAATGGTGCTGATGTTACGGTTTACGAAAGAGACATCAACGCCCAAGCTAGAACTTCGGGCGGAACTCTTGACATTCATTCAGATTCTGGTCAATTTGCAATTCAGAAAGCAAGTTTAATGGATGAATTCTACAAATATGCAAGACCAACAGGAGAGAAAATGGCAGATATGGACGGAAATATCACTTCTGATGAAATGCCAGACGAAACCAATGCTTTCTCACGCCCAGAAATTGACCGTAATGATCTTAGAAAAATTATGCTGGACAATCTTAAAGAAAATACTGTTGCTTGGAACAGCCAATTGATTAACATTGAAAAAACAGAAGACCAGTATGTTTTAGAATTCAAAAACGGAACGAAAGCAACTGCAGATTTTGTTATTGTCGCAAACGGAGGAAGATCAAACGCCAGAAAATTTGTAAGCGACCAAGAACCTCAGCTTTCTGGAACTTACATTATTCAGGGTGAAATTGTAAATCCGGATCAAGATTACCCCGAATTTAAGCCTAAATACGGAAACGGAAATGTGATGGCAATGGGCGAACATAAAATGTTTTACACCCACACTATGCGTGATGGCTCGGTTCATTTCGGCGTATCTTTTAAAGCTGATGAAGATTGGATTTCAAATCACGGAATCGACTTTGAAGATGATAAAGCTGTGATTGCTTTTTTAAATGAAACTTTTAAAAACTGGGGAGACGATTACAAAAAATTCTTTGCTGTTTCTACTGAATTTTCCGGGTTGCCATTGCGTTTATTTTCTTTGGAAGAGCCTTGGAAAGAACATTCGAACATTACGCTTGTTGGCGATGCAGCGCATTTAATGCCTCCGTTTGCTGGAGAAGGTGTGAATATGGGATTGTTTGATGCTTTTCATTTGACCGAAAATCTAACGAATGGAAAATTCGAAACCATCGATGATGCGATTGCCGATTATGAAAAAAAGATGTTTGGCTATGCTTTGGAAGCGCAACGAATGACTAAGAAAATGGAAGATTTATTACATTCTGATATTGTTGCCGAAGATATTTTAAATAGCCGATTTTAATTAAATTATGGTTTGGTCAGAAATTCTGTAAAACCAGCGGGGTAGAATATTTATAGATTTTCAATTACGCAAATAAAAAAAGCTCCAGCGGAGCTTTATATGGTAAACTCCTAAACTTTTCTATAAATATTTCGCTTCTTCGAAGCTTATAAAAAAAGGAGTTGTCTTTTAAAACAACTCCTTTTTCTTATGATACCTCTGAATTATCTCGAATAATTCGGAGCTTCTTTTGTAATAGTTACGTTATGAGGGTGGCTTTCAGTGATTCCGCTTGAAGTAATTCTCACGAAACGTCCTGTTTCCTGTAAAGTAGGAATATCTTTTGAACCGCAGTATCCCATACCTGCACGAAGACCTCCAATAAATTGAAGCATACTTTCGTTTAATTCACCTTTGTAAGGAACACGTCCAACAATTCCTTCTGGAACTAATTTTTTAACATCATCTTCAACATCTTGGAAATAACGGTCTTTAGAACCTGTCTGCATAGCTTCAACAGAACCCATTCCGCGGTAAGATTTGAATTTTCTTCCTTCAAAAATGATGGTTTCTCCCGGAGATTCTTTTGTACCCGCTAATAATGAGCCTAACATTACGCAGTCAGCACCTGCAGCGATAGCTTTAGGAATATCTCCTGTGTAACGAATTCCACCATCAGCAATTACAGGAACACCAGTTCCTTTGATAGCTGCAGCAACTTCTAAAACTGCTGAGAATTGCGGGAAACCAACACCTGCAACGATACGAGTTGTACAGATAGAACCTGGTCCGATTCCAACTTTTACACCATCTGCTCCGTTTTCTACTAAATACTTAGCCGCTTCTGGAGTAGCGATATTTCCAACCACTACGTCTATTTGAGGGAATTTTGATTTTACTTCTTTTAATACATTCACCACACCTTCTGTGTGTCCGTGAGCTGTATCGATAATGATTGCGTCTACACCAGCAGCAACCAAAGCTTCAGCTCTTTGAACTGCGTCTCCAGTAACTCCAATTGCAGCAGCAACTCTCAAACGTCCAAAAGAATCTTTGTTTGCGATTGGCTTTTGAGTCAGTTTTGTAATATCTCTAAAAGTGATTAAACCAACTAATTCGTTTTTATCGTTTACAACTGGTAATTTTTCGATTTTATGACCTTGTAAAACTACTTCTGCTTGCTCTAAAGAAGTTCCTTCAGAAACAGTAACTAAATTTTGGCTTGTCATAACCTCAGCGATTGGTCTTGCACCATTTTTTTCGAAACGCAAGTCACGATTGGTAACAATTCCTTTAAGAATTTTATTTTCGTCAACGATTGGAATACCGCCGATTCCGAATTCTTTCATGGCATTTTTAGCATCAGCAATTGTAGAGTTCATTGGTAAAGTTACCGGATCGATAATCATACCTGCTTCTGCACGTTTTACTTTTCGAACTTTTCCTGCTTGCTGTTCGATAGTCATATTTTTATGTAAAACACCAATTCCGCCTTCTTGTGCCATAGCGATTGCCATTGCACTTTCTGTAACTGTATCCATCGCAGCCGATACAATTGGAACGTTTAATGTGATGTTTTTTGAGAATCTTGATTTAATGCTCACTTCGCGAGGAAGCACATTCGAGTAGTTAGGTACTAATAATACATCGTCGTAAGTTAAACCTTCGCCGATAATCTTGGAGTTGTGTGCTATCATGGTGCAATTTCTAGTTGAATTGCGTGCAAATATAGTGAATAAATTGCTAACTTGAATACTAACTTATTCATAAATTTAACTTTACACGAATCGTCTTACAAAACGTTCTGTCCTAGCCCAGATGGAAATGGAAAGCCACGGAAAGCTAAAATACATTTTTTTCTGGCTTAAAAAAGCGACCAGCGGAAGCTCTTTTTATGCCTTGAAAAAAAGTATTTTGGCTGGAGTGCTTGAAATGGACAGCTGGAATAGCTTCTAATTATTAAAACTAATCTTCTTTGTCTTGAAAAACAAAATTGATTCCGAGCTGAAAGGCTGCGCTATTGGCTTTTGAAATATCTTTATACTCTAATACATTATTGACCAAGGCATAAATATTTACCGGACCAATTGTTCCTGCAAGCCCTAAACCAATATTGGCATTTGAAAAAGTATCTAAGGTATAAGTTGCTTTAAGATCTAATTTTCTAAAAATATTTCTTCTGTAAAAAGCTGTTATCGCAAATAGAGGCGTGCGAGGCGCAGACATGGCAAACAATTGTGCTCCTACGGCATTTTTATAATATTTGTTGACTTTTCCATGACAATTGCATTCGTCATCGGGACGTGCTTCTCCAAATGAATACTCTATAGAAGAATACAATTTTGTCGGTCGCCAAGTGGTATATTTATTATAAAGCGTATCTCTAGGTATGGCTTTGTCAAATTCGTCAAAAACATTTTCTGGGTCATCTGTACCCGAAAAATCTGGATTAGCGCCATTGTACTGGTAAGTTCCTTTGTAAGTTAATGTTTCTATGTCTTTGGTCTGCCTTACAAAACCCAAATCGATAACACTGGCCGTTAGCTGTAAATTGTCTTTTATGTAATAGGTGATTCCCGCATCAACGCCAAAACCGAGACTTCCGTTAAAAAAAGTATTATTGACAACATCACGGGCGATGTTTCCTTCGTACTCATCTTTGGTAAAACGGGCGATTCCAGAAGTTTTTAGTTCTAAATTGGAAGAAATAACCTGATTGTAAAGATTTGGAGTTCCTGCCTGCTCGCCGGTATAAATGTATCCTGAATTTTTTGTAGAAGTAGCATTTGCACCGCTTGAATAGATTTTGGCGCGTCCTCCGTAAACAAATTTATCGTTTACCTTTTTATGAAATCCGACATGAAAGACAGAAAGAAGTTCGGCTTTCATACTTAAATCGCCAAGATTAAACGATTTTCCAATATAATCTCTATTTCCGTTTAAAGCTAACAGAGCCAAATCTTTTGGAACAAACATAAAGAAATCGAATTCTTGATACAATCCGAATGAAATATAGGAACGGCTTTCTCTTCCTCCTATTCTGAATCCGCCAGAAAATATCTCCAATTGCTGATTGGTCACTACTTTGTCATTGCTCGAAGATTTATTGACAACATCTCTAACTTTTTGATTAAAATCGACTCCATTTTTGGCGAATAAATCATAAGCCGAAAAACTGCTAGAACCGACATTTGCTGAAACTCCAGACAAAACCGGAAATCCAAAATAATATTTATACGAAACATCAGCTCCTGGATTCACAAGTGAAGATTGCGGAATTGAAGTAAAATTATAAAGCAACTCTCTGTTTTGAGCCCAACAAGAAAGATTAAAAACCAAGAATAAAATCAGTACCTTTCTCATTCTACCACTAAATAAGCTGTTGCACTTGACCTTAATTTTAAATTTCCTAAGCTTTCGCTATTTAATGGAGGCCCAGCTGCAATTATTACCACAAAACCAATTTTTTGGGTTTGCTTTAAAAGATCTAATCGCGCGTTTTCAAAAACTTCTGTAGGGTATTTAATAACATTTGGAGTTCCTTTATAAGATGGGACGGCAAACGATAATGTCTGCAAGACCTTATTTTGATCATCTAGCAAAAGCATATTTATGATAAAAGAGCGATTTATAGTATTCTCGATTTCGAAATCAAACTCGGCTTTTTTAAGACGTTCATTAAAGAAATTATCTTTAAAAACATCAAAATCTCTTACATCAGGATAGACATTTGTGCCTCCATCGTCTACGAGTTTATTTGCAGGAATATCGAAGTAAGCTAGGTTTGCTACAAATACGGGCTCTATCTTAAAATCATTTACTTGATCGAAATCTAAATCGCTCGAACAGGAAAACAATAAAAAGACTAAGAAAATTACGCTTGAAATATTGCGGTATCTAGAATTCATGATTATAATTAGGTCCGTAATAAATGTAACGCTCAATGGTTACAATCATTATCTAAGGTAATAAAATATAACTATTTATTAATGGAACTTTCCAAACAATTTTGAGGCTTCATTGTACGCACTTTCAAAACTGAGAGAGTTAAGTCCTGTTATTTTTTTATTGGCTGTAAAATAGGAAATCAGTTTTTCTGTCGGCATATTTCCTGTCAGTTTATCGGTTGCCATAGGACAGCCTCCAAAACCTTGAATAGCTCCGTCAAAACGAGTACAGCCTGCTTTTGCCGCCGCATCAATTTTTTCGAACCAGCTTTCGGGTGTTGTATGCAAATGGGCTCCAAACTCAATTTCTGGATATTTCGGAATTAAATTTGAAAACAAATAGGTAATTACCTCTGGCGTAGATGTTCCGACGGTATCAGAAAGCGATAAAATTTTTACGCCCATTCCGGCCAATTTTTCAGTCCACTCCCCTACAATTTCAACATTCCAAGGATCTCCATACGGATTTCCGAAACCCATAGAAAGATAGGTAACCACTTCTTTATTTTTCTGATCAGCCACTTCAAGAATTTCTTGCAGCGTAACTAAGGACTCCGTAATCGTTTTGTGGGTATTACGCATCTGAAAGTTCTCAGAAATAGAAAATGGAAAACCTAAATATTGAATCTGCTCATAACTTGCTGCTGTTATCGCGCCTTGCGTATTGGCAATAATAGAAAGCAGTTTGCTTGTCGTTTGCGAAAGGTCTAATTGCGCCAAAACCTCAGCAGTATCCTGCATCTGCGGAATAGCTTTTGGAGAAACAAAACTTCCAAAATCAATGGTATCAAAGCCAACTCGCAGCAAAGCTTGTATATAAGCGACTTTATTTTTTGTCGGAATAAAGTCTTTTATACCCTGCATAGCGTCTCGAGGGCATTCGATAATTTTAATTTCTTTACTCAAAGCATATTCTTTTGTAAAGGCTAAGTTAACTTCTTTTTTAATGAAATAAAAGATATTTTTAATTTATGAAGTTAATTATTACAAAAGATAACCATATCTCCAATTATTACATAAAAGCGTAATATTATAAATTATTACCAAAAAACGTAATATATAATTTTATTACTTATATTTGTAATATAAAGTTTATATTTTTTTAATTATATTTGATTTATGACTAGTGTAATAACAGGCGATATAATTGGTTCAAGACAGCAATCTGAACATTGGGTCGAGGATTTAAAGAAAATCTTAGCTCCTTTTGGCCAGACGCCAAGCCAGTGGGAAGTATATCGAGGAGATGAATTTCAAGTTGAAATACCCAATCCTGCCGATGCGTTACTGGCAGCAATTCTAATAAAAGCACATTTGCGCTTCATAAAATCTGATGCTCGCATGAGTATTGGTTTTGGAGATAAAACGCATAATGCTGAAAGAATTTCTGAGAGCAATGGCTCTGCCTTTATTAATTCGGGTGAGCTTTTTGAAACCTTAAAAAAGCAAAAAGTCACGTTAGCGCTACGAACTGGAAATACTGATTTTGATGAGAAAATGAATTTAATGCTGCAGCTGGCCTTAACTTTTATGGACAGCTGGCTGGTACAATCGGCAGAGTTTGTGGCAATGGCTATTGAAAACCCTACTTTATCTCAAGAAGAATTAGGACAAAAATTAGGGATTAATCAAGCTGCGGTCAGCAGAAGGCAAAAACGCGCACGGTTTGATCTGGTTCTGAATTTAGATCGATATTTTAGAAAACAAATAAAACAACTTACAGCCCCATGATCTTATTTATAAAACTGCTTCTCGCCCATTTGTTAGGCGATTTTATCTGGCAGCCCAACTCTTGGGTCGCCGACAAAGAAATCAAGAAACATAAAAGCATTTACTTATATGTTCATATTTTGCTTCACGGAATTTTAGCGGCAGTTTTAGCGGGCGAAATCAGTTTTATACCCTATGCTATTGTAATCGCTGTTACACATGGCATTATCGATTCTATCAAACTGAATTTTCAGAAAGACAAAACCAAACGCACTTGGTTTGTAGCAGACCAAATTGCGCATATTCTTATTTTGATTGGAATTGCACTGCTCTATGAAAATAAGCCTATTCCTAATTTTTGGAAAGATAATCAGTTCTGGATTCTGCTAACTGGAATTTTGTTGCTGACCAAACCAGCATCTATTTTTATAAAAACCATAATCTCAATCTGGGCACCAGAAAGCAAAAACAGCAATCAGGATAATTCTCTAATTGCTGCTGGAAATTATATTGGTATTTTAGAACGCTTGTTTGTTTTCGGTTTTATCTTAACCGGCCATTTTGAAGCAATCGGGTTTCTGCTGGCTGCAAAATCTATTTTCAGATTTGGAGATTTAAAAGAAGCCAAAGACAGAAAATTGACCGAATATGTTTTAATTGGCACCTTAATCAGCTTTGGGATGGCAATACTTGCCGGCTTAGCTGTTCAGGTATTGCTTTTACAATTGCTCTAAAACTTTTTTATTAATCGCTTTTATCAATGCTGGGCCTTCATAAATAAATCCAGTATACAATTGCACTAGACTTGCTCCTGCATTTAGCTTTTCAATCGCGTCAGCGGCAGAATGAATTCCTCCTACGCCAATAATCGGGAATGCTTTATTGCTTTTTTCTGAAAGAAAACGAATTACTTCTGTAGAACGTTTGGTTAATGGTTTTCCAGACAAACCTCCCATTTCTGTTTGGTTAGCCGATTGCAACCCTTCTCTAGATATAGTAGTATTGGTCGCAATTACCCCTGCAATTTGGGTTGTTTTTACAATATCAATAATATCTAGCAGCTGATCATCTGTAAGATCTGGAGCAATTTTTAAAAGAATTGGTTTTACTTTTTGAGAGCTTGTCTTTTGCTTTTCGATATTTCTGTTTTGCAAAGTCTGCAATAAAGCCGTCAGAGGCTCTTTGTCTTGTAGCGCTCTTAAATTGGGTGTATTTGGCGAACTCACATTTACCACAAAATAGTCTACATGATTAAAAAGCGCATCAAAACAAATGATATAATCTTTTACAGCATCTTCGTTATCAGTCACTTTATTCTTTCCTATATTTCCACCGATCAAAACTCCTGAGTTCTTTTTTAGACGCTCTACAGCTTCCAGAACACCACCGTTATTAAACCCCATTCGGTTAATAATCGCCTGATCTTCTTTTAAACGGAATAAACGTTTTTTTGGATTTCCTTCTTGTCCAACCGGTGTTACCGTTCCGATTTCGATAAACCCAAAACCAAAATCGCCTAGTTCTTTATACAGTTTCGCATCTTTATCAAAACCCGCCGCAAGTCCAACTGGGTTTTTAAATTTAATTCCGAAAACTTCTCTTTCCAGTCGAGTGTCTTTTACTTCGTAAATCGATCTTATAATTGCCGAAACTCCAGGGATTTTTGAAATGAATTTTACAAATGAGAAAGTAAAGTAATGCACTTTTTCAGGATCAAAACAAAAAAGTATCGGACGAATTATCAATTTATACATAAGAGTTGTGTTGTTGTTATTTTGGCTGCAAATTTAAATATTATAGTTTAAAAAGGTTCCTTTTTACCAAAACAAATAAATTCTATTTTGTTCGATTCTTATATGTATTGCAACTGACTTCCAAAAAAAGCACCTCAAAAAACTGTTTTTTCATGTTGCAAATTATAAAATGAAACCATTTTCGGACTTAAACAAAACTCACTTGGTGAAACATATACCTAATTTTGATGTAGTTAACGAAAAAATTTCGATTTCGTAGAGCAATTTGCATTTTTAGATTTTCTAAAGCAATTAATTACATCAATAACATTCAAAATAAATAATTATGAGAGCCAGCAACAAATCAATACTTCAAAAAAGTATTCTCCCGTTTCTGTTATTCCTTTTACTAGGCATAACCTCGAAATTATCAGCGCAGGCTGATCCACAGGAAGTAACCAAGAAGAATTTTCATGGTGTCATCGAACTTGACATTAGAAATTCAAAACCAGACTGGAAACCCTACACTAAAAAATCAGCTCCAGAAGGTGCGCCAAACATATTGTTTATCTTATACGATGACACAGGACAGGCTGCCTGGTCACCATATGGAGGAGCAATCAATATGCCAACACTACAAAAATTAGCGGACAATGGTATTACTTATACTCAATGGCACACTACAGCATTATGTTCGCCAACTCGTTCTACTTTATTAACCGGTCGTAACCACCACTTAAACGGTATGGCATCCATCACCGAAACTACAGATGGCTATCCTGGAGCAAACGGACAAATCCCTGCTCAGTGTGCTACTATTGGCCAAGTATTACAGCAAGCAGGATGGAGTACTTTCTGGATTGGAAAAAACCATAACGTACCGGAACAAGACGTTTCTTCTGGAGGCTCCAAAGCACAATGGCCAACCCAAATGGGCTTTGACCGCTATTATGGATTCATAGGAGGCGAAACCAACCAATGGTATCCTGATTTAATAGAAGATAACCACTTTATTGAGGCTCCTTACACTCCTGAAGAGGGGTATCACTTATCTAAAGATTTAGCTGATAAAGCCATTGAATATATCAAAGACCAAAAAGCCACCAACCCTTCTAAACCATGGTATATGTGGTATTGCCCTGGAGCGAACCATGCGCCACACCATGCACCAGCAGAGTACATTGCTAAATACAAAGGAAAATTTGATGCTGGTTACGATGCTTACCGTGAATGGGTATTACCTCGCATGATTGCTAAAGGAATTGTACCTAAAGGAACTAAAAACACCGATTTCAATTTCTTACCTCCTAATATTGCTAATCCTGGTGATTATGTAAAACCATGGAATACACTAAGCGCTGATGAGAAAAAATTATTCTCTAAACTAGCCGAAGTATATGCCGGTTTCTCAGAATACACTGATGCTCAAGTAGGACGTGTTATTGAGTATTTAGAAAAAACAGGTCAGTTAGAAAATACTGTGGTTCTTTATGCTGCCGATAATGGTGCTTCTGGCGAAGGTTCTCCTTCTGGATCTGTAAACGAAAACAAATTCTTTAACGGTTATCCTGATGAATTATCTGAAAATTTAAAATATTTGGATAAACTAGGAGGCCCAGATACTTACGAGCATTATCCTACTGGTTGGGCTGCGGCGTTCTCTGCTCCTTACAAAATGTTTAAACGTTACAGTAATTATGCAGGAGGAACTTGTGATGCATTAGTAATTTCATGGCCAAAAGGAATTAAAGCCAGAGGTGAAATCCGCAATCAATACCACCATTCTACCGACATTGTACCGACAATTTTAGACATATGTGGTTTGCAAATGCCTACTAAATATAATGGTGTAGATCAATATCCATTATCTGGAGTTTCAATGAAATACTCGTTTGATGCTAAACCAGATGCTCCTACTCAAAAACACATTCAGTATTACACTATGTTAGGTACTCGTGCCATTTGGAAAGACGGTTGGAAAGCAGTTGCTGTACACGTACCACTTACGGGTAAAAGCAACTTTGACAAAGACGAATGGGAATTGTACAATGTAGACGTGGACAGAGCTGAGTCAAACAATTTGGCTAAAAAGAACCCTGACAAATTAAAAGAACTTAAAGATGCTTGGTTTGAAGAAGCGAATAAAAATTTAGTTTTACCTCTGGACGACCGTTCTCCTATGGAATTGCTAAGCACGGAACGTCCTTCTCAAGAAAAGCCAAAAACTCGTTACATTTACTATCCCGGAACTGCTGCCGTACCAGAAGGTGTAGCGGTAAACGTACGTGGTCGTTCATACAAAATTGTAGGCGATGTAGATATTAAATCGGGAGCTTCAGGAGTAGTTTTTGCTCACGGATCTCGTTTTGGAGGACACTCTTTATTCATCAAAGACAATAAATTATACTATGTTTATAATTTCTTAGGAATTCAGCCAGAACAAACTTTTGTTTCATCGACTACCGTAACTCCTGGTAAACATGCCTTAGGATTTGAGTTTATAAGAGAAAGTACCGGTAAAAACGGAGAACAAATTGGCACAGGTCATTTATACATTGACGGCAAAGAAGTAGCCAAAGGTCCTATGAAAACACAACCTGGTAAATTCACACTTTCTGGCGATGGTCTTTGCGTAGGATTCGATAGTGGCGACGCCGTAAGTCATCAATATAAATCGCCAGGCACTTTTAAAGGTGGAGAAATCTTAGGTGTTGGTGTTGATATTAGCGAACAAAGCTATGAAGACCTTAACAAAGAAGCTTTAAGAATTATGAAAAGTGAGTAGTCTATAGAAAAACAAAATTAAAGAGGTATTTATATGCTGAAAAAAGTGAATAAATACCTCTTTTTTATTAAAGATTAAAAACTAAATCACAATGACTAGGACAAGCTATCTTAAAAAAACACTTTTTCTAGCAGCCCTTTTGTACTTAATCATTCAAAACAAAATCTCAGCTCAAGAAAACGAAGAAAAAAAATTCAAACCGCATCATCAAATCGGAATTTCAATCAACCATGTTCATGTTTTTGAGGGCCGTGATGAAGAAGGAAATCGGGAAACTTTAACGCTTCCTGCTTGGGGAATTGATTATACATTTCAGTTTCATGAAAGGTGGGCCATTGGTCTTCATACCGATTTTATAATGGAAAAATATAAAGTCAAAAAAGTATATGCCAGTGAAGAAAATAAAGAAACTGTTGAAAGAAGTTACCCTATTGCCCCTGCTCTTATGGGAATTTACAAACCAAATGAACATTGGAGTTTTCTGCTAGGTTTTGGCGGAGAATTTGCCAAAGAAGAAGATTTTTTCTTAACCCGAGCTGGTGTAGAATACGGTTATGAACTTCCTAAAGGATGGGAAATTTTTGGCACTGCAAGCTACGATTTTAAATGGAACGCATACGACAGCTGGGGAATCGGTTTAGGAATTGCAAAAAACTTTGGAGGAAAATAATTTATACAAATCTATTGATCTTATGTGCAGCTCAAACAAATCAAATCGCATTTCTAACAGCCTACTCTTCATTTTCCTTTTATTAATTGGTTTTAAAGGGCTTTCGCAACAAGAAAAAGATACTACCAAACTAATGAATGTTCGTTATGGCAGTAAGGGAATTGAATTGGAGACACGCGACAAAAAATTCCTGTTCCAATTGGCAAGCCGTCTGCAATTTCGCTTTTCAACGCCAAATGATACAGACCCTTTAACTTACGATGATTATAGCCAAGATGCTAAAACAACTTTCAAAATAAACCGCGCCAGATTAAAAGTTGGCGGTCATGCTTTTGAACCTTGGCTTAAATATTATTGGGAATATGAACTGAGTCAGTCCAATTTGCTTGATTTCAGAATTATGATTGAAAAATGGGATTGGCTAAGTTTCAAGGTCGGACAATGGAAAACAGAATTTACGCGTGAACGTTTTATTAGCAGCGGTGAACAGCAAATGGTAGATCGATCATTAATTAACCGCCCTTTTACAGTCGACAGACAATTGGGAGTTGAAGTGTACGGGCATTTAAAAGGAGCTGGAATTGCCGATTTTAATTATTGGGCTGCGGCATTGACAGGAACTGGACGAGGCAGCACTTCTAATGACGATAATCATTTAATGTATTTTGGAAGAGCGCAATGGAATTTCTTAGGAAGATTTCTTGATTTTGAAGGCTGCGATTTAGAATTTCACGAAAAGCCAACTCCGATTATTGCTTTCTCAGCCATAACCAACCGAAGCCCATACACACGATTCTCACAAGCTGGAGGAGGTTCTTTAGATGGTTTCGAAAATGGATTGCCGGGACAGTACAGAGTGAATCAGTGGAATCTAGAAAGCGCTTTTATGTACCGCGGTTTTTCTTGGCAAAGCGAATGGCATACCAAAGAAATCATTGATAAAATAAACAATGACGACACGACCATTATGAAAGGATATTACGTTCAAGCGGGATATTTCTTCCATAATGTTTTTGAATGGTGGCCAAAACGCCTAGAAATGGCTGGCCGTCACGCGGCATACAGACCCGACAATTCGATAAGAAAAAATAGACAGGACGAATCTACATTGGCTTTCAACTGGTTTTTTAAAGGACACAAAAACAAACTGACTTCAGAGGTGAGTTATTTTAGTTTTCAAGACAAAACACTTCCATTACAGGAAGGATGGCGATTTAGAATACAATGGGATATTTCATTATAATTCAAACTTTTAGCCCATTAACAAAAATAAAACATTTTTTTTCATAACTTTAAATCACATAAATTACTGAATATGAAAAATATATCCAAAACAGTAAAAAAAGTGGCACTTTTAACGTGTTTAACCGCAACCTTTTTCTTTATTTCAATTGATGGATTGGCCCAACGTCATCGTGCGGGCGGAGGCGGTGGAGGGTTCAACAGATCTGGCGCAGGCGCAACGCATACCAGACAAGCTAGACCTGCTACACAATCTAGACCAAATGTAAGCAGACCTAGCACAACTAGACCTGCGGCAACAACTAGACCTGGGGCAAATAACTCAGGAACTAAAATAAACAGGCCATCAAACAATTCCAATAGAAACGGCACTGCAAACAGAAATAATACCGTAAACAGAAACAACACTGTAAATCGAAACAATGTAGGTAACAGAAACACCAATATAAGTGGCAACACAGTTAATAGAAACAGAAATAATGTCAATATTAATGTGAATAACAGTGTTCATGTTCGCAACAATCGTAATACCGTGGTTCGACCAGGGCCTAGGCCATATGTGCGCCCGCCATATGTTTATGGAGGTTACAGATACAATTGCTATCATCCCTATTATCCTCGTCCATACAGACCGTTTTATTGGGGACCGGTATGGCATCCTTGGGGATTTTTTGTAGCAACTTTGGCAGTCACAGCAATAGTAGTTAGCGTCGAAAACACACAATACCATTACGACCAAGGCGTTTGGTACACCTCAACCAACGGCGGTTATACAGCCGTACCTGCACCAGTTGGCGGAACCGTGAACAATATTCCAAGCGGAGCAGAAACGGTCAATACCGGAACAGTAAACAATTACTATTATGGAGGAACATATTATGAAAAGGACGGAGGAAAATACACTGTAGTTGCCCCTACCGCTGGTACGATCGTAGAAAATCTTCCAGAAGGCGGAGAAGAAGTAACTATTGGCGATGTAAAATATGTAAAATTTGGCGAAACGTATTACCAGCCCGTGAAAATTGATGGAAAAGACAAATATGAGGTAGTGTCAGTTGAAAAAGATAGTTAACTTTATTAATTCTATAAAATTAATATACTTTTAAAAGTTATTTTGCCTAATTTTATGCCCGTTATTGACAACCATTATAAGCTCAAAATAATAAACCATGAAAAACAAAACCTTTTGGATTTTTGCGTTACTCACATTATCCATTATTTCAATCGCATACAGTTATACAAAATTTACTCATAAAGCAGAAAAAACAGCTGTAGAATGTCACGAAACGCCAACTGCAATAGAGTCTGAATTTAAACCAACTGTGGAAAATAAATTTAAACCGACAGAAAAAGCCCCGAAAGGCATGGTTTGGATTCCTGGTGGCGAATTTTCAATGGGTACCAATGTAGAAGACGAAAGCTTATGCAGCATAAAAGGAGTTACCAAAGATGCTGCTCCTATCCATAGAGTTTATGTAGATGGCTATTATATGGATGAAACCGAAGTTACCAATGAAGAATTTGAAAAATTTGTAAAAGCCACGGGTTATGTAACTGTTGCCGAACAAAAACCAACGAAAGAAGAATTTCCGACAGCAAATGAAGAAGATTTAGTAACTGGGTCAGTTGTCTTCACTCCTACTCCTTCAGCAGTTAATTTGAACAATTTTCTGCAATGGTGGCGTTACGAGCCAGGGGCAGATTGGAGACATCCAGAAGGTCCGCAAAGCACCATTAAAGGAAAAGAAAAATATCCTGTTGTTCATGTTGTATACGAAGATGCTGCCGCTTATGCAAAATGGGCAGGAAAAAGACTTCCTACTGAAGCAGAATGGGAGTTTGCGGCACGCGGGGGCAAAACAGGAAATCTTTACACTTGGGGAAATGACTTAAAACCTAAAGGAAAATTTCAGGCTAATATTTATCAGGGACACTTTCCTATTAAAGATGGCGATACTGGCGAAGACGGATTTAAAGGAATCGCTCCAACAAAACAATATGCTCCAAACGGTTACGGTTTGTACGATATGGCAGGAAATGTATGGGAATGGGTAAACGATTGGTACAGCGTAGATTATTACAAATCATTGGCTGAAAGCGGAAAAACAGCAAAAAATCCGCAAGGGCCAAGCGCTTATTATGACCCTAATGACCCTTCTGAGGTAAAACGCGTACACCGAGGCGGCTCTTTTTTATGCACCGATCAATATTGTACAAGATACATGGTGGGAACAAGAGGAAAAGGCGAAATCAGATCAGCAGCCAATCACGTTGGTTTTAGATGTGTAAAAAGCAAATAACCAATTTTCAAATACAGAAAAGGGATTCGATTCAGAATCCCTTTTTTTATTAATTCAGATATAGGAAGCTAAATTTGGCAGCAGAAAAAATTTTCTATATTTGCTAAAAATCTAAAAAAATGCAACATATCATAGATCGTTTTATCAGTTATGTAACAATTGATACGGAATCAGACCCAAATTCTCAAACAACGCCCAGCACTCAAAAACAATGGAATCTTGCCAATAAACTAGTTGACGAACTAAAAGCAATTGGACTTGAAGATGTAACAATTGACGACAAAGCCTACATCATGGCAACGCTTCCTAGCAATGTAGATCATGAGGTGCCAACAATTGGTTTTGTTTCTCATTTTGACACTTCGCCAGATTTTAGCGGTGCAAATGTAAAACCTCAAATTGTTGAGAATTATGACGGAAAAGATATTGTGCTGAACGCTGAGAAAAACATTATTTTATCTCCAGATTACTTCAAAGATTTACTTCAATATAAAGGCCAAACCATCATTACAACTGACGGAACAACCCTTTTAGGCGCTGATGATAAAGCCGGAATCACCGAAATTGTTTCAGCAATGGAATACCTGATTCAGCATCCTGAAATTAAACACGGAAAAATTAGAATTGGCTTTACTCCAGACGAAGAAATTGGCCGTGGAGCGCATCATTTTGATGTGGAAAAATTTGGAGCGCAATGGGCTTACACCATGGACGGAAGCCAAATTGGAGAATTAGAATACGAAAATTTTAACGCAGCTGGCGCTAAAATCACTTTCAAAGGAAAAAGCGTTCATCCGGGTTATGCAAAAGGAAAAATGATCAATTCTATGCTTTTAGCAAATGATTTCATCAATGAACTTCCAAAAGGTGAAACGCCACAGGAAACTAGAGGTTACGAAGGTTTCTTTCACGTGCATCACATCAAAGGAAACATCGAAGAAACAGTTTTAGAATTGATTATTCGCGACCACAACAGAAAGAAATTTGAAAAGCGAAAAGAATTGATTCACAAATTGGCGAAACAGTTCAATAAAAAATTCGCAAAGAAATTTGGTGAAGACATTGTTGTTGCCGAAGTGAAAGATCAATACTATAACATGAAAGAAAAGGTTCTTCCTGTAAAATATATTGTAGACATTGCCGAAAAAGCAATGAGAGAATTAAACATCAAACCGATCATAAAACCAATTCGCGGCGGAACTGACGGTTCTCAACTATCATTTATGGGACTTCCTTGTCCGAACATTTTTGCAGGAGGGCACAATTTCCACGGAAAATACGAATATGTTCCAGCAGAAAGCATTCTGAAAGCTACTGATGTTATTGTAAAAATTGCTGAATTGACCGCTATCCCAGGAATTTTTGACGCACCAGAAAAATCTAAGAAAAGAAAATAATGGAATCAAAATCCGAAAATAAAGGCATTTGGAAATACGGTGAGCAATGGGAAGAAGAATTGCTTTTCCTAAAATCTATCATTGACAAAACAGAACTGACCGAAACCACAAAATGGGGTGGTCCAGTTTATGTTTATCAAAAGAAGAACGTAATTGGCCTTGGCGGATTTAAAGATTATTTTGCAATATGGTTTTTCAACGGTGTTTTCTTAAAAGACGAGAAAAAGAAACTCATTAATGCTCAGGAAGAAATAACAAAATCTTTACGTCAATGGCGCTTTACTTCTAAAGATCAGGTGAACGAAAAAGACGTTTTAGAATACATTTACGAAGCGATTGAAAACGAAAAACAAGGAAAAGTCATAAAACCTGCAAAAAAAGAAGCCATAATTTCAGAACTTCTAAATGCAGAAATGGCTAAAAACCCAGATTTAAAATCTGCCTTTGAAAAATTTTCTCCTTATAAACAATAGTTTTTAGAATATATTGAAACCGCAAAACAGGAAAAAACCAAACTTTCTAGAATCGAAAAAGTGATTCCGATGATTTTAGCAAATGTTGGTTTGAATGATAAATACAGGTAGATTCTTTAAAATTTTCAATATTTAAATTACAAATTCCAATCTATACAAGACGAAACCTTTGTCAAAGTTTTAAACTTTGACAAAGGTTTTTCTTTTCACAAAGATTGTCATTGCGAGGAATGACGCAATCACACTATTTGTTATACGTGATGCGATTGCTTCATTCCTCGCAATGACAAGATTGAGGTGAATTCTATTAAACAAAAAAAATCCCAAACTCCTATTTGGAATTTGGGATTTAAAAATATTGTAACTTAAAATTAAGCTTTCTTATTCAAAGCAGCACTCAATTCTAAAGAAATAGCAGAACGCTCTAATTTTAATTTTCCAGACATTGTTTCAATTACAACAGTAGTTTCTGCTAATTCAGCAATTTTACCGTGGAAACCACTTTTTGTAACTATTTTATCACCTACTTTTAGGTTGCTTTCAAATTCTTTTTCGTTTTTAGCTCTTTTTTGCTGTGGTCTGATCATAAAGAAATAGATTACCACAAACATTAAAAGGAATGGCGCAAATTGAGATAATTGTCCCATAATTTAAATTTGTTTTTGATTTATATTTAATATTTTTTTTAACTCTTCGACTTCGCTCAGAGAGACAAAGCAGTTGGAATTTCAAAATTGATTATTTCAAACTTTTACATTAACCCTCTTCCAACTTTTACCATCTTTTTATTGGCAGTAAGTTCTTTAACAAGATTATCTAAAATTCCGTTGATAAAAATACTACTTTTTGGTGTAGAATACTCTTTCGCAATTTCTAAATATTCGTTAAGAGTTACTTTTACTGGAATTGAAGGGAATTTGATAAACTCGCAAATTGCCATTTTTAAGATAATTGTATCAATTTCGGCAATACGGTCACTGTCCCAATTTGGTGTTTTATCTTCGTATTCTTTTGCAAAAGCACCTTCATTCAGAACTGTTCTTCTAAACAAATCTTTAGCAAAATCTTTATCTTCAACATCTTTATACAATTTTGGCACTCTAAAATCGTCTGGATCTTCTGTTTTGATAGCTTTCAATTGTTTAACAATATGCGTATTTACAACAGGAATATCATCAACCCAAGTCAATTTATCATCCTCTAAATATTCATATAATTTTTCATTTGGCACAATAACATTTTCAAACAAATCAATAATAAATTGTCTGTCTTCTTCAAACGTATTCACGTTATTGCTCATGTATTTTTTGTAGATATCGCTTGCTTTAACATCATTTAACAGCAAAATAATATAATCGTCATTTAACGACCAGTTGTTAATTTTGCGGTTTTCCAAAGCAATGCTAAGAGAGTTGCTCTCTGCTAAAAGCTGAAAGATTTTGTTTTTGATAAATTTTTCGTTCGGATTACGTTCTGCTGCAGTAGCAAGGTGTTTTTTACTTGAAAGATGCAAAAAGACAGCTTCTTTTTTACAAATTTCTATCAATGAAGAAAGCATTATAAGATATAAGTCCTGAATATTATCAATGCTATAAAAAAGGAATTTCTCTTCTTTTTCCATATTTTCAGAACCGCTTTGATGCATTGCATAAATGGATTGCATTACTTTAACGCGTATGTGTCTTCTATTTACCACCTTGTAAGAACATTTAAAAATTAGTCTGCAAAAGTATAACTTTTGATGCGTATTTTAAAATTAATTCGTAAAAAAGTCGTGTTTTTTGAGTATTCAGTAATCAGTTTTCATTAATTAGCTGCACATCATCCGCAAAAAAAAGTCTCAGATTACAGATTTAACCGTAAACTGAGACTCTAAATTATTAAGACTGATCACTTAAAAAAGTGAACACTGAACGCTTAAATTACTTCGTTGCGTTCTCGATTCTTCTTTGATCGATACGGTTTTGAGCAATTGTAAGCGCCGCTTTGTGAGTTGTAATATTATTTTTAGCAGCAAAATCTATAATTTCTAAAGTCGTATTATAGATATTTTCTGTTTTGCTCATGATTTCTGCTTTACCGTAGTTAGCTAATTCAGCATAAACATTGATGATTCCCCCAGCATTGATCAAGAAATCCGGAGCATATAAAATACCTCTTTCCTGTAATCTTGCACCGTGAACATTTTCGTCTGCCAATTGGTTATTTGCCGCACCAGCAATAACTTTAGCTTTAATTTTATCTACTGTATTATCATTGATTGTTGCTCCCATTGCACATGGTGCGTAAATGTCAACATCTGCAGTATATAAATCTTCACCAGTATAAATTGTTGCATTGTATTTTGAAGCAACTTGGTATAATTTTTCTTCGTTAATATCAGAAATCGTTACCTGTGCTCCTTCTTTAGTCAAATACTCAACCAAAGTTTCACCTACGTGCCCGATTCCTTGCACCAAAACTTTTTTACCGTCTAAAACATCAGTTCCAAACTGACTTTTAGCAGCAGCTTTCATACCTAAATAAACTCCGTAAGCTGTTACAGGAGAAGGGTTTCCAGAACCACCTCTTTCTTCAGAAATACCCGTAACATAAGGCGTTACGTCTCTTACTGTATCCATGTCTTTTGTTTCCATTCCGACATCTTCAGCAGTAATATATCTTCCGCTTAATGAATGAACAAATTCACCAAACTTACGCATCAACTCAGGTGTTTTTTGTGTTTTAGCATCACCGATAATAACGGCTTTACCTCCACCAATATTAAGCCCAGTAATCGCAGATTTAAACGTCATACCTCTAGAAAGGCGTAAAACATCATTCAAAGCTTCCCATTCTGTGTTATAATTCCACATTCTGGTTCCTCCCAAAGCTGGCCCCATAACCGAATTATGAATACCAATAATTGCTTTTAAACCTGTATCTTTGTCATTGCAAAATACAATTTGTTCGTGATCGTCAAAAGATAATTGACCAAAAACAGGATCCATTTTTTGAAGTTCCTTTCCAGTTGCGAAAGTTGCATCCATAGCGCTAGTATTAATTAGGTTAAAATTATGAATTTGTCAAAAAGACATCTCAAACATAAATAAAAAATACATATGTGCTAATTTTTTATCCTTAAAATAACAATTTTACAATATAATTGTTTTGATTAAATCGCAAATTATTATAATTTTATTTAATAATAATTCTTAAATATAAATCAATTCAATATCAGATTTCTTAAAAAAATGAAAGAACTAAGCTATTTAAACAAATATTTCATCAAATATAAATATAGTTTCTCGTTAGGAATTTTAATCACCATAATCGCACAAATATTTTCTCTTTTTACTCCAAAGCTCATTAGCAAGTCTTTAAACGCTATTGAAAATTTTGATAAACTTTCTGCTGCAGAGCAAAATTCTGAAGCAGTAATTGCTCATTTTCGCCAGGATCTCATTCATAATGTGCTACTTATCATAGGAACTACGATTGTTGCAGGATTCTTAACCTTTTTAATGCGCCAGACATTAATTGTAATGTCTCGCCATATTGAGTTTGATTTGAAAAATGAAGTTTTCAGGCAATACGAGAATCTTTCACAGAATTTCTACAAACAAAACCGAACAGGAGACTTAATGAATCGTATTAGTGAAGACGTTTCAAAAGTTCGTATGTATGTTGGGCCAGCAGTAATGTATACTATAAATACAGCTATCCGTTTTGCGATCGTTATATTATATATGTATAATGTATCGCCGCTGCTTACCCTATACACGATACTGCCCTTGCCTATTCTTTCGTATTGTATTTTCAAATTAAGTTCTGAAATCAATAAACGAAGCACAACGTTTCAGCAGTATCTTTCTAAAGTATCGAGTTTTACTCAGGAAATCTTTTCGGGAATTCGTGTAATTAAAGCCTATTCTCTAGAAAATCAGCACCAAAACAATATGGTTGACCTTGCCGAAGAAAGCAAGCGCAAAAGTTTGAGCTTGGCAAAAGTGCAGTCGTTGTTTGGCCCGTTGATGATTGCCCTTATCGGAATCAGTAATTTGGTAGTTATTTATTTTGGAGGCGTAATGTACATCAACGGAAGCATTCCAAATATCGGAACCATTGCAGAATTTATATTGTATGTAAATATGCTGACTTGGCCGGTTGCTTCTTTAGGATGGGTTTCTTCGATGGTTCAAGAAGCAGAAGCTTCTCAGAAACGTCTGAATGAATTCTTGAAAATTGAACCAGAAATCAAAAACAACAACGTAAACACATCAGAGATTCAAGGAAATATCTCTTTTGAAAATGTTTCCTTCACCTATCAAGACACTAACATTGAAGCCTTAAAAAATGTTTCTTTTACAGTAAAAAAAGGAGAAACACTGGCAATTCTTGGAAAAACAGGTTCAGGAAAATCGACCATACTTTCTCTGATTTCAAGACTGTATGATGTAACCGAAGGAGAGGTTAAAATTGATGAAAACGAAATCAGCACTTTAAATCTGAATGATCTTCGCAACAATATAGGAATCGTGCCTCAAGATGCTTTCTTGTTTTCTGACACCATTAAAAATAACATCAAATTCGGCAATCAAAATGCAACCGATGAAGAAGTTATTCAAGCTGCAAAAAACGCTGTTGTCCATGACAACATTATTGCATTCAACAAACAATACGACACCGTTTTAGGAGAAAGAGGAATCACGCTTTCGGGAGGACAAAAACAGCGTGTTTCTATTGCAAGAGCAATTATCAAAAATCCTGCAATCCTTCTTTTTGACGATTGTTTGTCTGCCGTTGACACCGAAACCGAAGAAATGATTTTGAATAATTTATTTGAAATTTCTAAGGACAAAACAACCATTATTGTAAGTCATCGAGTATCATCTGCCAAGAATGCAGACAAAATTATTATTCTCGAAGATGGCCGTATAATTCAACAAGGGTCTCATAATCAATTAATAAATCAAGAGGGTTATTATGCATCGTTATATTTAAAACAACTTTCGGAAAAAGAATTACTTTAATTGTTGCGTAATAGATAATTTTTTATGATTTTTGATTACTATTAATTCCAAAAATGATAGAACGTATTATGAGAGAAAATGACATGTTAGAAAAAGAAGAGATTTTTTCTAAAGTATTACGCGCAGGAAGAAGAACTTATTTCTTTGATGTGAGAGCTACCAAAGCTGATGATTATTACATTACTATTACCGAAAGCAAAAAATTTACTGAGGAAGATGGTTCTTTTCACTTCAAAAAACACAAAATCTATTTGTACAAAGAAGATTTTAGTGCTTTCTCTGAAATCTTAGAAGAAATGACTTCTTATGTTTTAAACCACAAAGGCGAAGAAGTAATTTCTGAAAGACACCAAAAAGATTTTAAAAAAGAATACAGCTCTGAAAAGGCTGAAAGTTCAAGATCTAGTTTTACAGATATTGATTTTGACGATATTTAATCCAAAATCATCTATATAGTAAGAGTCCAATTTGTTTTGCATTTTGGACTTTTTTTATATATTTTTATCTGAGATGTGAATTGTAAAATGTGAGACGTGCAATTCATACATTTTTCACTTCAAGCATTTTCACAAATTACATTTTACTTCTATCTAAAAAATGAAAAAATTAATCATTCTTCTAAGTTTCTTCTTCTTTGGAATTTCTCTTTCTGCACAGAATATAGAATATGAAACGAAAAACAATATTCAATATTATAATGCAAGTATAAATAAGTCTGATAAATATATTAATGAGAGATGTGTTTTGGATATTTATTATCCGAAAAACAAAACAGGTTTTGCTACAATTGTCTGGTTTCATGGCGGGGGATTGACTGGAGGAAATAAAGAAATTCCTGAGGCCTTAAAAAATAAAGGTTTTGCCATTATTGGCGTAAATTACAGATTATCGCCAAAAGTAAAAGCCGCAAAAGCAATTGAAGATGCTGCTGCAGCGGTTGCTTGGACTTTCAACAATATTGCTAATTATGGGGGCGATAAAACTCAGATTTTTGTTTCTGGACATTCTGCTGGAGGATATTTAGCAATGATGATCGGTTTAGACAAAAAATGGCTTCAAAAAGAAAATATCGATGCCAATCAAATTGCGGGGCTTATCCCGTTTAGCGGGCAATGCATTACACATTTCGAAATTAGAAGAGAAAACGGAATTCCTGAAAAGCAGCCAACAATTGACCAATTTGCCCCTTTATATCACGTTCGTGCCGACGCTCCGCCAATGTTATTGATTACTGGAGATCGCGAACTGGAAATGCTTGGGCGTTATGAAGAAAATGCATACATGGCCAGAATGATGAAACTAGTTGGGCATACACAAACTAAATTATACGAACTGGATGGCTACGGCCACGGAATGACAGAACCTGGATTTCCATTATTGGTTAATGAAGTAAACCGAATTTTAAAAGAACGTAAAAAATAATCACTAAATAAAAATTCCACGGCAATGGAGACACAATTATTAATTATACCAGGACTTGGAGATTCTGGAGAAAAACACTGGCAAACCTTTTGGCATAAAAAATTCGAAAACTCAATTCGTGTTGTGCAAGACAATTGGGATGAACCGATTCGCGAAGAATGGCTTGACCGATTAAACGAAAATATTTCCAAACTTGATAAGCCAACTATTTTAGTTGCACATAGTTTGGCGGTTTCTTTGGTTTTGCATTGGGCAGAAAAACACAATAATCCGAATATAATCGGCGCTTTTTTAGTCGCTCCCGCAGATGTAGATTCACCTCAGCACTCGCCAGAATGCATAAGAAATTTTTCACCGATTCCACTTTATAAATTGCCTTTCCCTTCTGTGGTTGTGGCGAGCGAAAATGATCCTTACGCTTCGTTTGAAAGAAAAAAACTCTTCGCTGAAAAATGGGGAAGTGATTTTGTGAATATCGGCCAGCAAGGACACATTAATTCCGATTCTGATTTGAAATATTGGGAAGAAGGACAGGAGATTTTAAAGAAGTTAATTGAAAAGATAAACTTTTAATTTGACCGCAAAGACCACAAAGGTTTACGCAAAGAGCGCAAAGCTTTGTGCGGAGTTTTTGTCGATAAAGTTCGCAAAGCTTTGCGGGTATGAACTTTGCGTCCTGAGCCTTCGGGATTGCGTAAACCTTTGCAAACTTTGCGGTTAAAAACTGAGCCTTAAAATTATCCTATTCGCACTTGAAATATTGGGAAGAAGGACAGGAGATTTTACAGAAGTTAATTGAAAAGATAAACTTTTAATTTTACCGCAAAGGCCACAAAGGTTTACGCAAAGAGCGCAAGACTTTATGCGAAGTTTTTGCCGATTAAAGTTCGCAAAGCTTTGCGGGTATGAACTTTGCGCCCTGAGCCTTCGGGATTGCGTAAACCTTTACGAACTATGCGGTTAAAAACTAAGCATTAAAATTATCCTATTCGCACTTGAATTCCGATTCTGATTTGAAATATTGGGAAGAAGGACAGGAGATTTTACTGAAGTTAATTGAAAAGATAAACTTTTAATTTTACCGCAAAGGCCACAAAGGTTTACGCAAAGAGCGCAAGACTTTATGCGAAGTTTTTGCCGATTAAAGTTCACAAAGCTTTGCGGGTATGAACTTTGCGCCCCGAGCCTTCAGGATTGCGTAAACCTTTGCGAACTTTGCGGTTAAAACTAAGAACGAAAACTATCCGATACGCAATCCGTTAGGGATTTTAAAATCAGGAGCCAATAAAATTACGTCTCCCTCCTCGCCTACAGCACCAAGAACTAAACACTCGCTCATAAATTTTCCGATTTGTTTTTTAGGAAAATTGACAACTGCCACAATCTGACGATTTACCAAATCTTCTTTCTGATATCTTTTGGTAATTTGTGCCGATGATTTTCTAATTCCGATTTCTGAACCAAAATCAATTGTCAGCTGAAAGGCTTGTTTTCTGGCTTCAGGAAAATCGTTCACCTCTATAATTGTTCCTACGCGCATATCTGTGCGCTCAAATTCGTTCCAAGTTAAATCCATTTCTAAATTGTATTATTTACAAACCTATAAATTTTGTAACTAATGCGCCTAATTCTATAACCTATTTCTTTTGTTAAGAATCTAATTTTACGAGAAGAAAAATAATGACACTCACTCAAAAAGATATAAAATGGAACATACACTTAGTAATGCTAGCTTATCTTTAAAAGATTTTGAATCTAATTTAAAACAAATTCACACCGATAAATATATAGAAACGGCCCAAAATGTAAGGCTTTATGTTAAAGATTACGGCCAAGGAAAACCAGTAATTCTGATTCATGGCTGGCCGCTTTCTAACGAAATGTGGGAATATCAGATCGATCATTTGGTACAAAATAATTATCGTGTAATTGCCTATGACCGCCGCGGATTTGGAAAATCTTCTCAGCCGTGGGACGGTTACGATTACGATACTTTGACAGATGATCTTAAAGAAATTATCGAGCAATTGGAATTAGAAAACGTAACTCTTGTGGGCTTCTCAATGGGTGGCGGTGAAGTGGTTCGCTATTTTAGCCGTCACGGTGGAAAAGGCGTTACCAAAGCAGCTTTAATTTCGTCAATTATTCCTTTTCTTCTAAAAACAGACGATAATCCTGATGGACATCCAAAAGAAAAAAGCGAAAACACGGCAGCGGCAATCAAAGAAGACAGAATCGGGTTTGTAGATAATTTCGGAAAAACTTTTTTTGGGGTAAATATCATCAACAAACCGCTCAGCACTCCGTTATTAGAATATTATAGAAACTTATGTTCATTGGCATCTCCAAGAGCTACTTTAAAATGCGCTGAATCTTTTTCTTATACCGATTTTAGAGACGAATTGGATTTTATAAAAGTCCCAACCTTGATAATTCATGGTGATGATGATAAAATTGTACCGATTGACCTTACCTCAAGAAAAGCTGCAAAATCTATAGCAAACAATACTTACATCGAATATGAAGGTGCTCCTCACGGCTTATTTTATACCGATAGAGAAAAACTAAATGAAAATTTACTTGAATTTCTGAATTCATAAAAAATTAAAAAAAGTATCCAAAGAAGCAAGCTGAATAGGCTAACTGCTTTCTTTGGATATTTTTTATTCTTGTGCTCTTTTATTTACAGATTTTTAAAACTATTTTTGGTATTCAAATCTCAAATAAAATGGCTCGAACAGAATCAACAATGCTTCCTTTAGGAACAATTGCACCTGACTTTTATTTAAAAGATACCAATTCGAACAATAGTTTTTCTTTTGAAGACTTAAAAGGTTCAAAAGGCACTTTGGTAATGTTCATTTGCAACCATTGTCCGTTTGTGCATCATGTTATTACAGAAATTGTAATGATTGCCAATGATTATCGCGTTCAGGGATTAGGAGTAATCGCTATCTCTAGCAATGATGTTGTCAAATATCCTGAAGACAGTCCAGAATTAATGGCTGATTTTGCATTGGAAAATAAAATTGATTTTCCTTATCTATACGATGAAACTCAAGAAACTGCAAAAGCTTATCAGGCAGCTTGCACTCCAGACTTTTATCTATTTGATAATCAAGACAGATTATTTTATCGTGGGCAACTAGATGATTCGAGACCTGGAAACGGAATTCCTCTTAGCGGAAGCGATCTTAGAGGTGCAATTGACGCTTTAATTTACAACAGAAGTTTAAAAGAACCGCAGAAGCCAAGTTTGGGTTGTGGCATTAAATGGAAGTAAATACGCACTAATTCCAAAAAGATTACGTATCTTTGCCGTTCAATTTAACAATCCTTATGGGAAATATAATATCACACACAGCCGTTTTGACGCCGTTTTGCATAGCAAAACCGGTTCCTGCTGTCATTATTTCGCATAATAAGGCCTTTATTAATTAGGCCTCCGTCTTACTTCACTTTTTCTTCTTTTTGACGGAGGATTTACATCAGCTTAAACATTTTCTTATTTGACAAAAATCATTTTTGGTCAGATATTTTTTTGTTTTCCCGATTAAACATTTTGGATTCTTCGCCATTTTAGGGACCAAAGCGCCATTAGCTCGTAAACCATCACAAAAGAACAAACCATTTAAAAATTTTAATAACAATAAAATTCAATATAGATATGAAACCAACACCCACTTTCTCTAAATCAGACTATCAATTTCTAAGAGAATTAATTTTAAAAAGTAAAAACTCAACAAATACTAAAGAAGCCAATCTGCTTTCGCAAGAATTAGATCGTGCAATAATAAGTAAAGAAAGCGAACTTGACAGTTCGGTAATCCGAATAAACTCATTTGTAACGATAGAAGATGTAAAAGCCAAGAAACAAATGAAAATTCAAATCGTTTTACCTTCTGCAGCAGACGTGAAACAATCTAAAATCTCCATTTTAGCGCCTTTAAGTGTTGCCATTATCGGTTTTAAAGAAAATGATGAAGTAGATTGGGAATTGCCAGCTGGCATCAAAACTTTAAAAGTAATAGCTGTAGACAACTCTGCTGTACATCATTCTTAAATTTTAAAACACCTCATTCTGTGACGGTGTTTTTTTTTATATCTATTTGAAAATAAAAAAACTGTTCGATTGAACAGTTTTTTTTATGCTTTTTTCTAAAAATTACAATTGTGAATGAATGTAATTTGTAACAGATGCTAATTGGGTTTCATTCAATTTGGCTTTCTTTCCCATACTTACCAAAATCGGTGCCCACTCTTCTTTTGTGAATTTTTTAGGCTCGTACAATTTATGGCATTTAACACAGCTGTTTTCATACAGATTTTTACCTTCTGCCAATTCTGGCGTTAATTCTACTGTTTTTGCTTCTTTTGCTGCAGGAGCAGTTTCTGCAGATGCAACAGCTGTTTTTTTAGTTCCACACGCTGTCAAAAGCAGCACTAAAGTTATTAAGCTTAAAATCTTTGTTTTCATTTCTTGGTTTTGTTTTTAATTCGAGTAAATATAAAAAAATCCCATACGCCACGGCGCATGGGATTACTATTTAAAACAATACTAAATTGCTTTTAAACTCTTATTTTACATCCATTAATTCAACGTCGAAAATTAAAACTGCGTTTGGCGGAATAACTCCTCCTGCACCAGATGGACCGTAAGCTAAATCAGATGGAATTACAAAACGAGCTTTGTCTCCAACTTGCAATAAAGCAATACCTTCGTCCCATCCTTCGATAACTTGTCCAATTCCTAATTTGAATTCGATTGGTTTTTTACGCGGGTAAGAAGAATCGAATACTTTTCCGTTTTCTAAAGATCCTTCATAGTGAACAGAAACAGTTTTTCCAGCTTCCGCTTTTTTTCCTTCCCCTTTTTGAATCATTTTATAACGTAAACCGCTTTCTGTTTTATCAAAACCAGCAGCCAATTGTTCCATTTTTGCTTCAGACTCTGCTTTTAAAGCTGCCTCACGTTTCATACGAGCACCTTTTAAACCAATGAAAGCTTCAATTGCATTCCATTTTTGAGCTTCTTCTCCAACTCTGATAATTTCAACAGACTCTAAATTGTCACCTTGAGCAACAGCATCAACAACGTCTTGCCCTTCAACAACGTGTCCAAAAACACTATGTTTGTTATCTAACCAAGGAGTTGGAACGTGAGTGATGAAAAACTGAGAACCGTTGCTTCCTGGACCAGAGTTTGCCATAGACAAAACTCCTGGACGATCGTGTTTTAAACTTGGGTGAAATTCGTCATCAAATTTGTAACCTGGATCTCCAGTTCCAGTTCCTTTTGGACAACCTCCTTGAATCATGAAATCTGCAATTACTCTGTGGAAAGTTAATCCGTCATAGAATTTTTGCCCTTGAGGTTTCACTTTGTTTTCCATATTTCCTTCTGCAAGAGCAACAAAGTTTCCTACAGTTCCTGGTGTCAAATCATGTGTCAATTTTACTAAAATTGAACCTTTGCTAGTATTGAATTTAGCGTATATTCCGTTTTCCATGTTGTTATTTTTAATTTGAACGCAAATTTACAAATTAATTTTTTAATCAATTTGCGCTTTCACTTTTTTAGATTTATATGTAAGTCCGTAAATAATCAATGATAATAAAGATAGCGCCATGCAGCCAATTGTTACCGCTGGCCATCCTCCCATTTTCCATAATAATAAGCCGTATGCAGATCCTGCCGCTGTTCCTAAAAATGTCAGCGACATAAATACGGTGTTCAATCTGTTTCTTGCTTCTGGCAATAATGAATAAACTCTAGTTTGGTTTGAAATGTGAACCCCTTGAATTCCAATATCAATAAACACAATTCCGATTGCAATTCCGATAACGCTTTCAATTGCAAAATAAAAGATAATGAAACTTATTAATACCAATAAACAGCCGTAGCCCACTGCAATTCTTGAGTTTCCTTTGTCTCCCAATTTTCCTACCAAAGGCGCTGCCAGAGCTCCAGACGCGCCAACAATTCCGAACAAACCGATTGTTGCACTATTAAAATGGAATGGTTCTCCAGAAAGCAATAATACCATTGTGGTCCAAAATGCTCCAAATTGAGCAAAACTGAAAACATTGATTGCTGTTGCTTCACGCAAAACTGGCTGTATTTTTATAAGCGTAAACAGCGACTGAATCAACTGTCCGTATGTTCCTTGAAATTGTGGTTTGTTCTGCGGAAATTTGTTTTGAATGACAAAAAAGATCAAAAGACAAATTCCTGATGCGATATAAAACATGGACCTCCAGCCCAAAACCTGACCAATAAACCCGCTTAAAGTTCGCGAAAGCAAAATTCCGACTAAAAGTCCGCTCATGATAGTCCCCACGACTTTTCCTCGCTGCTCAGGGGCGCTTAAAGAAGCTGCCAATGGCAAAATAAGCTGCGGTACAATCGACGTAATTCCGATTAACAGTGAAGCGATTTGTAAAACAAGAAAACTTTTGGCAGTTGCTGCAATTAAAAGGGCAATTACAGTTGCAAAAGTGGTCATTAAAATTTGCCTTTTACGTTCTATTTTATCGCCAAGCGGCACCATAAAGAACAATCCGATCGCATAACCCGCCTGAGTAAGATAGGTTATCGTTCCAGCACTCTCTTCTGGAATTTTAAATTCGTTGGCAATTAAAACAATCAAAGGCTGGCAGTAATAAAGATTTGCAACTATAAGACCCGTGCAAACTGCCATAAACAGTACATTAGTTTTTGATAAATTCATGCTGCAAAAATACCACTCTAATCTTTAGCAAAACTTTAAAAAAAATATAATTTTTAAGTTTTTTTTTTAAAACCATATAAGTGATATAAGTTCATTTAAAAATATCTTGGCGAAATTTACAGCCAAACTTAAATTTTCTTAAATCACTTATATGGTAGTTTTTTTAAAGTTTTTAATATTGTAAAAAATCTTCTCTTGCAGGACTAAAAACATCTGTAAGCATACCTGTTTCCAAACATACAACACCATGCACAGCGTGAGGCGGAATATAAAAACTATCTCCTTCTTTTAATGTTTGCGTTACTCCGCTGATTGTGACATCAAACTTACCGCTTGCGATATAAGTTACTTGCGAATGGTAATGATCGTGCAAAGTACCTATGCCGCCTTTCTCAAAATGAACGTTTACCAGCATCACTCTTTCATCAAAAGCCAAAATCTTGCGTTTGATTCCTTCGCCGACTAATTCCCACTCTATTTCGTCTCCTTTTATAAATTCTTTGCTAGTACTCATTTCTATTTATTTTTAATTTTTTCAAAATCTTTTTTCATCAATTCAGCTCCCGTAACCAAATTATTTTTCTTAAAATACTTTTCCAATTCTACTAATCTTTTCTTATTATCGTATTTTATACTCGAATTTAATTTCCTTTGGCAATTAGAACACAATCTCAACGTATGTTCATCTGTTTCTAATAAGCTATTAGTTCCATTCATCACACAATTAGCATCGATACAATGATGCAAGCCAAACATATGTCCAATTTCATGAGAACAAATTTTTAATAATCTTTCTAAACACAAATTAAAATCTTTATTCTTTAATCTTTTGTCATACAACCTGTAGATTGAACTTACCGCAATTCTATCCCTGTACGATGCCAAGCCAAAAACAAAACTCCATTCTGGTTTTGGATACAAATCTACTTCGGTCAACGCCATTAATCCTATTCCATTATGAGGCTTTTCTTTCTTCAAAACACTATCCAAAATAAATCCCGCAAGAAATTGTTCGTTTTGATCTGGACCAATTCTTCTAGCTTGTTTCGGAATAACATCATTTGAAACATTATCAAGTGTTTTGACCTTCAACTGAAAAAATATTTTCAAATATTCTTCAACTAATTTTATTTGTTTGCCTTGTAACGAGTCAAATTTCCCTATTGGCTGGAGATAAATAATATTATTTTCTGTTGTTGGAATTACATGTTTTGAGTTAAGAAACTGCTCAAAACTCTGCCCCTTTTCTTTATAAGAATACAACCAATCACCTGGTTTTGGAGGAAAAAGTTTTATATCGTTTTCCGCAATAGCCTCAAAATAATCACTTTTATTAGAATTGCAAGACAAAAGAATTACAAAAACCAGCAAAAGAAATTTCTTCATAAAGATGAATTAGATTAAATTTTTCGAAATAAAATCACAGCTCGACTTGATAGACTCAAAAGAGTTTGAAGCAAAATTATTTTCCTGTTCTACAAAAAAATGAATCATTCCCGATTGTTTTGCTGCTGCAAAAAAAGGTTTAAAATCTATTGTTCCAGAGCCAACCTCTGTGTTCAAATCGCTGTTTTTTCTATCTTTATCTTTTACGTGCCACATTTTGAAACGTCCAGGATTTTCTTTGAATAATTTTAAAGGATCATTTCCAGAATGAACTACCCAGTATAAATCTAATTCAAAATAAACCAGATCTTTGTCGGTTTCTTTTAATAAAACATCAAAACCAGTAGCTCCGTTGTGCTTTTGAAACTCAAAATCATGGTTATGATACGCCAGTTTTAAGCCTGCTTTTTTACACATTTTTGCCGCTTCATTTACACGGAAAACTATCTTTTTACAATCTTCTATACTTCTTCTAAAAGGTTCGTCGACCCAAGGCACAGTCAGAAATTCATTTTTAAGAACTTTTGCAGCCTCAATCGCAGCGATTAATTCTGCCGTATTTCCATCATACAAAAAGCTTCCCAGATTATAATGTCCGCTAACAGCTTTTAGTCCGTTATCATCCAAAATCTTTTTTAATTCTTGAGGCGTTAATCCCCAAAATTGGTCTTTGATTGAAAAACCATATGTCTCAACAGTTGTATAACCTGCTTTTGCTACTTTTTCTAATGTTCCTTTTACGTCTTTAGGAAGTTCCTCACGCAGCGTATACAACTGTAAACCAATTTCTTTTTTATTCATAGAAAGTGCAAATGATGGCGATGCTAAAACTGCTGTTGTGGCAAGACCTGTGGTTACGATAAAGTTTCTTCTGCTAATCATTTTAATGATTTAAATTTCAGAAAGTAAATATATTATAAAAATTGATTCTTAAAGTTTTCTACAAAATCTTGAAGCGCTTTTGCAGTTTGTTCTGAAACGATTTCTCCTTCAGCATTAACTTTTCCGCGCACTCCCTGAATCAGGAGCTGCGTTGTCTCGTCAAACTTAGCTTCGAGTGTTTTCATTACCAACAGCAATTGTTCATGACCCATTTCGCCCGAGGCGGAAGCTGTAATAAGACCCGTTTTTTTATTTGAAAAAATAGTTGTCGAAACGCACCATTCTAAAGCATTTTTTAAACTTCCCGGAAGACTAAATACGTATTCGGGAGTGCAAATGATAACGCCATCAGCATTTATGATTTTATTTCTAAAAGAAGTTATTTCTTGCGGAGGATTATCTGTATCTAAATCGGGATTAAAATGAGGAAGGCGCTCTAGGTCTTCGAAAATTTCAACTTCAAATTCTGATTTTAAATGGTTTGAAATGTATTTCAGAATTTTGAAGTTGCTAGAATTGTTTCTGGTGCTGCCAGATATCGCGAGTATTTTTATTTTGGTTGAAGTCATATTCAGAATCAAGGAACATTAAATTAATTCCTTAAAAATAAACTTTTCATCATAATCGACTTCAAATTTTTCAAGAAAGTTAATATACTCTTCTCTAAATGTTTTCTTCTTATGATGTTGCTCTTGATTTTGAATATAATTAATAACAGCATCCAATTGAGATTTGCTATAAGAAAATGCTCCATATCCTTCTTGCCATTCAAAATGGCCATTTACGAATTTATTGTCATTTATCCATTTTGATGAATTTTGTTTTATGCTCTTCATCAATTCTGATACAGATTGTAGAGGCCTTATTCCTATCAAAATATGGACATGATCAGAAACTCCGTTTATTGCAAGAAGCTTATGGTTATTATTTTTTATAATTCCTGAGATATATCTAAACAACTCATCTTTCCAATTTTTGTCGATAATTGTTTTTCTATACTTGACAGCAAAAACAAAATGAATATGGATTTGAGTATAAGTGTTTGCCATTATGAATGCAGTCCTTACGGGACATCGATGATCTACATGAGTTTTTTACAAATATTTTATTCCTAGCGGAATATTTTTGGAATGCAAACATAACAAAAAAGAAAGAAATATCCTTCAAAAATATAATTTAAGAAAAAAAGACTTTTGTTCCGCTAGGAACAAAATATTGGTAGAAAACCAAAAGGAATCGCATTTTATTTTTGTCGCGTAGGGACTGCATTTATTTTGCGGTTAGCAAGTTTAATCCTTCTATTTTTTGAGAATCAATAGCTTGCGGCGGATAATTTTGTTTTTCTTGTCGCGTGAATGTGACTTTGCCTTCTTTATTTACATACACATAATTGTAGCGCCAGTAATTTGATCCTGCCAATGATGTTCCATCACCATCAAAAACCTGATCTGCATAAACAAGAATTTCTCCATTTTGATTATTGTCTAAAGTCCTTATTGGGTTTCCTAAGGTCTTAAGCACTTTCGACTTGTTTTCTCCTATAGCAACAGTAGCCGAATTAGTACTTGCGCAGGATAAAAAGAGCGCAAGAACTGCAGTTATTAATATCGTTTTTTTCATCATTAAGTGTTTAGATTTTACGTTCGAATTTGGGTGGTATGTCTTGATAATTAGGAATGTAATTATAGTTAAAATTAGCCCATTAGATTTTACATAATTTTATGGAGGTGTTATATAATTATTATCAAAACACTCAATGGCTTTATTTGTATCTTTGCCGTCAAGAAAATTTACCTAATCAAAGATGCGAATTGACATTATTACTCTTTTACCTGAATTATTAAGAAGCCCTTTTGAGGCTTCAATTATGAAACGTGCCATTGATAAAGGTTTGGTCGAAGTGCATTTTCACAATCTTCGCGATTATAGCACCAACAGACAGAAAAGCGTAGATGACTATCCTTTTGGAGGAGGCGCTGGAATGGTAATGACAATTCAGCCTATAGATGATTGTATTACGCATTTGAAAAGCCAGCGCGAGTATGACGAGGTAATTTATATGTCACCTGATGGCGAAACTTTAAATCAGAAAATGGCCAATAAAATGTCAATGTATGAAAACATTATCATTTTATGCGGACACTATAAAGGTGTGGATCAAAGAGTAAGAGATCATTTTATCACTAAAGAAATTTCTATAGGCGATTACGTTTTATCTGGAGGAGAATTGGGCGCAATAGTTTTATCTGATGCTTTAATCCGATTAATTCCTGGAGTTTTAAGCGATGAAACTTCTGCTCTTACAGATAGTTTTCAGGACAATTTGCTATCAGGTCCAATCTATACAAGACCTGCAGATTATAAAGGATGGAAAGTTCCTGAAGTTCTAACAAGCGGACACGCTGCTAAAATCGACAAATGGCGTGAAGATATGGCATACGAACATACCAAAAACAGACGCCCAGATTTGTTAGAAGGCCATTAAAAAGCATTCTTTCACAGCTTTCAGTCTCAGTTTGTAACTACTAGAACCGAGACTGAGACCCTAAAACTGGATAAAAATGAATGATTTTAACCTAAAACGCATTTATAATACCCGAAATTATATTGAGACGCATTACAATCAAATGATCTCAATAGATAATCTTGAAGATATTTCCAGTTACTCGTACAGAAATTTACAGCGCGTTTTTTATTCTTTATTTCAGGAAACAATAGGCGCCTATCAGACTCGGCTGAAAGTAGAAAACGGATATAAAAAGCTTTTGTATTCCAACAAACAAATTTCAGATATTGCTCTTGAAGTTGGCTTTGCAGATGTACAGTCATTTTCCAAAACCTTCAAAAAGCATTTTAACTGTCCACCTTCTAAAGCACGAAATCAAAAAGAATTGCTGTTGCATGATTTTCATGAGCAACAAACCATTTCTTCTGCCTTAGAACCCGAAATTGCTTTTATCCCCGAAATAACAGCTTACTATTCGAGCTGCAAGACCTTCTACATTAATCCTGAAATAGAAAACCTATGGGACGCTCTGCTAGAAAATGAAATTACAGAACCTATTTCTGATTTCTTTGGCATTATTACAGATGACATTGTAATTACAGAAAAATCAAAATGCACTTACGAAGCTTGCATTGTCACCAAGGCAGTCGTTAAAAATCTTCCTGTAAAAAAACTTTTCGGAGGCAAATATGCTCGTTTTTTTCATCATGGCAGTTACGAAACTTTAGAAGAAACGTATCAGCAAATCTTTGGAGGGTGGTTTCTCAATAATGATATTGAAATATCTCATTTACCTGTTATTGAACAGTATATAAAAAATGACTCCAATAGTGTCAGTCCTGCCGAATATCTTACCGCCATTTTTATTCCTCTCATTTAATTTGTCCATTTTGGACAACTTTACAATTGCGCTTTAGAAATACATTTGTTCTGTCAAGTTATCGGTACAAAATGACATTAGATATTTAAAATTAAACCAATTAACATGAAAAAAAACTTTCTAATATTAATATTATTTCCTCTTCTTTCTTCTTGCCAAGGAGATGAGATAAACACAATTACAGACGAATTAAAAGATACTGAAGTTATATATACGATGCCCGAAGAATCGGCTCCGCATAAAGGCACTTGGCTGCAATGGCCTCATCAATATCAATACGGCATTGATTATAGAAATGATTTGGACGCCACGTGGGTCGCTATGACGAAATCCTTAATACAAAGCGAAAAAGTTTTTATTGTTGCCTATGATGCCACAGAAAAAGAGAGAATTGAAATTTTATTGCAAGAATCAGGAGTTTCATTGTCTTCGATTGCATTTAAAATATATAAAACTGATGACGTTTGGGTGAGAGACAATGGACCAATTTATGTAAAAGACAAAAACAATCAGCTAGTCATACAGGATTGGGGTTTTAATGGCTGGGGCAAAAAAGCCGCTTTTCAGAACTGCAATACGATTCCGTCCCAAATCGGGACAGACCAAAAAGTTACGGTTCTAGACTTAAACAATATCATGATTAATGAGGGCGGAGCTATAGAAATAGACGGAAACGGCACTTTAATGGCGACCAAAAGCTCAATATTAAATTCGAATCGTAATCCTTCAATGACGCAGCAACAAGCCGAAGCAAATTTTAAAAAATACCTTGGCGTAACTCATTTTATATGGCTGGATGGCAAAGCAGGAAGAGAAATCACAGATATGCACATTGACGGGTTTGCACGTTTTGGCAACAAAAATACAATTGTAACCATGAATGAAAATGATTTGCTGTATTGGGAAGTTCCTCAGCATGACATCACGGCCTTATACAATTCAAAAGACAAAAACGGCAAAAATTATACTTTCTTAAAACTGCCATTATCCAAAAATAATGTTGTAACAACGTATGGCAAAAAACTAGGATACAAAGGCTCTTATGTTAACTTTTATATTGGAAACTCTGTAGTCCTTGTTCCTAATTATAATGACCCAAATGACTCGGTAGCCAACCAGCTGATCCAAAGTTTGTATCCGACCAGAAAAGTAATCGGCATTGATGTCCGTAATTTATACGCAAATGGAGGAATGATTCATTGCGTTACACAGCAGCAGCCGAAGTAAAAAAGTTTCAAGTTTCAGGTTTCAGGTTTCAAGTTTCTCCCGAAGCTTCGGGATCAGGTTTCAGGTTGTTTTTTCTCGTTTTACACTCTCCGAAACAAAAGAAATTAAAGCCTTAGAATTGCAGCAGAAAAAACTTAACAATCAATTTATCAAATAGTTAAAATAATTTACAATTTATAACTCATAATTTATAATTATTTTTTACATTTGCACCCGAATTTGACCAACCTCTGGCGAGATCCGTGAATGTTGCTCTAATATAAAACCATAATTTATAATTATCATGGCAGATTTATTAAAATTCGTTCAAGACGAATTCGTTGCTAAAAAAGATTTCCCAGATTTCGGAGCTGGAGACACAATCACTGTTTTCTACGAAATTAAAGAGGGTGAAAAAACAAGAACTCAGTTTTTTAAAGGAGTTGTTATTCAAAGAAGAGGTTCTGGTGTTACAGAAACTTTTACTATCCGTAAAATGTCTGGATCTGTTGGTGTTGAGCGTATCTTCCCAGTAAACTTACCAGCTTTACAAAAAATCGAAGTGAACAAGAAAGGTGCTGTACGTAGAGCTAGAATTTTCTACTTCAGACAACTTACTGGTAAAAAAGCTAAGATTAAAGATAAAAGAAGATAATTTATTTTTTCTAAGGTACAAAAGTCCCAAACTGATATTTCAGATTTGGGACTTTTTTTGTTTTAAAACTTATGGAAACTCTCTAGAAAGTTCTCTCTACCGCTTTATTTATCTTGAACTGAAATTTTTTTTCAATAATAAATTTAAATCATAAAATTTTACTTACATTCGTAGTCATTAACAAACTTTTAACAGTATTAACACTATGAAAACCAAAAAAACCATTAAATTTTTATGTTTATTACTTTTTTCAATTATTTTTTCAAATTGTGAAAATGAAAGTACAATCCAATCTAATGCCGACCCAGCGGTTATTGAAGCAAAAAATTGGTTTGAAAAAAATAATCCAAAATTAACAATTCTGAATTATACTAAACAAATTGATTGGAATCAAGCCATAATAACTGATGGTAGCAAAGGGAAGGTTGTAGAGGTTCCTATTACTTTAAACAATAATACAGAAATAAAAAAAGGAGATAAAATAATTAAATCTTACAATAGATTGATGTTTATTAAAGACAGTAAACTTACATACAAACTATCGCATGTTTTAATCACAAGTGAAAAAGAAAATTTTGACGTTACAGATGAAAAATTTAATTTTTACAACATAAAAACAGATTTTGAAGGCACTGTAACTGTTTTAAATATTGATGATAAGATAGATTCTTATTGTACAATTTCAAAAAAATCTATAACTTCAACAAGCAACAAAACGAAACTTGAAGAACAAACTTGTCTTTATCTAGTTAAAACTTATGATGACGGTAGTTTTGATGTAATCTATTTAATCTCGTGTCCTGACCAAGGTGGTGGTGGCGATAATGGTGGAGGATCAGGTGGTTATGGCGACAATCCTAATCCAGAACCAACCCCATGTGAAAAAAGTATTGAAGAACTTATCTCTTCTTCTTACCCAACCTCAGAATTATTAGAATCAACAATTAAAGAAGAAAACAGCACAACAAGAAAAAAAATTTATAAATGGATAGTTTTCAAAGGACCAGGATTTACAATAAATTCTAGTGAAACAGGCATACACCAAAAAGTCGCAAATAGTAATCCTTCATTGCAATGGCAATGGGTAAGTTTGACACATAATACTCTTTACAAAGAAGGAACTGTAATTGGTGGTGAAGTATCTTCCTCATTAGTATCCGCTCTGCCGAAACCTTTAGGATTATATAATTATGCAATGTATTTGAATTTCAATGTTAATTTTTCAGGTTCTTTTTGTGGTATATCTTTTTCAAAAGAACTAAATTATGACGCTTCCAAAAGTTTTTCAATCAATGACTAATACATCTAAAACTCTGAATTCAAAAATGTTACTATACATTTTTGGATTCTTTATCTTTTTGTCAATTTCTCTATCATGTATGTCAAAAGATGAAATTACCAAAACCTATCTATGCGCTAGCCTTCCTGTTTTTAGATCTGATACAAATTATGTGACAATACTTGATAGCGTTGCTGTTATTAATTACAAAAATTACGCATTATACGAATTTGAAGATATTCACACTGTTCAAAACGATACAGCAATTATTGAAAGAAAAGTAATCAACAGATACTTTTTGCTTAAAGAAAAAGAAAAATATGGCTACTATTATGACTCCTTAAATGCGAAAAGCGGTAAAAAAGCCAGAACTGATTCCATTCTGAGTAAAAAAGCATACTATAATCAAACTTTTTACTTTCCTTCAATTATGCAATTGATTAGCTCTAAAAAAGACCAAAATGGCTATAAATTAATAGAAAAATATAAATGCAAAACCAAAGTAGATCTAAGCTATCCAGATACCGTAATTGTATATTATTCAAACAAAATGAAAAATACAAGTTTCACCCTATCTAAAGATCTTGATTCAATAAAAAAATTGAAAGTATTAAAAACAAGGGCTATATTTAACTCCCAATTTATCAAAGGTCATCCTAATAAATTTCCACAATTTGAATATAAGCGTGAATTAAAAAATGATTCAATTTCTAATCTAAAAAAGTACAAAGATTTTATTGAAAAAGAAATCAGTAAATAGTTTAATATTTTTATAATAATTTACGCGGAGATGTTATAAAAAACTCGTTTCATATCGTTTGAAACGAGTTTTTTTTATGTTCCAATTTCACCGCTAACAAAACTGTAATTTTTTAATATCAAAATCATCGATTTAGCAATTTAATGAGCTCGAAATAACAATCTGTTAATTTCATCATTTCTCTTCAAAACTCAACCGATTTCGTTGTGATTTTATTATATTTGCTCCGCTCATTTTGAGCCGAATATATCTTTTACATCGTTAACTCCTGACGATACGATTATAAAAAAAAAAGAAAATGAATAAATCAAAAATTTTTTACACCTTAACTGATGAGGCGCCTCTATTGGCAACTTACTCTCTTTTACCAATTGTTCAAGCTTTTACAGCAACAGCTGGAATTGAAATCGAAACCAGAGATATTTCGCTGGCAGGAAGAATTTTATCAAACTTCCCTGATTCTTTGACAGATGCTCAAAAAACGGGAGATGCGTTGGCAGAACTAGGCCAATTAGCAACTCAGCCAGAAGCAAACATTATTAAATTACCAAACATTTCAGCATCTGTACCGCAATTAAAAGCGGCAATTGCTGAATTGCAATCACACGGATACAATGTACCAAATTTCCCAGAAGATCCTCAAAATGATGCTGAAAAGGAAATTAAAGCAAAATATGCAAAAGTATTAGGCTCTGCTGTAAACCCAGTTTTACGTGAAGGAAACTCTGACCGTAGAGCTCCAAGAGCAGTTAAAAACTTTGCAAAAGCAAATCCGCACTCAATGGGTGCTTGGTCTGCTGACTCAAAAACTAAAGTGGCTTCTATGTCAGGCGGCGATTTTTACGGAAGTGAAAAATCTTTGACTGTAAACGAGGCTAATGATGTAAAAATCGAATTTGTTGCTAAAGACGGAACTACAACTGTTCTTAAAGCAAGCACTCCATTAAAAGCGGGAGAAATTATTGACAGTTCTGTTTTAAGCGTAAGCAAATTGAAAGCTTTTGCTGCTGATGTAATTGCTGAAGCTAAAGCTGCAGGAGTTTTACTTTCTGTGCACTTAAAAGCTACAATGATGAAAGTTTCTGATCCAATTATCTTTGGCGCTATCGTTGAAGTATATTTTGCAGATGTTTTCAAAAAATACGCTTCTTTATTTGCTGAATTAAACGTTGACACAAGAAACGGTTTAGGTGATATCTACGCTAAAATTGCTGGAAGACCTGAGCAGGCAGAAGTTGAAGCTGCGATCGATCAGGCAATCGCTAACGGACCAGCTTTAGCAATGGTTAATTCTGATAAAGGAATTACAAACTTACACGTTCCTTCTGACGTAATTGTTGATGCTTCTATGCCGGCAATGATTCGTACTTCTGGACAAATGTGGAACAAAGAAGGAAAAGCACAAGATACATTCGCAGTTATTCCAGACAGATCTTATGCTGGAGTTTATACAGCTACTATCGATTTCTGTAAAAAACACGGTGCTTTTGACCCAAAAACAATGGGAAGCGTTCCTAACGTTGGATTAATGGCTCAAAAAGCTGAAGAATACGGATCTCACGACAAAACTTTCCAAATTAAAGGTGATGGTGTTGTACGTGTTGTGGATGCAAACGGAAATGTTTTAATGGAACAAAATGTTGAAACAAACGATATTTTCAGAATGTGCCAAGCAAAAGATGCTCCTATTCAGGACTGGGTCAAATTGGCTGTAAACAGAGCTCGTTTGTCTAGCACTCCTGCTGTTTTCTGGTTAGACGAAAACAGAGCACACGACAGAGAATTGATCGTAAAAGTTCAAAAATACCTTAAAGATTACGATACTACAAACTTGGATATCCGTATTTTAAACCCAGTTGCTGCTACAGAATTTACTTTAGACAGAATTATCAAAGGTTTAGATACAATTTCTGTAACAGGAAACGTTTTACGTGACTATTTAACAGATTTATTCCCAATCTTAGAACTTGGAACTTCTGCTAAGATGCTTTCTATCGTTCCGTTAATGAACGGTGGTGGATTGTTCGAAACTGGTGCTGGAGGTTCTGCTCCAAAACACGTTGAGCAATTTACAGAAGAAGGATATTTACGTTGGGATTCTCTTGGAGAGTTTTTAGCTCTTGGCGCTTCTTTAGAGCATTTAGGACAAACTTTAGACAACTCTAAAGCAATTGTTTTATCTGAAACTTTAGATCAAGCTAACGATAAATTCTTGGCAAATGATAAATCTCCAGCTCGTAAAGTTGGTCAGATTGACAACCGTGGTTCTCACTTCTATTTAGCATTCTACTGGGCTCAAGCTTTGGCTGCTCAAACTAAAGATGCTGAATTGAAAGCGATCTTTACTCCAATTGCTGCTGAATTTGAAGCTAACGAAGCTAAAATAGATGCTGAATTAATTGGTGCTCAAGGAAAACCGCAAAACATTGGAGGCTACTACCAGCCAACTCCAGAATTGGTAAGCAAAGCAATGCGTCCAAGCGAAACTTTCAACGCTATTGTTGCTAAAATCAAATAATTCAGAATACAGCTGTATTTCTAAATAGACAAAAAGGACAACTCGCAAGGTTGTCCTTTTTTTATCTTAACTTATGTTTAACAAAAGTTCCGTAAGAATATTTAGCAAGAATTTGTTAACTATGTAAATCAAAATCAATATAATGATTACAAAAAATACCTGCACATTTTTTCTATTTATTTTAACGATTCTCACCTCATTTGCGCAGGAAAAATTTACTCTAAGCGGAACTATCAGCGACAGCAAAAACAACGAAACCTTAATTGGTGTCAATATTTACATCCCTTCTTTAAAAATCGGGACCACAACAAACGAGTATGGATTTTACTCGCTTTCTGCTCCAAAAGGCGAATATGAAATTGAAATCAGTTACATCGGCTACCAAAGTATTCAAAAACATATTGCCCTAAATCAGAATACAAAAAGCAACTTCTCTATCAGCGAAGGCAATGGCGAAGAACTTCAAGAAGTTGTCATTACAGAAAACAAAGGCAAAATAAATGTCAAATCGCCAGAAATGAGCGTCAATAAACTTTCTATTACAACCATAAAAAAAATGCCTGTTGTTTTAGGAGAAGTTGACGTTTTGAAATCTATTTTATTGCTTCCTGGAGTTACCAACGCAGGCGAAGGCGCTTCGGGATTTAATGTCCGCGGAGGCGGTGCCGACCAGAATCTGATTCTTTTGGACGAAGCTACGATTTTTAATTCGTCTCACGTTTTCGGATTCTTTTCCGTTTTTAATCCTGATGCCATCAAAGATTTAAAATTGTATAAAGGAGGAATTCCTGCCCGTTATGGCGGGAGAGCTTCTTCTGTTTTAGAAATCTACCAAAAAGACGGCAGCAGTAAAGACTTTCATATGAATGGCGGCATCGGATTAATTTCCAGCCGTTTATTGGCTGAAGGCCCAATTGTAAAAGACAAAGGTTCTTTTCTAATCGGAGGACGAGCATCTTATGCCCATCTTTTTTTAAAACTATCTGAAGAAAATAAAAATAACTCTGCCTATTTTTATGATTTAAATACCAAACTCAACTACAAACTCAACGATAATAATAGTTTATATCTCTCAGGTTATTTTGGCCGCGACGTTTTCAGATTAAACAAAAGCTTTACCAATACTTACGGAAATTCGACTTTAAACCTGAGATGGAATCATTTGTATTCTAATAAATTATTTTCCAATCTCTCTTTAATTTACAGCGATTATTATTATGGTCTAGATCTTGATTTTGTTGGATTCATATGGGATTCGGGAATCAAAAACTACAACATCAAATATGATTTCAAACATTATCTTTCTGATAAATTAAAACTGAATTATGGCGTAAACGGAATTTATTACGATTTTAATCCCGGAACCATAAAACCGACAGGAGAAGATTCTGGCATTAATCCGGATCAATTAGATAAAAAATATGCTTTTGAACCTTCCATTTATTTGGATGCAGAAAGTCAGCTTTCTAAAAAAATCACCATCGCATACGGGTTGCGCTACAGCTTATTTTATCGATTGGGAGCATCGACTATAAATTATTACGATAATAATCAGCCAGTAGTTTTTAATAGCGATATGCAGATTTACGAAAAAGGAACGCCAACCTCAACTCAATATTTTGGAAAAAATAAAGTCATTCAGAGTTATGGTAATTTTGAACCGCGTTTTTCTATTTCTTACCAATTAAATGAAGATCAAGCCATAAAAGCGAGTTATAATAGAATGGCGCAATACCTTCAATTAATCTCTAATACCTCTTCTCCTACTCCTCTTGATGTTTGGATGCCTAGCGACAATTACATCAAACCGCAGCTTGCCGATCAGGTTGCCGTGGGGTATTTTAGAAATATTTATAATGATGCTTATTCTTTAGAAGTCGAAACCTTTTATAAAAAAGTAAAAAACAGATTAGATTATATCGATGGAGCCGATTTGATTGCCAATAATGCTATCGAGCAGGTCATTTTAAACGGTCATATGCGCTCGTATGGTTTGGAGCTAATGATAAAGAAAAACAAGGGCAAATTTAACGGATGGATTTCGTATACCCTTTCCAGATCAGAACAGCAGACTCCAGGCAGAACTCCAGAGGAAACAGGAATTAATAACGGCCAATGGTATGCTTCGGCTTATGACAAAACTCATAATCTTGCCATTACATCTGCATACAACTTAAACGAAAAATGGTCTTTTGGCGCTAACTTTGCTTTGCAGTCTGGACAGCCGGTCACGTATCCGAATGGCCAATACGAGTATTTAGGAATCACAGTGCCAAGCTACGGGTTGCGAAATGAAAACAGGCTTCCTGCTTATCACCATTTGGATATTTCTGCAACTTTGACACCTAGAAGCAATAAAGACAGAAACTGGAAAGGCGAATGGGTTTTCAGTATTTATAATGTTTACAATCGTATGAATGCGGCTTCGATCAACTTTCGCCAAAATGTTGATACAGGGGCCAATGAAGCCATAAAAACGTCTATATTCGGAATTGTACCAGCGGTTAGTTATAATTTCAAATTCTAAAAATCAGTGAAAACTAAAAATTTAGCTATGAAAAAATTAGTTTTTTTAATCCTATTCTTCACCACTTTACTTTTTGCTGGCTGCGAAGAAGTTGTTGATGTGGAATTAGATACAGCAGATCCAAAATTAGTAATTGAAGCTTCCATCAATTGGGAAAAAGGAACAAAAGGAACTGACCAGACCATAAAGCTGACTACAACAACTGGTTACTTTGAAAATGTAATTCCAACTGTTTCGGGCGCAATTATTTATATAGAAGACAGCCATAAAGAAAGATTTAATTTTATCGAAATTAAAAAGACTGGCCAATATGTGTGCAATAATTTCAAACCGATTATTGACGAACAATATACATTGACTGTAATTAGCAGAGGAAATAGATATATCGGAACCGAAACTTTAAAATCTGTAGCTCCCATTACCCGAATCGAACAAAATAATCAAGGCGGTTTTACAGGAAAAGACATTGAAATAAAAGCGTTTTACGATGATCCTGCCGATGCCACTAATTATTATTTATACAAATATCTATATTCTAATAAAATCAAATCTACGTTCTATGTCGACGAGGATAAATTTTTCAACGGTAATGAATTTTTCAGCCTTTCGGATGATGAAGATCTGCAGATTGGAAATGAAATTGAAATTACCCACTACGGCATTTCAAAACAGTACTATAATTATATGAATATTTTGGTCAGCATTGCCGGAAGCTCTGTCGGAGGGCCATTTCAGTCTCCGCCTGCAACCGTAAAAGGAAATATGATTAATGTAACCAATAAAGACAATTATCCGCTGGGATATTTTTCTCTAAGCGAAACCAGCACTAAAAAATACAAAATCAAGTAACTATGCAGCCAATAATAAGAAATTTAACCGAAAAAAAACTCCTTGGGCATTTTATAGAAATGTCATTTATTGAGAATAAGACTTTTCAATTATGGAACGGTTTTATGCCAAACCGAAAAGAAATAAAAAACGCAATTGGCGCTAATTTATATTCCTTGGAAGTTTATCCCGAAAATCATTTTGATAATTTTGATCCTAACAAGCCTTTCAAAAAATGGGCTGCTGTAGAAGTTGCAGATTATGAAAATGTTCCAGAAGGAATGCAAACTCTAATTGTTCCAGATGGCCTATATGCTGTTTTTCTTCATTTGGGTCCGGCTTCAGAAGGACATAAAACCTATCATTATATTTTTGCAGAATGGCTCCCAAATTCTGAATATACCGTAGACAACAGACCGCATTTTGCTGTCATGAATGAAAAATACAAAAAAGACGATCCAGCCTCTGAAGAAGAAATCTGGATTCCTATAAAAAATAGAAGCTAAGATTATGATACTAGAATCGCTAAAAACACTATACAACCGAGATTTAAACAAACTAAAAGAGGAAATTGGATTGTATCAAAATGAAAAACAAATTTGGGCAATTGATAAAAACATTTCAAATTCTTCTGGAAATCTGTGCCTGCATTTAATCGGGAATTTAAACACTTACATTGGCGCAGAAATAGGCAAAACAGGTTATGTGCGAAATCGTCTTTTAGAATTTTCATTGAAAGATATTCCAAAATCAGAATTAATTCAGAAAATTGAAGACACCATTTCAGTTGTAAACAACGCCCTTGACAGTCTAACCGAAGCTGATTTAGAGGCCATTTACCCGCAAATTGTTTTTGAAAAAGAAATGCCTACAGGTTTCTTTTTAATCCATCTTTCAACACATTTGGCTTACCATTTAGGGCAAATCAATTATCATCGCCGTTTATTAGACTTCTGAAAAAATCTAAAATCAGAAATCTAAAGCGTACCTTTGCACCACATTAAAAAAACTCTTATGTCATCACATCACATCGTTCGCGACGATCAGGAACCTGCTTTAATCATTGCAAATGGCGCAGCCTGCGATCCCGAATTATTAGGACAATTGCTAGAATGGTCTCCTTTGGTTGTGGTTTTAGATTCGGCTATTGAAAGAGTGATTGAATTAGGCATAAAAGTAGATGTCCTTTTGGGCGATTTTGACCGCGGATTTGATCCTGAAATCTACAAATCGCAATTCCCTATAGAAATTGTCCATACGCCAGATCAAGACAAAACCGATTTGGAGAAAGCTTTTGATTATCTTATCGAAAGAAAAATTCCTGCAGCAAATGTAGTTTGGGCAACAGGAAAACGCGCCGATCATACCATCACCAATCTTACTCAAATTGTTCGCTACCGAGATTTGCTCAAAATTGTAATTCTCGATGATCATTCTAAAATATTCTTGCTGCCAACAAAATTTGAGAAATGGTACACAGCAAATACGCCAATTTCGCTTATTCCTATTGGTGTCGTAAACGGAATTTCTTCAACAAACTTGAAATACGAACTAAACGACGATACGCTCACAATGGGCTACAGAACCGGAAGCAGCAACTCAGTTGAAAAAGATGGAATCGTAACCATAACGCATCGTGAAGGCGATTTGCTTTTAATGGAATGTTTTGATTAGAAGCTATTTCCTGCTCCCGAAGCTTCGGGATGCTGTATCTTTTCCTGGCTAAAAAAGCCAGAAAAAGGATGCCGCTTCCATTTGGGCCAGGGAACTCATTTTCAAAACAACACTTTCTTACCTATCTTTGCAGTCGAAATCAATGAAAATGAAAGCAAACGATAATTCTGAAAAAGGCAATTTACATCCAAGAAATCTTCATCGAAACCGATATGATTTTGAAAAACTAATTTCGACTTGTCCTGAATTAAACGATTTTGTTTCCATCAACAAATACGGAATAGAAACCATCGATTTCAGCAATCCTTCTGCTGTAAAAACATTAAACAAAGCTTTACTGCAAACGTATTACGACATTCAAAACTGGGAAATTCCAAAAAATTACCTTTGCCCGCCCATCCCCGGACGTGCAGATTACATCCATTATATCGCCGATTTGTTGGCAGAAAGCCATAATGGCCAAATTCCTGAAACCAGTTATGTTTTGGGATTAGATATCGGAACGGGTTCAAATATGATCTATCCGATATTAGGGAATGCGATTTACAATTGGAGTTTTGTCGGAACAGACATTGACAAAAATTCAATAGAAAATTGCACTAAAATTATTGAAGCCAATCCAAAACTAATCGATTCCATCAGCTTACAGCAGCAGACCGAACCTCGATTTATTTTCAAAAACATCATCACGCCCGAAGATCGTTTCACTTTCACAATTTGCAATCCGCCTTTTCATGCCTCAGCCCAAGAAGCGAACAAAAGCAGCGCTAGAAAAATTTCCAATCTTAATCCGAAAGATAAAAAAAGTGCAAATCCAGTTTTAAACTTTGGCGGACAAAATGCAGAATTATGGTGCAACGGCGGCGAAATCGGGTTCATCACACAAATGATTTACGAAAGCACCAAATATCCTTCGCAGGTTTTATGGTTTACTACTTTAGTTTCTAAAAAAGAAAATCTCTCTTCGATTTACAAAACTTTAAAGAAAGTAAATGCTGCTTTGGTAAAAACAATCGAAATGTCTCAAGGACAAAAAAACAGCCGAATTGTGGTATGGAGTTTTTTTGAAAACCCAAATTCACAGAAACATTTCTTTTAACACGCTCATTTCCAACCCTAAAACCTTGATTTTACAATTTACTTTTGCTATATTTATTGTAAACAATTTAAAATCAAGATCATGGCAGAATATATTGGTTATCTCGCATCGGTATTTATTGTTGGTGGCTTCTTGCTGAAAAACCTTAGAACAATCCGATTTATTAATATGTTTGGCTGCATCTGTTTTGTCATTTATGGCATCTTCCTAAATGATTACAGAGATTTCAATCAGTGGCTTTGGCCAGTAATTATTCCAAATGCCATTTTAGCTTTTGTGCAGATTTACTATCTGACTTCCAAAAATGAAAAATCTTAAAATTATAATATTTTAAAATAAAATTCTGATACGTTTTTTGCCTACTCGACGTGTAACTTTAAGCTGAAAATTGAATTTTATACTCTATGTTAAAACTATATTCCCGATTGGCCATTGCACTTTTTTTAGTGGCAAGCTGTGCTTCAAAAAAAACAAAATTTGAAGATTACGTTTTTAAAACCAAAAGTGAAGAAACAGCATATCAAACAGCTTACGATAAAGCTTTACAACTTTGGAACATTCCTTATACCGAAGAAGATGTAAAAACCAGTTTCGGCACAGCTCATGTTGTAATAGCTGGACCAAAAAACGAAAAAGATTTGGTTTTACTCCACGGGATGGATGCCAGTTCTACCATGTGGTATCCCAATATTCAAGCTTTAGCCAAAAACCATCGCGTTTATGCCATCGATTTTATCATGGAACCCAACAAATCTAATTTGACAGCAAAACCGCTCTCATCAAACGAAATTGCCATTTATTACAATGAAATATTCAAGCATTACAAATTGAAGAAATTCGATGTCATCGGCGCTTCTAGAGGTGGTTGGATTGCGACTCTTCTGGCAACACAAAAAAACAATCCGATGGACAAAATTGTTTTATTGAGTCCAGCGCAGACTTTCAAATTTATAGATAAACCCAGAAAAACATCTTCTGCTCTGCTTTTAAAACTTTTTCCAAGTGAAAAGAAATTCGAAAAAACTTTGAAAGCCTTTTCAACGCATCCTGAAAAAATCAGTCCTATTTATAAAAGACAATTTTATTTAGCCAATAAGTATGCTAAATCAAATTCGAGTATGCTAAAAATGAAGCCTTTTTCAGATGCTGAATTAAAATCGATTCAAAATCCTATGTTGGTTTTAATTGGCGACCAAGATGTCATCAATTCAGATGAAAGCCTGGAACGAGCAAAAAAATACGTTTCAAAAATCGACACAGTTAAAATTAAAGATGCAGGTCATTTTTTAAGCATCGACCAATCAAAAATCACTAACGATGCGATTATTAACTTTCTGAAACACTAAAAACTGACTGTAAAATATTCAAATTTTTAGCTTAAGTAATCTTTATTAAATAAAAAATTACGAAAAAAAATTATATTTTTTTACTTTAAAGTAAGAATTGTAATACATAATTATATATATTTACCACTGAATATCATTTTCTATTTCTCAGTTTTTTGGGGAAATTAAAATACCGCAGGGTTCTGATGTACGACTTGCTCAGTTGAAAGTAGTGCGCAGAAAGCCCATCCTATAATTAGATTCTTAATTATAAAACTTTCCAGATCAATTTAAAATCCTTCAAATAACTTATTCTAGCCTGCAAAGGGCTATTTAAGTTGTTTTTGTTTTTCATACTAATACTCAATTAATACAAACCAAAATTTATGAAAAAGGATTTATTTAAAAATGGAGTGTCTTTACACTTCAAAAAAATGTTACTTTCTCCATTTGCCCTCGCCGTTATTATATTAAACAGTAATGGCCTTATTGCAAATTCATACAAAAAAAACACAATTCTAACGAATCAAAAGCAAACTGATCTCGTAAAAGGAAAAATTGTCGATGAATCTGGAGCTCCTTTGCCAGGAGTTACAGTCTTGGTCGTAGGCACTAAAAAAAGTACGGTTACCGATATAGAAGGAAATTACGCTATCGCAGCTCAAGCTGGAGATGTTTTGCAATTTTCATATGTTGGATTAAAGACTAAAACCGCAACTGTCAATGGACCAATTTTAAACATTACTTTATCTGCAGGAAATGCAGAAGCACTAGAAGATATTGTTGTTATCGGGTCACGAAATCCTGCTAGAACCGTGACAGAATCAGCAGTTCCTATAGATGTTATTGGAATGAAAGATATTGCGACGCAAGGTCCGCAAACCAATTTAAATCAGATTTTAAATATGGTTGCTCCATCGTTTACTTCAAATACTCAAACGGTAGCCGACGGAACAGACCACCTTGATCCTGCCCAATTGAGAGGCTTAGGGCCAGATCAGGTTTTAGTTTTATTAAACGGCAAAAGAAGACACACCTCATCATTGGTCAATGTAAACGGAACTCCCGGAAGAGGATCAGTAGGAACCGATTTAAATGCCATTCCGTCTTTTGCCCTTGAAAAAATTGAAGTATTGAGAGATGGCGCTGCTGCTCAATACGGATCGGATGCCATTGCAGGAGTAATCAATCTTAATGTAAAAAAAGACACTAAAAAACTGGACATCAATCTCTTTTCAGGAAGTAATTTCTCTAGAAATGCCAACAACCATACAGGAGGAAATGATGGTAACCATTACCAGTTGGATCTAAATTACGGAACAAATTTAGGCAAAGAAAAAAGTTTTATTAACGTAACCGGAAGCCTGCAACTGCGTGACGCAACAAGTAGAGCCAATGATGCCACTGGCACGATTTACAATGCTTACAATGCTATTGAACAAAGAGCTTTTCAGGACGGAATAAACATCAATTCTTTATTTGGCAACATTAACAACACGCCAAATTCGGCTCAGATTCTTAGTTTAATCAAAGGATATGCCCCAAAAATAAATTATTTCACAAGCGCACAGCAAGCCGCTATTAGCAATGCAACAACAATTCCGCAAATGCAGACGGCTTTAAATTTTGACGCTACTGATGGAGAACTTGCTTACAGAAACCTTCAGCGAAAAGATTTCAACATGAGAGTCGGCCAATCTTCATTTGAAAGTGTGCAATTCTTTCTGAATGCTGCCTATCCAATAAACGATAAATTAGAAGCTTATGTATTTGGTGGCACCAGTTACAGACAAGGTGAATCTGCTGGTTTTTACAGAAGACCAAATCAGGCAAGATCATACACTGGTTTGTATCTTAACGGTTTCTTGCCAGAAATACACTCAACAATTAATGACATTTCTGCAGCTGCAGGAATTAAAGGTACTATTTTTAAAGATTGGAAATTTGACCTGAGCAATACATACGGGCAAAATGCTTTCGATTATAACATAGAAAATACTGTGAATGCTTCCTTAAGAGAAGCTTCTCCTACCAAATTTGACGCAGGAGGATTACGTTTTGCACAAAATACAACAAACCTTGATTTGAGCAAAAAATTCAATGCTTTAAACGTAGCTTTTGGAGCAGAATCGCGTTATGAAATGTTCGGGATTAATGCTGGCTCACCTGATTCTTACAGCCAATATGATATTAACGGAAATATCGTTACTGCGACAACTCCTTCAAACATAAGAGTGACAGATTTCTTTGGAGCTGCCAGACCTGGAGGAGCACAAGTTTTTCCTGGTTACAGAGCACAAAATGCAAAAAATGAGTCCAGACACAGTTACGCCTTATATACCGATTTAGAATTAGATGTTACCGATAAATGGCTGCTAAATGGTGCGGTTCGTTTTGAAAACTATTCTGATTTTGGAAGTACCACTACTTTTAAACTGGCAAGCCGTTACAAACTTAGCAATAATGTAAATTTACGCGGTGCTTTTTCAACTGGATTTAGAGCACCGTCTTTACACCAGATTTATTACGAATCAACTGCTACTCAATTTACAGGAGGAGTTCCTTTTGAAGTAGGAACTTTTAGCAATGATTCTGAAATAGCAAAACTATTAGGAATTCCTAAATTAAAACAAGAAGAATCTAAAAGTGTAAGCGCTGGATTTACAGCCAAAATCCCAGCCGCCAATATTACGATCACAGCTGATGCCTATTTCATAAGGATAAACGACAGAGTTGTGCTTACAGATCAATTTACGCCGACACCTGAAACAAAACCATTGTACGATCAGGCAGGTGCAACTGCAGCAAATTTCTTTGCCAATGCAATTGATACTGAATCTAAAGGTTTTGATGTTGTAATTACCAACAAACTTAATTTGAATGAAAATCTGACTTTAAAAAATGATTTATCAGGCACTTTTTCAAGAACACATAAGGTTGGCAATATTCATGCCTCTCCTATTTTAGAAGCAGCTGGACAAGTAAACACTTACTACTCTGAAACTTCTAGAATTTATTTAGAAGAAGCTATACCAAGAGTAAAAGTAAACCTGACCAACAATCTGTCTTATAAAAAATTCGACTTCTTTTTAAGAAATGTCTATTTTGGAGCTGTTACAGATCCAAACGTTGCTGACGTAAATGGTGATGGTTATGTTGGTGCAACTATAGTAAATGGCAAAGCTGTAGAAAATGAGCATCCTATTTGGGGCGCTAAAATTATCACTGATATGTCTGTTGGCTTCAAAATTACTGCCAGTACAAAAATTGTAGTTGGCGCCAACAATATTTTTGATATTTATCCAGATAAAAACTTGGGGCCGCAAATGGCTAAAAGAGCTACTGGTGTTGATTCAAACGGAAACATTACTTATGCACCAGCTGCAACGGCTATAGATTTATCAAACCAAAATCAATTTGTATATTCAAGAAATGTATCGCAGTTTGGTCAAAACGGCCGTTTTATCTTTGCAAGATTAAACTTTAGCTTCTAACAAATTCAGTTTTAGTTAATTTAAAAAAAACCGTCAGCATTCATTTGCTGGCGGTTTTTTTTTTGAATATTGCTTTCCATCTAAAAATAGCACTCAAACTTCGTATCTTTACAAAACCAAATTTTCAGTGTACGCAAATGAAATTCCAAGTTTCTTCAGAATATAGTCCAAAAGGCGATCAGCCGCAGGCGATAGAAAAGTTAGCGCAAGGTGTAATCGACGGAGATAAATACCAAACTTTGTTGGGAGTTACAGGCTCGGGAAAAACATTTACCGTTGCCAATGTGATTCAAGAAGTGCAAAGACCCACTTTAGTTTTGGCTCATAACAAAACTTTAGCAGCACAATTGTATTCAGAATTCAAGCAGTTTTTCCCTAATAACGCTGTTGAATATTTCGTTTCTTACTACGACTATTATCAGCCAGAAGCCTTTATGCCCGTGACTGGCGTTTTTATTGAGAAAGATTTATCTATCAATGAAGAACTCGAGAAAATGCGTTTGAGTACTACCTCTTCTCTGCTTTCTGGACGCCGTGATGTGCTGGTTGTAGCTTCTGTTTCTTGTTTGTATGGTATTGGAAATCCTGTTGAGTTTCAGAAAAATGTAATTGAAATCAAAAGAGATCAGGTTATTTCGAGAACCAAATTATTGCACAGTCTAGTGCAAAGTTTATATGCGAGAACCGAGGCCGATTTTAACCCAGGTACTTTCCGAATCAAAGGAGATACGGTTGAAGTTTACCCGAGTTATGCAGACGATGCGTATCGAATACATTTTTTTGGAGATGAAATTGAAGAAATCGAATCGTTTGACGCCAAAACCTCTCAAGTAATAGAAAAATTTCAGCGATTAACGATTTATCCCGCCAATATGTTTGTGACTTCCCCAGAGGTTTTGCAAGGTGCGATTTGGCAGATTCAGCAAGATTTGGTCAAACAGGTTGATTATTTTAAAGAAATAGGGAAACATCTCGAAGCGAAACGTCTGGAAGAAAGAACCAATTTCGATTTAGAAATGATTCGAGAATTAGGTTATTGCTCTGGAATTGAAAACTATTCGCGTTACCTTGACGGACGTGAAGCCGGAACAAGACCTTTCTGCTTGTTGGATTATTTTCCAAGCGATTATTTAATGGTTGTCGACGAAAGTCACGTAACCGTTTCACAAGTACACGCCATGTACGGAGGTGACCGCAGCCGTAAAGAAAATTTGGTGGAATACGGTTTTAGATTACCTGCCGCAATGGACAACCGCCCTTTGAAATTTGAAGAATTTGAAGCCTTGCAAAATCAGGTAATTTATGTTTCTGCAACTCCTGCTGATTACGAATTGCAAAAATCAGACGGAATTTATGTAGAACAGATTATTCGTCCAACTGGATTATTAGATCCTGAAATTGAAGTTCGCCCAAGTTTAAATCAAATTGATGATTTAATTGAAGAAATTCAGGTTCGCTGCGAATTGGATGAAAGGGTTTTAGTAACCACTTTAACTAAAAGAATGGCCGAAGAATTGGCCAAATATCTAACCAAAGTAAGCATTAGATGCCGTTACATCCATTCTGAGGTAGATACTTTAGAACGTATCGAAATCATGCAGGATTTACGAAAAGGTCTTTTTGATGTTTTAATTGGAGTAAACTTGCTACGTGAAGGTCTAGATTTGCCAGAAGTTTCTCTTGTTGCCATTTTAGATGCCGACAAAGAAGGTTTCTTGCGTAATCACAGATCTTTAACTCAGACAATTGGCCGTGCGGCTAGAAACTTAAATGGTAAAGCAATTATGTATGCCGACAAAATTACAGCGAGTATGCAAAGAACAATTGATGAAACCAACTACAGACGAACCAAACAGATTAATTTCAACGTAGAAAACAATATCGTCCCTCAGGCCTTAAACAAAAAAATCGAAAGCGCGTTTACCAAAAACCCATTGGTAGAATACGAATTAGGACATCCAATTCCTGTTGCTGCTGAGCCAGAAACGGCTTATCTTTCTAAAACAGAATTAGAAAAAATGATTCGCGAAAAGCGCAAAACAATGGAAAAAGCCGCCAAAGAATTAGACTTTTTGCAAGCAGCTAAACTTCGTGACGAAATTAAAAAACTCCAGGAACAGCTGGCTTAATTATGCTGTTCCTTAAAAATTTCTAGCAATACTATTGGATTGATTACTGTATTGGGAGATTTTTTCATCATTTCTAAAACACGTTTTACAGCAGATAGGTTCAATCCCATTTGTAAAGCAATCTGTTGAATGGCTTGAAATTCTCTTTCGTGCAAAACACCGTCGCAATGCATTAGGAGAGCCAATCTGTAAAACTGGTTGATGCGCTGAATCTCAGATGGTATCGGCAGTGATTTTGTTTCCTGATGAAATAAATCCTGAAATTCTTCTTCGCTAATATTCAACTCTACAGCTACAAGTCTTAAAAATTCCAGCTCTCGTTTGTGCAAATGTCCGTCTACAGTGGCGAGCGTAATCATTTCTAAAAGTAAACTTCTTTTTTCTGCTTCTGTATTCATCAATTTATTATTTTTAGCTAAAATATTGCTTTTAAATAAAAATACAAAACACGGATAATGAAGAGGATTTTCTTGGCAATTTTACTTCTGTCTACTCTTATTGGCAAAGCACAAAGCACCGCTTCAAAAAACGTATCGACTTTTACGATTGAAGCGCCACAGCTGAATACTTCAAAAAAAATCTGGATTTATCTTCCGGAAAATTATTCTAAAAACATTCAGAAAAAATATAGTGTCATTTATATGCACGACGCTCAAAATCTGTTTGATGCCAAAACTTCTTATTCTGGCGAGTGGAATGTTGATGAAAAGCTGGACAGCTTAAAAGCCCAAATAATTGTTATAGGAATCGAACACGGAAATGAAAAACGCATTGACGAACTGACTCCGTTTAAAAATGAAAAATATGGTGGCGGAAATGCTGATAATTATCTTGAATTTATTGTAAAAACATTAAAACCATACATCGACAAAAATTACAGAACCAAAACAAAAGCTAAAAGTACGATCCTTTTCGGAAGCTCTCTCGGCGGATTGGTTTCTTTTTATGGCGCTTTAAAATATCCTGAAACTTTTGGCAAAGCAGGTGTTTTTTCACCATCATTTTGGTTTTCAAATGACATTTATGCTTTCGCAGAAAAACAGCCTAAAATTAAAACTAAAATCTATTTTCTGTGCGGAGATAAAGAAAGTGACGATATGGTAAAAGATTTAACCAAAATGAAACGTTTACTAGATACAAAACGCTGCTATTGCCTCCATCTCGATAAAACCAAAATTGTAAAGGGCGGCGAACATAATGAAAAATTGTGGCGCGACTATTTTGTAGAGGCGTTGCTTTGGCTAGGCTATTAATTAAAAAAAACAAAAACATCGCATACTAATGAAACTAATTTTAAGAGAATACAATCTGAAACTAAAACACACTTTTACCATTTCGAGAGAATCTATTGATTTTCAGCCTTCGTTAATTGTCGAATTGCAAAGTGAAGGTTTTTCTGGTTTTGGAGAAGCAACTTCAAATCCGTATTACAACACTACCGTTCCAATGATGATGCAGGATTTGGAAAAAATCAGAAGCATTATTGAAAATACTGAAAATGAAACTCCTGATGCTTTCTGGGCAAAAATCCATCCGTATTTAAAAGACGATATGTTTGCTTTATGTGCTTTAGATCTCGCCTACAATGATTTGTTTGCCCGCAAAAAAGGCAAAAAACTTTACGAATTGTGGAATTACACCACTGAGAGAAATCCGATGACAGATTATACTATCGGAATTGCTTCTATTGACAAAATGGTTTCTAAAATGCAGGAGCTTCCATGGCCGATTTACAAAATAAAATTAGGGACAAAGGAAGACATCGAAATTGTAAAAGCGCTTCGAAAACACACTAATGCCATTTTTAGGATTGATGCCAACTGTGGCTGGACTGTTGAAGAAACGATAAATAATGCGGTTGAATTAAAAAAGCTAGGCGTTGAATTCTTAGAACAGCCAATGAAAGCAGACAATTGGGAAGGCCATAAAGAAGTTTTCAAGCATTCTGTTCTTCCTGTAATTGCCGATGAAAGCTGTATTATTGAAGAAGATGTAGCCAAGTGTTTCAATCATTTTCATGGTGTGAATGTAAAATTGGTAAAATGTGGCGGTCTGACACCTGGAAAACGCATGATCGAAGAAGCCAAAAAATTAGGATTAAGAACAATGGTGGGCTGCATGACTGAATCTACTGTCGGAATTTCTGCTATTGCGCACTTGCTACCTCAATTGGATTATGTAGATATGGACGGAGCGCTTCTTTTAGCAGAAGATATTGCAACTGGCATAACTATTAAAGATGGCATAATTAGTTATTCAGATCTTAACGGAACTGGCGTAACACTTTTATAGAATGAAAGTCGAAAAATTTCCAGATCGAATTATTGAAATAGACCAAAAGGAGTATTTGTATTTTGGAGGAACAGCCTATTTAGGACTTCCGACAAATAAAAAGTTTCAAGAATTGGTGGTTCAGAATATTTTGAATTGGGGAACTACATACGGAAGCTCCAGAACTGCCAATATTCAGTTATCGGCTTATGATGCAGGCGAAACTTTTTTAGCTTCTCACATCGGTTCAAAAAGCGCTGTTACTGTTTCTTCGGGAATGCTAGCTGGAAAACTCGTTATTGATTTACTGAAAACGCAAACTGACTGCTTTTTTCATTTAAATGATACTCATAATGCCATCCAAACTAAAAATAGTCTTCCAATATTCGTAGACGGAAATGTAAATGGCCGTTTATTAGATTCAAAATTTGAGAAAATAACAATTTTGACTGACGGCGTACCTTCTTTTGAAACAAATCCAGCCGATTTATCATTTTTAGAAAAAATTTCAAAGAATAAAGAAATCACATTAGTTATTGATGAATCGCATTCGTTAGGAATTGTAGGCCAAAATGGCTGTGGAATTTATTCCTCTGTTTCCTTTCCTCTTAAAAGAAAAATCATGGTTTCTTCTTTAGGAAAAGCTTTTGGATTAACTGGTGGCGTTATTGCTTCAGACTCTGATTTCATCAATCAAATCAAAGAATGGGAAACTTTTACAAGTGCCGCGGGAATGAATCCTGCTTTTGTACAAACACTTTCTGATGCCAAAGAAATTTATAGAATACAACATCAAAAATTGCTGGATAATTTAAATTATATCGATTCTATTCTAGTTAAAAATGGCAATGTCAAATTTGATAAAAGCTATCCTTTAATTTATCTTTTATCAAATGAACTTGTAGAGAAACTAAGGGAGGAAAAAATCATTATCGCCAGTTTCAGATATACCAAAGATACTGAACCACTAAATAGAATTGTAATTACAGCTAATCATTTAAAAGAAGATTTGGATAAAATTGTTGGCATTTTAAATTCGAATAAGTAAAAAACTATTAAGTCGTGGGTTTAATTGTTTTAATTCGTGAATTCGTGGCAAAAAAATAAATCCTACCTTTGTAAAAAATAAACGATGACAAATAACGATATACTTAAAAAACTTCGCGTGGCTTTGATGCTCCGTGACGACCAAATAGTTGAAATTTTAGAATTGGTAGATTTCAGAATTTCAAAATCAGAATTAGGTGCTTTTTTTAGAGCTGAAGACCATCCAAATTATATGGAATGTGGTGATCAGGTTTTACGTAACTTCTTAAACGGATTAGTCATTCATTTAAGAGGAACTAAAGAAAACCCAAAAAATCCAAACGAAGTTTTAGCCAAACATAAAGCTGAAATTCCAAAAAGAGAAACTACTAAAGAAAGGCCAGAATTTAAAGCTGGCCCAAAAGATTCTGAAAAATATAGAGGAGACCAAAGTCCATCAAAGTCAGGTTCATCAGCCGGAAAACCTAAAAAGAAGTCATTCCCAAAAGGAAATGGGAAACCCGTTGTTGTAGAAAAAGTGGTTTACAAAAACGGGAATAAGAAAAAATCTTAATTGAGGGATTTAACCGCAAGGAGCGCAAGATTTTTTACTTAAAAGACTAAATATAAACGCAAAGTTCGCAAAGCTATACGGATAAAGCTTTGCGAACTTTGCGTTTTAAAAAGATTCTAATTACGGTCTAATTTTAAAATATAGTCCGTTGCTTCAACCGCGGGGGCGCCAGAAATGCATTGCGTGACGTACATTGCGCACCCATGGTTGAAACCATGCATATCACAATACGTATATTCCGAAACGTTCCCGTGGTTGAAACCACGGGCTATATTTGACAATAAACCCAAAAAAAACTTTATTGAAATAGCTTTAAAAAAAGCCAATATCAAATTTAATTCAAATATAACTCGTGGTTTCAACCACGGGAACGCAATGCATATCATAATACATATATAACATCCACGCGGTTGAAACCATGCATATCACAATACGCATATTGCGAAATGTTCCCGTGGTTGAAACCACGGGCTATGTTGACAATAAACTCCAAAAACTGTATTTGAAATAGCTTTAAAAAAAGCCAATATCAAATTTAATTCAAATATAACTCGTGGTTTCAACCACGGGAACGCAATGCATATCATAATACATATATAACATCCACGCGGTTGAAACCATGCATATCACAATACGCATATTGCGAAATGTTCCCGTGGTTGAAACCACGGGCTATATTTAACAATAAACCAAAAAAACTGTATTTATTGAAATAGCTTTGCGAACTTTGCGTTTGTATCCACAATCCTTGAAAAAAAACCTTGCGTGCTTTGGGTTAAATAATAAAAAAAAATCCACTCCTTTCGGAATGGATTTTCTATATCAATTGATTTCTTATTTTAATTAAGAAAGAGCAGCTTTAACTTGATCAGCAGCTTCTTGGAATTGAACTGCAGATAAGATTGGCATACCAGAGTTGTCAATTAATTCTTTTGCAATTTCAGCATTTGTTCCTTGCAAACGAACGATAATTGGCACATTGATAGCGTCTCCCATATTTTTGTAAGCGTCAACAACACCTTGAGCAACACGGTCACAACGAACGATACCTCCAAAGATGTTAATTAAGATAGCTTTTACGTTTGGATCTTTCAAGATAATTCTGAAAGCTGTTTCAACACGTTTTGCATCAGCTGTTCCTCCTACGTCAAGGAAGTTAGCAGGCTCAAAACCAGCATATTTAATTAAGTCCATAGTTGCCATTGCAAGACCAGCTCCGTTTACCATACATCCTACAGTACCGTCAAGGTCAACATAGTTAAGACCAACTTCTTTAGCTTCAACTTCGATTGGATTCTCCTCACGGATATCTCTCATTTCAGCATATTTAGGTTGTCTGTATAAAGCGTTATCGTCGATATTAACTTTAGCGTCAACAGCTAAGATTTTGTTATCAGAAGTTTTTAAAACTGGGTTGATTTCAAACATAGAAGCATCAGAACCAATGTAAGCATTGTAAAGTGCATCGATGAATTTTACCATTTCTTTGAAAGCGTTTCCAGAAAGCCCTAAATTGAAAGCAATTCTTCTAGCTTGGAAACCTTGCAATCCTACAGATGGATCGATTTCTTCAGTAAAGATTAAATGTGGCGTGTGCTCAGCAACTTCTTCGATATCCATTCCACCTTCAGTAGAATACATGATCATGTTGCGTCCTGTACCTCTATTCAATAAAACAGAAACATAAAATTCAGAAGTTTCGCTTTCACCTGGATAGTAAACATCTTCTGCAACTAATACCTTATTTACTTTTTTACCTTCAGGCGGAGTCTGAGGTGTAATCAACTGCATTCCGATGATTTGTTCTGCTAACTCTTCAACTTGTTGTAAGTTTTTAGCCAGCTTAACTCCACCACCTTTTCCACGACCACCTGCGTGAATTTGTGCTTTTATTACATGCCATCCTGTACCAGTTTCGGCAGTTAATTGTTTTGCAGCAGCTACAGCTTCAACCGCATTGTTAGCCACAATTCCGCGTTGTACGCGTACTCCGTAACTCGCTAAAATTTCTTTTCCTTGATATTCGTGTATGTTCATAATATAGAATTTGTCTGGTTCTGAATTTATTTCAGAATAAAAGTGCGACAAAAGTAACAAAATACAACTTAATAGTAAAATCTTTTTCAATTAAATAAATGTTATATATAGGTATTAAGCGTTGATAATTTTTCTAAGCAAACAAATCGTTAACGGAACAATTTGTTAATGTTAACACAATTCGCATAAAACGTTTGATATTTAACAAAAAAATCATTGATTTTATTGGCTTCCCGATGATTTTTCCTAATATATTTTAAGAGTAATTATATTTTTAGCAATTCGGGATGCCTTCTATAATAATATTAATAATTAAGAACCCTTTTTCTAATATTACAGCAAAAATGAAAGCAAAAGCACTATTTCAATACATTATATTTAACGAAATCTTTATTTTTGTAAAAAAAATATCAAGAATGAGAGTTAAAGAACAAGGGCTTTATCTGCCTGAATTTGAACACGACAATTGTGGTGCAGGATTTATTTGTAATTTGAATGGTATTAAGTCAAATGATATTATTCACAAAGCATTAGACATCTTAATTAAATTGGAACATCGTGGTGCCGTAAGTTCTGATGGAAGAACTGGTGACGGAGCCGGAATTTTATTCGACATTCCTCATGATTTTTTTAAGAAAGTTTGCGACTTTGAAATCCCAGAAGCGCGTGAGTATGCAGTAGGAATGGTTTTTTTACCAAAAAGCAAAAACCAGGTTTCTTTTTGTATTAATGCATTTGAGGCAACAATTAAAGATCAAAACTTAAAAGTTTTAGGTTGGAGAGATGTGCCGGTTGACGTTGAAAATTTAGGTGAAATCGCCGCAGAAAAAGAACCAACAGTTAAACAAGTTTTCGTTTCTAAAAACGGTCAGAATTTAACTGAAAATGAATTTAATGCAAAACTTTTTGCAGCTAGAAAAATTGCTGAACACGCCGTAAGAGGATCTAAGACTTCTGAAAGCCATATGTTTTATTTTACTAGTTTATCGACAACTACTATAATATATAAAGGTCTATTGATGCCAGAAGACATCAGCCGTTATTATATAGATTTGAAAGATCCAGACTTGGTGACGCGTTTAGCGCTTGTACACCAACGTTTCTCTACCAATACATTCCCATCTTGGGACTTAGCTCAGCCGTTTAGATATATGTGTCATAATGGTGAGATCAACACGCTTCGTGGAAACGTAAGCCGTATGCGTGCTCGTGAAGAGCTTATGCAGAGCAAAGTTTTTGGCGATGATATCAAAAAATTATTCCCTATTATCTTAGAAGGAAAATCAGATTCTGCTTCTATGGATATGGTGATTGAACTTTTATTAATGACTGGGCGTTCTCTTCCAGAGGCTATGATGATGGTAGTTCCTGAAGCTTGGGAAAAACATCAGACTATGTCTCCAGAAAAAAGAGCTTTCTATGAATACAATGCTTGCATCATGGAGCCTTGGGATGGTCCTGCTTCTATTCCGTTTACAGATGGAAACGTAATTGGGGCTTTACTAGACAGAAACGGTTTGCGTCCTTCTCGTTATACTTTAACTAAGAGCGGATTCGTAATTATGTCATCTGAAATTGGTGTATTAGACATCGATCCAGAAGATGTAATTCAGCACGGACGCTTGGAGCCAGGGAAAATGTTCTTGGTAGACATGAATGAAGGCCGTATTATCGAAGACGAAGAAGTTAAGAAAGCGATCGTTACAAAACGTCCTTACAAACAATGGGTTGACGAAAACCTATTGCCATTGGCTAGCGTTCCTTACACCAACAACCCTACTCCTGTTGAAAAATTAGATTTCTTGACTAGACAGCGTTTGTTTGGTTATACAATCGAAGATTTAAAAACAATCATCAACCCAATGGGTAGCGACGGAGCTGAAGCAATCAGTTCTATGGGTAACGATACTCCTCTGGCAGTTCTTTCAGATCAGCCTCAGTTATTGTACAACTACTTCAAACAATTGTTTGCTCAAGTTACAAACCCACCGTTGGATGGTATTCGTGAAGAAATCATTACAGATATCAGTTTAGCGATTGGAGGAGATTTCAATATTTTCGAAATCGAATCAAAACAATGTAAAAAATTAAAAATCCAAAATCCGGTTATCTCTAACGAGGATTTGGATAAAATCAGAAATATCGATCACGCAGATTTCAAATCGGCTACTATTTCTACTTTATATAAAATAGAAAAAGGAGTTAACGGTTTAGAGCGTGCGCTTGAAAAATGCGTTCAGGCAACTTTCAAAGCGGTTAATGAAGGATGCAACATCATCATCTTATCTGATAGAGGCGTTAGCGAAGAATTAGCTCCAATTCCAATGTTATTGGCTTGTTCTTACATTCACCATTCATTGAATATTTTACAGGTTCGTTCTAAATTCGGAATCATTATCGAATCTGCTGAACCGCGCGAACCGCATCATTTTGCTTTATTGTTCGGATACGGCGCAAGTGCGATCAACCCTTACATGGTAAATGAAATTATTCACGATCAGGTTGAAAAGGGTTTCATTACAAAAGTAAAAGCGGATTATGCAGTTGTGAACTACAACAAAGCAATTGCAAAAGGAATCGTGAAAATCATGAACAAAATTGGTATCTCTACTTTACATTCGTACAGAGCTGCTCAAATTTTCGAGATTTTAGGTTTAAACAAAACTTTCACATCTAAATACTTCCCTTACACTCCATCAAGAATTGAAGGAATTGGTTTAATGGAAGTAGAGAAAGAGGTTAAAAAACGTTTCCAAAAAGCTTTCCCAAATTCAAAAATTGCAAACTTGCTTTCTCTTGAAATTGGAGGTATTTACAGATGGAGACGTGGTGGTGAAAAACATATGTTTAACCCAACTACGATTTCTAAATTACAGCAGGCAGTTCGTTTAAACAGCCCAGAAAGCTATAAAGAATATGCAAATGCTGTAAACGAGCAAAGCTCAAACTTAATGACAATTAGAGGTTTATTTGAATTTAACAACTTAGATCCTATTTCTATTGACGAAGTAGAACCATGGACAGAAATTGTGAAAAAATTCAAAACCGGAGCAATGTCTTACGGTTCTATCAGCCAGGAAGCGCATGAGAACTTAGCTATTGCAATGAACAGAATCGGAGGAAAAAGTAACTCTGGAGAAGGTGGAGAAGATCCAAGACGTTTCCAGAAAGAAATTAACGGAGATTCTAGAAACTCTGCAATCAAACAAGTAGCTTCTGGACGTTTTGGAGTTTCGATCAACTATTTGACAAACGCCAGAGAAATCCAAATCAAAATGGCTCAGGGAGCAAAACCTGGAGAAGGTGGTCAGTTACCCGGAGAAAAAGTAGTGCCTTGGATTGCTGAAACTAGAAACTCTACTCCTTATGTAGGTTTGATTTCGCCTCCGCCTCACCACGATATCTACTCTATTGAGGATTTATCTCAGTTGATTTACGATTTGAAAAACGCAAACCGCGAAGCTCGTATCAATGTGAAATTAGTTTCTGAAGTTGGAGTTGGAACCATCGCTGCTGGTGTTGCCAAAGCAAAAGCTGACGTTATCTTGATTTCAGGTTATGACGGAGGAACGGGAGCTGCTCCATTAACATCTTTACAGCACACAGGTATTCCATGGGAACTTGGTTTAGCTGAAGCACAGCAAACTTTGATTTTAAACGACTTAAGAAGCCGTGTCGTTTTAGAGTGTGACGGACAGTTGAAAACAGGTCGTGACGTGGCGATAGCTGCTTTATTAGGAGCTGAAGAATTTGGATTTGCAACTGCACCGCTTGTAGCTTCTGGATGTATCATGATGAGAGCTTGCCACTTAAATACTTGCCCTGTTGGTATTGCAACTCAGGATCCTGAATTGAGAAAAAATTTCAAAGGAACTCCAGAGCACGTAATCAACTTCATGTATTTTATTGCTGAAGAGTTAAGAGAAATTATGGCGCAGCTAGGTTTCAGAACTTTAAAAGAAATGGTAGGTCAGTCTCAAAAATTAAACGTAGACAAAGCTATCAAACATTATAAAGCTAATGGCTTAGACTTATCGACTATTCTATACAAACCGGAAAAAGCTAAAACAGTTCCAAATCATAATACAACAACTCAGGATCACGCTCTTGAAAACGTATTGGATTTTGACATCATCAAAGAAGCTATTCCGTCTATCTATAGAAAAGAGAAAACGAGAGTTACATTCAAAATCAAAAACACAGACCGTTCTGTAGGTGCGATTTTGAGTAACGAAATCTCAAAAATTTATGGCGCACAAGGATTACCAGATGACACTATTTTAGTTGATTTTGAAGGTTCTGCCGGACAAAGTTTTGGTGCATTCGCAACAAACGGATTGTCATTTAAAATTCACGGAAACTGTAATGACTATTTAGGAAAAGGTCTTTCTGGAGGAAAACTAATTGTAAAAGTACCTCCTACTGCGACTTTCAACCCTGAAGATAACATCATTATCGGAAACGTTGCCCTTTACGGAGCTATTACCGGAGAGGCTTATATTAATGGTATCGCAGGAGAGCGCTTCTGTGTGAGAAACTCTGGAGCAACAGCAGTTGTAGAAGGAATTGGAGATCACGGATGCGAGTACATGACAGGTGGTACAGTAGTAGTTTTAGGAAAAACAGGAAGAAACTTCGCAGCTGGTATGAGCGGTGGTGTGGCTTATGTTTACGATCCAAACAAGAAATTCGATTCTACGGTTTGCAACATGGAAATGGTTGCATTCGACCCAATGGAAGAAGAAGACGTTACTAAACTAAGAAAACTGATCAAAAACCATTCGTTGTACACCAGCAGTCCATTAGCTAAGAGAATTTTAGCAGACTGGGAAAATGAACAACAGCACTTCGTAAAAGTAATGCCTACTGATTACAAAAAAGCATTAAAACGAATTGCAGAAGAAAAACAAATAGAAGAATTAATAGCTTAATTAAATGATTTTAGAATTCAGATTTTAGATTTTAGATTTCTTCACTATGTCTTCCTGAGCGAAGTCGAAGGATTTTAGAATTTGGAATTTGGGATTTAAAAATTGAAAAATTATTTAAATGTCATGGGTAAAATAGGCGGATTTAAAGAATATAATAGAGCCGACGAAAGTAATTTAGCAGTTGCAGAACGTGTTTCGAACTACAACGAATTTACTATTCCGGTACCAAAAGATAAATTAAAAGAACAAGGATCAAGATGTATGGACTGCGGTATTCCTTTTTGCCACAGCGGTTGTCCGTTAGGAAATTTAATTCCTGACTTCAACGACATGGTGCATCAGGAAGAATGGCAGAGCGCATTAGAGATTTTACAATCTACTAACAACTTCCCTGAATTTACAGGACGCTTATGCCCTGCTCCATGTGAGAAATCATGTGTATTAGGAATCATTAAAGATCCTGTTTCTATCGAAAACATCGAAAAAAGCATCGTAGAAAGAGGTTTCGCTGAAGGATGGATTAAACCACAAGCGCCAAAAACAAGAACAGGTAAAACTGTTGCCGTTATTGGTTCAGGACCTGCAGGTCTTGCAGCTGCTCAACAATTAAACAGAGCGGGTCACACTGTTACTGTTTTTGAAAGAGACAACGCAATTGGAGGTTTATTACGTTACGGAATTCCAAATTTCAAATTAGAAAAAGGAATTATCGACCGTCGTGTAGCTATTTTGGAAGCGGAAGGAATCACTTTCAAAACGAATGTAAATGTTGGTGTTAACTTCAGCGTTGAAGAATTAAACGCATTCGATTCTATCGTTTTATGCGGAGGAGCAACTGAAAGAAGAAGCTTGCCAACTAAAGGAATCGAAAGCAAAGGCGTTGTTCAGGCAATGGATTTCTTGACACAGCAAACTAAAGTTTTATACGGCGAATCTATTCCAGATCAAGTTAAAGCTACTGGTAAAGATGTAATCGTTATTGGTGGTGGAGATACTGGTTCTGACTGTATCGGAACTTCAAACAGACACGGAGCTAAATCGGTAACCAACTTTGAGATTTTACCAAAACCTCCTGTTGGAAGAAGCGAGTCAACTCCTTGGCCTTTCTGGCCGTTGCAGTTAAAAACATCTTCTTCTCACGAAGAGGGTTGCGACAGAAACTGGTTGATCAACACAAAAGAATTTATTTCTAACGAAAAAGGTGAATTAACTGGATTAAAAACAGTTGAAGTGCAATGGAAAATGACTCCAGGCCAACGTCCTGAATTAATCGAAAAAGAAGGTTCTGAGAAAATCTGGCCTTGCGATTTAGCTTTACTAGCTCTTGGATTTACAGGTCCTGAGAAAACGTTAAGCGAGCAATTAGGAATCGAAATTGACGCAAGAAGCAACTATAAAGCGCACAACTACCAGACAAACGTACCTCACATTTTCACTGCAGGTGATATGAGAAGAGGACAATCATTAATCGTGTGGGCTATTTCAGAAGGTCGCGAAGCAGCAAGAGAAGTAGATTTATTCCTTATGGGATCTACAAACTTGCCTACTAAAGGAAAAGGAGATTTACCGAGCTTATAAATCTTAGGTTCTGAAATACTAAGATGCTAAGATACTAAGTTTTTCCCCTAGCATTTTATTAAATCTTTATTCTGATAAACAACATAACTACTAACAAACCCTTGAATTTATATTCAGGGGTTTTGTTTTTGCCATAATTTTTTTTAGCCACGACCCGAGCGATAGCGAACTGGCGAAGCAATTCACGAATTACTCTAATTTATATTTGATATTTAAACTATTCTTTCCTTTAAATTTCACGAATTATATTCTAAATATTCCAATAACTTTCAGCGATTGATTCAGAATAAGAAATTAGAATAATTCGTGAATTCGTGGCGAAAAAATTTTCTCATTTTAAAGCATCGCAATAGGCATTTTAATAAACATAGTTCCCGCTTTCGGCTATATCTCTCCGTTCCACTGCGAGGATACCGCCTCAATCGGGGCTAAATACAATCATCTGGCTTCTTTTAAAAATTACGATAAAAAGAAATGCATTTAATTCATAAAAAAAAACAATTTCAACAGCATTTAAAAATAAGTTAAATTCGTGAATTCGTGGCAGAAAACCTTTGTATCTTTGTACCTCTGCCCCTTTGAACCTCCTACCACGTTATAAAATTCCAAAAACACCAACTTTTTGTTTAAAATAAAACAATTTGTTATATTTTGTTATTTTTCTGCAAATTATTTGCTGGTAATCAAAAGTGTAATAACTTTGCCCAAAATGATTTAAAAATGCAAGCAAAAGATTTACTGCAGTTAGCAGACCAATTTGGAAGTCCATTGTATGTTTACGATGCTGAAAAAATCCAATCTCAGTACAACAGATTAACTAAAGCTTTCTCTAAGGTAGAAAACTTAAGAGTTAATTATGCCATGAAGGCATTGTCTAACATTGCGATTCTACAGTTATTAAAGAACATGGGGTCTGGCTTAGACACTGTATCGATTCAGGAAGTTCAGTTAGGGCTTCATGCTGGCTATGAACCCGAAAGAATTTTCTTTACACCAAACGGCGTTTCTCTGGAAGAGATTGAAGAAGTTGCCGCAATGGGTGTACAAATCAATATCGACAATTTATCTATTTTAGAGCAATTCGGAACAAAACATCCACATATTCCGGTATGTATCCGTATCAATCCACACGTAATGGCCGGCGGAAACGCTAACATTTCTGTTGGACATATCGATAGCAAATTCGGAATTTCTGTGCATCAGATTCCGCATATTTTGCGAATTGTAGAGAACACAAAAATGAGTATTATTGGTATTCACATGCACACAGGATCTGATATTTTAGATATCGAAGTATTCTTATATGCTGCTGAAATCTTGTTCGATACCGCTAAACATTTCAAAGATTTACAATTCTTAGATTTCGGAAGCGGATTCAAAGTTCCTTACAAAAAAGACGATATCGAAACAGACATCGAAGAATTAGGTAAAAAATTATCTAAAAGATTCAATGCTTTCTGTGCAGAATACGGAAGAGATTTAACATTGATTTTCGAACCAGGAAAATTCTTGGTGAGTGAAGCAGGTCATTTCTTAGTAAAAGTAAACGTAGTAAAACAGACAACATCAACAGTTTTCGCTGGAATTGACAGTGGTTTCAACCACTTAATCCGTCCGATGTTTTACGGATCTTCACACCATATCGAAAACATTTCTAATCCAAAAGGAAAAGAGCGTTTTTACTCTGTTGTAGGATACATTTGCGAGACTGATACTTTTGCCAACAACCGTAGAATTGCAGAAATCACTGAAGGTGACATTTTAGAATTCAGAAACGCTGGAGCATACTGTTTCTCAATGTCTTCGAACTACAACTCAAGATACAAACCAGCCGAAGTGCTTTGGATGAACGGACAAGGAATCTTGATTCGCCAAGCTGAAACATTTGAAGATTTACTTAAAAATCAAATTCCGTTGCCACAAGAAACTGCAGCTACGGTTTAACAATAGAAAAAAAGAGAATATCACTTTAATCCCGTTTCTTAATTGAGGCGGGATTTTTTTATTGTAGATTTCTGACTTTAGATTTTAGATTGCTTCACTTTGTCAGGCTGAGCGGAGTCGAAGCCCACTCAAAGTAACCGCCCAAATGACAAGATTGTGGAAAATTGAATTCAAAACTGAAACTTATAACAATCTATTTTAGCTAAGAAAAAATAAATTCCTTAAAAAATAAAATTTTACAAAAGCACAAATATTTTACGATTTTATGCTTTTTTTGTAAACTAAAATACCAAAAATGAACTCTAGACAAATAGCCACAAAACCAAATTTAAAAAAAAGAATTCTTGCTGGATTGATTGACTATTCATTAATATTTGGAGTACTTCTAATAATGTTTATTTACTTTGGAGAAAAAGACTCAGAAGGCATACATATAACAGGTTTTCCTGCATTTGCAAACATACTAATATGGTTTGCATATATGGTAGGATTTGAAGCAAAATATGGCGGTACTCTAGGAAATCTTGTATTTGATTTACAAGTTATTTCTATAAAAGATAGTAATTCTACGAGTTTGACTTTAGGACAATCATTTATAAGACATTTATTTGATATGCTCGATTTATGGTTCTTTGGACTATTGGGAATATTGCTCATAAAAAACACTCAATATAATCAGAGGCTTGGAGATTTATGTGCTCAAACAATTGTAATTGACACAAAAGACCAAAGTCAATTTTACAAAAGATTCGCTTAATAAATCTCAAATAAAAAGCCTATTTTTAAAAACCCGAACAAACCCCCAAAAATCAAATGAAACCTACAATCCTACTATCAACACTATTACTATTATTTGCAACCAATTTATTTAGCCAAACCCTAGCCGATTTAAAACTAAAACCAAAAGAAATTCCGAAAGGCGGCTATATGGTAAGTGACGGCAATATCTGCATTACGCCGCAAGCTTGTAGCTTTTATAATGATATAGAAACCTACAGCAACATTGTTGGAACTATAAAAAGTAAAGCTATTCAGAGTTTTAAAAGCAAAGCAGATCGCGGTTCTATTATGTACTTTGAATTTGATCATGTATTCAAAGGCGACCGTTTTCTGCAAGGTTTGCTTTGGGGAAAAGCTGGTGAACCAACAGATGAGCATCCAGAAGAATATGTTGTAAAAGGCAAATTTTTAATCATTTGGAGCTTAAAAGCAGATAGTCCGCTAAGGGAAAAATCGGAAACCAAAATAGAAACGCTTTTGCCATAAAAACCTAATCAGAGCTTCATTTTAAATGCTTAATTTTGCTCGATAAAAAACAATACAAAATGAAACCACAAATACGAATCCTAATTTATTCCATACTTTTCTTTTTATATCTTACTTCTACACATCTTCTACTTGAATTAAACGAAAAGTTTAAAGGTGATCCGTTTGTGACTTTGGGTGTTGGTTTCGGCATTTTGAATCTTATTTATGTTTTTACAGCTTTAAAATGGAAACCTTTGCTAAATGTGCTTTGCGCTGTAGGAATTGCGGCTTTAGCAATGTTTCTCGCTTTACAGTTTACCAATTTACATCTGTTTGTCAATTACGATCCTTATCAGGTTAAAACTGCCATTTTTGCTAATGCTGTTTTCTCAATTATTTTTTGGGAAATTGTGTATCAGGTGAAGATTAGGAAATCCAAATAATTTTTTAAAATTTTACTAAAAAAAGAAAAAGCAAAAATGAAATTAAAAGCTAGAATCTTGATCTATTTGATAATGCTTATAGTGTATTTTTTTGCTGCTTCCTTTTTGTTTGAACTTTCTGACAGACTAAATAGTAATTTTTTTATTACGGTAAGTTTTGGATATACATTCTTAAATATTATTTATGCTTGTTTTGTTTTGAAATGGAGCTTATTATTAAATATTATTTGTTCATTCCTAATTGCATTTTTAAGTGTATTTTTAGCTATAAAAGCAGGAGAAATGCTTTTGTTTAGAACATTCACTGAGAATGTCCAAACCGCCATTTTTGCCAATGCCATTTTTTCTATTATTTTCTGGGAAATTGTATATCAGGTGAAGATTAGGAAAAAATGAAAAATATAATATTTACTCATTTTTTAGTCTGCATTTTTTCATTTTGCATGATTAAAGTAACCAATTTGTTTCTAATTATTCCTTTTTTTATAGCTACTATTTTAATCTATATTTATTCTGGTTTTATAACCTCCATAAAAAACATAAAAAGCTAAAATATTGTATTCTTGGATTCCTTGGTTTATTTTTATTTATTATTTCTTGCATTATAAGTCCAAACCAATTACCTAATAAAAATATAGATTCAAGTTTTATTTGGATTATTGTACAGATGTATTTATTTCCTTTTGAATGGCCCTTTTTGACAATATTCTCTAACTTTTTAAAATACCCTTCTTTTATAGAAAGAACTGGATTCTATTTAATCGAAATTATTATAATTGGAATATTGCCACTCTTAGGAGCACTTTTAAGAGAAAGACTTCAATTTTCAAAAATTCGATAGCAGTTTTAATATTAAAACAATTCGCTCTTTTTGAATCTCTAAATTAAAAATGAACTGAAAGACTGCTTAACTACAATAAAAAGCAATCTATTTTCGTACGTAATTTTTTTATATTAGCATTTTAAAATTTATCTAAGCCTAATATGAAAATTAGAACTCTACTCCTTTTGTCTGTACTTACTATTTCTTGTAAAAAAGAAGCAAAAACAGAAACTTCTAAAAATGCTCCAAAAGATTCTTTGAAAATAACTGAAAAGAAAGAACCAGAAACACAAAAAGCAGATACGATTGTGTTATCTACAAAACATAAAACCAATAAAATTTTATGCGATCTTGACGGAGATAATCTAGACGAAACTGTAGAAATCTTTAGAAGCACAAACAACAAAAAAAGCGGTTTCAAAATCACTTACGGAAACGGAAAAAGAACTGATTATTTAGGGTTTGGAAATGATATTTTAGCACAAGGTTTTGACGAAATTGATTGGGCAGGAATATTTGAAAAAGCGCCTAAAAATGAGGTTTACTTTAACAATGTAAATGAAAATGGCGATATTATTGGCGAAGAACAAGTTGCAGAAGAAGACAAAATAAAACTGCCAAATGACGGAATCTTTATTCATGCCGAAGAAAGCTGCGGAGGCGGTGTTATTTATCTGAAAAACGGAAAATACGAGTGGATTCAGCAGGAATAAACTTTTAATAGTAACTCTTAAATTACTGAATATGAAAAGTACAACAGAAATTGCCAATCGTTTCAGAGAAGTTATTTTAAACGGAACTTGGATTGCGAACACCAATTTTAAAGATCAGCTCGAAAATCTCGATTGGAAAATAGCAGTTAGTCCGATACAAGGTTTAAATACTATTGCCGCTTTGGCTCAACATATTCATTATTATATAAATGGAATCAATCAGGTTTTTAAAGGCGGAACATTGGATATAAAAGACAAATTTAGTTTTGACTTTCCTCCCATTCATTCGCAGGAACAGTGGGAAAATTTTCTAACTAAATTTTGGAATGAAGCCGAAGAGTTTGCTTCCTTAGTAGAGCAGATGTCTGACAGTAAACTCCATGAAAACTTTGTAGATGTTAAGTACGGAACTTATAAAAGAAATATCGAAGCTATGATTGAGCATAGCTACTATCATTTGGGACAGATTGTATTGATAAAAAAACAGCTCACCAAATAAACACACACATCTTTTATGAAAAAAATCACAATTCTTTTACTATTTATTGCTCTATTTTCAAATTGTAAACCAGAGAAAAAAGATGAAGCAACAACTGTCGTTTCAAATGAAAAACCTTCAACTGAAGAACCTTTTGTCTTAACAGTTGAAAAAATCGATTCCACTCAATTTCCTGCTTCAATTAAATACGAAGGCTTTATAAAAAATGCTGTTCGCTGGAAAGACAAATTGGGAGATAATATCGTAATCACTACAGAAACTGGCTATCACATCAACAAAAAATTCACTCACGAAACAGAAGGCTCTGATGCCGAATTATTTGCGTATCATTTTATTGCATCAGGCAATGAGGTAAAGCAAACTTGGAGAGTTTATGATTATATTTCAGATTGTCCGGTTGACATTGTGGCTTCATTTGTAAAAAATACATTTCAGGTTACAGATTTAGACAAAAATGGAATTGCTGAAACCTGGCTCATGTATAAAACGGTATGTCATGGCGACGTAAGTCCTTCTGACATGAAGATTATCATGTATGAAGGCAATACAAAATATGCCATGCGTGGCGAAAATAAAGTGGCTGTTGGCATAGATGATAATGGCAAAAAACAATTTGAAGGCGGAGAATATAAAATGGATGAAAACTTTAAAAAAGGCTCGAAAGCTTTTAAGGAATTTGCTGAAAAACTATGGAGTAATAATGTAATCGAAAACTGGGAAAATTAGTTTTTTCTTATACTCAAAAAATCTCTTTTCTACTCTCTAAAAAAACTAAAAAAAGGCATAGTTGTTGAAAATTAAATGAAATATATTTACACCCTCAAAAAACACACTATGCAAAAAATTACTTTTCTATTTTCTATATTGTTTTTAGCTTTTGCTTCTTGCGGGGTAAAAACAACGCAATCAATGCTTAGCGACGGAAATTATGATGGCGCCATTGATCGCGCTGTGGAAGCGCTTCGCACCAAAAAAGATTCTAAAGGAAAACAAGATTATGTTTATTTACTGGAAGAAGCTTTTGCAAAAGCCAAAGATCGCGATCTTCGAAATTTGGAAATGCTCAACAAAGAGAATAATCCTGCCAACGCTGAACGCATTTATAACACTTATTTACAGCTAAATAACCGTCAGGAAAAAATTCGCCCTTTATTGCCTCTGCCTTTATTAAAGCAGGGAAAAAATGCTTATTTCCCTTTTGATAATTATTCGAATGAGATTGTAAACAGCAAAAATGCCCTTTCAAAATATTTATACGAAAATGCTTCGTCGCTTTTGAAATCAAATAACAAATTGGATTTTAGAAAGGCATATGATGATTTTGCGTATTTAGAAAGCATTAATCCAAGTTACAAAAACACCAAAAAACTGATGGACGACGCTCAGTTTAAAGGAACTGATTTCGTTGATGTTTATGCTAAGAACGAAACCAATATGGTAATCCCGAAAATGCTTCAGGACGATTTATTGGATTTTAAAACATATGGCTTGAATGATAAATGGACGGTTTACCACAGCACGAGACAAAAAAATGTGTCGTATGATTATAGCCTGATACTAAGTTTTAGGCAAATTGCCATTTCGCCAGAACAGATTAAAGAAAAAGAATTTGTTAAAGAAAAACAAGTTAAAGATGGTGTAAAAACGCTTCTGGACAGCCGCGGAAGACCTGTAAAAGACAGTTTGGGCAAAGAGATTAAAGTTGACAATTATAAAACACTTCGCGCAACGGTATATGAATTCAGACAGTTTAAATCATGTCTCGTAACAGCAAAAGTGGATTATGTAGATTTAAAAAGCAATCAGCTGGTACAGACTTTCCCAATAAGCAGCGAATATGTTTTTGAGAATATTTATTCTACCTACAAAGGAAACAGAGGTGCTTGCGATGATAATTATCTCGGATATTTTGACAAACGTGCTGTTCCTTTTCCGAACAACGAACAGATGGTTTACGACACGGGCGAAGACTTGAAAGCCAAGCTGAAAGATATCATTGTAAAAAATAAATTTAGACGATAATTATGTAACCCCGATTACAGAGAAAAGACGCATTTTTGATGCGTCTTTTTTTGTTTAAATACTTTTTCAATTAAAAAAAATCAAATTTTTAATTGCGCAACCAAAAAGTTGCGTATATTTGCAACTGATTAGTTGCTTAATTTATATTTAAAAATGAAACGAGATATTTTTCAGGCAATTGCCGATCCGACGCGAAGAGCGATTTTAGTTTTGATTTCTTCGAGTGCATTAACCCCAAATACTATTGCAGAGCAGTTTCAAACTACAAGACAGGCAGTATCTAAACACATTAAAATACTGAATGAAAGTGATTTATTGGAAGAAAAGAAATTGGGCAGGGAAATTTATTATCAGCTCAAAATTGAAAAAATGAAGGAAATTGATCAATGGCTGGAGCAATTTAAAGCAATTTGGGAACAGCGCTTTAGTCAATTGGATCAAGTATTATTAAACTTAAAAGCTAAAGAAAATGAAAACTGATTTATTAATGAATTTTTCTGTAGACAAGGAAAATAAAACTGTAAATATAAAACGCGAATTTGCCGCTCCTTTGTCTAATGTTTGGTCTGCTTGGACAGAAGCCTCAATTCTTGATCAATGGTGGGCGCCAGCTCCATTCAAATCGGAGACAAAAAGCATGGAATTTAAAGAAGGCGGCAGAAGATTATATGCAATGGTCGGGCCCGAAGGCACGCAAGGCTGGAGCACTTTTGATTATACTTCGATTTCTCCTAAAACAAATTTTAAATATACCTCTACTTTTTGCGATGCTGACGGAAATCCAAATTCTCAATTTGGAAGTTCATACTGGAATGTCTCGTTTTCTGAACAGGGAGATTTAACTATAGTAGATATCACAATTACTAGAGAAAGTTTTGAAGAACTGGAAAAAATAATCGAAATGGGATTCAAGCAAGGATTTACTTCTGCAATGGAAGGTTTGGATAAAATCTTAGCCGAAAAATAAAAACATTTCAAACGAATTATTATTAACGAATTAAAAAATCTAAAGAAAATGAAATCAAATCTTTTAATGAATTTTACTGTTGATAAAGAAAATAAGACTGTCAATGTAAAACGAGAATTTAACGCTTCGCTACCTCAGGTTTGGTCTGCTTGGACAGAACCTCAAATTCTGGACTTGTGGTGGGCTCCAGCTCCGTGGAAATCCAAAACAAAAAGTATGGATTTTAAAGAGGGCGGACGAAGATTATATGCTATGCTTGGGCCAGATGGTGAAGAACATTGGGCAATTGCCGATTTTACTTCAATTAACCCTAAAACTAATTTTAAGTACTTAGATGCTTTTACCGATAGCGAAGGAAATTTAAACAAAGAATTTCCGCGTTCTGACTGGGATGTGACTTTCTCCGAAAAAGACGGTTCTACATTTGTTGATGTGGTAATTAAACACGAAAAACTATCTGACTTGGAAATGATTATTCAAATGGGATTCAAAGAAGGTTTCACTATCGCCATGGAAGGCCTAGATGCTATTTTTGCCGAAAAAAAATAAAGTTTAAATAATAAACGCCTTTTGTTAAATCCTGCATTTTTGCAGGATTTTTTTGTATTTTCGAATCGAAAATTGATTTTCTAAATTCTAAAAACTAAAAAAAATACAAATGATGAAATTCTTTACCATTCTGTTTTTGTTCATTTCTGCTGCTGTTTTTTCTCAAAACAGATACGAGCTTTCTGATGAAGGACAAGACAAACTCTATCTTTCCGATTCTATTTCAAATCTTGCCAAAGCAGGAAAAATCACTGACCATCCGATTGTAGTGGTTGATGGAATTCCGCATCGCTTTGAAGATTTAGAAAAAGAAAAACTTGTGCTTTCTAAAATTGAAATCAAAAAAATTATTGCCCTTGAAAAACAGAAAGGCATCAACATTTATGGCAATTATGGTGAAGCTGGCGTTCTCATTGTTACTACAAACAGGAGCAGTTACTACAAACCTGAACAAGAAGTAAAACAAGAATCGTTGCCACAAAATTTCAAAAATTAATGACCAGATTTATTGCCTTAACCTTTTTACTCTTTTCTTTTAATGCAACATTCAGCCAAAAGAGCAAAACAAAAAACATAGAAACTTCAAAGCCTTTCGTATTAGGCGTAATCGAAGAAATTCAATCAAAAGAATTAAACGAAAAAAGAATCTTAAACATTTACCTTCCAGAAGGCTACAATCCTGCAGAAGCTACAAAATATCCTGTCATTTATTTATTGGACGGCTCTGCTGATGAAGATTTTATTCATATTTCGGGGTTGGTTCAGTTTAATAGTTTTGAATGGATCAATCAGGTGCCTAAATCAATCGTGGTAGGGATCGCTACAGTAGACAGAAAAAGAGATTTCACCTTTCCTACTACTCTAGAAAAAGATAAAACACGTTTTCCGACAACAGGACATTCTGATCAATTTATTGCTTTTATCGAAAAGGAGTTACAGCCTTTTATTGAAAAAAAATACAATACAAATGATTCTAAAACCATTATTGGCCAGTCTCTTGGCGGTTTATTGGGAACTGAAATCCTGCTTAAAAAGCCCGCTCTGTTTAATAAATATGTTATCGTAAGTCCAAGTTTATGGTGGAATAACGGTTCTCTGCTAGATTTGGATTCTGAAATGTTAAAAGAAAATTTCAATCAGCAAACAGAAGTTTATATCGCTGTGGGAAAAGAAGGACTTACTCCAACAGAAATTCCGCGTGTTATGGAAGTTGATGCGAATTTATTAGCAGAAAAATTAAAGGAATCTAAAAGCAAAACTGTAAAAATCTATTTTGATTATTTTCCAGAAGAAAACCACGGATCGATTCTGCATACAGCTGTTTCTAATTCTTTTAAATTCTTTTACCCTCACATTTAAGGATAAAACAAGTTTTTTTTACAAAAACGTCTCGTTTTGTTTAACCAAAAAAATCATAAAAGCGACTCTTCTTTTATGATTTTTTATTTATAAGACAAACAGTAACCAACTATAAATCAGAGGACAATAAAAGCGTAAAAAGCAGCAACAAGCTATAAACATTTTTTTTTGAGAAAAATAAACAAAATTACGTTTTCCCGTAAAGATCATAGGCCCTTGTAATAGTATATTTGGCAAAAAATCATATAATAATTAAACCTATCTACAATAAACGCAATTATTTCACTACTCAATTAAAAAAAGAATAACTCTTTTTATTCACCAAAATAAAACAAATCTATAATAACCTATTTAATTTAATGAAAAAACAAATTTTATTTCTTGCTTTAACTTTACTTCTAACTGTTAAAAACTATTCTCAAATAGCTTTCGAAAAAGGATTTATTATCTCAGAAAACAATCAAAAAACAGAATGCCTCATTGAAAATATAGATTGGAAAAATACGCCTACCAATTTCAGATATCGACTTTCTACTGATTCGCCTATTATCGATGCAGACATTAAAACTGTAAAAGGTTTTGGAATTTCTGGTCAAAACAAATTTATTAGAGCAACTGTAAACATAGATCGCTCCACAAAAAACCTGCAAAACATGAACAAAGACAAAAATCCTGTTTTTAGACAGGAAAATTTGTTTCTGCAGGTGCTAATGGAAGGAAATGCTTCTTTGTATTTGTTTGATGATGGAACTGTAAGACGTTTCTTTTACAAAATGAATGATTCTGAAATAAAGCAGCTTGTTTACAAAACCTACTTTGCAAATGACGACCAAATTGCTAAAAATAATCAATTCAGAGAGCAGCTTTATCTTGATTTGAAATGTGATAATATACAGCAAAACGAATATGAGACATTAAGTTATACCAAAAATGCTCTGATGCGTATTTTCACAAAATATAATAAATGCACAAATTCTGAATTTGTTGATCTAGAAGTAAAAGAAAAGAAAGATTTATTTAACCTTACGCTTAGACCTAGATATAATAACAGCTCACTATCTATGGACAACTCTGTCTTTGAAGGAATGGATTTTGACTTTGGCGGAAAATCAAGCTTTAGCTTAGGAATTGAAGCTGAATTTATTTTGCCATTCAATAAAAACAGATGGTCTGTTATTGTTGAGCCAACCTATCAATATTATAAAGGAGAGCAATCCATACAAAATTCTCAAGTTGTTGGCGGAACACTAATAGGGAAAGTAGATTACAAATCTATTGAATTGCCAATTGGGCTTAGACGTTATTTCTTCATTAATAAAAATGTACAAATATTTGCTAACGGATCTCTTGTTGTAGATTTCAGCAATAACTCTAAAGTCAGTGTAACGAGAAAAGATGGTTCTGAACTAAATAAATTGGATGTAAAATCTGGTATCAATTTTGGGTTTGGCCTAGGATGCAAATTCTTAGATAAATTTAGTGCAGAGGTAAGATATCAAACTCCTAGAGGTATATTGGCTGAAAATCCTAACTGGGGTTCGTCTTATCAAACTACTTCTTTGATTGTCGGATATTCTTTCTTTTAATTTTAATTTTTCTAATTATATATGCTAATTGAAAAATTTTCAATTAGCATATATAATTTTAGCATTAAAAACTTACCCCAACCACCCTTCTCTATCCAGACTTCTATATTGAATTGCCTCTGCAATATGCGAACAAACAATATTTTCTGAATGGTCTAAATCGGCAATGGTTCTGGAAACTTTCAAAATTCGATCGTAAGCTCTGGCTGAAAGATTTAATCTTTCCATAGCTGTTTTAAGCAATTCTTTCGAAGATTCATCCAAGACACAAAAATCTCGAATCAGTTTGCTGCTCATTTGCGCATTGTAATGAACATTTTCTACAGTTTCAAATCGCTTGGTTTGAATTTCTCTTGCTGCTGTAACTCGTTTGCGAATTTCAACACTGCTTTCTGCTTTTCGCTCATCTGACAATTTCTCAAACGGAACAGGCGTAACTTCTATATGAATATCAATCCGATCCAATAACGGTCCCGAAATTTTACTCATGTACCGCTGCATTTCGTGCGGCGAAGAAGTATTTGGCATACTCGGATCATTAAAAAACCCGCTTGGACTTGGATTCATGCTTGCCACCAGCATAAAAGATGATGGGTAGGTAATGGTAAATTTTGCACGCGAAATCGTCACTTCTCGATCTTCCAAGGGCTGACGCATTACTTCTAAAACATCTCGTTTAAATTCTGGCAATTCATCTAAAAACAAAACACCATTATGTGCCATCGAAATCTCGCCTGGCTGAGGATAACTTCCGCCACCGACCAGAGCCACATTTGAAATAGTATGATGCGGACTTCTAAATGGTCTCTGATTCATTAATCCGACTTCTTTTAGTTTTCCTGCAACGCTGTGAATTTTAGTTGTCTCCAAAGCTTCGCGCAATGTCATAGGAGGCAAAATACTCGGAACTCGTTTCGCCAGCATGGTTTTACCTGCTCCTGGCGGACCAATCAATATGATGTTGTGCCCGCCTGCTGCGGCGATTTCCATACAGCGTTTTATGCTTTCTTGCCCGCGTACATCTGAAAAATCGTGTTCGGGAAAATCGAGCGTTTTGTAAAATTCTGCCCTTGTATCAATAACAGTCGGTTGAAGAGTTCCTTTTCCAGCAAAAAAATCTATAATTTCTTTTAAATTCTCAACTCCGTACACATCTAAACCAGATACGATTGCAGCTTCTTTTACATTCTGAATCGGAAGAAAAAATCCTTTGTAGCCTTCCTCTTTAGCTTTGATTGCTATGGGTAATGCTCCGCGAATGGGCTGCAAACTTCCATCAAGAGAAAGTTCTCCCATAATAATATACCGATCAATTTCTGGTGCTTTTATCTGATCTGAACCGACCAAAATTCCCATTGCCAATGTCAAATCATATGAAGAACCTTCTTTTCGAAGGTCGGCAGGCGCCATATTGACCGTAATTTTCTTTCCCGGAAAATTAAATCCGTTATTCTTTAAAGCAGCGGCAATTCTAAAACTGCTTTCTTTTATAGCATTGTCTGGAAGCCCAACCAAATGATAACCAATCCCTTTATCCATATGCACCTCAACTGTAATCGTTGTGGCCTCAACTCCAAATACGGCACTTCCGTAAACTTTTACTAACATAAATTATCTTTCATTAATTGTTTTTAAAACTAATGAAAAAAACATAAAATGTAAATATTTTATTACAAATTATTCTAAATCTAAAACGGAAGTTTAATTTGATTTTTAATTTCCTCCACTATACCGCTCAAATCCAAGCTATTCTGGTGCGACCAAAGCTTACTTTCAATTTGATTATGCAGAATACAATTTTGACATTCCATAATTTCATGAGAATATCCTTTTCCTAAAGCTGGCAAAATAAATGTTGCTTCTTTTTCTTCATTTGCAAACAAAGAATATCCATCGGCAATAAACCAAGGCGCGTTTAATTCTATTCGTCCTTTTGTCCCTGAAATAATAGCTTTCATATCAGATTCAGAAACTATAGAAGCGTGCAAAACCGATTGAGCTGTTTCGTATTGCAAAATCATCGAAGTCTGCAGATCAATGTCATTTTTATGTTTTATTGCTTTTGCTAAAATCTCTTTTGGTTTTCCTAATACTATATAAGACAGAAATAAAGGATAAACACCAATATCAAACAAAGCTCCTCCGCCCAGTTCTTTATCAAAAAGTCTTTTGTTTTCTGTTTCACTTCCGTGAAAGGCGAAATCGGCTTTTATATAATTGATCTTTCCAATTGCTCCATCATTTATTTTTTGCAAAACGTCCTGCATCGATGGAATAAACCTTGTCCAAAAAGCTTCCATAAAAAACCTATTATGTTTTCTAGAAGCTTCAATCATTCTTTTTGCATCTTCGTAAGATAAAGACATTGGCTTTTCACACAACACGTGTTTACCATTTTCTAATGCTTTTATAGCTAATTCGGCGTGCGAATTATGAGGAGTTGCGATGTAAACAATTTCAACTTCTGAATCTTCAAAAAGCATATCATAGGAATTATACATCCTTAAAGCATTAAATTTTGCCCCAAATTCTTCAGCTTTAGCAAAATCTCTCGAAGCAACTGCCGTCAATTCAGCATTTTCAATCAATAATAAATCTGAGGCAAATTGGCTGGCAATATTTCCTAGTCCGACAATTCCCCATTTTATGTTTCTATTTCCCATTCTTAAATTATAATCATCAAAATTGTTAAAAAGATTAAAAAATTTTCACAACAACACCTATACAGACGTTTTATAAACAACAAATATCCATTATCCTACAAAAAATAGCAATCAATTACCCCAAAAATTATCAAAAATGATGTTAAGTGAAAAAAAAATGTTGCCAAATTGTAAATTTTAAGTTTGTTTTAAGAAATTCATACAAAATCACGGGGGTTAAATTTTAAATTTGATAAAAATCAACCATCTAACCCCATTTTTTAATGGGGCATAAAATGATTTTATACTTTTATAAAAAATTTTAAAACTAAATAACTATGCGAAAAATTATTTTAAGTGTGATTCTCATCACGATTTTAGTCCTAAGCTTTATTTCGAACTTTATTATTGCAGACAACCCAATTCCTGCAGAAGCAGTAAAGTTTGATACGGGAGATACTGCCTGGATGATCGTTGCAACCGCTTTTGTATTGCTAATGACACCTGGATTAGGTTTTTTCTACGGAGGTATGGTTGGTAAGAAAAACGTAATTAGCACTATGCTTCAGAGTTTTATGGCTATGGTAATTGTTACTATTCTTTGGACTGTTGTTGCTTTTGGACTTGCTTTTGGACCAACTATCGGAGGGATTATCGGGGATCCGTCTCATAATTTATTCTTTGAAGGAGTTGGAACCAATACAGCTTGGAGCCTTGCGCCAACAATTCCATTTATTTTATTCGCATTATTTCAGGCAAAATTCGCTATCATCACTCCTGCATTAATTACAGGCGCTTTTGCAGAACGTATCCGTTTCTGGGCGTATTTGTTATTCATGGTTTTATTCATATTATTAATATATGCTCCACTAGCTCACATGACATGGCATCCTGATGGAGTTTTCTTCAAAATGGGAGTTCTTGACTTCGCTGGAGGAACTGTAGTTCATATGAGTGCTGGATGGGCTGCTTTGGCTGGCGCTATTTTCTTAGGAAAAAGAAAAGTTCAAAAAGTAAATCCTGCTAGAATCACTTACGTATTATTGGGAACTGGTTTGCTATGGTTCGGATGGTTTGGTTTCAATGCTGGATCTGCTTTAGGAGCAAATGGCCTTGCTGCTCAAGCTTTAGGAACAACTACTGTTGCCGCTGCTGCTGCTGCAATGGCTTGGGTTTTCCTTGACAAAATTTTAGGACACAAATTATCGGCTCTTGGAGCTTGTATCGGAGCCGTTGTAGGTCTTGTTGCCATTACACCTGCTGCTGGTTTTGTAAGCATTCCTCACGCAATCTTCATTGGTTTATTCTCTGCAATTGTAAGTAACATTGTAGTGAGCAAATTCCCTAAAGGAAAAATCGACGATGCTCTTGACGTATTTGCTTGTCACGGTGTTGGAGGTATGGTAGGTATGCTTTTAACTGGCGTTTTCGCATCAAAAGCAATCAACCCTGCTGTTGGAGACAATCAAGGTTTAATTTTCGGAACTCCAACTTTATTCATTAACCAATTGACTGCTTTGGTTGTGGTTTCAATCTTTGCTTTTGTTGCTTCTTACGCATTGTTTTTCATCGTAAATAAAATCACTCCGCTAAGAGTTACAGAAGAAAAAGAAGAACTAGGATTAGACATCTCTCAACACGGAGAATTCTTATAAGAAATTAATTTTCACTTTCGCTTGATAAATAGAAAAGCACTCTAAATTTGACTTAGAGTGCTTTTTGTTTGGAATCATTTTATCTTCAATCCATTCCATTACACCCAGATAATAAAAAAGCGCTCTAATAAATTAGAACGCTTTCGTTTGAATTAATTTCAACCCCAAGAAAATATTTATTTTTAGCTTCTAAAGCTATGAATCTTATTTAAAATTAGAAATTCCTTCTTTTAGCCATTGCAGATATTCTTCTGTACTCACATAACTGATTGTCGGCTTTGTGCTATTCAAATTATTTCCTTCCAAATCGGTAATCACATACAGCGGCTGCGTATTGGTTTTATATTTAGAAATCATAAAATCGGTCCATTTGTCTCCAACTGTAATGATTTTGTCTCCTGCTTCAGTTGTAAATTGCTCTTCTTTCGGCAATTCACGTTTATCATCTACATAAAGAGAAATCAAAACCACATCATTTTTAAGGATTGGCAAAACTGAAGGATCTGACCAAACGTTATTTTCCATTTTTCTGCAATTCACGCACGCATAGCCCGTAAAATCAAGCATAATTGGCTTATTGATTTCTTTTGCATATGCTAATCCATCTTCGTAATCATGGAAAACCATAATTCCATGCGGACCTAATTCAGCTCCTTGCGGCATCCCTTTTATAGATTCTGCAGAAACCGCTCCATTTCCTGAACCTCCTACTCCAAACGGACTTTCGCTATACTGAGGCGGCGGTGGGAATGCACTGATTAGTTTTAAAGGAGCTCCCCAAAGTCCAGGAATCAAATACATTGTAAATACAAATGTCAGCAATCCTAAATACAGTCTTCCTACAGAAATATGATTGGTTGGACTATCATGCGGCAGCGTAATTTTTCCGAATAAATATAAAGTCAAAGCTCCAAAAATAGCAATCCAAATTGCGATAAATACTTCTCTTTCTAAAAAATGCAATTGTAAAACCAAATCTGCATTTGATAAAAATTTGAATGCCAAAGCAAGTTCTAAAAACCCTAAAACAACTTTTACAGTGTTTAGCCATCCTCCAGATTTTGGCAATGAATTTAACCATCCTGGAAACATGGCAAATAACATAAATGGAAGCGCTAATGCCAATGAGAATCCTAACATTCCAACAATCGGAGCTATTCCTCCGTTTGAAGCCGCTTCAACCAATAAGGTTCCCACAATTGGTCCTGTACAAGAAAACGATACGATTGCCAAAGCTAAAGCCATGAACAATATTCCAATTAATCCGCCTTTATCTGCCTGCTGATCAGCTTTGTTTGCCCATGAGTTCGGAAGCATGATTTCGAAAGCACCTAAAAATGAAGTGGCAAAAATGACCAAAATCACAAAGAAAATCAAGTTAAACCAAACGTCTGTAGACAATGCATTCAAAGCATCCGCACCAAATATTTTAGTTACAATAAGACCTAAAATCACATAAATTGCTATGATTGAAAACCCGTAAATAATAGCGTTTCTAATTCCTTTTGCACGGCTTTTGCTTTGTTTGGTAAAAAAACTTACCGTCATTGGGATCATTGGGAAAACGCAAGGCGTCAACAAGGCTGCAAATCCTGATAAAAAGGCAATAAAAAAGATAGACCACAAACTTCTCGAAGGCGCTGGCGCGGGAATTTCTGCCGCAGCACTTCCAGCTGTTTTCTCTACCTTCGGCTGAGCAGCTTCTTCTTTTTTGACAGTATCAACCGCCAAACCGGCTACTTTTGTTTCATCTAGTTTAGCTTCAGCTACGACTGGAACTTCATCCATTTTAAAAGTTGAAGGAACAGCAATCGAGAATTTCTTGCTAGAATTGATGCAAACTTCTTTACAAACCTGAAAATCAAAATCTACATCAACCGTTTTTAAATTTGGGTTAATGATTTTTATCTCTTGTTCAATATGCGCTTTGCCTTCAAAGAAAGTCTCATCTACACCAAAAACATCATTAAAAGCGGTTCTTGTTTTACCTTCTTTTGCTTTTCCGATTAACTCGTAATTTCCTTTTTGATTTTTAAACGAAATCTCCAAAGCAAGCGGACCGCCGTCTGGTGTAAACTGCGAGTACATATGCCAGTCTTTTTCGATTGTTCCATCAAAAATTAAAATAACCTTATCTCCTTTCTTCTCCATTTTAGAAGTCCATTTTACAGGCTCCAAAATCTGAGCTTTGCTTGTTAGGGCAAAAAAGAAAAAGAGCAGAAAAACAGTTATTTTATTCCAGATACTTTTCGAAGTTATCGACTGATGGGCTTGTGTAAAGTTCATTATAGTAATTCTATTTTAAGTATTTTATTTGTGGCATTTTCTATTTTAAAACGTTCATCCTGTCTCATTCCGATTACCCAGACAATTTGATCATCTGAGCACAAAATCCAGGTCTTTTCTTTTTCGATCAAGGATAGTTTTTCGTCTTTAAAAAGTTTGCTTACTTTTTTTGATTTTCCATTCATACCAAACGGCTGAAAAACATCTCCTTCTTTCCATTTACGCAATATCAGGGGGTAACGGATTTTATCGGAATCAACAAATATAACTTTATTTGAACCGAATGTTGTGTGACCTACGTTACAAAGGCTCATTTTTAAGGGAAAATTAACGTCTGTATCGTTTTCACCAATTTCATATTCGTCTTTTTCTGACGTTTCAGAAAACGGACTCAAAATAAGTGTTTCTCTATTTTTCAATAATCTAAATTCCTCTGAAAGAACTTGTTTCCCAGACTGCCCTTCAACCAAATCATAAATATCATTCCAGGCAGAAAAACCAAATTCTTTCAGCCATTGATAGAGATACGATTTATAATTCGGAAGTTTTTTTAGCTGATTTAAATCGAAATGTATATCATCGCCTTCTTCTTTTGCCACCTGCTGATAAACAATAATCGAGGCATCTTCTACCATTTCTTTTGATTCTTGAAGAAAAGATTGCGTTTTCTGAAAAGCATCCAAAAAATTCGGATTGATTTCTTTTAAAACCGGCACCAAATTATGGCGAATCTTATTTCTGAGATATTTAGTCGAAGCATTACTGCTGTCTTCCCTCCATTCGATATTATTTTCTTCTGCATATTTCAAGATTTCTTCTCTCGAAAAAGGCAGTAGAGGACGAATAATTTTATCGTTTTGTTCTGGAATTCCAGTCAAACCTTCTAATCCAGTTCCGCGAGTTAAGTTGATAATAAAAGTTTCCAGATTATCGTCAGCATGATGAGCAGTCAGAATATAATCGAAATTTTCCTTTTCCAAAAGCTCATAAAACCAGCTGTAACGCAATTCTCTCGCCGCAACTTGTGTAGAAAGCTTGTAATCTTTCGCGAAAGCTTCTGTATCAAAATGAGTCGTAAAAATTGGAATATTATTTTGACTGCAATAATCCTGAATAAACTCTTGATCTCCAAAACTTTCCATTCCTCGAAGCTGAAAATTACAATGCAAAACTGCAATTTCATAAGGCAATTGATTCAATAGATGCAGCAAAACCATACTGTCTAGCCCACCGCTTACAGCCAGAAAAAGTTTTTTTTCGGCTAAAAAGGGAAATCTTGAAACGATATGATTTTGAAATTTTGAAAACATCTGATAAAAGTAAAAAATTAAATTTGATCTATTTTTAAATGAAATGTTAAGCATAGAGTTTTTTCCGCCACGACTCGAGCGACAGTGAACAGGAGAAGCAATTCACGAATTTATTTTAATACAGCGCGGGCATAAATAATTCGTGAATTCGTGGCTAAAAAAAAAAAAAAATCATCGCAAAACTTCGTGCATTGCTTTTGCTTTCAGCAGACATTCTTCATATTCTTTTTCAGGAACTGAAAGCGATGTTATGGCACTCCCAACTGAAAAAGAAACATACTTATTTTCCTGATTGTACAAAATACTTCTGATTACGACATTGAAATCAAAATCGCCTTCAGGTGTAAAATATCCTATTGCACCGCTGTACAAACCTCTTTTGGTTTCTTCTAGATTTTCAACAATTTCCATTACCGATATTTTTGGTGCACCAGTCATGCTTCCCATAGGAAAAGTTGTTTTCAAAACGTCTACTGGAGAAAATTTAGAATCTAATTTTGAAGTTATTGTCGAAATCATCTGATGCACCTGCAGAAACGAATAAATGCCGCAAAGTTCTTCAACCTCAACTGAGCCTTTTTGCGCTGTATGCGATAAATCATTTCTGACCAAATCGGTTATCATGATATTTTCAGCTCGCTCTTTGGCATCTGACGCTAAAACTGATTTTGATTTTTCGTCTTCAACAACATCACTAAAACGTTTTGAAGTTCCTTTAATGGGCTGTGAAATGATTTTTTCTCCTTCCTTTTTCAAATAACGCTCTGGAGAAGCTGAAAGCAAGTAATTTTTGTAATTTTTGAAAAAAACCGAAAATGGCGCTTGCGAAATTTCATTTAGCTTCTGAAACTTTTCTAGCGGATTTATAACGGCTTCTTCAGCATAAAATTCCATACAGAAATTTGCCTCGTACATATCGCCAATACGAATATGATGAAGCAGTTGATTCACTTTGTGAATGTATAATTCTTTAGAAATGCGCTGCTTCACTTCTCCCGAAGCCTCGGGACCGCTCAGTGTGACAAATATTTCACTTTGAGTTTTTATTATTTCTTCAAAATCTTCTTCAAACTCGTCATCGCAAAGCATTAAATACTGAATTTCGAGTTCATTTCCTTTCAGAATAAAAACTTTTTTAGGCTGAAAGAAAAATAAATCCGGAAAATTCAAACCATCAAAATTATTCGATTGAAGGCGCTCAATATCATTCTTCAAATCATAAGAAAGATATCCAAAAAGCCAGTCTTTTGTGTTTTGCTGATATTGTTTTAAATCTTCAAAAGCATTGTAATAATCTGTTTTTAAAGAAGTAAAAGCATCAACTGCCAAAATGCAGTCAAAACTAGAATACTGCTGCGGATAAGAATTACTGTCTAAAAAAACGACTTCGCGAAATTGCTGCGCCCAACTTAAAAGCTGTTCTTTAAACAGTTTCGGATTGGCAATATTTTTATGAATGGAAACTCTCAAAAATGGTAATTTTAAAGGTCAAAATTACGACAAAATTCTTTCATTAATAGAAAACAAAAAAATAATCAAATGATTCGAATTGCATTGCAAAACTGTTAAAAAGACGTTCATTTTATAAGAAAAAATTCGTTATATTTGATATACAATTAGATTAATCCCAAAAGAGCGTTAATTTAATTGTAAGATCCTTAAAAAAGAACCTCAAAAAAAACAATTTGCGATTCTAATTTAAGCTTATAGATTGTTTCTTTTCCAATAACTTAATTATGTTTTTTAACCTTAAAAAATCCTAAGTATTATGAAAATTGCCACAATTATTGTCCGCGTTTTAATTGGCCTTTTGCTGCTGTTTGCCTCTATCAGTTATTTTTTCCATCTCATGCCCGAACCAGAAACTACGGGAAACTTTAAGGCTTTTAACGTAGGTTTAATGGCTTCCACGTATTTAATGCCACTGGCAAAATCTATCGAGTTATTGTGCGGAATTGCATTTGTAACTGGGCGTTACGTAACGCTAGCAAACATCTTGATCTTACCCATTACGGTAAATATTTTGTTTATCAATTATTTCCTAACTCCAGATGGCCTGCCTATTGCAGCGCTTCTTTTTATAGGAAACCTTTTCTTGATTTACAGATACTGGGATAATTATAAAAGTGTTTTTACAGCATAAAATTATTTTCAAAAAAGAACAAAAAGCCCGTCAGACGATATGACGGGCTTTTTATTTTAATTTGTTCTCTCATGTTTAACCCAGACCAAATCGGTTACATTATATCCAATTTCCTGAGCCTTGATAAGAAAATCTGCTTTTATACTTTCCGGAATTGTTTTTTCTCTAGAAAGTATCCACATATATTTTAAACTTTCTCCAGCTACAAGTGCGTATTTGTAATCAGGATCGATTGCTACGACATTGTAACCAGAATAAAAAGGACCAAAAAATGAGACTTTTAGCATACCAATGTTGTCTTTTTTGACAAATCTAGCTTTCCCGACACTTTGTTCCCATTTGTCTTTTTTGACATTATAGCCCTTATTATCGACTTTTATAGTTTTATCTTCGTTTAAAGAATACTCGGCAGTTACATTGTCTAGATCTCTTTCCCATTTATAATCCAATCTGGCAATTTCGTACCACTTTCCGAGATATTTTGCGCTGTCAAAGTTTGTTACAGCTTTTGCATTTGTTGGAATTCCGCCTCCGCATGAGTATAACGCGATTCCGATTCCTGCTCCAATCAAAACTGGAACTATATATTTTGTTTTCATAATACTATCTTTTTAATTATCATAAAGATAGCATCTGAAACATACATCTAATTTACAAAATTATTTTTGATTATTATATTATACAAAGCATAAAAAAACCGTCGAATCACTCCGACGGTTTACCAATATCATTTAACGTAAAAACTATACGTGTAAAGCTCTATTTTCAGTTGCTGCCAACGCTGCTTCTTTTACCGCTTCTGCGAAAGTCGGGTGCGCATGGCTCATTCTTGAAATATCCTCAGCAGAAGCTTTGAATTCCATTGCAGTAACCGCCTCAGCAATTAAATCGGCTGTACGAGCACCAATCATGTGAACTCCTAAAACCTCATCAGTTTTCTCATCAGCCAAGATTTTTACAAATCCGTCTAAGTCAGCACTTGCTCTAGCACGTCCTAAAGCTTTGAATGGGAAACTTCCTGATTTGTATTTTACTCCAGCTGCTTTCAATTGCTCTTCAGTTTGTCCAACCGCAGCAACTTCTGGCCAAGTATAAACTACTCCCGGGATTAAATTGTAATCGATATGAGGTTTTTGACCAGCTAAGATTTCAGCAACCATTACTCCTTCTTCCTCTGCTTTGTGCGCCAGCATCGCTCCACGAACAACGTCACCAATTGCATAGATATTTGGAGTGCTAGTTTGTAAATGATCATTTACTTCAACTTGTCCTCTGTCTGAAATTTTAACTCCTGCTTTGTCAGCGTTTAATCCGTCTGTGTAAGGACGACGACCAACAGAAACCAATGAGTAATCTCCCTCAAGAGTAATCGTTTCTCCTTTTGCATTTTCAGCCTGAACCACAACAGCATCGCCGTTTCTTTCAACTGATTTTACTTTATGAGAAACATAGAACTTCATTCCTTGTTTTTTCAATACTTTAGTCAATTCTTTAGAAAGAGCTCCGTCCATTCCTGGAATAATTCTGTCCATGAATTCAACCACAGAAACCTGAGTTCCTAAACGAAGGTAAACTTGTCCAAGCTCGATTCCGATAACACCACCACCAATGATCACTAAGTGTTTTGGAACTTCTTTTAAAGCTAAAGCCTCAGTAGAAGTGATGATTCTTTCTTTATCAATTTTGATGAACGGTAAAGAAGATGGTTTTGAACCTGTAGCAATTACAGTATATTTTGCTTCGATAGTTTCTGAAGTTCCGTCAGCTTTTGCAACAGCAATGTGAGTTGCATCTACGAAAGAACCTAAACCATTGAAAACAGTAATTTTATTTTTATCCATTAGGTAGTTGATTCCACCTACAGTTTGATCTACAACGGCTTGCTTGCGCGCGATCATTTTCTCTAAATTGATCTTTACATCACCAGAAACTTCGATTCCGTGATCTGCAAAATGAGCAATTTCTGCATAATGATGTGAAGAAGATAATAATGCTTTTGAAGGAATACAACCTACGTTAAGGCAAGTACCGCCTAATGAATTATATTTTTCTACAATGGCAGTTTTGAAACCTAATTGTGCGCAACGAATTGCTGATACATATCCACCAGGACCTGAACCTATAACGACTACGTCAAATGAACTCATAGTTTGTCTATTTTTATTTTAGCGGTTACAAAATTAAGGAATAAAGTTTTGTTTGAAGTTTAAATTTCAATGTTTTTTGTGTGAAATTTTGGAGGAAGGTTTTACCGCAAAGAGCGCGAAGAATTACGCGAAGGTCGCAAAGTTTTTTGTTTTTAATCTCGCAAAGACGCGAAGCCGCAAAGTTTTTTTAGCAAAGATTAACACGTACCATTTGTCATTTCGACGAAGGAGAAATCTCCGCGAGAAGCTCGACAAAGATTGGACTCTCTTTACGGAGTTACTTGCGAAGATTTCTCCTTCGTCGAAATGACATAAAATGAGAGTAAAAACCTCAGAACCTAGTCCCTTAAAAAAAAATCACCGTTGCGTTAGACGCACTGCAGTGCGTCTCTACAGAAAACCTTTGCCCCTTAAACCTTTGAACCTTTGAACCTCCCTAAAAAGAAATCACCGTCGAGTTCTTAACCTCACTAATCATAAACATACTTTGCGTGCTCCCAATATGCTGCAATGAGGTTAATTTGGTTACTAAAAATTCTCGATAGGCTTCCATATCTTTTACCAAAACTTTTAGGATGTAATCGTAATCGCCGCTTACGTGATGGCATTCTAAAACCTCATTGAGTTTTATGACTTCGCTTTCGAATTTGGTCAAAAACTCTTTAGTATGTTGAATGAGTTTTAAATGGCAGAATACTACAAATCCTTTTTCGATTTTGGACTTATCGACTAAGGCTACGTAGTTTTTTATTATTCCCTCTCTTTCTAACTTTTTGATTCTTTCATAAACCGCTGTAACAGAAAGATCAAGTTTTAATGACAATTCTTTAGTTGTTTTTTTACTGTCGGTTTGTAATAAGACTAAGAGTTTTTTGTCTATAGCGTCTAATATCATTGTTCTCGTTAGTTGTTTTTGTTTTTGTTGAAAAGAAAGAAAATCTATACAACTGTACTTTTTATCTCAAAATTAAATTAAAAATCACTATAAACTCATTTTTATAGTTTTAAAATCTAAATATACATTTTATTATTGATTAATTTTCTAAATAGATCTTATTTTGAACAGAATTTATTTTTAAAATGAGTGCCCGAGCCCTGATTGTAGCGGAAAGCCCGGAGTAAAAAAGGCATAAGTTTCTTGTTTTAGAAAAGCGACCCACGGAAGCTCTTTTTAGAACATTAGAAACTTTGATTTTTTTATGTCCCGATAGCTATCGGGATGAAACGGAAAGCGGGAATAGCTCCTAATCCTTCGACCACGCTTAGGATGACAATGACAGTTACAATTCAAAAACGATAAATATAAACCTGAGGATGAGATGTTTCATTCCTCACAATGACTTAAAAATGAAAGACTTCAACCCAGCAGATAAAATTCAGGATTTGCAATATTTTGGCGAATTTGGCGGTGTGAATCCGTCGATTTCTGATTCTTCTACTTATACTTTTCTATCGGCTAAAACCATGTTTGATACTTTTGAAGGCAACGTGGAAGGCTGCTATTTATACTCCCGCCATTCCTCTCCAAGCAATTTATATTTAGATCAGGCTTTGGCGGCAATGGAAGGAACAGAAACTGCAAATGTTTCAGCATCTGGAATGGGCGCGATTACGCCTACTCTATTGCAATTGTGCGGTGCGGGCGATCATATCGTTTCAAGCCGAACGATTTATGGTGGAACTTACGCTTTCTTAAAAAACTTTACGCCAAGATTCGGAATTGAAACGAGCTTTGTTGATATTACAAAACTAGATGCTGTTGAAGCCGCAATTACTTCGAAAACTAAAGTTTTGTATTGCGAAACCGTAAGTAACCCATTATTGGAAGTTGCTGATATTCGTGGGTTGGCAGAAATCGCTAAAAAACATAATTTGAAATTGGTTGTCGATAATACGTTCTCACCATTATCTGTTTCGCCTGCAAAATTGGGTGCTGACATCGTGATTCATAGTTTGACAAAATATATCAACGGAAGCAGTGATACGGTTGGCGGCGTGACCTGCGCTTCTAAAGAATTTATCAACTCGCTAAAAAATGTAAATTCTGGAGCGAGTATGCTTTTAGGACCAACAATGGACAGTCTGCGTTCTGCTAGTGTAATGAAAAATCTACGTACCCTTCATATCCGAATTAAACAGCACAGCCATAATGCTCATTTTCTAGCCGACCAATTTGAAAAAGACGGTTTAAAAACAGTTTACCCAGGATTGAAAAGCCACCCGAGCCATGAATTGTACAAAACAATGATTAATCCAGAATATGGTTTTGGCGGAATGCTGACGATTGACGTAGGTTCTTTGGAAAAAGCCAATGAATTAATGGAACTGATGCAGGAACGAAATCTAGGCTATCTAGCGGTAAGTCTAGGTTTTTATAAAACGTTATTTAGCGCGCCGGGAACTTCGACTTCTAGTGAAATCCCGTTAGAAGAACAGAAAGAAATGGGATTGACCGATGGCTTAATTCGTTTTTCTATCGGACTAGACAACGATATTCAGCGCACTTACGAAATGATGAAAGCTTGTATGATTGAGCTTGGAGTCTTAAAACAGGAAACATTACTCTATAAATAAATTTGCACATTTTTTATTAGATTGTTTTGAATCCGCTGGAGATCTTTCTTTAAGCGGATTTTTTTTTTGGAAATCAAAAAGCCGTTCGGAATTTTCCAGAACGGCTTTTTGCACTTTATCTTGGCTCAAAATGTCTAAACGACTGCCAATATTTGTCTTTATAGATTTCGTAACTTATTTCAAAAACACCGCTGTATTTTTTAATTAATTCATCGGCAATTTTGGCTGGTTTTCTAAAGTCTTTGCAAGTAAAAAAGATTTCCCTTTTATTGTTTGCCGTTTCTCGCCCAATATTTAAATAACCTTCAGAATCTGGTAAATTATGGATAATTTCTTCTTCGATTTCATCTAACAGCTTATATGTTTTTTCGTCTGGCAATCCTCCATTATCGCAGTCATCAAAAGGAATTGCTACTATAAAAACCCACGGATGCGATGCTTTTTTATCCCACTCAATAATTGTAGTATTGATCAGAGCCAGAACTATTGAGCCATCTTGTTTTTTACCTTCAAAATTAGCATAACTGTCATTCTCTGTATTATGTCGGGTTCCTTCGTATTTCTCAACAAATTCTTTTTCTCTCCAAATTAAATAATCTTTTAATTTCTCGATTGGTATTAACTCTTCCGAAGTTTGCTCAGGTCCAGCCACTAGAAGATTATCAATTAACGTGACAGAATGCAGTTCTCCCAAATAATTATCCAGAAAAATATACACTCCGTTGGTAATATTAGATTTTTTCGCTTCTACAAAATGATCATAAACAATCACTAAATCTATTTCGTCAGGATAACCTTCATGAATTCGAGGATAAAATTTTAAGTTTTCTTTACTGAATTCAAAATCCTGATATGTTATGCTTACATTATTGATGTCTGATGCTGGTTTTAGAGCAGTAAATTTCCAGCCATTAATTTTGGGAGCATTAGCCACTAATTCTTCAATTGCATAAACATTCCTGATTGCTCCGTCGGGCGTAAGAACTAATTCGGCAGTCTGATCATCAAACATTCCAGTAAGAAAATAAATTCCTTCGTGTATTTCATCCAGTTTTGGAGCCAATCTATCAAAAAAACCTTGATGTATATTTTCTCCGCTTTGAACGGTTTTAAAAAAGTCTTTTTCGTTTGCTGAAAACCAATTCCAGAAATCATTGTAAGATTGTATTGGAGCATCTTTTCTGCCCAATATTTTATCGAGAAAACTCATGTATTGCTAATTAAATTTAAAATTTTACAGAAAACAAACTTAAGGAAAAGCGTTTTTAAAACATAAGAATACTTCTATAAAATATTAAGAATGCAAAAAGCCGCTCTGAAGCACTCAGAACGGCTTTTAAATATATAATTTTCAACTTTTCTCAAATAAAATTTAACAAAATTCGAACCAAAAAAGATTGCATAAAAAATAACTAAAATAAACAAGAATATTCTAATAAATCTTTTTTTGTATGGAAGCACTTTATTCATAAAAAGTGCAATTACAGCAGCTATAAAAGCAAAAAGTAAAGGAAAAGAAATTACAATTCCGAATAAAACACTTACAATTAATCCAACACTATTAGCTTCACTATAACTACCATTTAAATTATAAGCTCCAGTTTTTTGTGTTTGGAAAATCAATCCAATTATATCTAATATTAACAGGACGACAAATATTGAGAATAGTTTTTTATTTGAGATATTTTTCAAATGATTTTAATATTAAGTGTAGAAAAAATGTCTAATTCTTAAAAAAAAGCTCCTAAATAGTATTCAGTTTACTGTTTTTTCGGCTGTAGCCAAAATAAATCAGAAGTCCGATTATTAGCCAAACGGTAAAATAAATCCAGTTCCAAACACTTAATTCAGCCATCATGTACAGACAGCAGATCAATCCTAAAAGCGGAATTAAAGACAGGTTTTTTCTGAATGCCCAAACAGCCAATCCAACTAAAACGAATAAGAAAATCCACATTGGAATTTTGTGTTTAAATAAGCTAAGTCCTGATTCATATTTTGCCGAATCAGCAATTGGCAGACCTTTTACTACCTCAGCATATTTTGCTTCATCATCTTGATATTGGGCTAATAAATGCTCTAAATCGGATGTTTCTGCAGTCTTATTGTTTACTTCGATACTTTCTAAATATTTGAAAACTTGTTCTGACTCTGATTTATCTAAAGAAGTTACAATTGAAGTCGCATCGTAAATCTGCGGATCGTTATTGATGAATGCCATTGTCGCCTTATTATTGAAAGCAAAAGCATAATACAATCCTGCAATCATTAATATTGGCAAAATGAATTTTGAATTGATGTAAGGCGTCTTGAATTTCCCTCTTGGAATTTCAGGCTTGTTTTGTAACACTAAAACTCCCGCGCAAACTAACACAAAGGCAAACAATGTTCCGATACTGCATAAATCGGTTACCATTGTCAAGTTTAAAAATAATGCCGGAATTGCCACTACAAAACCTGTTACGATTGTAGCGAAAGAAGGTGTTTTGAATTTTGGGTGAACAGTTGAGAATTTCTTTGGAAGCAAACCATCACGGCTCATACTCATCCAGATACGAGGCTGCCCCATTTGAAAAACTAATAAAACGCTCGCCATTGCCACTACTGCACTTACAGCAATAATTCCTGACATCCATTTTAAATCTAATTTATCGAAAACAAATGCCAAAGGGTCTCCAACATTTAATTCGTGGTATTTTACCATTCCAGTTAAAACAAGAGCAATGGCAATGTATAAAAGTGTACAGATAATAATGGCCCACATCATTCCACGAGGCAAATCTCTTTGCGGATTTTTGCATTCTTCTGCTGTTGTAGAAATCGCATCAAAACCAATGTAAGCAAAGAAAACAGCTGAAACCCCTTTTAAAACCCCGCTAACTCCATTTGGCGCAAACGGATCCCAATTTGCTGTGTCAACATAAAATATTCCGACTGCAATAACCAAAAGCACTACGCAAAGTTTTACCACAACCATTAAATTGCTGGCATTACGAGATTCTTTCATTCCTCTATAAACCAAGGCTGTAATCAAAATAATAATGAATAAAGCTGGTATATCAGTAACGAAATGAAAAGATCCAATTGTTGGTGCTGTCGCCCATGCGGTATGCGCCTGCTGTAAAGCAACACTTAAATTTTCGAATGATTTTCCGCCTCGCATTAAAGCTTCAGCATCTTTAAATCCGTTTGAAGCAGTCAAATAATCCATCTGGATCCATTGCGGCAAATGAATTCCGCCACTCTGGAGCAGTCCAGTAAAATAATCGCTCCACGATATGGCAACTGTTATGTTTCCAACGGCATATTCCATAATCAAAGCCCAGCCAATGACCCAAGCAATCAATTCTCCAAAAGCCACATACGAATACGTGTAAGCACTTCCAGAAACTGGAACCATTGACGCAAATTCTGCATACGCAAAAGCGGCAAAACTACAAGCCAAAGCTGTAAATAAGAATAAGAAAATTACGGCTGGCCCTCCGTCTGCACTAGCTTTTCCGATAGTGCTAAAAATTCCTGCCCCAACAATCGCCGCTATTCCAAAAGCCGTTAAATCTCTAGTAGTCAAATGTTTCCCTAAAGCATTATGACCATCTGTTTCGTTCTGCGCAACCTGCTTCAGAATATCCTGTACTGTTTTCTTTCGGAATAAGCTTGAAAATGCCATATATGTTTCCTGTTATAAATTAATTTAATTCAGTGCTTTTTGTTTTATTTTGCAAATAATGCAAAAAATATCTTTATTTCAAACATTATAGATGATTTTGTTTCTACAGGTATTTTTTTCTGCCGCGAAGACGCTAAGTCACAAAGTTTTTTTCTGCCACTACCCGAGCGATAGTGAACAGGCGAAGCAATTCAAAATTATTTTTTCAAATCTTTGTCTATACATTTTCTCCCGCAGATAACGCAGAATTTTATTATGCTGAAAAGATTTACGAAGATTTTTTTCAAACTAAATCTGCCAAATCTGCGAGAAATAAAAAAATCTAGAACCTAACCTTTTAAGCAATTTCTCAAAATACTAACCGGATGCTGAGCCTCGCGTTTGGTTCCGTCATAAATCTGATGGCGGCAGCTGGTTCCTGCAGCGGCGATTTTTACATTTTCGGCGGTGTTGCGCACTTTAGGAAAAAGCGTATCCTCACCCATCTGCATACTTACCTGATAATGTTCTTTTTCGTAGCCAAAAGACCCCGCCATCCCACAGCACCCCGAATTATAAATGGTAACCGTGTTATTTTTAGGCAGATTCAGCATTGCGAAAGTCGCTTCGACAGAACTTAACGATTTCTGGTGGCAATGCCCGTGGATTTTAATTTCTTTCGTTTCTTCTGAAAAAGAATCTGAAGTGATTTTTCCGTCGATAATTTCTTTTTTGAAGAATTCTTCAATTGTAAAAGCATTTCCTGATAATTTCTCTGCTGCCTCTTTATCATCGGCTAAACGAAGGTATTCATCCCTGAAAGTCAAAATTGCTGAAGGCTCAATTCCGATTAAAGGTGAATTTGCTGAAACCAAATCCTTGAAAACATTTACGTTGTGATTGGCAATTTCTTTAGCTTCCTCCAAAAATCCTTTTGAAAGATAAGTCCTTCCGCTTTCTTCGTGATCTACAACCAAAACCTGATAGCCCAATGCGGACAATAATTCGAAAGCATCAATTCCGATGTTTACGTCATAATAATTGGTAAATTCATCTACAAACAGATACAATCTGCCGTTTGGAAAATCAGTTTGAGCAGTTTTATGATTTTGATGCCATTTTCTAAAAGTCTTTTTCGCCAAAAGCGGAACTTGTCTTTCTGGGGCAATTCCCATTGTTTTTTTAACCAAAGCCTGATTAGAAATAAAATTCGTAATCGATGGAAATTTGCTTCCCATTTTATTGAGTTTGGCATTGTTGGCAAAAATTTTATTTCGAGTCGAAAATCCGTTTGCTTTTTGGTATTGATATAAAAATTCTGCTTTAAGAGTCGCTGCGTCTACATTACTTGGGCATTCGCTCGCACAAGCTTTACAGCTTACGCACAACTCAAAAACTTCGTATAATTCTTTCTGGTCAAATTTATTTTCTTTTTCAGAATACGTCAAATATTCTCTCAGCGCATTCGCTCGTGCGCGAGTCGTTTCTTTCTCATTTCTGGTTGCACGATAGCTTGGGCACATCGCTCCTCCTGCCGATGGCATTTTTCGGCAATCTCCAGAACCGTTGCACTTTTCGGCTGCACGCAAAATTCCTAAACTATCTGAGAAATCCTGAAACGTTTTTATATCCGGCTCTACCCTACCTGAAACTACACGATGATTTTCATCCATCTTTAAGGCCTTGACAATCTTCCCGATATTTAAAACCGAATTCGGGTCAAATGCCAATTTTAATCTTTTCAGCAATTCGTAATTTTTATCACCAATCATAAACGGAATAAACTCTCCGCGCACGATTCCGTCTCCGTGTTCACCGCTTAACGAACCTCTGTATTTTTTGACCAAATGTGCCACTTCTGTAGCAATGGTTCTAAATAATTTTAAATCGGATGTTTTTTTCAAATTCAAAACAGGACGCAAATGCAACTCTCCCGCACCTGCGTGAGCGTAATAAATCGCTTCCTGTCCGTGACGCAACATCATCGCCGAAAATTCTGCAATATAAGCTGGCAAATCGCTTAATTCTACCGCTGTGTCTTCGATAGAATCTGCCGCTTTATCATCGCCTACAATACTTCCCAAAAGTCCGAGTCCGGCTTTTCTTAATTCGTTCGCTTTATCAATATCAGGCCCGTAAATCTTTACAAGCGCGTAACCAAAATTGTTTTTTTCTAAATCGGCAATCAAATCATTGGCTTGCCTTTCAGCATCTTCTAAAGTATTGGAAGCGACTTCAAACAACATAATCGCTTTGGGTTCTCCAACCAAAAAGAAGCGGTTTTTAATATGCTCACGACTCGTTTTGGTGCAATCCAAAATGGTATCATCGATCATTTCGCAAGTGTACAAATGATGTTTCATCGCCACCACAACCGATTCTAAAGATTCCTGAATCGTATGATAATGTGCCACAACCATAATACTATGAGGAGGAGGCAAATCATCAACTTTTAAAGTTACTTCGGTTGTAAAGGCCAAAGTTCCTTCGCTTCCGCAAAGCAGTTTTCCTAAATTTATGGTGGGCTCAGTTCCGCCAAACAATTCAGATTTCAACAAAATATCAACGGCATAACCTGTATTTCTACGGTGAATTTCTGGCTTTGGAAACTCTTTTATAATTTCCTCCTGATTTTCTTTAAGCGAAAGTTCGTCATAAACACTTTTGTAGATTTTATTTTCTAAAGAATCGCCTTTGGTTTTCTCGATAAATTCTGCCGAAGTCAATTCGCCAAAGGCCACTTCAGTTCCGTCACTCAAAATCGCTTTCACCTCAGCAATTTTATCGCGCGTAACACCATAACGTATCGAAGTTGTTCCAGAAGAATTATTTCCGACCATTCCGCCGATCATCGCACGATTTGAAGTTGATGTAATAGGAGCAAAAAATACGCCGTGAGGTTTTAGATATAAGTTCAATTCATCACGAATAACGCCAGGCTGAACCGTAACAGTTCTTTTCTCTGCATCATAACCTAATATTTTGGTAAAGTGTTTCGAAACATCAACCACGAGGCCATCTCCAACCGCTTGTCCGGCAAGAGAAGTTCCAGCTGTTCTAGGCGTAATCGAAATATTATGCTCTGCAGCAAAACGAATTAATTTGCTGATATCCGCCACAGATTTAGGCAAAGCCACCGCATTGGGCCGAATGCGATACACCGATGCATCTGTCGAATAAAGTGTTTTATGAAGATCGTCGTATAAAAGTGTGCCTTCGAGTTCGCTGGCTAATTGCTCTAAATGAGATTGGGTCAACATATTAAATGGTGCTTTTTCTTAAAATAATTCCTCAAAAATTGAGACAACAAATATAAAGATATAGCATGGCAAAATGATTCTATTTTGGGAATTTATCCCATAACTGCATCATATTCTATAAAATTCCGAGAGAATCCTGTAAGGCATTTCATTTACTAAAAAGGTAATTTTAAAGTTTTGTTTAATTGAATTAAAATTTTTAAACACATAGCACTATTAAAATTTTTAAACGCATAGCACTGTAAACTCAGCTGTATGAATTTAAATAAATGAAACGCCTTTAAGCGCAAAGAAAAACTATGTTTCTATGTGTTAAAAAAATTGATTAAACGATTTAAAAATTTTTTACGCCTTTATTATCATGGAAAATTTCGTTCGGGACGTTTTTAAACATTTAGAAAACTATTATTACAGTATTGTCGATCTTACGCCAAAATTTATTCTGGCCATTTTGGTCGTTCTCATTTCGTGGTTTATCGCAAGCCGTGCGGGCATTTTTGCAGGAAACCGACTTAAAGCTAAGATGCATGATCGTCTTCTGGCAGTTTTTATTGCGCGTTTGATCAAGTCTGTTCTTATCATTATCGGGCTCTTGTTTATGTTCCGAATTATCGGCTTGGAAGGCGTTGCACAGAGTATGCTTGCAGGTGCAGGAATCTCGGCTTTTGTAATTGGTTTTGCACTTAAAGATATTGGCGAAAATTTCTTGGCAGGAATTCTGCTCGCATTCAAACGTCCGTTTTCTATTGGCGATATTATCGAAAGCAACGGCGTAAAAGGCGAAGTCATCAACCTCAATCTGCGCGATACCGAAGTAAAAAGCGATTCTAAAATCATTTACATTCCAAACGCGCTGCTCATAAAAAACACTTTAATCAACTACAACAGCGAAGGTTTTTTGCTCCAGACTTTCACTGTCGGGCTAGAATATGGCTCTGATTATACCCGTGCCATCGAACTCGTAAAAGAGGTTCTCGGAAATAGTGAAGAAGTAACCCAAAAAGACCACGATAACGCCGCCGTAATTACCGATGTTATTGCAGGCGGAATTATTCAGCTCAATGTCCGCTATTGGGTTAAAACTGCATCAACGATTCAAAACTCAGAATGCCGTTCTAAAATTATTGCTGCGGTTTTGAAGAAACTGAAAGAGAATGAGTTTGTGCTTAAATAAGGTACAAAGGCTCATAGTCGCAAAGTGACAAAGGTTTTCTCTCCTTACTTAATTGTCATTAAGCAAAATCCCGATAAGTATTTGGAAAAGCAAAAACGATTGTCATCCTGAGCGGAGTCAAAGGCTTATGAATTTGAAATTAGCTTCAGAGAAGCGAAATATTTATAGCCATTTTGATTTACCGTCACTAAAGCTCCAGCGGAGCGACATATTTAAGTATTAATATTTCATTCCTATTGATTTTTTGTTAATTCTTGCAAATCGAAACAATAAAATCTCTTTTTTCTAAATTTATACGCAAAATAATCCCATTTTAGCGTTTCCAAATAATTGCGTTTTTTTAAGATTAGTTAAAATGAATAAAAACATAAAAGCCCTCTACGAAATTGCTCAAAAAGAGACTCGAAAAATAGTAGGTTTAATGTCGGGAACTTCGCTCGACGGACTTGATTTGGCTCTTTGCAAAATTTCGGGCGAAGGCGGAAATACAATTGTGAAAATTGAGCAGTTTGAAACCATTGACTACAACGATGATATTAAAACCGAAATCAGAAAAGTGTTTGCTCAAAAAACAATTGATTTTCAGCATTTGGTTTTGCTCAACGAATGGATTGCAAATCTTCACGCCGAAATGATAAATGATTGTCTTTCAAAATGGAACATTCCTGCAACCGAAGTCGATTTGATTGCTTCGCACGGACAGACGGTTCTGCACGCTCCGAAGTTTTTGCATCAGAAGGAAAAATTTCCAAATGCAACTTTGCAAATTGGCGATGGCGATCATATTGCGGTAAAAACCGGAATTATCACACTTTCAGATTTCAGACAAAAACACGTCGCTGCGGGTGGAGAAGGCGCGCCTTTGGCTGTGTATGGCGATTATTTATTATTCAGCAAAAAAGGGGAAAACCGAATCATGCTTAACATGGGCGGAATTGCCAATTTCACTTATTTGCCCGCTTCACAAAACGCCGAAGAAGTTTTCGTAACCGATACGGGAACCGCAAATACATTAATTGATATTTTCACCAAACAGTTTTTCCCTGAAAAAAGCTTCGATAAAGATGCTGAAATTGCTAAAAAAGGAACCGTAAATCAAGGACTTTTAAGCGAACTGAAAAGCGATGCTTTTTTCCAGAAAAGCTTCCCGAAAACTATCGGTCAGGAATTATTCAATCACGAATTTGTAAATTCAGCTTTGGAAAAATTAGAATTGCAAAATATTTCGGCATCAGATTTGCTGGCAACTTTAACACGTTTAAGCGCAGAAACGATAGCCGAAGCCGTTTTGTTTGTTGTAGAAAATACTAAAACGCCAATCGAAGAGGTTACAGTTTATATGTCTGGCGGTGGTGCCCGAAATCCGTTAATGGTGAAGTGGTTACAGGAATTATTGTCATGTAAATTTGAAAAAAGCGACGTACTCGGAATTTCTGGTGACGCAAAAGAAGCGGTTTTATTTGCGGTATTGGCCAATGAAACCATTTCTGGAGGCAATTACAATTTCGGAAACAGCAAAGGAATTCCATCGGTAACAATGGGAAAGATTTCGTTTCCTGATTAAAAAAGATAGCCACGAATTCACGTATTTATTTATAATCAATGCAAAATAAGTGCGGTTAATTTCACAGATTATACTGGATTGGATTATTTTCAATCATTTAAAAAAAATAATTCGTGACTCGAGCGACAGCGAACAGGCGAAACAATGCTTGGCAGAAAAACACGCAATCATTAAAAAAATAATTCGTGAATTCGTGGCGGAAAAAAACTATTTTTGGTTCTTGTTAAAATAAACATTTAAAATGCATAAAAATCAGCACTTACTATACTCTCTCCTATTTTTGTTTTTCTTCGGATGGAAATCTGTTTCTCAGGAAAAAATAATGCATCCTAAAAATGAATTTAGAGGTGTTTGGATTGCAACAGTTGTCAATATCGACTGGCCTAAAACAGCAACAGACAACGTAGAAAAAGAAAAAGCTGATTATCTTGAAATTTTAGAAGCCTACAAAAAACTGAATTACAATGCTGTAATTGTTCAAATTAGAAGTGTAGGCGATGCTATTTATCCTTCAGAATTTGCTCCTTGGTCAAGATTTTTGACTGGAAAGGAAGGTTCGGCTCCAAATCCGTATTATGATACTTTGGCTTGGATGATTGAACAGGCTCATAACCGCGGATTTGAATTTCACGCTTGGTTAAATCCTTATCGTGCCACTTTCGATTTGAACAAAAATCTTTTAAGCCCAAATCACGATCTATTTAAACACCCAGAATGGATGATTGAATATGGAGGGAAATATTATTACGATCCTGCTTTGCCAGAAGTTCAGGCACATTTAACTAAAGTGGTTAAAGAAGTTGTTGACAAATATGATATTGACGCAATTCATTTTGATGATTATTTTTATCCTTATGCTGTTCCTGGAAAAGTTTTTAACGATTCTGCATCTTACAAAAAGTACGGAGCAGGTTTAAGCCTTGCGGACTGGCGCCGTGCAAATGTGAGCAACTTTGTGCACGCGATTTCGAATACAATTAAAGAAAGCAAACCTTGGGTACAATTCGGAATAAGTCCGTTTGGCGTTTGGCGCAACAAATATCAAGACCCGAAAGGTTCTGAAACACAATCTACTTCTAATTATGATGATTTATATGCTGATCCAATGCTTTGGATGGATCAAAAATGGATCGATTATATTCTGCCTCAATTGTATTGGAGTATGAACAACACAAGAGCATCATATTCTAAATTGGTAAAATGGTGGTCTGAAAACGCTAATAACACGGCTATTTATATCGGTCACGCTACCTACAAAATTAGAGCTGACGGTGATAAAAACTGGAATTATATGACTGAAATTCCAAATCAGATTGATCTTCTAAGAACCTTTAAAAATGTTTCTGGAAGTGCTTATTTCAGTTCAAAATGGTTTATGGGCAAAAACTTCGATGTGGTTCGCCATTTAGAAGAAAATCAATATAAATATCCTGCGCTTCCTGCGGCAGTTCCAAATTTAAGGCACGTTATTATCGATACTCCAAAAGTTTTGGAATATAGTAAAGACAGCATTAAATATAATTTTACATTTCAAAGTCCGCTGAATACAAAGGTTCGCTATATGGTGGTTTATGGAGGCGAGCATATTTCGAAAATTGATATCAATGATGCAACAAAAATCATTGAAAAAGTGACCGTAAAAGAAGTTGACGGAAAAATTACTTTCGCGATAGCGGCAGGAAAGTTAAACCTTTACAAAGCCTGCGCTGTCACTTTTATTGATTATTATGCTAATGAAAGTACGCCAACTGCTATAGACCTAAAAAAACCATTTAAAAACTATACACCAAATCAGCCTAATGAAAATAGATAACAAACCTTGGTTCTGGATACCGCTTCTAAACTTCGCATCTGGATTGCCTTATGCCATAATTATTTCAGTTTCAGTAATTATGTACAAAAATCTAGGTATTTCTAACGAAGATATCGGTGTTTACACCAGTTTGCTTTATCTGCCGTGGGTTATCAAACCGCTTTGGAGTCCTCTTATTGAATTGATCGGCACCAAAAGAAAATGGTTTCTGCTAATGCAGCTCATCATTTCTATCGCTTTTCTGCTGGTCGGTTTCACCATTCCGCTCAATGGTTTTTTCATTATGACATTATCCATATTCTGGGTTGCGGCCTTTGCTTCGGCATCTAACGATATTGCCAGCGATGGTTTTTATTTATTGGTTTTACCAGAAGACAAGCAATCTTTCTTTATCGGCATCAGAAGTACTTTTTACAGACTTTCCATGCTTGCAGGAAACGGATTGGTGGTGCTTTTTGCAGGATATTTAGAACATAAATTTGGAGACAATACCAAAGCTTGGTCTTATACCATGATTTGTGTCGGTTTGTTGATGACTTTTATTACGGTTTACAATTTCTTTTTTACGCCAAAGAACGAAATTAATATTGTAGAAAATAAAAAGGAAACGCCTCATCAAAACTTCGGAACCATATTTGTCAGTTTCTTTCAGAAAAAACAAATCGGATTAATTCTGACGTTTATCCTTGTTTTCAGATTAGGAGAATCTCAATTGCTAAAAATGCTGAGTCCTTTTTTATTAGATTCAAAAGAATTAGGCGGAATGGGATTGGACACCGAAGCTGTTGGAATCATTTACGGAACTTGCGGAGTTGCGGCCTTAACTATTGGAGGCATATTAGGCGGAATCGCAATTTCTAAACAAGGGCTTACAAAATGGATGTTTCCGATGTTTTTAGCCATGCACCTTCCAATTCTAGGATTTATACTATTGGCTTTCTTTCATCCTTCCTCAATTTACTATATTTATGCCGTCGTAATTGTTGAGCAATTTGGTTACGGTTTCGGTTTTACGGCTTTTATGATGTATTTGATTCATGTTGCAGAAGGAGAATCGAAAACAGCGCATTATGCACTTGCAACTGGTTTTATGGCATTAGGAATGATGCTTCCAGGAATGTTAAGCGGTTATATTCAAAAATTTTTAGGCTACCAAAACTTCTTTATTTGGGTTTTAATAGCTACAATTCCAGGTCTTATTTTATCACGTTTTTTAACTTTCCCAAAAGATTTTGGGAAGAAATCAGAAGAAGAAGTTTAAACCCCAAATCAAACTTTACCTATGGAAATCAATGAGAATTTGCAGAACGAACGAAATCTGAAAGGATCTGAGTTCGAAAAAAATGGAAATCTTGAAAAAGCGATTGAGTTGTATAAAGAAAATGTTGCAGAAGGCTTTAAAGGAAATCACCCTTACGATCGACTAGCTACGATCTACAAAAACGAAAATGACCTCGAAAATGAAATTCGGGTTTTAGAAAAAGCAATTGTAGTTTATGAAATTATCACAATCGAAGATCGATTGGAAGGTCTGCCAAAACTTTTCAGATTTAAAAACCGATTGGAAAAAGCTCTTGAAACCAAAAAACAATTGGCTAAACAAAAGAAAGCAAAGTTGAAATAAAAATACTTTTATAGTTTTATCATGATTACTTTAAAGCGTACCAATTCAGACGATATCGACTTTATAAATCTGGTTGTTTTACTAGACCAGGATTTAGCGATTCGAGATGGCGAAGACCATGCTTTTTATAATCAGTTTAATAAAACGGATAAAATAAAACACACGATCGTTTACTATGAAAACGGGATTCCTGTTGGATGTGGCGCTTTTCGCGAAAAAGAACCAGAAATAACAGAAATCAAACGAATGTACGTTCATCCAGATCATAGAAAAAAAGGAATTGCTTCCGCCGTTTTAAAAGAGCTTGAAATCTGGGCAAAAGAAGTAGGTTATACCTATACTATTCTCGAAACCGGAAAAAACCAGCCGGAAGCCATCAACTTATATCAAAAATTAAATTATACCATAATCCCCAATTATCCGCCTTACGAAAAAATGGATAATAGCGTTTGCATGAAAAAGACTTTATAATAATGAAAATCACAGCCGAAGCATTAAAACAAAAAATAGGACAATTTTTCTTTCCAGCAGTATTTATCAACGATACTGAAGAAAATATTCAAGAAACAGAGCGCCTTATTAAAGAACATAATATTGGGGGACTGACCTTTTTTCACAGTCGTGCGAGTGCTGCAACCAATTACGAAAGCAAGAAAAAGGTAGTTTTTAACGATGACAGTTACGAAAAAATCAAAGCTTTGATTGTTCGTTATCAAAAAGCCGCTTCTACCCCACTTTTGATCAGTATTGATGCCGAATGGGGATTGGCCATGCGAATCGAAAAAACACCGCAATATCCGTATGCGATTACGCTTGGCGCTCTGCCAGCAAATAAATCAAATCTAGTTTACGAAGCTGGAAAACAGATTGGTTTAGATTTGAAAGCTGCCGGAATTCAGTATAATTTATCGCCTTTGGCAGACATTAACAACAACCCAAACAATCCAGTAATTGGTTACCGTTCTTTTGGAGAAGATAAAAAAAAGGTAGCCGATTTTTCTATTGAATATTTAAAAGGAATGTCTGAAGCTGGTGTTTTAGGCTGTCTAAAACACTTTCCTGGACATGGAAATACGAATGTCGATTCACATTTAGGATTACCGGTTTTAAAAGAAACTTTAGAAGAATTGTTGGATAACGAATTATATCCTTTCATTAAAGGAATTGAAAACAATGTCGATTCTATTATGATCGGGCATTTGGCTGTTCCGAGTTTAAACGACGGAAAAGATACTTCTGCTACGTTATCAAAAGCGATTATTCAGGATCTTTTGCGTGATAAATTAGGGTACGATGGCTTAGTAATTTCTGATGCTTTAAATATGCATAGCGTTTCTAAATTGTACGAAACCAAAGGACAATTGGAATGGGAAGCTTTCAATGCCGGAAATGATGTTTTGTGTTTCGCTGAAAATGTTCCCGAAGGAATTGAAGCAATCTATAAAAACGCTTCTCCTGACCGTATTTTCGAAAGCTACAACCGAATTATGAAAGCCAAAGAAAAAGCTGGAATCCTATCTGGAAATACTGCTGCTTCAGGCGAATTAAATTTCGAAAAAACATCAAAAATAAACTTAGAAATTGCACAAAATGCAATTACCGAAATTATAGACAATTCAAGCGCTGAACTGGCTTTTGACGCTCAGAAAAGCAACAAATTAGCCAAACTGAGTTTATATAAGAATACTGAAAATACATTTTTCAAAACATTAAATGCAAAACTTGATTCTCCAGAATTTGCTTTTGAAAATTTAGAAGCTTCAGATATTGCAACAATCAGAAAGGAATTAGAAAATTTTGAAACAATCATCATTTCATTATTTGTTCCAAAAGCAAAACCGCTGAATAATTTTGAAATTGATAATGAAGTTTTAGAATTGCTTTCTGAATTACTGCAGACCAAAAAATGCATTGTTTTTGTGTTCGGAAATCCATACGCATTGCCTTTAATTCCTAACCTCAAAAAGGCTTCAGGATTAATTCAGGCATATCAGGATTTTGAAGAATTTCAAAAAACAGCAGGAGTTCAATTTTTAGAGAAAAATATTTTCAACGGTGTTTTACCAGTAAACATTGAGATTCAATAAGTTAAAATTAAAAATAGTCAAAATTTATCGACTTATAAAATTTTATAATCACATCTTATTGTAAGAATCTGTACTTATGCCCTACTTTTGCACCAGAAAACAAATTTTAATTTTAAAACGAATAATATGTCTTTAGTAGGAAAAAAATTCCCAAGTATTGCAGTAGATGCTATCTCAGAAATGGGTGACAATTTAAAAATCAACATTTTTGAAGAAGCAGTAAACAACAACAAAAAAGTATTATTGTTTTGGTACCCAAAAGATTTCACTTTTGTATGTCCAACAGAATTACACGCCTTTCAGGCTGCTTTACCAGAATTTGAAAAAAGAAATACTATCGTAATCGGTGCTTCTTGTGATACAAACGAAGTTCACTTTGCTTGGTTAAATACTCCAAAAAACAATGGTGGAATCGAAGGTGTTACTTACCCAATCTTAGCAGATACAAACCGTAACTTAGCTAACATTTTAGGTATTCTTGATATCGAATCTACAAGCTATAGCGAAGATACAGATTCAGTTATCATCGAAGGTTCAAACGTTCCTTACAGAGCTACTTACCTAATTGACGAAACTGGAAAAATTTTCCACGAAAGCGTAAACGATATGCCATTAGGACGTAACGTAAACGAATACTTAAGAATGGTTGACGCTTACACTCACATCCAAACTAAAGGTGAAGTTTGTCCTGCAAACTGGGAAGCTGGTAAAGAAGCAATGACTGCTGACAGATTAAGCACTGCTGAATACTTAAGCGCAAACTAATTTTTTATAAAGGTACAAAGGTTCAGAGGTACAAAGTGGCAAAGGCTTTTTTGCTGCTTATAAACAAAGTCAAAGACTTTGCCCCTGAACTTTTGTTACTTTAAAAATCCCTTCTAATTAAACATATACAAAGGTCAAAATGCAAAATAATCTAGTTTTGCAAAATACTTAAACATAAAGTTTCCAAAAACTTTGTCTCTTTGAACCTTTGCAACTTTGAACCTTAAAAAATAAAGAAATGTTAATCGACTTAAACGAAGATACGTTAGCAGATTTAGTTGCTAAAAACGAAAAAGTAGTAGTGCAATATTCAGCTTCATGGTGCGGAAATTGCCGTATTATGAAACCAAAATTCAAAAAATTAGCAACAGAAAATGAAGCTATCACTTTTGTTTTGGTTGATGCAGAAAATTCTCCTGAATCAAGAAAATTAGCTAATGTAAGCAACTTGCCAACATTCGCAACTTTCGTAAACGGACAATTGGTTGGTGAAACGCAAACTAACAAACAAGAAGTTTTAATCGATCTTGTAAACGCAATTGCTTAATTTCAGATCGTTAGACTTCCTTAGATTTTTAGACATCTTAGATGATGTAAAAAATTTATGGAAAGTCTAAAAAGTCTAAGCAAGTCTAAAAATCTAAGAAATCTAAACATGAAATTACCAGTAATTAAGCATTTAACGCAATTCATCGAAGAAAACGATCAAGATTACATTATAGAAACTATCGAAGTTCTAGAAGCCATGACTGAAATTCCTTCTCTAAAAGATGAAGAATTAGATGTAATCGGCGAATTGATTTCAAATATGTACGGTGCCCTTGAAGTGCAAAAATTGATAGCACAAGGAACAGACAAAAAAGAAGCTTTAAATACGTTCATGAAACGTGTACTAGGCTCTATCGATAAATAATATCGACCTCTTTTTCAAAGAAAAAACAAAAAACATGACTAAGAAAGCGTTTCTATTTTGGGGACGCTTTTTTTGTTTTTAGTCGCAGTTTTTAGTCACAGCTTACACGCAATATTTGTCAGGCTGAGCGGAGTCGAAGTCCACGTACGTAGCTCTGCAATCTTTGTCAAAATTACTTTGCGCGGGCTTCGACTCCGCTCAGCCTGACAAGCGTGAAGCAAATCTAAAATTTATCCCGAGGCTTCGGGACTAAAATCTAAAATAATTTGGGCGAGCCACCATCCCGATAAAAGGGCCAACCCATTTTGCGCATATGCGCCCTTTTATCAGGATGCTGTCGGGCTATCCGCGCTACTCCGGTAGCCAGCTCCTATCCCTCTCGCGGGTAAACGGTTTCAATTGACTTTTATATTTATCGACAAAGAATTGTCAGGCTGAGCGTCCCGAGGCTTCGGGAGAAGCCCGCGCAAAGTACATCGCCAAAGATTTGCGACTTAGATTGTGGAACCACTTATCTGGGCCTCGACTACGCTCAGCCTGACAAACTAAATATAAAACGTGCTATTTCAATATAAAATTCGTGAATTCGTGGCGATCCAAAAACCAACCTTAATCTCTCCTTAAACCCGTAACAAATACTTTTAGATTCAAATATTAATCCTTACTTTTGAGCCTCATTAATTTTAAACAAAAATCATGGCATCTATCACATTAGGAGGAAATCCAGTTCATACATCAGGCGAATTGCCAGCTGTTGGATCACAATTAGCTGACTTCAAATTAGTACAAAACGATTTATCAGTTGCTTCTTTAAGCACTTTCGCTGGTAAAAAATTAGTTTTAAACATCTTCCCAAGTGTTGATACAGGAACTTGCGCAACATCTGTAAGAACTTTCAATGCAAGTGCAAGCGGATTGGAAAACACAACAGTTTTATGCATTTCTAGAGATTTGCCTTTCGCTCAAAAACGTTTCTGCGGTGCCGAAGGTTTAGAAAATGTAGTAAACTTATCAGATTTTCAAACTGGAGCTTTTGGTAAAGCAAACGGTTTAGAAATCGTTGACGGACCTTTAGCAGGTTTACATTCAAGAGCCATCATTGTTGTTGATGCTGACGGTAAAATCGTTCACACAGAACAAGTTGCAGAAATCGCAAACGAACCAAATTACGAAGCAGCTTTAGCCGCATTATAATATTTTCCTATAAATGGAGTTTCAAAAAGACAACACATTTGTTACAGGCCGTTTAAAAAGCATGACTTATGCTTTTAACGGCGCTGTAAAATTAATTAAGACAGAACACAGCATTATGGTCCAATTTTCATTAGGAATCATAATGACTATTTTAGGTTTTTATTTTCATATTTCACAAACCGAATGGCTTTGTCAAACTCTGGCAATCGGTTTAGTTTTAGCAATCGAAGGATTAAACACAGCAGTTGAAAAAATTGCCGACTTTATCCATCCTGATTACAGCAAACGAATCGGATTTATTAAAGATATTGCTGCTGGAGCGGTATTTTTTGCCGCAATGACTGCAATTGCAATAGGCTTGATTATTTATATTCCAAAATTTTAGGCAAAGGAAAACGCAAGAATGGCAAAAAATAAAAAAGAAACTGCAGATAAAAAAAACGACAAACAAGAAGGAAATAAAAAATCTTTTAAGATATCTAAACAGCAAAAATTTGTTTTAGGATGTCTTTTGGTTCTTTTTTCTATCGCCCTATTGGTCGCATTTATTTCTTTTTATGTAAATGGACAATGGCAAAACGATCAAAGTGTTGTAAACCAACTTAGCGACCGTACTGAAGTTGCAGAGAACTGGCTCGGAAAATTCGGAGCTTATCTTGCTGATTTAATTATCTACAGAGGTTTTGGACTTGCTTCTTTCGTTTTCGTGCGTTTATTTTTCCTTACCGGAATGTTTTTAGCGTTGGAACTTTCAACTCAAAAGCTAAAAAACACTTGGTTCTGGGATATGTTTGCCATCATTATCGTTTCTATATTATTTGGCTTCTTTGCTACTTCTGCACCAGAATTAGGAGGAACAATTGGGTATGAATTAAATTTATTCCTGCAGGATTACCTAGGAAAAACAGGTACTCTGCTTACACTGCTTTTTGGTTTGATTGTCTACTTGATTTTCAAAATCAAATTATCGCCAGAAAAAATCCAATCGTATTTTGATTCAACCAAAAAAGAATTCAAATCTGAATTAGACACTTTAAAACCTGCTGTAAATGAACCAGAAAGCGCTTATAATCTGGAAGAATTTGCAATTAAAGAAGAAGTAGAAAGCGATCCTGAAATAGATGATATTCACATCAAAACAGTTGACACGCAATTCGAACTTAACAAGGAAGCTTTAAAGCCAACAATTTCTCATGCTTCAGAAATTGAATTAAACCCGATTTTAAAACCTATTCAACCGCCGCCTGTACAAATTACTGCCACTCCAGAAGAGGCATTTGTAATAGAAAAAGCAGAGGAAGAAGATATTATTGAAGAAAACTTGGCTTCACGTCTCGTTGCCGATTTCGGATTATTTGATCCAACTTTGGATTTATCAAATTACAAATTTCCAACCATCGATTTATTAAAAGAATATTCGACAGGCGGAATTACGATAAATCAAGAAGAATTAGAAGAAAACAAAAATAAGATTGTAGATACGCTTCGCAATTACAAAATTGAAATCGCACAGATTAAAGCAACCGTTGGACCATCGGTTACTTTATATGAAATTGTACCAGAAGCGGGAATCAGAATTTCAAAAATTAAGAGCCTGGAAGATGATATCGCTTTATCATTATCAGCATTAGGAATTCGTATTATTGCACCAATTCCAGGAAAAGGAACTATCGGTATTGAGGTTCCAAACAAAAACCCAACTATGGTTTCTATGAAAAGCGTCATTGGAGCCGCAAAATTCCAAGAAGCCGAAATGGAATTGCCAATTGCACTAGGAAAAACCATTTCTAACGAAACTTTTGTTGTCGATCTTGCTAAAATGCCTCACTTATTGATGGCGGGAGCAACTGGACAAGGAAAGTCTGTTGGATTAAATGCGGTTTTAACTTCGCTTTTATACAAAAAACATCCAGCAGAAGTAAAATTTGTTTTGGTCGATCCGAAAAAAGTTGAGCTTACGCTTTTCAACAAAATTGAAAGACATTATTTGGCCAAACTTCCTGACACAGAAGATGCTATTATTACAGATAATGCAAAAGTTGTCAATACTTTAAATTCCCTTTGCGTGGAAATGGATAATCGCTATTCTTTATTGAAAGATGCGATGGTTCGTAATATTAAAGAATACAACGAAAAATTTAAGTCTAGAAAATTAAATCCAGAAGCTGGCCACCGATTTTTACCATACATTGTTCTGGTTGTCGATGAGTTTGCCGATTTGATTATGACCGCAGGAAAAGAAGTCGAAGTTCCAATTGCACGTCTGGCCCAATTAGCCCGAGCCATTGGTATCCACCTGATTATTGCTACACAAAGACCATCTGTAAACGTTATTACAGGTTTAATCAAAGCCAATTTCCCTGCCAGAATTGCGTTTAGAGTAACTTCAAAAATTGACTCTAGAACTATTTTAGACACTCAGGGAGCCGATCAGTTGATTGGACGCGGAGATTTATTATACACCAATGGAAACGATGTAATTCGTGTGCAATGTGCTTTCATTGACACGCCTGAAGTGGAAAAAATTACAGACTTTATTGGAGGACAAAAAGCATACGCTACAGCTTATTTGCTTCCAGAGTTTGTTGGAGAAGAAAGTGGCATCAATCTTGATATAGATATTTCCGAAAGAGATACTTTATTTAGAGAAGCGGCAGAGATAATTGTCAATGCACAGCAGGGTTCTGCTTCTTTATTGCAACGAAAACTAAAATTAGGATACAACAGAGCGGGTCGTTTGATCGACCAACTTGAGGCAGCAGGTATTGTTGGTCCGTTTGAAGGCAGTAAAGCACGCAGTGTAAACATCTTAGATTTAAATGCTCTTGATCAATTTTTTAATAATGAACAAAATTAATCCAATCATGAAAGCAAAAATTCAAGAAATCAACAACAATTCTATCACAAACATGACTAAAAAGTGTCTTCAAATGGCAGTTATTTTGCTTTTGAGCTTCACTTCTATTCAGGCTCAAGATAAAAAAGCGAAAGATTTATTGAACGAAGTAACTTCTAAAATAAAAAGCTACGACAATATTGTTATCGATTTTAAATATTCTTTGAATAATGCCAAAGAAAACATTAATCAAGACAGTAAAGGAAACGTAACGATGAAAGGAAATCAATATGTTTTGAATTTCATGGGTGTTACCAAAATCTTTGACGGTCAGAAAACATACACTATCGTTCCTGAAGACGAAGAAGTTACTATTTCTAAAGTAAACGAGAAAGATGATAACGCAATTACTCCTTCAAAAATGCTTACTTTCTTCAATTCTGGCTACAAATACAACATGGACATTGTTCAGAATGTAAAAGGAAGAAAAATTCAATACATCAAATTAGTTCCAACTAGCAGAAAAGACCAAAGAAAAGAAATTTTGTTAGGTATTGACGTTCAGACAAAACACATTTACAATTTGATTGAAACTGGGAAAAACGGAACAAAAACAACTTTAACCGTTAATTCTTTTAAAACCAATCAGCCATTATCAAAAAATCAATTTACCTTTGTAGCGAGTAAATACCCGAAATACTACATCAATAAATTAGATTAATCAGAAGGTTGAAAATTCTAGACAAATACTTATTAAAAACATTCTTACTTACATTTACCACGGTATTTGTAATCTTATTTTTCATATTCATACTACAGACAGTATGGCTATTTATTTCAGAACTAGCAGGTAAAGATCTCGACTTGATTTTGGTCGTGAAATTCCTGCTTTTTTCTATGCCGCGTATTATTCCGCTGGTTTTACCGCTTTCGGTTTTATTAGCCTCTATCATGACTTTCGGAAATCTGGCTGAAAACTATGAATTTGCCGCAATGAAATCTTCAGGAATCTCCTTGCAAAGAGCGATGCGAGTATTGATTATTTTCATTTTCGTTTTAAGCATTGTTGCTTTTTGGTTTGCCAACAATGTTATTCCTTATGCCGAATATAAATTCGTTAACTTTAGAAAAAACATCGCGCAAGCCAAGCCTGCAATGGCTATTGCCGAAGGTCAGTTTAATGATGTTGGAACTTACAATATTAAAGTAAACAAAAAATCTGGCGAAAACGGCAATCATCTGGCAGGTGTAACTATTCACGAAAAAGCGAATAATATGGGAGAAAATAAAACCGTTATTAAAGCAAAAACTGGTGAACTTGTAAGCAGTGAAAAATCTAGCATTTTAAAACTGGTTTTAAATGACGGTTACTATTACCAGGATGTTACTCCAAAAAAATATGAGGATCGTGCAAAAATGCCTTTCATTAAAGGAAAGTTTAAAACGCAGATCATCAATATCGATTTATCTGAGCTTAACAAAGTTGACGACAGCAAAGAAAGCATTGCAGGAACAAATGCAATGCTAAATGTTAACGAGTTACGCTACACTCTAGACTCATTGAGCAAAAATTTAGATAACGAAATTGTTTCTTTTTCTGAGAACATTAATCAGAGAGTTGGAATTAAAAGATTTGCTATTGATTCTCAAAAAAATATCAAGAAGAAACCACTTCCAAACGATGTGTTATCTATTTATTCCAACAAAGACAAAGTAGATGTTTTAAAAATGGCTGGAAGCAATATAACCAGCAATATTTATTCTATAGAAACTACTCAGCGAGATTTAAAAGATAAAGAGCGAGAAATCAATAAACATTATAATGCATTATACGAGAAATTCGTTATTGCTTTTGCCTGTTTCCTAATGTTTTTTATTGGGGCTCCTCTTGGTGCTATCATTAGAAAAGGAGGGCTTGGGCTTCCTATTGTATTTGCGGTCTTAATCTTTATTACTTTCCATTTTATCAATACATTTGGAAAAAGGCTGTCTCAAGAAGGCGGAATGACTCCTTTTATGGGTTCTTGGATGTCTTCTTTTATATTGTCTCCACTTGCCATATTATTAACCTATCGTGCCACAAACGACAATGGATTAATTAATTTTGACGCAATTACAACTCCAATTTCACAACTAATTCAGAAAATCTCTGAGCGGTTTTCGCCTGCTCAAAAGCAAAAATAATTATGTCAACAACAAAAATACAATTGAATACCATTGAAGAAGCTATAGAAGATATTCGTCAAGGTAAAGTAATCATTGTAGTCGATGATGAAGATCGTGAAAATGAAGGTGACTTTTTGGCTGCTGCCGAAAAAGTAACACCAGAGATGATCAATTTTATGGCTACTCACGGACGTGGTTTAATTTGTACGCCTCTTACAGAAAGCCGATGCAAAGAACTGGATCTTCGCGCAATGGTGACCAACAATACAGATCATATGGAAACAGCTTTTACTGTTTCTGTTGATTTAAAAGGTCAAGGTGTTACAACTGGAATTTCTGCTGCAGATAGATCTAAAACAGTTGAATCCTTAGTTGATCCAAATACAAAACCTCACGATTTAGCTCGCCCTGGCCATATTTTCCCTTTAATCGCCAAACAAGGCGGTGTTTTAAGAAGAACAGGACATACTGAGGCTGCTATTGATTTTGCGCGTCTAGCTGGATTTAAACCTGCAGGCGTGATCTGCGAAATCTTAAACGAAGACGGAACAATGTCCCGTTTGCCAGAATTGGTTAAAGTGGCTAAAAAATTTAATTTAAAATTAGTTTCTATAGAAGATCTGGTTGCTTATAGAATGCAGCACGATAGCTTAATCGTTAAAAAAGAGGATTTTGATATCGAAACTCGTTTTGGAACTTTCCGCTTAAGAGCTTACGAACAGACCACAAACAAACAAATCCATATTGCTTTAACCAAAGGAACTTGGAATCTTGGGGAGCCTATCTTAACAAGAATTCACTCTTCTCAGGTAAATAATGACTTATTAGGCACATTGACCAATAATGCCGAACAGCAATTGGACGATATGTTTAAAGTGATTAATGAAAATGGAAAAGGTGCTGTAATCTTTATCAATCAAGACATGACGGCTGTTAACCTTTTGAATAGAATTTCTGAGCTAAAAACATTACAAGCTAACGGAACTTTAAAAGCACCAAAAGTTATCATTGACAGCAAAGATTATGGTATTGGAGCTCAAATTCTTCATGATATAGATATTTCTAAAATCAGATTGGTTTCGAATACAGAACAAACAAAACGAGTTGGTATGATTGGATACGGACTTGAAATTACAGAATACGTTAATTACTAATATGGGAACAGTAGAAGAAAGAATACAAAAATCGGAAACTCGAATTTTTAAAGCCGTTTTCCCTAGTACAACGAATCATTACGACACTTTGTTTGGAGGAACAGCATTGCATCTTATGGATGAAGTTGCTTTTATCTGCGCTACGCGTTTCAGCCGCAAAAAAGTAGTTACAATTTCGACAGGTCAGATTGATTTCAAAAAAGCGATTCCAGCAGGAACTTTAATTGAATTAGTTGCAAAAGTAGACAGCGTTGGAAGAACAAGCTGTAAAATTCACGTCGATATTTTCATGGAACAAATGTATTCGGAGCTTCGCGAAACGGTAGTATCTGGAACTTTTTCGTTTGTTGCTGTCGACGAACACAAAAAACCAACGCCAATTTTAGACGATTTGATTTAATTTTCAAAAAAGCGTCGCTTTCGGAAATACTGATAATTAGACACTTGTAAATTATCTCAAAAAACTTTAAAAAAAAGTCCAAAAAAAGTTTTGATAACCGAAAAACCGTCTTATATTTGCACCCGCAATCAGGCACTGATAGCGACATACTGGAGAAATGGCAGAGCGGTCGAATGCGGCAGTCTTGAAAACTGTTGACTGTAACAGGTCCGGGGGTTCGAATCCCTCTTTCTCCGCCAGTAGAAGTTTTTAAAAGAAACTTTAAAAATAAAAAGCCTTTAAACACAAGTGTTTAAAGGCTTTTTTATTTTTACACACTTTTCAAAAAGCATATGTTTTATCAAAGAATGGTTTCCCCTGTTCGTTACCCCGTTTCTTTAGAGTCATTTTTCTCTCAAATGGGTAACTAAATCTTTTCAAAAAATCCGAAAAAAAAATGGTAAAGCCTGCAACTCGTAAGATTTGCAGGCTTTTTCCTTTTATATCCCTTTTCTGTCATATAAAACTAAAGCGGTTTTAAGAACAAAGAGGTTAACTACATACTATCTGACATTATAACTCTAAAGATAAAGCCATTACCAAGTGAGACAGAAGCTTTACTCTATTCTAATATGCTAAAAATCTCATATCACGAACTTGAAAAACTGGCAAAAAAAATTATTTTAGAATAAAAATCCCCAATACTGGAAATAAACACCGATAAGTAATAAAGAGAACAAAATAGCTACAACAACGCTTTTATTCAAAATAGACTTAATTTTAAGAGCAAAATAAAGTATTGAAATCATAGTAAATACTATAAAAGCCCATTGAATGACAAACAAGTAATCAAATTGATTTGGAACTCCAAAAGCAAGTATGTAAAAATTGTCTTGAGCTGTACTATTTACAGCTAAAACAAAACCAATAATTGCAAATAAGCCCAATAAAGAAGTTACTATAATTAAAAACTTCATGAATTTATTTTGGGCAGCATTTTTCCTATTTCTAATTAGTGCACAGCAAAAACTGAAAATTGAAATTAACAGAATAAGAACGGCGATTAAGAACGGTACAAAAAATAACATATCGAATTCATTCAGGCTGTTAGCAAAATTAGAAATGCCTCCATTTACCTTTACATCGGTAACAAAATGAACTTTATTGTTTGATTGAAATCCTTTCGCATCAGGGCTCTTACTTGGATTTTTTATAAATTCATTTAAAATTTCAGATCCAATTTTCGAAAAACTAGGTGCATGACCAGAAATTGGAGCATTTACTAAAAAACCATTTTTGAACTTCCCAACAATAGTTTTCCCGTTTGAAGCTGGAGTAATAGGATCAAATGATCCAGAAAATACTAATACTGGAACTGTCAATGATGGCAGGTTAGATAAATCATTTAAAGCCTTAGACGACTTATCAACTCCTAAATTCCATTTATCGCATACTAAAAAGTCTGATTTATAAAAAGACAATCCTCCTTTTAATTTTTTATAATTAAGCGCCTCCTTGTTAAATTCTGAAATCGAGTTATATGGAATTGTTTCGTTACAGCTCACACAATAATACGCTCCATAATCTAATCTTAAAGCCCCTGAAAAAGCAGCGACAAGCGAACTCAAAGTACTTTTGTTTCCTTTATTAAATTCTGTAATTAACAAGGGCAATACTTCAATTAATTTTCTTTGATAGAGGGATTGTTGAATAGCAATTTTAAAATCTTCTGCATTATAGGTAAACTCCCCGCTAGGAATGATTCTCTTATCAACTTTAATCGTTATAGGATTTTTATCTAATTTTTCTATTGTTTCATAATAGGTACTCTCCAGATTTGGGTATTGCGCATTACAATTAGGATCGTTTTCACAGGCGCTAAAAACTTTTTTAAGGCTGTTCATGTAATTTCCAGTATTATGATTATAATATGTAGAAATATCTGAAATCGAAGAATCCAAAATTAAGGATTTAATATCCTGAGGAAAATCATTTGCATAAACCTGAGCTGTGTAAGTTCCATAAGAAACCCCATAAACATTCCATTTATTATACTTTAAAGCCTTTTTTAAAGCATTTAAATCTTTAGCAATTGATTTACTATTGTACGAGTTTATATCGATGTCTCTATTTAATAAATCTTGCTTACAGTCCATTGCAGCAATAGCTTTTTGCTGTTCATCTTGCGTGCTGTTCTGGTTTTTAGATAGTATTTCCAAGAATTTTTTTCCTAAATCAGGACAAAATTTAGGCAAAGAATTGCCAGTGCCCCTAACATCAACTAAAACAATGTCACTATTTTCTCTTAACGGATGTCTCAACCAATTCCAAATTCCTTCAATACCTCCTGCTCCTGGCCCTCCTTCAACATATAAAACAGGATTTGAGGCTGTATTTTTTGAGGTGCATTTTAAAATTGCAACTGCAATTTTAATTGCTTTACCCTTTGGTTTATCCCAATTTTCAGGGACGTTTAAGTACCTCCATTCTATATTATCTTGATTAATAATTTTTTCTTCAGGAAAGAAAGTTTTTGTTTTTTCTAATTTAAAAGTATCTGTTTGAGAAAACAAACAAGCTGGCAGCAGACATAGGAGAAAAAATAGTCCCTTTAGGTTTTTCATTTTGTTTTATGATTAAATTATTGGATTTATAGTATATTTTTTTATTGATATTTCACTGATATTTGTTTTTAGTGAGATGTAACATTTATATCTTTCATCTATTTTCATTTCCTTCAAATAGTATTTTTCTTCATCGATTTTGGTCGTATTATCCAAAATTTCAAATGATTTTAGGGGAATTGACAATCCGTGGCCATGCGCCTTTATCACGGCTTCTTTTTGTGTCCAATAATCAAAAAAAGAACGTTTTATATTATTCGCCAAAACAATATTCTTCCATTCATTTTCAGTCATTTGATCTTTAAATTCATCTATTTCAATATCGCTTACAATTTCAACATCAATCCCTATTTCATGTTTATCATTTAATGCACAGACAACAATATCTCCTGAATGTGAGATATTAAACTGGATTAAATCATTATCAAAGTAAGGCTTACTATATTTGGTGTGTTTGATCACTTTGTCGTAAGGATTATGCTTGTAAATTTCTTCAATCCCTTTAAACAATATTATTCGCCCTAAAAGTGACAATTGTGCATCTTGCCATCTTCGGTATCGCTTAATTTTCTCTTGATAATCAACTGGAAATTTCGGCAGATCATTTTTCAACAAACTTTCGTGATTTTCCTTAGACAGATAAGAATAATAGATGTAAATCAAAACTAGAGATGTTTTTTTTTAGAAATTAAAATCAAAATCAAGTGCCGTGCTTTTCTCAAATTCTAATCTAGCATCAATTAAATCCACTTTCATTAATGGATTTTTTACTATTTCATTTAAAATTTTATTGTATTTCAAAGCAATAATTTCTATCGTATCTTCCTCAAATAAATCACAGTTATATTCTATAATACCTTTCAGCCTATTATCGCTTTCAAACAAATTAAACACAACAGGCATCCTGCTGTATTTGTTGTCAATAGGATAAGACGTTAATTTTAAACCATTTAATTGATCGATATTCTCAAATGAAAACTCTGGATTTTGATAAGCCAGCATAACGTCAAAAAGAGATTGAGACAGTTTCTCGAATGGGACTGCTTCATAATCATTTATTTCTAATAAATTATTTTGCGTATTTCTCAATATATCAGCAAAAGTGAGCTCTGGCTCAATTTGCGTTCTTAAAACAAGAGTCTTAACAAACATCCCAATTTGATTATGTATCTCTAGGATATTTCTTCCGTTGTTTACGGTTCCTATACAGATATCATTATGATTAGAGAGTTTATAAATGAGAACATTTAAAGCCCCTACTAAAATGGTATAAAAAGTGACTTGCTCGCAAAGCGCTAATTCCTTTAAATCTGAAGTAACATTGGTTGTCAGTTCAAACAAATACTTGCTTCCGCTTTGCTGATTGTTTTCAATGCTAAAATCCCTGTCGAAAGAATCTTTAGGATGATAGTTTTTAAGATATTCTTCCCAAAACAATTTGTTTTTAAAAATATTATCATCCCATTTTTTATTGAACCATTCCGAATAATCTTTAAATTGAAATTGCAAAGCATTTACTTTTGCTGCGTCTAGAGAAGCATGATTATTGTAATTTTCAATAAATTCTTTGATAAAAATTTCTAGAGACAATCCATCCATTATAATGTGATGCGTAGAAAAGAGCATTATAAATTGATCTGTCTCTAATTGAAGGAGTCTGACTCTTATTAATAAATCTGTTTCTAAATCAAATGCTGTATTAACTAATTGGTTTATAGTTTCTCGGGCTTTTTCACTTTTTAATTTGTCGACAGCAATTTCAAACCTTGCGTTTTCAGGAGCATTAATTTTTTGATAAGGAACTCCATCTCTTTCAATAAAATTTGTCCTTAAAATTTCATACTTATTTATTGTTTCATTTATTGCATTTGTAATACTATCCAAATTTACAATCCCCTCAATGCTATAAGCAGCTGACATATTGTAAGCTATTGAACCATTTTTTTGTTGAGACGCTAACCAAATATTGTATTGGGAAGGAGTCACATCGTAAAATTTTTTAGATTCAGACCATGATATGGCACTCGATTGACTTGGTTTTAGCTCTTGTAAATAGCCAGCTAATAATCCAACTGTTGGATAGTCAAAAATCGTTTTTAAAGTAATCGCAAACGAAAGCTGTTTGGCAATTAGTCCAATCAATTTAACGGCATTTAGTGAATGTCCGCCAAGAGCAAAAAAATTATCATTTACGCCTATAGGTTCTTTACTGTATAATACTTCTTTCCAATATTCAGAAAGTTTTTTTTCTAAATAGGAAACAGGAGCTTTAAAGTCATCATAATTCGTATTTTGCTGAATGGCTTTTTGCGATAATGATTTCCTATCCACTTTTTGGTTTGGAGTAAGCGGAAATCTTTCTAGAGGAATGATTGCATTGGGAATCATATAGTAGGGAAGATTCATTTTCAACGCTGCACTGATTTTTTCCGTATCAATTTCTTCTTCACTTTTTAAAACATAAGCCACTAAAAAAGCTTCTTGTTGATTTCCTTTTTTAGCAATTACTACAGAATCATTAATTCCTTCTATTTGATTTAATTGCGACTCTATATCCCCAAGCTCAATTCTATAACCTCTAATCTTAACCTGATTATCATTTCTTCCTAAAAACTCAATTTCGCCTTCATCATTCCACTTTCCTACATCACCAGTTTCATATAATAAACTTCCAGCATCAAATGGATTTTCAATAAATTTTTCTTTGGTCAGCGTCTCATTTTTATAATACCCTTTCGCTAATCCATCTCCTGCAATATAAATGGCTCCAGGTGTCCCTATTGGCATGGGACTTAAAAATGGATCTAATATATAAAACTGTGTATTGTTTATTGGTTTCCCTATATTGGACTCTTCTTTTGGACGTTCAATTTTTTTTATGCTGGACCAAATTGTGGTTTCTGTCGGCCCATACATATTCCAAACTTCCAAACTACTGCTGATGAGCTTTTCGGCCAATGCTTGGCTTAATAAATCGCCTCCACACAGTACTTTTAATCTTTTGTCCCCATGCCAGTCCGCATTAAACAACATTTGATAAAAACTTGGAGTGGCTTGAATTATGGTAGGCTGTATCTCCTCTATTTTTCGGATAATAGAATTAGGATCTTTTAAAATTTCCTGACTTGCGATATATAAAACAGCTCCTGAAAGTAATGGCACAAAAAACTCTAAAATTGAAATATCAAAAGAATAAGTCGTTACCGAAAACAATACATCATTTGAACTAACTCCTGGTTTTTGCTGGATGCTGATTAAAAAATTAAGCAAGGATTGATGTCCTATTTCAACGCCTTTGGGGTTCCCGGTTGAACCTGATGTGTATATGATATAGGCTGTATCTTTAGGAGAAATAGTTGCGGATCTGATGCCTTCGAATACATCAATTCCGGCTAAAATATTATCTAATGACACAATCGTGACATCTTGAATACCTTCTAATTCATACTCCTTTTCGCTAATAAGTATTTTACTTTGGCTGTTTTCAACAATATAACTTAATCGCTCTTTTGGAAAAGCAGGATCCAAAGGAATATAGGACCTGCCTGATTTTAAAATGCCTAATAAAACAGCAACCATATTGGCAGATCTTCCTAATAGGACTGCAATTGGTGACTTATCTTTTTCGCCATAAGCCGCAATAAGATGTTCTGCTAGTTGGTTTGAAAACTTGTTAAGTTCAGAGTAAGAATAGGATTTATGATCATCTTTTAGGGCTTCTTTTTCTGGGGTTTTCTCTACTTGCGCCTCAAACAAATCTATCAGCGTCTTGTCTTTCGGGTAATCAGCTTTTGTGTTGTTAAATTCAACCGTTAGCTGATTCTTTTCTTTTTTAGACAAATAGGTTAACTCTCTCAGTTTTTTATCAGGAGAAACTAAAACAGCGTTAATTAAATTTTCAAAATGATGGGTAACTTCTGTTATTCGTGAATCATCAAAATAATTCAGATTATAATCAAAGTCTATTTTCACATCTTCCTGTTCATCAAACTCTCTAATGTAAATAGCCAAAGCCACACGCTCTGACTGATGGGTTAATGGAATTACCCTTGTTTGCGTGTTTTGGAAATCATTAGAATAATTTTGTTTTTCATAAGAAAGCGTAATATTAAATAATCTTTCTTTCTCATTAAAAATTTGAAGTTCCTGAATTAGTTTACCCAGAGGAAATCTTTGATGGCGGTAATCATTTCTTAATTGATTTTTTATATCAATGATTAAATTTTCAAAAGTTGCCTCAAAATCCAAAGAGATTCTTAAAGGTGAAATTCCCATAAAGAGACCGACCGTTTTCTTGTATTTGGATTTGCTTCTATTCAAAACAGGCAAACCTATTGCAAAATCATTATTCTGGTGTTTTCTTCCAAAATAAATATATAAAACTGCGAGAATTAAATTAAATGTCGAGCATTTGTGTATAGCTGCTAGCTGATTTAATTTGTTGTAGACTTCTCTTTTTACAATCAGTTCCTTACGATTGCTTTTATTAATTTGAAGTGTATCGTCTAGTTTTTCAAACAAATTCTCAGGTAAAGACTCAAACTTTTTAACCCAGCGTTCTGCATCTTGTTTATACGATTCGGAATTTTGATATTCGGCATCATCTTCCGTAAAGTCTTTATAACTAAAAGAATACACTGTTTTAATTTCGCCAAATTCAAAAATCTCGTTATAATTTTGAACCAATCTTTGAAACATTAAGGAAGTGCCCCAGCCATCAGTTATAATATGATGGTAGACCGAAAATAAATAATGAAAATCTTCCTGAACTTTTACCAGAGTAAAAATATGCAAAAGAGTTCCCTTCAATAAATCAAAAGGTTTCATGAATTCCTGTTGCATATAGAAATTGGCATCATCAATTGCATTTTCATGTTTTGAAAAATCTATAAAACCCAATTCAGATTGGTGTTCTTCAACTATTTTGATTCTTATATCATCTTCATCCTTTATAATAATGCTTCTATAAGCATCATGTTGATTAATTAATTCAACGTATGCTTTTTTGAATATTTCAATGTTTATTATTCCTTTAATTTCAATTTTAGCTCCAATATTATATATCGGTTCATTTGGAAACAACAATTGATCAAAATAAACATCTTGCTGGGGTAGGGTAAGTTTCATTTGCAAATAAATGTTTTTGGTTTAATGACTCAGCTATTGAGGCTAAAGAATAAAGATGACAACTCATAATGTGCTCTTTCAAGCAGATGGGACTCCTAACAGATTTTTTTTAATAAAATCACAAAAAAGAATTCTCGAAAATCTGAGTGAAACTTTTGATTGAGAATTTGTACATTTTATTTATCTCTGTTACTTCACCTCACTATACCATAAACTTTCCGTTGACACAACATTGTCATCCACCTTAAAATCTTTCACAATTTGACCATAATCAAATTTTATAATTCTGTCGGCATATTTGAAATAAGCATCATCATGCGTAACCGCGATAATTGTTTTGCCTTCTTCTTTGAGTTTAGGCAATAGATTTTCATAAAAATATTTGCGGAAATGCGGATCCTGATCTGCTGCCCATTCATCTAAAACCAAAATAGGTTTGTTCTCTAAAAGCGCAAGTATCATAGACATTCTTTTGCTTTGTCCTTTAGAAAAGGAACGTCTTGCCGATTCTTCTTTGTCGTCTAACACGACTTTATCGAGTTCCATTATTTTTAATAATTTCTGATATTCTTCATTTTTCTCTAAAGAATAATTATCGTAATTATGAGAAAAAATATGATTATCAGTAAATACAGCAGCTATTAAATTTTGTGTGGCAGTACTTGAATTTGTGGCTGCCTCATTTAAAATCATTTCACCTTCCGAAGGCTGGTACAAACCTGTCAATATATTTATAAATGTACTTTTCCCGCTGCCGTTTCCGCCAATAATGAATATCGTTTCGCCTTTTTTTATCGATGTATTTATTGGCCCCAAAGCAAAAGACTTCTCCATCGTGTCGCTGTCATAAGCAAAAGAGAGATTATTGAATTCCAGCGAACTAAAACTTTCAACTGGCACATTTTTGTTATCTAAAGTTACCGGGGCAGTATCAAAATCGCTCATGAATTTTTTAATTCTGGCATTAGCAACTGTCAGACGCGTATAGACGTTCTGCATATTAATCAAGTTGTTTATAGGCCCGGCAATAAACAAGATAATAACAACATACGAAATAACATCTTCTCTTTTAAGAATATTCAATTCTGGCAATAAAAAAAGAATAACTCCGATCACTAAATACAAACCATATTGACTTATCAAATTAATGGACAAAAAGACATAATTAATTTTAAAATCCAGTCCTTTAGCGCTTTCTCTGTTAGGAGACAGGTGTGCATTCATTAGATTTTCTCTTCTCTGGCCGCTTAGTTTGAAACCTTTAAAACCTTTAATGACATCATCTACATACTTATAATAATGCTCGTTGAACTTTCTAAGATTCCCTACTTTTTGAGACATGGTATTGATTACAACAAGATAAAAAACAGCAATTAAAATTATTAAAACAATAACGACCAAAGCTGCTGCTGTCGATAAGGTAAACAAGTATATCATGCAAAGTAATACCATCAATAAAGAATTGATAGTATGGGTGACCACCTCTGGAAAAGACGAAAATACTCTTAAATCTTCTATGGCGGTATAAAAGCGTTGCGATCCCATTTTTTCAAGGGCAATCAAAGGTGCTTTCAATATTTTGTCAAATATCTTTTTTTCATTTTCATACAACATCTCAAAAGAATATTTATTGATTCTTTTTTGGAATATGATATTGAGCAGATAGGTGTAAATTACGACTGATACAAATACGATTCCCATATAATCCGTCAAAAAACCTTCTTTGCCCGAGATTACATTGTTCATGATGTATATGATTCCGAAACTGAGAATGGTGTTAGGGATCGCGTAAAGCAGAAGGTAAATAGCCTGTGAAAATTTTAGCTTAAGCATAATTTATTTCGTGTATTAGTGGTTTTTTAAATTCAAAATGATTTCTGGTAAAATTTTTCCAATTTCCAATTTGAGACACTCGTTTCTTCAACATCTCTCATAATTGCATATTGGAATCTTTAATTTTATGTCTTTTTCAAAAAAAAGTTTTCAAACAATAATTATTTAATTCTACTTCTTTCACTATCTATACTGTTGTTTTCACGCTCTTGCTTAGAAATTTTATCTCCAAAATTATACGTAAAAGACAATCTAATCTGCCTTGTATTACTCAAACTCTTGTAATCAGCTGTTGTATTGATAAGATTATTTATGATTCCTTTATTGATATTTGTTCTAAAAATATCTGTGAAGACCAATTTCAATGAGCTTCTGGTCGATAATTTTTTACTCAGCGCTATATCAACAAACCAGTATGGACTCGTAATAAATTGGGCTACATAGGTCTTTCCTACATACTTGCCCAATAATTCAATATTCCAATCTTTCTTGAGTTTAAATTGAAATATGGGGTCAATGGTAAAATTAAAACCATAGTTTTTTAATTCGGTGCCAGAAAATTCGCTTCTGCTGTCTCTATAAGATAATTGAGCATTTCCACTGAAAATCAACCAGGTAAAAATGTTAAAAGAAGAACTAATCGAAAGGTTTGAAACCTGAGTTTTTCCTATGTTCCCAGGTTTGCTATAATATATGCCATCTACAATTTGTATGGTTTCTTGAATCTCATCCTTAATTTTACTATATCCAAGATTAACATTCAAAAGACTTTTATACGAATAGACAAACTCTATACTATTAGCATACGATGGTTTTAAATATGGATTTCCTTCATAAAAAGTTAGTTTATCTACCTGAATAACAACTGGATTCAAATCTTGATAAAATGGTCTGTCAATTCGTTTTCCGTAATTAATCCCTATAGTATTATTGGCTAAAGAATCTAATTTATAAGATACATACAGGGTAGGAAACAAATTATCATAATGTGTTGTATTCTTGACCCTGGGCTTTATTTCATTTCCTAATTGTTCTCCACTAAGTTTAACATTTTCATACCTAAGTCCCAGCTGCATCGAAAACCTTCCAAAATTTCCATTCGAGTTAGCGTATAAAGCGGTGATGTTCTCATTGTATAAAAATGTATTATTCTGATTTAGGTTTGGCGTCGAAACATTGTCCACAATATCCACATAATTACTTTCATTATTTGTTTTGGTATAACTGTGTTTAAATCCTGATTCAATGGTTATTTTTTCGCTCAGCTGATTGGAATAATCTAATTTTCCAGAGTGAACCTTTACAGTAGAAGCCGATCCTCCTACCAGCATATCTGAATATTCCTCATTTGGAAGAATTATTGTATTTGTAAATTCTTGAAAAGGATCTGTATCATATGACAAGTAATCCAAGTTTACACTGAAATCACTCTTCTCATTAAACTTATGATTAAGGTTTAGGTTTATCCCGCTATTTCTGAATTTATTATCAGAATCTCCTCTTGTTTTTATAATTGAATCAAGGGCTTGTGACGAATTGTATAAAAAATTATGGGTATTATCAATATCATTGCCACTCCAAATTAAACCATCAGTAACTATTCCGATTACTGTATTTTTTGAAAGATTATAGTCTGCGCCAAATTTAAGACTGAATAGTATGCCATCCCCAACATTTTTGGTTTCCTGTCTGCTATAATTGCCTGTATCTGTATAATTTCTATTAATATAAAGATCCTGAAAACGTTTTTTATAACCAATATTGCCATTCAGAAATACATTATAATTCTCTTTTTTCTTATTCAGATTAAAGGTTGTGTTATACTCTGTGTATTTATGCTGCCTCACTCCCAAGACTACATTTCCGTTTTCTCCTTCTTTTTTACTCTTTTTTAATTTGATGTTGATCACTCCCCCATTTCCTGCCGCTTCATATTTTGCAGGCGGGTTTGTCATCATTTCAATTTTGTCGACATTATCTGAAGACAAACCGCTTAAATAACTTTCAAGTTGGACTCCTGACAAATAAGTTGGGCGGTCATCTACAAAAATGGTAACATTTGATTTCCCATTGAGGCTTACAACTCCCTGATCGTTTATACTAGTTCCGGGCGCTTTTTTTAATAATTCTAAAGCCGTGATTCCAGTATTTGATTCTAAAGCGTCAACATTTAAAATAGTACGATCGATTTTAGTCTCAACAAAATTCTTTTTCTTTTGATATACCAAAACATCGTTCAAGTTTTCTATTTTCATTGCCTTGACCATCTCTATAGGCTGCAATTGTTTTTGATTATCATCTTTTATAGTAATGACAGCAGTCTTGAACGTATCGTAATCATCGTGAATAATTTTAATGATATAGTGACCGCTTTTCAGGTTTTTAAAATTAAAATCTCCTTTATCTTGAGATAATTCACTCTTTATTAAGGTTTCATTCTCATTATTCAACAAAAGAATTGTCGCAAAAATTATTGGCTCTTTATTCCCCGCATCAATGACGCTTCCTGAAATTGATGCATTTGAGTTTTGTCCATATATTGAGTTAGATAGAGAAATAATTAGACATAGTAAAGCGATATAATTTATACGACTATAATAGTACTTCATTTTATTTTATTTTATTTTATTTTTTTAATATCTCACATTACGCAAAATGCTGTCAAACAACTAGCTTTAAAAATTTACACTGTTAGCAAATCATTTTTAATGTTCTTTGTTTGCGTCATTCCAGCTTTAAATAGGCTAAAATGGACAAAACATAATGGGTAATGTAAGTTAATATATGTAACAAGGCTACCTCTGAGAAATACCGTGAAGTAGACTCAAGCTTTTTTAGGTTAATAAAATTTAAGGAATGAAAAATTAGTATTAGACTATTGAAAATATTGAATTGATACTAATTCTAAAAGTAAGAGCATTAATAAAAGAATCTATTAAAAAACAAACTTTAGCATAATTGCAAAAGACTTCGATTATTTCATCTTATAGTTTTTGCAAATGTTCCATTTAGTATTTTTCTTGATGTATTTACTTGCATACCTTTGTTGTATTTCAGATTTTTGCAGAACTCCGTTTATTATAAATTCTTTATTATTTAGCATATAAGACAACTTTCCAGCACCCGCTACTGCTAATTTTTCTTTATATATTTCATTACTTATTTCTTCAATCAGTTTTTCAACATTACTTACCTCCGAAGACTCTTTTATAGCTTGTCCTGTAATTCCTGTAAAAGTTCGTTCATTTACTTTTGGCTCTTTTTGATTATTTTGCGCCAGACCGACAGCAGTAATGAAGAACATTAGCGAAGCTGCAATCAAAGTTTTAGTTGTTTTCATAATTCATTTAGTTTTTTAGTTAAGATTATTTGATTTTATAGTATGATTCTAAAAAGAAATCAGATCATTTTACTTTTTTATTTTAAAATTATAGCATATACGCCAATCACTCTTCTTTATATATTTGCTTTGGTATCTATTAAAAATCTCATCAGATTGCACTACTCCGTTAATAATGAGCTGATTATTATCTAATAGAAAAGATACTTTTTCGGCATTATTCGTTATAAGTTTTTCATCGCTCATTTGGTTAATCATTCTGTTTAAGACAGATACTATATTCCTGCCTTCTTTTTCAGATAATGTATTAGCGGTAATCCCAGTTAAAATAATATAATCACTATCTGCCGGAGAGTTGGCAATTTCATTTGTCAAGGTTTCCGGCTGTGTATTGAATATATTGTAAAGCTTTAGTTGATAAATAAAACCTACGAGTAAAACAAAAAGGAATATTGAGAAGCTATGAAATGCAGATATCTTGATTTTATTAAAAGAATTCTGTCCATTAAGTATGATACGTTCCACTCTGTCCAGCAAAATCTCATTATTACTGGCAAAACCAACTGCCAGCTCTTGATTTCCAACATTCATTTGGGCACAGATATATAAGGCACTGATGTAATCTTTTTTGTTGTGGGTGATTTTTAAGACAGCATCGTCACAACATTTCTCTCTTTCGATTCTGATAAGATTAGACAACCACAGCAAAGGCAAATTAAAAAAGAAGATCACTTCTAATAGATTTTGCACTAAGTTTATAATTGTGTCATATCGTTTTATATGAATGAGTTCATGATAGATAACCGCTTCAAGTTGGTCTGAAGATAGACCCGTTGTGAGTTGGATTGGTATTAATACAATTGGTTTAAAAAATCCAAAAACAGCTGGCGAACTAATTGCAGACGAAAGATATACTTTGACATTTTTTTTGATTCCTATCTTGTTACAATATTGTAGAATTTTACTATTCCAGTCGCCATTCAGTTCTATTTTGTTTTTGAAAATTAAACTTCTTATATTTTGAATTCCCAAAAGCAACTTAATCATTTTGTAACAAAATATGAAACTCCATACCAAGGTTATTTCTAACGCGAAATCATAAATTTTAAGGTATACTGTTTTAAAAAACAGGAAAGATTCTGGCATTTGTACCACGTTAGGATTATAATTTCCATCATTGTGAGACAAAATGGGCAAAACAACCTGATGATGAATGGTTTCGTAAGGATTACTTATATGTGTTATCCCAAAAAACACAATAGCTGCAACAAAAACAAATAAGAATGCTACCAACACATTATAGCGCAGCTGTGCTTTGCAATGTGAAGATAAAAGCATAAATACATAGGTGATAACTGCCAGTATAATACCAAACACAAAAGAACTAATAAATACATACAATAGTGTTTTATAAATAGCTTCCATTTGCTTCCAGTTTAGTTTAGTTCATTTTATCTAATATATTCTTAATCTTCAACAGCTCTTCTTTTGAGTTTTTTTTATTTCCAACCAATTGCATCATCAAATTTTCTACAGAACCATCAAATATTTTGCTTAAAAAAGTTTCTAATAAAAAAGTTTTGGTTTTTTCTTGGTCTTCAACTACATTATATAAATGTTTAATATTACTTTCATCTCTATACAAAATACCTTTTTCTTTCATAATCTGCATTAGCTTTAAAGTGGTTGTATATTTCACTACACGTTCCCCTTCTTCATTCAATTTATCATTTACGAAACGAACACTAGAAGCACCATGCTTCCAAAGTATGCTTAAGATTTCTATTTCTGATTTTGTTGGTTCAACTTTCCTGCTTTCCATAAGTTTCTTTAATTTTGATTTTTTAAAGGTACGAATATTTTCGTACTAAAGAATATTTTTACAAAAAATATCAACTTACAGGAATATTTACCTACGTTAAAATTTTATATTCGTTATAACTAGCCTCAAAAATTTGAATTAATTTATCTGCATTATCGTATATAAAAAAATGGTTTCCATTTAATATATAGGAATTAAACTCAGAAAGTGTGTGTGTTTTCCAATTGGAAATGCTGCCCGCATATTTCTCCAAATCTCCCATTACAGCAATGATTGGAGCTTTTACGATCGTATTTTCAACAAAAGTATCTCCCTCAACTATTTTAAAATCGGCTCTAAGTATCGGCAGCACAAAATCCAGCAATTCTTCGCTTTGCAATAATTCTTCTGTCAATCCGCCTAATTCTTTAAGCATACTAATAAAATCGGCTCTGTCTAAATCAGATCTTTTTCTTTCAGTTACCACGCCGGGACCTGGGTTTCCGCTTACTATTAAACATTGCGGCGGCGTATTATTTTTTTCTAACAAATCTGTTACTCCCAATGCCAAAGTAGCGCCCAAACTGTGCCCGTAAATCATAAAAGGCGCACCATTAAGCATCGTAATGATTTGCGAATAAATATCATTAATTGCCTCTTGATAGGAGGTTAATAATTTTTCTTTTATTCTTTTTCCTCTGCCTGGAAGCTCTAGTGGTATCATTTCAAAATCTGTATTAATAGATTTTAAAAATTCAAATGAGTATATATTTCCTCCTGCAAAATGTAATAAAAACAGTTGCTTTTTTTTCATGTAATTAAATTTGATTAATAAAGCCTTGTCTTGCCGTATCAAAACAAGGCTTTATATAAGTTAATTCATTATGGATTATCCGTAAAATTAATTAAGCATTAACTCATTTTTCATTTCATAATCATATAGCAGCTCTTTTTCTCCAAACAATCTTTCGGCAATAATTCCTTTTTCTTTACAGGTATTTATTAAATTATTTGATTCAATGATAGCAAGAGATTCCTCAGTATATTTTATGCTGCTTATAAATTCCAGCCAAGGTTCCATTCCCATGGCATACACATAAGCTTCTTTAGGTTTGAATATATCAACTAGAGAAAGTCCTCTTTGACTATCACAGCCTGCTAATCTTCTGGATTGATCATCTTCTCTATTTACATCCTGGGTCATAAGACAGCCATAGAGCCAGCTTAAAGGAGCTCCTGCACATTCCATTCCTAAAAATAAAACATCTACATTTCCTTTTATTCTATGGATATGTTCGTAGAGTCTTGGCTCCATTACCCTTGAATCGGCAACAAACAAAAAGCTTAATTCATTTATTGCGATATGGAAGCAAGATTTTGCTCTAATGTTAAGATCACTGTGTTCGCCAGTAAATGGTAAACCGGTAATAGTACAATTCTCAAATTTAATTTCTTGCATCTCATCTATTTCAATTACATTTTTAAACCCTATGCTTTCAAAGGCTAATTTGATGCTTGGGTCCTGAAGCGCGCCACTTGTTGTTACAGGCACTATGATGTTTTTGATTTTATGTCTAAGTGGCAATAGTGTTTCCAATACAATATGATCTTGATGATTGTGTGTTATTAATACATAATCAATAACATCCGGCAAGTCAATATCTGAGAAATGTTCTACCGTAGATTCGTATCCATAATAGCTGATTAAAGGGTCTACAAGAATACTAACATCTTTGGTCTCAATTAAAATACAAGCATGACCCAAATAACGCATTCTGGCTTTGTCTCCTGTATATTTTTTATAAGTTGGATGCTCTTTCTTAGTAAAAAAAGTTCTGAATAGCTCCATTTGATCTTGTGTAACGCCTAATTCCTCTGCAACATCCTCAATAGATCCTGGATTTCTTTTCATTCTGCTCAAAGTATCAATTCCTTTATGATCAAACGGAATATCCAACTGCAATACCTTAGGATCTTCTAATTGCGGCGTGCTCAAACAAAACGGACGTTCGTCATTCAATGTTTCCCATAAGGAAATAGATTGCGATTGTTTAGAATAAAAAGGGCTATGATACAATAACGATTCAAAAAAACGAAACGAAACATTATTATTTAAATCATAAACCAGTTCTACATATCCTTTTAAGATTTCCGGAACTTCTTTGTACAATGGTTCTAGAGAGGCTCCTTTTGCTTTGGATTTTAGCATTTTATCCAATTCTTTTATTGCATCAGATAATGCTATAGCGTTAGCCTGCTTATCGAGAATTTCGGCTTTTAGTTCTTTTATTTCTTCTACCCTTCTTGTTTCATAGTCCATAAAAGGACCTCCCAGCATTTTAGGATTTTTAACTGCCGCTTCATGAATCATAGGTGCTTGGATATAGGAATTCATGATTTTTAAATGTCGTTCAACAATATTCATTGCAGCTGTTGCGGGCGAGATTAAATGTGTCCAGGCGTACCATTTATCTACTAATGGACCAATAATAACGTTCGGTTTGAAATAATACTCTTCTTTAATTTCCATGATCTTAATAATTTATATTTTAAGTTTGTTTGATTTTAAATTGTTTCTATACTCGTTTTTTCAGAAATACTATTGAATACTTCACGATAGATTTCAAAATTTTGCTCAGAGACTGCATCCCAATGCGTACCTAGTAAATAATGGTGCGCGTAATTTCCGGTTGTGTAATTCTGCCAACTCTGCATATTACTCTTAAATTCATTATCGGAAGCCTCAAAAGCATAGATATTGCTGGAAATTTTCCCTTCAAGCTGATACGCGTTATTAAGCATCAAATTATTTTTTAGAAAAGACAGAATATGTTTTTCTTGTTCTTTATCCAGCTTTATAACCTTCTTAAATTCTTCAAGTAACCAATTGGCCAAAATATCTATGTCTTGTAAATCTTTTTGGTCTATATCTATACTAGATGGCCTGTCTACCAGAATTAAATCTATTTTACTATAGTGTTTTTCGAGTTCTTTCACTATTTCAAATGCAATGGCTGATCCCATAGAATATCCAAATACTATAAATGGTTCGTCAGGTTGATTATTTTTAATCTCTTCAATGAAAGACTTTGCCATTTCCTCGACAGATTGACTGAATTCTTCCTTGTGTTCAAAACCTTTGTATTGTAGTCCGATTGAATCAAATTCGTTGCTCAAAACTTTGGCTAAAGGATTATACAAGATCGAACTACCTGTTAATGGCGGAATGAAATAAATCGTGTTATTACGATTATTAACCTGCAAGTTTATTAGCAATGAATTTGATTTTTCTTTATCTGAAGCCAATCTTTTTATGGTTGGCCTGTTATAAATATCCTTTATAGAAAGATTCATATCGAGTTTTCTTTTTAACATGGACTGCAATTTGATCGCTCTTAAACTATGGCCGCCTATTTCAAAAAAGTTATCTGTAACACTTATTTCTTTTTTAGATAGAATTTCTTTCCATATCTGAAGAATATTTTCTTCCAGATCATTCTCAGGTTTTACTATTTCAATGGTCTGTGCTCCCGATTCTGTAGAGATAGCTAATAATTTTTTAGCATCCAGTTTACCATTTAATGTAAGCGGCAGCGTATCAAGCTTAACGTAATAGTTAGGAATCATGTACTCAGGAAGTTTCTTTTGCAGGAAATTTTTAATTCCTTTTACATCCAGCTCCGTACTACTTATTACAAAAGCAACAAGGTCTAACTCATTTGATGAAGATTTTCTGGCTAGTACAGCTGCAGAATCTAATGTCTCAATCTCTAATAAACATTGCTCTATTTCGCCCAATTCAATTCTAAATCCTCTAATTTTAAATTGGTTGTCATTTCTCCCTGCATAAATGATATTGCCATCAGGAGTCCATTTTCCTATATCTCCCGTTTTGTACATTTTTTCACCTAGAACAAAAGGATTTTCCACAAACTTTTCATCTGTTAATTCTTTACGGTTTAGATAGCCTCTTGCCAGTCCTGCTCCTGCTAAATAGATTTCTCCCGAACATCCTATAGGGACAAGGTTATTATGAGGATCCAGAATGTAGATAGAAGTATTCCAAATAGGTTTTCCAATTGGTATAACCGCATCTTCTTTTGAGGTCGTATAATACGTAACATCTATAGAAGCTTCTGTTGGCCCATATAAATTTTGTATAGGAGTCTTTAATTTTTCATACCACTTTTTAACGGTGTTTAATTGCAACGCTTCTCCACTGGTGATAACCTGTTTTAAACTGCTCAGATTGCTAAAATCATACGATTCATCAAATAAACTGTCAATAAAAACATCTAACATACTTGGCACAAAATGCAAACAGGTTACTTTATGTTTTTTTATTAATGATTCTATATTTTGCGGAATACTGACATCTTCATCTGAACATAAAATCATTTTTGCGCCCCAGCATAAAGGCATGAAAATTTCCCAAACAGAAACATCAAAGGTGAATGTCGTTTTTTGTAAAATAACATCTTGATGCGTGTAATTAAATGCTTCCCACATCCACTGTATCCTATTTACCACGCCTCTATGCTCTAGTATACATCCTTTCGGGTTTCCTGTAGAACCGGAGGTATAAAGTACATAGGCAATATCTGTAGGTTTATTGATTAATGTTAGATTCTCTTTAGAGTAATTTTCTGCTACCGCATGAAACTCTTTAAGCACTTTTGCATCTATGATCAATGCACTCGAACTGTCCTGAACAATATAATCAATACGATCCTGAGGATGTTTAGGATCTATTGGCACATAAGCTCCTCCTATTTTGTGTATTGCCAAAATTGATATGATCATCCACTCACTTCTAGGCAATGCTACAGCCACTAAGTCATTTGCACCTAAGGTATAGTTTGATCTCAGATAGTTTGCTAATTGGTTTGATCTTTCGTTTAGTTCGTAGAATGTTAGCTCTGTTTGCTGAAATACCAATGCAATTTCATTTGGAGCATTTTCTACTTGTTGTGCAAATAACGCTGCCAGTGTTGTTTCAGACGGAAATTCATGCTTAGTATTATTAAATTCATGCAGCAAAGTATGTTTTTCCTCTGCACTTAAATAATCAATTGATTTTAGCAATTGATTTGGAGAAGCAATGAATGATCTTAGTATAGAAAAATACAAATCATTTACTTGTTCTACAGTTAATCCTGATTTCAGTTTTTTTGTTAACGAAAGACTTGCGTGATAAAGGTCGCCTGTGGTGTTTACATTAAAATCTAAAAATGTATTCGTTTTATTGGATCCTATTAACGAAAGGCTTTCTTCTTTTTCATCCTGATTAACATTTTCTCTGATTTCGCTTTTTATCTTATCGTATGTGTAAAAATCAACATAGTTAAAATAAACATCAAAAAATGGGTTCTCATTAGCATATTGATTATCAGACAAACTAGCTATTTGCAATAAACTTAGTCTTTCATATTTTTTTAATGCGATTAATTTATTCTGAACTTCAATTATAAAATCCTTCACTGTTACATTATAATCAATGGTAAAACGCAGTGGAATCGTATTTAAAAAACATCCTAAAATTTTATCTCCGTCTTGGCAGCTTGGTCTGTTATTGGTAACCAAACCTGTTACTATGTCCGGATCTGAATTTAAGATACTTAACATATACAGGTAAGCACTCAAAGAAATCTCTTTTACGGTCGAACTAAGATTTGCAGCAAGATGCTTTAATTCGTTCACTTCATTTTCAGACAATACATTTCCGTAAATACTATTTACAGGCGTATTGGTAAATATGTTTAGTTTACTATGATCCTGCAGTTCTTCTTTCCAATACGACTGGATTTTGGCATCTTTTTTATCAATCTCATGTTCAACCACATAGTTTTTATAACTGGCTTTTATTTTTTCAGGTTTAAATGTAATGTCTTCTAAAAGGGCCAGATACAAGTTATTTAACTCTGTTAAAAGCATAGAATCACTCCAGCCATCAATAATAGCATGATGACATTGAGAAACAAAGACAATATTATCATCACCAATATTAAATGCTGCCATTCTAAAAAGCGGTGCATTACTAACATCAAACGGGTTTAGCAATTCAGACTGAAGAAACGCTCCTATAACATTTTCTTTTTCTTTTAAAGAACCTAAATGAGATAAATCTTCGTATAAAACAGGAACCTCAACATTTTTATACACAATTTGAACTTCCTGCTCATAATCCTGCATATTAAAACCTGTTCTTAAAATCTCATGTTTGTCAACCATTAACTGCATTGCCAGCCTAAAAACCGAAATGTCAAAATTTACAAATTGTCTTTGGTTAATCATTTGATCGTGATAGATACTTGTTCCTTCATATAATAAAGACTCGTATATCATTCCTTTTTGGATATCACTCATAGGATACAAATCTTCTATAGCTTCAGATTTATCTTCATCTAAAGATTCTAAAATATTGTATTTCAAAACATTCATATAGTCCAGAACGTTCTTTCTGACTTCTATGCCTTCTTCTTTTTTGCTGTCAAGTGATTTCTTATTGTTGATTATAAACTCTGATAATTTCGATATGCTGTCATACACATAGATATCTGAAATGCTGATCTCTAATTGCATTGTATTATAAATAGCGTTAACAATTTTCAGCACCTTAATAGAGTCTCCTCCTAAATCAAAGAATCGATCATTTACACCAATTTTTTCTTTATCAAGAATATTTTCCCAGATACCTGCTAAGAGTTTTTCTTCTTCCGTTTGCGGAGCAACGTATTCTTCTCCGCTTCTGGTCTCAGAACCGCCAATTTCTAATAATGCTTTGGTATCTATTTTTCCATTTGGAGTTAAAGGGAAAGTTTTCAAAATAATAAACTGAGTCGGTATGGCGTAACCAGGCAGCAAATCTTTTAAGTTGTATTTAAGATCTGAAGTATTTAAGATTTCATCTGATAATAAATAAGCAAACAGCTCATTGTCACCTGATTTATTTTCTTTTGTTAAAACCACAGCTGCTTTTACAAATTCAGATTTTTCAATCGCGTATTGCACCTCTCCTAGTTCTATGCGATATCCTCTTACCTTAACCTGATTGTCTTTTCTGCCAAGAAATTCAATTTCTCCTGCTGCATTCCATCTTCCTAAATCTCCAGTTTTGTACATCCTACCCGCTTTATTAAACGGATCTTTTACAAATTTTTGTTGGGTTAATTCCGGATTATTCAGATAGCCTTTTGTAACTCCATTACCGCCAATGTACAATTCGCCTATTACACCTGTAGGAACCAGATCTTCTTTTTCGTTTAAGATATAAATAAGGGAATTGGCAATTGGTTTTCCAATAGTTGCTGTTACCGGTTTTCCTTCTTCATATTTATGAACTGTACTCCAAACCGAACATTCTGTAGGACCATATTCATTAAACAACTGGCAACCAGACTGGCCTATATTGCTCTTAAAATGATCTTCGATCAAGCTTATCGGGCAAGTTTCACCGGCTACGGTCACTTCTTCAAGAGCTGTTTCTTTGCCTTGCAAAGCCGTTAAAAGCAATTTATAATAAGACGGCACAGTTAATAAATGACTTACTTTTTGCGCAACAATATAATCGGCAATAAAACTTACATTACCAATATTTGCATTCGTAGTAATTGCTAATTTTCCCCCATTGCTTAATGTGCCGAATATTCCTGCTATCGAACTATCAAAAGCTACAGACGACAATAATAAGAAACACTTTATTGGAGCGTAAACATAATTTCTTGGTGTCAATGAATGCTGCAAATTACCATGCGTTACCATAACTCCTTTAGGATTTCCTGTAGATCCTGAAGTATAAATAATATAAGCCAAATGCTCCGGCAATATGCTTACTTCTGGAGCGGTAACCAGATCTGTTAAAGTCTCCAGCTGTAAATCCATTGCAAATATTCCTCCCTGATAATACGATAAATCAAAGATGTAATCTGATTGTGTAAGCAATACTTTTACATTGGTATCTTGTAAGATGAATTCTTTTCTAGAAGCCGGATAATCAGGATCAATAGGCACGTAAGCGGCTCCTGATTTAAGGATTCCTAAAATTCCAATGAACATCAACTCTGATCTGTCCATCATTATTCCGACAAAATCATTGGCCTGAATCTTATAATTTTCAAGTAAAAAATGAGCCAGCTGATTCGAACGTTCATCTAATTCACGATACGTTAATTCAGTCCTTTCAAAAGCTATAGCAATGGCTTCCGGATTATTAACAACCTGCTCGTTTATGATGTCTATGACCGTTTTTGATTTGTCATAGTCTATTTTTACTGAATTAAAATCTAACAAATGCTGCTTTTCTTCTTGAGATAGCCACTTAACTTCTTGAACTGGCAGTTCTGGATCTTCTAATAAAGCAATTAATAAATGCTCCAGATGATTCCCAAATTGTTCAATTCTCTCAGAATCAAATACGTCACTATTGTAAATGATGCTTGTACCTAAACCATGCTGGGATTCGACAAAATTAAACACTAAATCAAACACACTAGAATGAGGCATTTCACCTTCAAAACTACTCACTGTTAAATTTTTTAATCCTATATCATTAGTATCCTGATTATTCTGAACGATAACCTGAACGTCAAATAATGGGTTACGGCTCATATCTCTAGTGATGTTTAGTGATGAAACTAACTCGTCAAAAGGATATAATTGGTGTTCGTGAGCACCTAAAACAACTTCTTTTACTTTGGATAAAACATTTTTGAAAGTATCGTTCTTTGAAAAACGGGTTCTTAGAGCCAAAGTATTTACATAAAAACCAATTTGATTTTCTAAATCGGCGTGATCCCTTCCTGCAATTGGACTTCCAATCGTGATATCTTCCTGATTGGTGTAGTGATAAAACAATACGTTAACCGCACTTAATAATCCCATGAACAAAGTAGATTCCTGTGTTTTAAGAAATTCACTCAATTTATGGCTTAACTCACTTGGTATTATTTTATTATAAACGCCTCCATTGTATGTTTTTATAATAGGACGCTGTTTTCCTCCTGATAAATCCAAAATTGGCAAATCGTCTTTGAACTGATTGATCCAATATCCTTTATGAAAATCTAATCTGGAGTCGCTTAATTCTTTAAGCTGCCATGATGAATAATCTTTGTATTGAATGCTCAATGGCGTTAATGCTGGTGATTCTCCTGTTAATAAAGTATTATAAAGATGTAATAATTCGTTCACAATGATTCCCATAGACCAACCGTCGCTGATAATATGGTGAATAACATTACTAAATACCCAGCTGTTTTCTGATTGTCTGTAGATGCTCGCTTTTATTAATTCGCCTGATGATAAATTGAATGGAGCCAATACATCTTCTGCCAGATATTTTTCAAGAACTGATCTTTCAGCTCCTCTCAAATCTATATTTTTTAATTTAAAAGAGATATTTTCAGGCTCAATAACATATTGCAATATTTCTCTTTGATCATCTTCTTTAAAAGAGGTCCTCAAGATTTCGTGACGCTTAATTAATTCTATAAATGCTTGTTCTAAAACAGCAGCATCCAATACTCCTTCAAAAACATAAGCACCGGACATATTATAAGCAATGTTAGCTGCTTCATACTGGCTTAATATCCATAAACGGCGCTGCATAAGCGACAATGGATAACCATTTTGTTTCGCCAAAACCGGAATTTTGTTATAACCTGAATGCTGTCCTTCAATAATTAATTTGCTTTGAGAAATCAGAGTAGGATGAGCAAATAAATCTTTTAGATACAATTTTACCTGGAATTCCTTGTGAATCTTACTGATTAATTTAGTCGCTTTTAAACTATGGCCTCCTAAATCAAAAAAGTTATCTTCAAGACCTATTTGTGAGATACTCAAAACTTCTTCCCACAACTGTGCTAGCGCTTTTTCTATTGCAGTAGAGGGTTGTTTATAATCTGTCGTTCTGTTTGATGTAGTGATTTCAGGCAATGGCAATTTAGAACGGTCTATTTTTCCATTTACGGTTAATGGAAAACTATCGAGAACTTCTATATAAGCTGGAATCATGTAAGCCGGCAAAAGAGTTGACATCCAGTGTTTGATATCCTGAATATTTGCAGGGCTGTTTAGCGTTATATAAGCCGCCAATACTTTTTCTGCCAGATTATCTTCGTGAACGACTACCAATGCCGAATTTATAAACTCATGCTGAGACAATACGTTTTCGATCTCGCCTAATTCAATTCTGAAGCCTCGTAATTTTATCTGGTTGTCTTTTCTTCCTAAAAACTCTACGGTACCATCTTTCAGCCATCTTCCTAAATCTCCGGTTTTGTACAAACGTTGGTTTTCTTTAAAAGGATTTGGGATAAATTTTTCATGCGTCAATTCAGGCTGATTAAGATATCCTCTTGACAATCCTGCTCCTCCTAGAGAAATTTCGCCGACAACACCTTTTGGTACCAAATGGTTGCTTTTGTCTAGTATATAAACACTGCTGTTAGTGATTGGTTTTCCTATGGGAATATTATTGCTGCTCACTTTTTCTACTTTATGAGTTAAAGAGAAAGTGGTATTTTCTGTTGGTCCATATCCGTTTATGATTTCTAAATCTGGATAATGATTTTTCAACTTGTTAATATGAGCAGCAGATAATTTATCACCTCCTGCCAATACGGTTTTCAGCCCCTGAAAAAGTTGAATATTTTCATCAATTAACTGATTTAATAATCCAACAGTAAACCACATAATAGTAATGGATTCTTGTTTTATTATTTTTGATAAATCATCAGATAAAAGTTCATTTTCATCACATAAAACTAATTTTCCGCCGTTGAGCAGCATACTCCAATATTCAAAAGTGGTCGCATCAAATGAAAACGAACCTGTAGACAATAGGACGGAGCTTGGTTCTATATTGATATAATTCGACTTTTTCACTAATCGCATAATCCCTCTGTCTTCTATTAAAACGCCTTTTGGCCTTCCTGTAGATCCTGAGGTGTACATCACATAAGCCAGACTGGACAGATCTCTGGAGCAGATGTCTTTTTCCTTGGAATAGTCCCCAATGCTGGATTCGAAATCCAATAGGAGTTCTGGCGTGATGACAATCTTACTTTTTGTATCAGATACGATAAAGTCTATTCTTTCTTGCGGATAATCCAAAGCGATTGGAACATAGGCGCAGCCTGCTTTTAAAATGCCTAGAATCGATATGATCTGCCAATGGCTTTTAGGCAGGGCTATGGCTATTAGATCTTCCAAAGCCAACTCACTATGCTTCTCTAAATAATGGCTGAATTGGCTGCTCAAACCATCCAGCTCGCTATACGTCAACGAGATTTCACCATAGATCAGTGCGGTCTTATCTGGAACCAAAGCGACTTGCTCCTTAAACAATCCAAGTAAAGAAATCCCTTCTTCATATGCTGTTTCTGTCGTGTTGCAATCCACCAATAGTTCGTGTTTCTCTAACGCATTTAAACAGGAAATCTCAGAGAGTTCCTGTTTTGGAGAAGCAACTATTCCTTCCAGCAGCTGCTCCATATGCAGCAAGAGCTGCTCACACAAGCTTTTACTGAAAATATCGCTATTGTATTCTATTACTACCCTTAAGCTGTCTGCTATTTCGATAAATGTAAATGTTAAATCATATTTACTTGATTCATTTTCAATTAAATTATCGTACTGATCCAAATCAGTTTGAACTAAATTATTTTCATTTTGAACAGAAATCATTACGTCAAATAATGCGCCCCTGCTTACATCTCTTTTAATGTTTAAATCATCTAAAAGCTCATCAAAAGGGTAATCTTGATGTTTAAAGGCATTAAGCGTATTTTCCTTTACCTTTCCGAAAAGAACTTCAAAACTATCTTCCGATGTAAATGCAGTGCGAAGTGCCAGAGTGTTTACATAAAAGCCTATTTGATCGTGAAGCACGGGATTGCTTCTTCCAGAAATCGGACTTCCTATGATAAATTCTTCCTGGCCTGTATATTTATGCAATACTGCATTTAAAAGGCTTAGACACCCCATAAACAACGTGCCTTCATTGGCTTTGTAAAACGTTTTGAACTGCTCATAAAGTGCCGTGTCAATTTTACGCTCTACTGTTCCTCCGTTATAGGTTTTTATTGCCGGACGGGGAAAGTCTCCAAAATGGGATAATGTTGGCAGATCGCCTTTTAAATGTTCCAGCCAATAAGCCTTGTCTTTTTCTAAATGACCATTTGCCAGCTGGTCCTGCTGCCATACGGCGTAGTCTTTATATTGGATTTCTAATGGTTTGTTTTTAACAGGCTGGCCATTTTTTCTGGCGTTATAATTTTCTAATAATTCATTAGTTATGACATTCATGGACCAGCTGTCCGTAATAATATGATGCATTACAAAAGAGAAAATCCATTTATTATCTCTAATGCGAATGAGTTTCCCTTTAAATAATGAATCCTTTTCTAAATTGAAAAGAGTAGTATATTCCTTTTCTATTATTTCCTTAAGCTTTTCCTCATCGTTATCAACATCAATTTGCGTAAATGGAAAAATAAATTCTTCTTCTGATTGTATGTACTGCCTAAGGTCTCCATTTTCATTTTCCTTAAAAATCGTTCTTAGAACCTCATGTCGATTTATTAAATCCCGAAGCGAATTCAAAAAAGCGTCTACATCAATTTCCTCATCTATAATTTGAATCCCTGGCATATTATAAGATCTATTCGATTCATCTATCTGACTTAGCACCCACAATCTGTGCTGAGATGATGACAAAGGATAATCATTGCTTTTTGAGGCTGCAGGGATTTGTTTGTAATCTGTTATTTTAGATTCTGAATATTGATTAATTAAACTAATTAAACTTTCTTTATTGGCTTTAATTTCATTTAATAACACTTCGTTTAAAACTCCTTTAGGCGCTTTAATATCCAATGTATCGTTAACTACTTTTAAATTGATATTCAGTGTTTTTAACCTTGTAAATAAATCGTTAACCATGATTATATTTTTTACTTGTTTATATTTTGAAACTCAAAATTAATCTCCATTAATTTTCAATTTTTAGAAATATATAGATTGATGTTTATAGAAATAGTGTCTTTGAATTTTTAGGGATTTATTATTTGATTTTTATCAAATGTCTTTTTAATGTTATCCATTATTATTCGAGCTGTCGGTATAGCTTCTGCTATGTAGGGAAGATTTATTTTTCCAATTCCATGTTCACCAGAAATAGTTCCTCCTAATTCTAATGCTTTTAAAAATATTTCTTTTACCCACACCACAATATCAGCTTCCCATTGTTCAATGGTTTGTTCTTTGTTTTGAAAGATATTGACATGAAAATTACCATCTCCAACATGGCCAAAAACCGTATAATTAAAATTAAATTTATTGGCTATAATGACAATTGCCTTATACATTTCATCAATTTTAGAACAAGGCACAACGATATCAACATCTCTAAAAAAAGTGTGGTTTATTACAGCTTCTCCAACTTTTGAACGCATTTTCCACAATGCTTTTACCTCGCTTGGATTATCCGCTACATGAATTTCCTCTTGTGTATATTCATTAATGTGCCGGCTGATTTTCAAGGCTTCATCCAAAAGCTTGTCTGGATAATCTCCTTCTATCTCTATCCATAGAATTCCTTCCGCAGTGGGTTTAATATGGTAGGAATTGTCCAAATATTGTGATACTAATTTAAAGCCGACTCCATCAATAAATTCAATACTTGATGCTGAGTATCCTTTGGCAAAGAATTGCTGAACGCATATAAATAAGTTCTCAATTTTAGAAAAAGGAACCATTAATACTAATTCTTTCATTGGAGGCACTAATTTTAAAACGACTTTTGTAATAACTCCTAAAGTCCCTTCGCTTCCGCTAAATAATTGAGTAAGATTATAGCCTGTTGCGTTTTTACTCACATTCTTTCCTGTCCAAATTATACGTCCGTCAGGGAGTACTACTTCTAAATTAACGACATAGTTTTTGGTAGTCCCGTATTTTAATGATTTTGGACTACCGCTGGACACAGCAACGTTACCGCCTATAAAACAGGAATCTGCACTGCTAATATTTTGCGGAAAATTTAAGCCTTCTTTTAAAACAGCATCTTTTAAATCCTTAGTAATCACACCAGACTCAACTATAGCAATTCTATCAATCGTATTAATTTCAATAATTTTGTTTAGCCGTTCTAAAGAAAGTATAATGCCGGAATGGGCTGATAATGCTCCACCGCTTACTCCTGTGCCTCCTCCTCTAACCGTTATCGCTGTTTTTGTTTCATTACATATGGCAATAATTTTAGAAATTTCCTGAGTGTTTTGAGGTAAAACTACTGCAGACGGAGGCATTACTTTATTAGAAGTACAGTCTTTAGAGTATTTATATAATAGCTCTGGCTTGGTTATTACATATTTACTTCCAACTATAATCCGGATTTCGTCTAAAATACTAAGCTTATTTTCTATCATTATACTAGTATTGCTTTTTTAGTTTTAATTCTTGCTCCATAGCATCAAACAGTGCATAAATATTATCTAGTCCAAAACCATCATAATCATTTACACGCTGTACGATTTCGTAAAAAAATGTAGCTCTGTCTCCTATTGGCACCGTAAATATTTGAAACAGCAAAGCGCCGTCTACCACATCACATAATACCCCATGTTTTCTTAGAATAGCAACATCCAACTGCGGGTATTTTTTTTCAAGTTTATCGTAATATGAGTCAGGGTATTTTGTAAACTTCACACCATTTTCTCTTAGAGCTTCTACTGATTTAAATATGTTATTAGACTCAAAAGCAATATGTTGTATTCCTGTACCATAATTTTGATCAATAAATAATTGCACTTGTGTATTTACTCCATGTTCTGGTTCGACTAAAACATTATTTATGGATTTGTTTTCGGATTGCAATACTTTTAAAAGCATTCCTATTTTCTTTCCGCTTTCTTGTCTTTCATCAAATTCTAAAACTGTTTTAGATAGAAAAATGTTATTAAAATAATTCTCCCAAAGTGTAATTTCATTTAAGCGTAAGGCACAAGCCACATGATCAATTTTCTCTAATGCCGAATCTTTAAAATCAAAATCCCATTCTTGTTCAACGTTTTTATAACCTGGAAGAAAGTCGCCATTGTAATTGTCATAATTAATTAAAACAATTTCATTATCATCGAACATTTTTAATGAGGCTTGTTCTACAAAACCCATATCATCTGATGTTATATGCGGGTGTTCTACTGGTATTGCGCCATTTTTCATAGCTCTTCCAAAAAATTCCTTAACATTATCAACATTAATGGCCATTCTTTTAATTCCGTTTCCATGTAAGTCTACAAATGATACTATTTTATAGGAACTAGGCTGCGATGCAGATGTGATTACAAGTTTTATATCATTCTTAACAATATAATATGAACAGCGATCTTTAACACCCGTCTCTGGCCCAGCATAAGCAATTACTTTAAACCCTAATGCTTTTACGTGCCAGTAAACAACCATTTTTGCCATGCCAACATAATACTCTATAAAATCGTACTCTATTTTTAAAAGATCAGATACTATTATTTCATTTTTATTTTCCATCGTTTAATTTTTATTGGTTACTTATTTTTGTTTCTATAAAATTTGCTAATCGTTCTATGCCTGTTTTCATCTCTTCTAAAGAGAGGTTGCTAAATGCCAATCGTAATTCGTTTTCTCCGCCTTTCTCTAAGTAAAAAAAGGACATGGGTGTAAAAATGACTTTAAATTTTTCTGCACAATCCCTTACATCTTGTTTTGTAACCTGAAAAGGAAGCATTATTGTAATGAAAAAACCGCCTTCTGGTTTATTCCATTTTATGTGTTTAGCCCAACTATATTTTTCAGCATCAAAAGTCTGTTCAAGGCATTTTAGGAGGTAATCTCTTTTTGTTTTCATGCCAAGTATTTTTTCTTGATTTAGTTCTTTCAGAGAATATTTATGCTGCCTTAACAGCCCGCCAAACATGGCTTGAATTATAGATGGCGTATTTACTGTGATGTATCCTTTTGTTTTTGCCATTAAATCGCTCAACCTCATTATTTTCCCTCTAACGGATATTGATTGAGTTACTACCATTAATGAAAGGCGCAGGGAAGGATATAAAGTTTTTGAAAGTGATCTTAAATAGATAACCCTATTGTTTTGGTCTAATGACTTTAGAGAAGGATATTCTTTGTCTTCATATGAAAAATCGCCATAGGCATTATCTTCAAAAATTAAAAAATCATAGGTTTCGGCTAATTCTAATAATCGATATCTATTTGCTAAAGACATTGCTATTCCTGTAGGGTTTTGGAAATTTGGAATCACATACACCACTTTAACATTTTTATCTATACTGCGGTAGTACTGAATTTTTTCTTCCACTTTTTCTAATGAAATCCCTTCGGAAGTAACTGGAATTCCATCTACATCATATCCGTTAATTTTCGAGAAATGAGTTATTCCAATATAGGCAGGATCTTCAACTAAGATAACGTCTTTGTCTTTATCGCATACCGTCATTATACCCATTGCAATGCCTTCCTGCGCGCCAACCGTAATTATTATATCTTCAGGATCTGCTTGTATAGATTCGTCTGTCAATAGATATTTTGCTATTTCCTTATTTATTATCCCTTTAGTTCTATTATACTGCCCTAAATCGTTTAGCACTTCTTTTTCTGTTATTCCCTTCTCTAAAGCTGCTGTTTTTATAAAAAAATTGAGATATTCAGAAAATTTTTCAATATTAAAATAATTGCCATCAGGACGCCCGGATGCAAATGAGATTGCTTTTGGATATTGTAATTGAACTTCGTTAAGGAACCCCATTACATCTTCGCCTAAATTGGTCAGTAGCGGATTTACGACGTCATATGTATGAGTCGAAAGAGTTTTTTCAATCATATTTCGTATTTATTTAAAACCATATTTGAAGTGACATAATTTTTCAGCTGTTTATATGATATAATTTTCAAAATCACTTTCTTCGAGTGCTTCTGCATTTACCCATATCATTTTGTCAATCTCATCAGACAGGTGTTCTATTGTTAGATTATTAAATATTGTTAGCAGATTAAGCCTTAAATTAAATTCCTTGTCGATATAACTAATTATTCTTGTAGCTTTTAAGCTGTGTCCCCCTAAATCAAAGAAATTATCTTTTATTCCGATTTTATCAACTTCTAGGATTTGTTCCCAAACTTTCACTAGTTTTTTATCGATATCATTTCTAGGCGGAACATATTTAACTTGTGTTTGTATTTCAATATCTTTTAATGAAATTATTTTTTTTCGATCAATCTTGCCATTGGAAGTCATAGGCATTTCCTTTAATTGAACAAAATGAGAAGGAATCATATATTCTGGCAAGCTTACTAATAAAAGACTGCGAAGCTTTGAAATATCTTGCTTTTGTTCGCTAACCACATAGGCAACTAATTCTTTTTCTTTTGCTTTATTAGTTTTAACAACCACACAAGCTAATTCTATGTCTTGTTGTTTTTGTAAGATGTATTCTATTTCTCTTAATTCAATTCTAAAACCTCTAATTTTTACCTGCTGATCCTTCCTTCCAATAAATTCAACAGTTCCGTCTATTAACCACTTGCCTAAATCTCCTGTTTTATATATTTTTTCTCCTTTTACAAATGGGTTTTCAACAAATTTTTCATTTGATTCCTCTATGTTATTCAAATACTCATTTGCTATAATTGGTCCTCCAACACATATTTGTCCCACTATTCCAACTGAATTTAATTGCAATTCGTCATTCAATATATATAGTTGAACATTAGGGTTTGGCTTTCCTATAATGCTTCCATCAAGCTGATCATCAGCACCTATACTTCCTCGTTTAATAGTATGGGTTGTTACAAATATGGTGCTTTCTGTAGGACCGTATAGTACATGAATATTAGCGTTAGAGAATATATTCTTCATCTCTATCAAAGTGTTAGACGGTACTATATCTCCTCCAATATATATGTCCTTAATCATATTATAATCAGTGTCTTCTTTAACATTTTTTATATGATTAATTAATTGGATCATTAATGCCGGCACAGTATGGAATGCATTTATATTTCTAAGTTTTTCAAGTAAAACACTCATATTCAGAATATCTTCACCAGCAATCATTACAGAAATTCCTCCATTAAGTATTGGATATAACGATTCGAAAAGAAATATATCAAATGCGTTTGAAGCTAAAATTGGCGAACATATTTGCTGTTCTTTTTCTTCAAATACTTTTTTAGTGCCTTCAAAAAACGCGTATAAATTATTATGCGTTATAGGAACTCCTTTGGGTTTTCCTGTTGATCCTGAAGTATAAATAATATAGGCATTACTGCTAAATTCTTCAGGTAAATTAATTGAATCTATTAGAATATGAGCTTCCTCTGCTTCTTCAACTGATAGTATTTTTAAGTCCTTGGTATTTGGTATTCCCTCTATATAAGACTGTCGAGTTAAAATATAACCAGCTCCACAATCATTCAGCATATACTCGATTCTTGATTTAGGATATGCTATATCTATGGGTACATAAACAGCTCCAGATTTTAAAATCCCCAACATTCCTGTTATCATTTCTAAAGACCTATCCAGATAAAGAGCAACAGCATCTTTGGGCTGTACTTTATTGTGTATTAAGTAATAGGCTATCTGATCAGATTTTTCATCCAGCTGTTTATAGGTAAGATAGTCATCATTAAACCTTAAGGCTATATTATGAGGTGTATTCAAAACTTGTTCTTTAAATACATCGATAATAGATTTTACGGTTGCAGTATTCTTTTCAGTTAATACCGGAGTTTTAATTTCATTTTCATGAAGGTTGTTTTTAACAAAACCGTTTTTAAGGTTCGTTAGATGTTTTAAGCCCTTCATAATATTTTCATAGTCTATTCCGAAATCGATCAGACAAGCAACCTCATCTACTCCAGCCTTTTTTACATCATTTAATATTTTTTGACATGACTGCTCTGTTCCAATTAAACTATACTTATCAAAATATTTTTCTACGGTATATGCTAGAAGTTCTGCTACTTCTTCATCTGTCACATCTTTAGCTTTTCTATCTATTTCTAATCCTTTTGTCTGTTTTTTTGACATACTTACGGACTCAAATAGATATTGACTCATTGGATTTCTGGCTATATTTTTAGCAGTTTCCATATCTTCATCTATATATGTGTGCAGCATTAATACAACATTATCCTTACCTATCGGATGTTTATGGTCTGCATAAGCTTGACGATATATTTTTATTTTTTCAGCTAAATCTTCAAATGTTGTATTTAAAAGTCCCGTAAGAATTCCTACACCTGTTTCACCTGCTTTTTTAAATGTTTCTATGCTTCCTCCGCTAGCAATCCACATTGGTACTTCTTGCTGAATAGGCCTCGGAAGTGTTGATATGAGTACATCTTCATTGTATGCATTTTTGTATGATATAGAATTACCTTTCCATAATTCTTTGATTTCATTAATGTTTTCATATAACAATTCAGATCGCTTTTCATAATTCGCAGGAATTAAGACAAAATCATTAGCATTCCATCCAGAAGCTAAACACATTCCTGCTCGGCCATTGGATAAATTGTCTACCACAGACCATTCTTCCACTATTCTAATTGGGTGATGTAAAGGGGTTACAATACTACCTGATCTAATACTTATATTTTTGGTAATTGTTGCTAGCGAAGCTCCTAATACACTAGGATTTGGGTATGGCCCTCCAAATTCATTAAAGTGTCTTTCTGGTGTCCAAACTGCACTATAATTATTTGCATCTGCATACTTTGCGCCTTCTATTAATAATTGGTAATTATTTTTTTCGGTTCCTTTATTTCCAAAGTAAAAAAGGCTAAAATCTAAGTTTTGCTCCTCTTGTTCTTTTAATAAACTATTTTCATAAATTGAAGCTCTCTCTTCTTTATTTATTGCTCCTCCAAATTCTAAAACTTGTTTCTTTTCGGCAGCTGTTAAGAGATCTATTTTAGTAATGCTTATTTTGGCATTATTTAAAACAATATCCATTAATAGCTCTAAATGATTGGCTAGCTGCTCTATAGTACTTTTATTAAAAATACTTCGGTTATACTCAATAGCATATTCAAGTCCATCTTCAGACTCTCCACAGTTTATAATTAAATCAAATGCTGCATATCTAGTATCTTTGCCTTTAAATTCACTTACTTTTAGTCCTTCAAAACTCACCGCTGTTTCTTTTGAGGCAAAATGTTCAAAATTTTGAAGCACAACAAATACATCAAAGAAGATAGTTCTGCTGGAATCTCTAATTGGGTTTAATTCCGTTATTAATTCTTCAAAAGGGTAATCTTTATGCTCATAGGCTTCAAAGGCTCTTTGATTTACATTATGCAGTAATTCTTCAAAACTGTTTTCTCCATTAAATTTTGTTCTTAATGCTAATGTATCAGCAAAAAATCCTATTATTTTTTCTAATTCCAGAAACTCTCTTCCATACATTGGAAAACCCAAAATAATATCTGTTTGATTGGTATATTTATAGAATAGAAGATTAAGCAGACTCATTAAGCCTGTAAATAATGTGGCTCCTTGATTTGAGCAGTATTTTATGAATTTATTGGTTCGTTCTTTATCAATTTTTCTTTTAATCATGCCCGCTTCAACCATTCTCTGTGCCGGCCTTTTCTTATCTAATGGCAGCTCTAAGACTGGTAATTCTCCTTCAAATTGTTTTAGCCAATATTCTTTTTGGGTTTTTAGCCCCTGGCCTTTCAAATTGGCATCTCTCCATACGGCAAAGTCTTTATATTGTATATCTAATGGCATTATGCCCTTTGAGTTATTATTTACTCTGGCATTATATGCTAATAATAAGTCTCGTTTCAAAACATCAAAAGATCGGCTATCACATATAATGTGATGAATCACAAAAAGGCAAACCCATTTATTTTCTGAAACTTGGTATAATTTACATTTTGTTAATGGACCCGTAGATAATTTAAAAACAACTTTGATTTCATCTAAAATTAATTCTTGCAATTGCTCCTCTGAAGGAGTATCCTCTTTTAAATCTACCGTTTCTAATCCAAAATTAAATTCCTCTGTTTTTCTAACAAATTGTCTAACTTCTCCATTATCGTCTTCTTTAAAAACTGTTCGAAATATTTCATGCGCATCAATTAAATCTATCAATGCTAATTGTAGTTTTTCCCCATCCAATTCGCCTTCGAGCACAAAAGCTTCATACATATTATATGCAAAATTGTACCCCTCTAACTGACTTAATATCCATGCTCTTTTTTGTGAAGGTGTTAGCGGATATCCAGCAGCAGAGTATGCTGCTTTTGGAATGGTCGGATTCGAACTATTTAAATAATCAATAATTTCAGTTTTATTTGCTTTTATTTCATTGAGAATGGTTTCTGATAAATTATCCTTAAAGTTTACCTCTAGATTATTTTTATTTCCAGACAAAACGATCTCAATACCCTGCTTTTTTAATTCTTCCAAGAAAATACCTATACTCATATTGTAATTGTTTTATATGAATTTAATTGAGGTTCATTAGATTGAAATTTTACTATTTTAGAAGTAATATCTACTATTGATTCACATTCAAAAAATTCCTGCAGTGTAAAGTCTATCTTAAATTCTGCTTTAATACTTTTTAATAAAAGCATTCCATTTAATGAATTTAATCCTAATTCAAAAAAGTCGCTTTCATCATTAACTTCCTCAATATCAAAAAAGTCTTTGAATATTTTTTTTAATTTATCCAGCACTATATCTTCTTCTACCATTGTCTCTGATCCTCTAATTTCATCCTGTTGCGCATGGGAAATATTTGATGAGTCGAAAGACGGTGCTTTTGTCTCAAACATTGCTTTGAATGGTTCTACTTCAGAGGGAAATTGACTTGTTTCAAAAGGGTATACTGGTAATGAAATTCTCTTATATTTACTTTTATCATAGTAAACTGCCCAGTTTACATTTGTGCCGTTATGCCACAGTTTTATCAATGCATTTTCTAAAACATTTGAGCCATCAGCAGTATCTTTTGCTTGTCTCGTTAAATTAATAATGGTTGTTTTTTTATTTGTTGAAACTGCTTCCCTATTTATTAATCTTTCAAGAGTATTTCCCGAGCCGACTTCTATAAAAACAAGATCCTTCTCTTTTTCTGTCAATTGTGCTATACTGCTATAAAATCTGCTTGTTTCTGTAATCAGATTTAACCAATATTCTGGTTTCGTTACTTGTTCCTCTAGCACTAATTCTGCTGTTATGCTGGAAACAAAAGGAACTTTCATTTCATTTAGCGATAAGTCATTCCAAAATGAAATAAACTGTTTTTTAAAAGCATCATTTACATTTGAATAATCTATGTGCTTTTTTTGAAGCTTAGAATTCATCACTCCCATTTCACTTAGCTGATTACTAAGATCTTCTATTTCTTTTTGCTTTCCAGAAAATGTTACTTGCTGTGTACCGTTTACGGCTGCTAATGAAATTTTATTATTAATAAACTTTTCTGCTTCTTCTTCAGTCAAGAATGCACTTAATAAAATGGCAGGTTTTTTCTCATTTAATAAACTTGATTTTAGAACCATTAACTTTAAGCCTTCTTCAAATGTGAATATTCCGCTCACACACGCGGCAGCATATTCTCCAATATTCTGACCTAATACATAGTCTGGCAATACCTCAAATGATTTTAACAAATAGGCCAACGAATATTCTGCTAAGAAGAGTAATGGCTCTGCATATTTTTGTTTCTCAATTTTTTCGTTTTCGGAAAATAAGATTGTTTTAAAATCTTCGCCAGTAAGTTCTTTTAGATAGCTACACCCTTCATCAATTTTTTCTTTAAAGACATTTTCGTTCTCATAAACATCTTTTATCATCCCGCTATATTGGCTTCCCAAACCTGGAAAAAGAAAAACAGTCTTTTTTTTCTTGGTTACATCTGCAAAAAGATCTGATCTGCCGTTATTTTCAGACAGTTTATTTAGAAGTTCATTTTTATCTTTAAATTCTAATGCTATTCTGTAGTTAAAAGAAGTTCTCCCTACTCTATATGTGTATATAAGATTATCTAAATTTACGTCTTCCGCTTCCAGAAAAGTATGAAGCTTATTTAAATACTTTTTGAGCGAACTGCTGGTTTTGGCAGAAACTGTTAAAACTCTATTTATTTGTTTTTCAACTACACTAGATATTTGCTCAGGGGCTTCTTCCAGTATCAGATGAACATTTGTGCCTCCAATTCCAAAGGAACTTACGCCAGCTCTAAGAGGTTGTCCATTACCTTCCCATTCTTTCAATTCTGCATTTACATAGAATGGCCCTTCCTCAAAATAAATTTCAGCATTTGCTTTTTTATAATGCAGAGTCGGAGGTATTTTTTTATATTTTAAGCTGAGTGCCGTTTTTATTAATCCTATAACTCCTGATGCCGCATCTGTGTGCCCAAAATTTGTTTTTACAGATCCTAAAGCACAATTATGGCTGTTATTATTATTGAATGCTAAATTTAAAGCTTCAACTTCAATTGGATCCCCTATTTTGGTTCCTGTTCCGTGAGCTTCAATGTATTCAATAGTTTCTGCTTCTACATTTGCCAGCTTATGAGCTGTTTTTATACATTCTGTTTGGCCTATAATACTAGGAGCCGCGTATCCTACTTTTCTATTCCCATCATTATTTGCGGCACTTCCTTTTATAACAGCATATATATGATCATTATCTTCAATAGCGTCACTTAATTTTTTTAAAACTACCACTCCAGATCCTTCGCTGCCCACTGTACCGCTTGCCGCATCATCAAAAGTTCTGCAATGCCCATCAGAAGAATATATCAGCTCTTCCTGATATTTATATCCTTTTTGTATTGACGTATCTAAGGAAACACCTCCAGCAACAGCTAATTTCGCTTCTCCCATTAGTAATCCTCTACAGGCTAAATGAATGGCAGCTAATGATGATGAGCATGCTGTATTTATTGAGTATGCTGCGCCTTGTAAATTAAGTTTATAGGCTATTAGTGATGCTAAATGATCTTTACTTGAAATAAAATTAAGCGTCAAATCATCTATTAAGCCATCCATATTTTTCATCATGGCATAGGCCTTCCAATTTGTATCATCCCCCACTCCTGCATAAATGCTGATTTTTCCATTAACTTGATCAGGAGTGTATCCAGCATCTTCTAGCGCCTCCCATACATTTTCATGAAATATTCTGTGTGTAGGATTCATTAAAGCGGCTTCTTTAGTTGAATATTTAAAAAAAAGATTATCAAAACTTCCTTTATTATTCACAACCGATTTTGCTTTTACATAATTCTTTTCTGAAAATACAGATTTATTTACCCCCAAATTTTCTAATTCAGCGTCTTTATAAAAATGTATGGATTCCTTTGCACCCAATAAATTGTTCCAAAATTCTCTCCAATTATCCGCACCTGGCACTTTGCAAGATATACCTATAATAGCAAGCTCAAGCCCTGTTCTATCTTTACTATAATTTTTCATCATTACTGTCTAAATTGTTTAAAATTCTAATAGTGTTTTGTATAGCCGCTACTGAAGATTCTATTTTTATACTATCTTTTTCTATTTGAGAGCGGTTGGCTTGATTTATTTTAATGCTTAATAATTTTATTGTATTATACTTATAGAAATCTGCTATAGGAATGATAACCTCAAAAGCTTCTTTAATCAGTCTCGCCATAATCATTACTTTTATAGAGTTTCCTCCTAAATCGAAAAAATTATCATCAAGACCAATATTGGGATCGGATAATATCGATTGCCAAATGCCTTCTATTATCTGCTCTGTTTCATTAAATATTAAAGTCTTTCTTTTTTCATTGGTTGTTAGAAGCGGCAAGTCATTGATTGCTATTTTTCCATTTGATGTTATTGGGAATTCCTTCATTATAAAAAAATAGGACGGAATCATATGATTGGGTAATTTTATACTTATTTCTTCTTTTAATTTGCTAAGACTTAAGCTTTCGTCCCCTTTTATATAAGCTACCAATTCTTTTTCATTATTATTGATTGCCTTATATAGCACTATCACATTTTCTACCAAAGGATTATCCTCAATAACACTTTCAATTTCATATAATTCAATTCGGTGCCCTCTTATTTTTACTTGAGAATCCTTTCGACCTAAAAACTCTATTTTGCCATTATTAAGCCATCTGGCATAATCTCCTGTCTTGTATATTTTTTTATTTAAAGCTAGCGAGTCTTTGAAGTTTCCATCTCCATTCCCATTAATATATCCTCTGGCTAATTGGTTTCCTGCAACACAAATTTCTCCAGAGACGCCAATTGGACATAATCTTTCTTGAGGATCTAAGATGTAAATTTTAATATTGCCATTTGGCACACCTATAATATTCCCCTGCATTACCCCCAATTATTATTTTCATATAACAATATCATCTGTTTCAACGCCTTTAACATCAACAGCGGCATTAACCCAGATTATATTATCTATTTGATTCGCTAACTCTCCTAAAATAGGTGCTTCAAATAATAGAGAGATATTAAGTTCTACGCGAAAATGTTTATAAATTTCTGCGATTAAACGGGTCGCTTTTAAACTATGTCCTCCTAATTCAAAGAAGTTATCGGTTATACCTATTTTTTCTATTCCTAATACTTCTTGCCAGATTTCTGCTAATTTTTCTTCGGTTTCGTTTCTTGGAGCTACATATTCTCTTTTAATAAGATCTTCTCCCGATATACCTGGCAGAGCTTTTCTATCTATTTTCCCGTTTGAGGTTAAAGGCAGGTTTTCTAAGACGACATAAAAACCTGGAACCATATAATCGGGCAGTCTGCTTTGCAGAAAGTTTCTCAATTCTAATTTATCTACATGAGTGTTCGATACTAGATAAGCGACCAATACTTTCTCCTGATTGTTTTCTTTTACTTCAACAACCACTTGTTTTATATCCTCCGAATAATGCGAAATAGTATTCTCTATCTCTCCAAGCTCAATTCTGTAGCCGCGTATTTTTACTTGCTGGTCTTTTCTGCCTAAAAACTCAATATTACCGTTGGCTAACCAACAGCCTAAATCTCCGGTTTTGTATATTCTGCCGGTTAAATCAAATGGGTTTTCGATAAATTTTTCTTCCGTTAATTCGGGTTGATTTATATAACCTCTTGTAACTCCGTCACCTCCTACACATATTTCCCCTGCTATACCCAATCCGCAAGCTTGATTATGTTCATCAAGAATATATAGGCTCGAATTTGGATTAGGGCTTCCTATTAAGGCTCCGTTGTATTCACTCTCTTTTGTAGTGCTATCATAATGATGGGCGGTAACAAATATTGTAGTCTCTGTGGGCCCATAAAGTTCGTGTATGGCTGCATTTGGAAAGACTTCTCTCATTTCTTTGAGAATACTTGTAGAAACAGCATCCCCTCCTGTAAACAGGTTAGTAATTCCTTGAAATTGGTGCTGTGTATTTGTGCTTTTTATATAATTTAATATTTGTGCCATTAACGCCGGTACAGCATGAAATCCATTTACCTTTTTCATGCATTGCGCTAAATAATTTATGTCTTTACTATTATTGTTACTTAAAATTGTTACTGTTCCTCCTGTCGCTAAAGGATAAAACAATTCAAATAAAGAGATATCAAAGGCATTAGATGATAATAATGGTAGTTTTAATTTTTCAATACCAAATTCTTTTTTGCAGCTTTCAATAAACGAAACTATATTTTTATGTTCAACCATTACGCCTTTAGGTTTCCCTGTAGTTCCTGACGTATAAATAATATAAGCCAAATCGCTACCTAACAATTTAATTTCAAAATAATTATGTACTGGCCATATTTCGGTTTTATTTTTAAACAGACTTAGTTTTTCTTCATCAATTACCACTTTAGAGTTACAATCTTCTGCGATAAATTGAATTCTTTCTTCTGGATAATTTATATCGACAGGAACATATACCCCGCCAGATTTCAATATTCCTAACAAGGCTATAATAGTCCATTCTGTCTTTTCTAGTTTAACAACAACAGTGTCGCCTAACCCAATTTCATAATTACTCTTTAAGTAATGAGCAAATTGATTCGATTTTTCTTCTAATGTCTTATATGTTATGCTTTTATCTTCATAAACCACCGCGATTTCATTAGGTGTTTTTTTTGTATATTCTTCTAAAAGAGCAATTAGATTATTTGCTTTATCATATATTAAATTATCACTATTGAAATCTATTATTATTTGCTGCTTTTCTTCTTTTGAAAGATAGTCCAGGGTGTCAATAATACTATCAGGATCTTTGGCAATCGTGTGGATACAATTTTCAAAATGCGCTTTTAATCTTTCCACTACTAAAGCGTCAAAGATTTGTCCATTATAATTAAACCTGATATCTAAACTTTCCTTTCCTGGAACAACAGCAACTGTAAAATCATAATTATTATGCTCATAAATTTCAGATTCTAATACTGCCAGTTCCTCGTCTGACGCAACTATTAAATTATCATCAATAGGAAAATTTTCAAAAACTAAAATATGATCAAATAAATCTCTTCCTAGATCACTCACTTCTAATACATCATTTAACTGAATGTAATGATGGTAGGTACTGTTAATTGACTGCTGCATAACTTGTTTAAAAAGTTCTCTTGCTGTCATGTTCTTTTGTGATTGTATACGAACAGGAATGGTATTTATGAATAGTCCTATTATTTTTTCAACCCCTATTATTTCAGCTGGTCTCCCAGATACTACAGAACCGAAAACAACATCATTAGTTCCATTATACTTGCCTAGAAGAATCCCCCATATTGTCTGAATAAAAATATTTTCTGTTATTCCCAGATTCGCACAAACTTGCTCGATGTTATTTCTAGCTGATTTTTCAATTTTTAAAGCAGTCTCTTTAGAAACAAAACCTTTGCTGGCTACTGTTTTTTTAGGTGGCGAACTTTTGGTTTCATAATTTAATAAGTAATTTTTCCAATATTGTTTTGATTTGGATACATCTACTTTTTCGAGCCATTGTATGTATTTTGAATAAGGAATAACAGGATCTAATACAGGCTTTCTATTGAGTTGTAAATCATTATAAATCTGAAAAAAATCTCTAATTAAAATACTTATACACCATCCGTCCATTAAAATATGGTGCTGGCTCCAAACCAATTCGTATGTTTCGTGTCCTACCTTTAAAATACTAATTCTCATTTGTGAGCCTCTACTCAAATCGAACCCTTTATTTCTATCTTTTTCTTTAAATTCTTGAAAAGAAAAGTTCGGATCTAAGCTTACATCTTCATAAGAAAATATTGATTCTCCTGTTTTTTTAACAACCTGCAGAACATCTTCTCCAAATTTATGGGTGAAGAAAGTTCTTAAAGCGGCGTGTCTATCAACCAAAACTTCATAGCTTTTTTCTAGTAATGCTATATTTAAACAACCTTTTAACCTATAGCTTACTTGCTCAAAGTAAGATGTTGGAGAGGCTAACCAGTGATAATACATTCCTTTTTGTAAAGGACTTAACGGATATACATCTTCCATTTTTATTAAATTTTGTTTAATTGTTCCAATTCCTGCATACTCAACCCTTTAAATGTGAAATCAGAAGGAGTTGCATAGGCTTCTTTTTCCATTGATAGCTCTTCAATTAATCCGATCAAATTAATTTTACTTTGTTTCATTATTTCCTCTATGGTTTCATCATAAAATAGATCTTGACTATAGCTTATATCTACATTTACACAGCCATCAGATATTATTGCTTTTATATCTAAAATCTGTTCTCTTTCCATTGCTAATGAACTCTCATTTCCTTTGTATTTGTCCATTATCTCGAATAATTTTGCGTCTTCCTTTATCTCTATACTATCGTTAGAATTCCCTAAATAGTTAAAAGAAATCTCAGGGTTTAAAGTATATTCTTTTGATGCTAAATATTTTAATACGCCGTAACCAATACCTTTATTAGGCACGCGCCTTAAAGTATCCTTAACCGATATTAATTCTAAAATATTTTTGTCTTCTTTTAGGCTGAAAACGACTGGATATATAGACGTAAACCATCCTATTGTCCTGCTGATATCTATATCTGCATCAATATTTTCGCGCCCATGAGCTTCCATCCAAACAGCAACTTCCTGAAGATCGAAAGCTTTCTTTACTGCAGTTACAGAACTTGTTAATAATATTTCATTTATTGTTGTGCCGTATGCTTTATTGCATTTGGTCAATAAAGTTTCTGTTAACTCTTTGTTTAAACTATACGATTGAGTTGATTCATTCTTCACAAAATTATTTCCGCCTTTTTTGTCCAAAGGAATTTTATCTATTGCGATTGTATTTACTGCTGACCAGTAAGCGTGCTCTTTTTCTAAAGTTGAACTCTTAGAATATCGCTGCAATTCTTTCTGCCAGTGAATAAATGAATCTGTTTTTAACGGTAATTTTAAGGTCTCGCCTAGCATATATTGATTAAACAATATTTCTAAATCTTCTAGTAAAATTTTCCATGAAACAGCATCGATTACTAAGTGATGAATAACAATTAGCAAATGGTCGCCGGCTGTACCTTTAAATAATCCCAGTTTTACTAGCGGCCCTTCATTTATATTTATGCTAGACTGTAATTGTTCACATTTTTCATGAAAACTGTCTAAATCATTATAATTCCATCGTTCCAAATCATACTTTAATTCTTCTCCATTATTCTTCTGCAGCCAAACATTTGATTCAGACTTATGATAAGTCATTCGTAAAGCATCGTGATGCTGCATTATTTTGTCGAATACTTTTCGAACACCTTCTTCCTTAATCCCTTCACTATTAAACAACAGTATTGATTGATTAAAATGATGATGGTTTATTGGGTGTTTTTCGAAGAAATAAGACTGTATTGGACTTAAACCAACCTCATCTTTTACGGTTTCCTGAGAAATCGTTCGATCTACTTTTTTAACCACTTTTGATAAATCTTCTATAATTGGATTTAGTAAGATATCTTGAATAGTCAAAGAGAGATTTCTTTGTTTTAAGCGAGCAACTATTTGAATTGATTTGATAGAATCTCCTCCCATAGTGAAAAAATCATCTTTAATGCCTATTTTTTCTTTTCGAAGCACTTCTTGATAAACACCTACTATTATTTCTTCTATTTCGTTTGTTGGCGAAACATAGGTTTCTTGATCCTTCAAATCTGAATGTTCTGGGTTTGGAAGTGCCTTTATATCTATTTTACCATTACTGGTGAGCGGAAATGCATCTAACTGTATAAAATAGGTCGGAATCATATAAACAGTTAATGTTTTCTGTAACATATTCCTTAAGGATTTTGTTTCTACTTCTTCATCGCTGATTAAATATGCTACTAATTCATTATTATTTTTTGATACTGCTTTTACTACTACAACTGCTTCTTTTACAAAACTTAAACTATTTAAAGCATGCTCTATTTCTCCTAGTTCAATACGATGGCCTTTTATTTTAACTTGATTATCTTTCCTTCCGATAAACTCTAAAACACCATTTGAAAGCAGCTTTCCATAATCTCCAGTTTTATATATTTTATCGTGCTCACTTTTGTATGGATTAGCAATAAAATTTTCGGCAGTTAATGCTTCTCTTTTTAAATACCCTCTTGCCACACTATTCCCTCCTATACAAATTTCACCTGGTATGCCTATACCGCATAATTTGTTTTTATTATCTAAAATTTGAGTATATGAGGCTTTATTTGGCGTACCTATCAATGCCCCATTATAATTATTTTCACTATGTTTTTTTGAGTAATGGTTGGCCGTAACAAATACTGTTGTTTCTGTAGGTCCATATAACTCATAGATAGACGCCCTTGGAAACACTTCGTGCATTTCCTTTAGCACACTGCTAGAAACTTTATCTCCTCCTATAAACAAATCTGAAATTCCATGATATTCTTCTGCTTCTCCGGTGCTTTTTATATGAGCTAATATTTGCGACATCAGCGCCGGTACAGCATGAAATGCATTTACATTTTTCAGACTATCTGCCAATAAGTACATATCCCTAATATGTTCATTTGGAAGCATTAACACAGTGCCTCCTGTCAGCATAGGATAAAACGATTCGAATAAAAAGATATCAAAGGCATTAGATGCCAATAAAGGCATTTTCATATTAGAAAGTCCAAACCTGCTTGTACAGCTTTCAAGAAAAGCGACGACATTTTTATGCTCAATCATCACTCCTTTGGGTTTTCCAGTAGATCCAGAAGTATAAATGACATACGCTAAATCACTAGGTGCATTTACAAAAGAAATGGCATCTTCTTTATAATAATGCGTTTCATTTTGAAAAGTTAAAATCTCCTCTTGATCTATAAGCAGTTTACAAGAACTGTCTTCTAACATATAATCAATGCGTTCTTGAGGGTAAGATGGATCTAAAGGCATATACGCGCCTCCGGATTTTAAGATGCCTAACATAGCAATGATTATCCACTCATTTCGCTCCAGCTTAATACCAACTAAATCTTCCTGCTGGATTTTATATTTATTTCTTAAATAATTTCCCAGTTGATTTGATTTTTCTTGAAGATCTTTGAATGTATATTCTTTTTCTTCAAATAATAAAGCAACCGCGTCAGGGGTCTTATTTGCCTGATCTTCAAAAAGTGATATTATGGTTTGTTCTTCATCATATGCCGAAGACTCAGCTCCAAAATTGTTAAGCAATTGTTCTTTTTCAAAATCATTTATATACTCTAAATCGCTTATCGACTTATTGGGCTGGGCAATAATACTTTCTGTTAGCTGTAAAAAATGTAAAGCGATTCGTTCTGCCGTTTCTTTATAAAACAAATCTGAATTGTATTCTAAGCTTAACCATAAGCCGTCAGAACTCTGATTAAAGTTAAATGTTAAATCAAATTTTGTGACTTTAACGGTTGTTTTATTATAGTTCTCTATTTGCAACCCTGAAAATGATCTATTTTCACTGCTTATTACTGCATTTTGTAATGCTACAAACACATCAAATAAAACATTCCTGCTCATGTCTCTTTGTAAATCTAATTGACCTACTAATTCATCAAATGGATATATCTGATGCTCGAGACCTCCTAAAGCTGTTTCTTTAACTTTTTTTAATAGCTCTAAGTAACTGTCATTTTCTTTAAATTGAGATCTTAACGCTAAAGTATTGGTATAAAACCCAATTTGGTTTTCTAAATCTGAATGTGTTCTGCCTCCTACCGGACTACCTATAATAATATCATTTTGATTGGTATATCGGTATAAAAGCACATTCACTATTGCTAAAAGACTCATATACAGCGTGCCTCCTTCTCTGGCACTTATTTCTTTTAAAGCTTCTATTGCTGTTTTAGAAAGTTGTTTATTAATGGTTCCTCCATTAAATGTCTTGATTATTGGTCTTTTTTTATCGGTTAGAAGATTTAATACAGGTACTTCTCCTTCAAATTGTTTCAACCAATAATTTTTATACACCTCACTATCAATTCCCTGCAACTGTTTCTGCTGCCAAGAAGCATACTCTTTGTATTGTATACGAAGTGGAGTTAATGGATTTTCTTCTCCTTTAATAAAGGCATTATACAGTATAAACAGCTCTTTTGTTAAGATATCCATCGACCATCCATCACTAATGATATGATGTATTACATAGCAAAATACCCATTCGTTATTTTCTACCTGTAATAGTGTGCATTTTAATAAATCATCAGAAGCAAGATTAAATTTATAATTACATAGTTTATCTATAAGCTGTTCTACCTTGTTGGCTTTCTCTTTATTTTCTGTTAAGTTTTTAAAGGCAATTTTGTTCTTAACGTCCTGCTGTTCTTTAATAAACTGCTTAATTTCTCCATTTTCATCTTCTCTAAAATTAGTTCTTAAGCTTTCATGGCGCAGTATTAATGTTTGATATGCGAGATTAAATACTTCTAAGTTTAATTCTCCTTTAAAAACATAAACCTCTGGCATATTATAAGTTACATTACCATCTTCCATCTGGCTTAAAACCCAAACCCTTCTTTGAGAAGATGATAATTCATAATTCTCACGTTTCTCTATTATCGGGATCTGTTTATCCGCTGTTATTTTAGATGCTGAGTATTGTTCAATTAATTCAATTAAACTTTCTTTATTTACTTCGATTTCATTCAATAACTCTTTGTTTATAACACCTTTAGGCGCTTTAACATCTAATTTGTCATTAACTACTTTTACAGTAACATTAAGTTCTTTTAACCTAGTGAGTAAATCATTAGCGATGTCTTTATTTTTGACTTCACTATTTTTAACTTCATTTATGGCTTTAACTTGATCTTCTAGCGATTGAATTTCATAGATATCTTTCAGTTCTAATTTTACATTAAACTCTCTGTCAATCAAGCTTATTAATCGAATTAATTTTAAACTATCTCCCCCTAAATCAAAGAAACGGTCTTTAACCCCTATATTCTTTTTGTTCAGTATCTCTTGCCATACCGTTACTAATATTTCTTCCTCTTCCGTTCTTGGTGCGATGTAGGCAACCCCACTCTCTAATCCTGCAATTTCCATAGATAATAAGGCCTTGGTATCGATCTTCCCGTTGGGAGTTCTAGGAAATGAGGGCACTTGTGTGTAGTTGGATGGAATAGCATAACTTGGCAATAAACCTCCTAGATATTTCTTTAGCTCTGATACATTTAAAGCCTCATCTCCAAGTAGATAAACATAGAGCTCATTATCGCCAGAAGGGTTGTCTTTGGCCAATACTACTGCAGATTCTATTGATTCGTAAGTTTCTAAAGCATATTGAATTTCTCCTAATTCTATGCGATAGCCTCGAATTTTTACTTGATCATCTTTCCTTCCTAAAAATTCAATCTCTCCTTTGGCATTCCATCTCCCTAAATCGCCAGTTTTATACATCTTCCCTCCAGCATTAAACGGATCAGCTACAAACTTCTCGTCGGTTAATTCTGGTCGGTTTAAATAACCTTTGGTTACTCCTGCTCCACCTATGCAGATTTCTCCGATTACTCCAATCGGAACCAAGGCATCTTCTTTGTTCAATATGTAGATATAGCTGTTGGCTATTGGCTTGCCTATGGTTGATGTAACTTTCTCGCCTGCCGCATATTTATGCACACTACTCCAGACCGTACATTCCGTTGGACCATATTCATTAAATAAACTACAGCCTGATTGCCCTATAGCGCTGGCATAATGGTCTGTTATTAGACTTATTGGACAGTGCTCTCCTGCTACTGTAACCTCTTTTAATGAACTTGAACCGCCTTCTGACAAGGAATTTAATAGTAAACGATAATAGGAAGGAACAGTTAATAAGTGGCTAATCTGCTCGTTGATAATATAGTCGGCTATAAAAGAGACATTGCTTATGTCAGCCCCCTTGGTCACACACAATTGTCCGCCAGTGCTTAAAGTACTGAAAATTCCGGCTACAGAACTGTCAAAGGCTATAGAGGACAATAATAAAAAACGATTTATTGTACCGTAAACAGATTCGCGCGGAGCCAATGAATGAATTAAATTACCATGAGACACTAAAACGCCTTTGGGGTTTCCAGTTGAACCTGAAGTATAGATAATATACACCAGATCATTTGCGTTGATAGATACTGATGGTGCTTGCTTGGAGTTCGTCAGCCCCAATAATTGTAAATCCATGGCAAACAAGTTCCCGCTATAGTAGCTTAAATCAAAGATGTAGTCTGATTGGGTCAGCAAGACTTTTACTTGAGTGTCCTTTAGAATGTATGACTTTCTTGATTCCGGATAATCAGGATCGATAGGCACATAGGCTCCCCCTGATTTTAAAATTGCTAAAATACCAATAAACATTAGCTCAGAACGATCCATCATAATACCAATTAAATCATTTCCTGAGACACCGCATTCTTCTATTAAATAATGGGCTAATTGGTTAGAACGGTCTTCTAGCTCCTGATAACTTAAACGAATCCCTTCATAATATACGGCTATAGCTTCTGGGGTTTTCTTTACTTGTTCCTCAATAAGATTTACTATCGTTGTAGAACTATCATAAGGAATTTTCAAAGCATTAAAACTCTCTAGCAGATGGCTCGCTTCTTGCTTTGTTAAGCAGCTTAACTGTGACAGCGATGTTGTTGAGCTCGCCAACATCTCTTTTAACAACACTTCTAAATGGTTATGTATTTGAACGAGCCAGTCATAATCAAAAACGTCCGTGTTATAGATTGTACTGATCTGGATACCGTCTTCACTTTCTATAAAGTTAAATACAAGGTCAAAAATACTTGTGTGCGATACCTCTCCTTCATAATACGTTACAGACAGGCCTTCTAATTCTTGTGAGGTGATCGTCTCTGTACTTGTTTTGTTTTGAACGATTACCTGCACATCAAACAAAGGGTTGCGGCTCATGTCGCGTTGCAGGCCTAAGCCTGAAACTAGCTCATCAAAAGGATATAATTGGTGGGCGTGGGCATCTAAAACGACTGTCTTAACCTTAGACAACAATTCTTCAAAACTGTCTTCTTTGCTGAATTGGGTTCTAAGGGCCAAGGTATTGACATAAAATCCTATCTGATCTTCTAAATCTCTATGGTCACGTCCTGCTATGGGACTTCCGATTATTATATCTTCTTGAGAGGTGTAATGGTAAAATAACGCGTTCACCGCACTCAGCAGCCCCATAAATAGCGTGGCTTCTTCTTTTTGCAATAAAGCGGCCAGAGCAGTACTTAAGGTTTTAGAGAGCTTGCTGTTATAAACACCGCCATTATAGGTTTTTATGCTTGGACGTATTTTACCCCCCGAGAGATCTAAAACCGGTAGGTCTCCCGAAAATTGATTAAGCCAATAGGCCTGATCTGAACTGGAATCACTAAGGGTATTCAGCTGCCAAGAAGCATAGTCCTTATATTGGATTTGCAATGGCGGTAAAGAGAATGACACTCCTGTTACCAGACTATTGTAAAGTATCAAGAGTTCTTTGATCAGCACTTCCAAAGACCAGCCATCACTTATAATATGGTGTATAACACTGCTAAATATCCAGCGGTCTTCTGATATTTGATATAGGTCAACGCGTAACAAAGGTCCTTGTGACAGGTCAAATGGAGTTTTTAATGTCTTTGATAATGCCTGCGAAAGGTCTGTCTCTGAGAACGCACGAGCATCTACAGATCCCAAACTGAAATCTACGGAAGCAGTAGGCTGTATGTATTGACGGATTTCTCCTGAGGCATCCTTCTTAAAATAGGTGCGTAAAATCTCATGTCGGGATATTAAGGTCTTGAAGGACTGCTCCAATAAAGATAACTCTAAATGCCCCTTAAAGACATACACCGCCGACATATTATAGGCGATATTAGCGTCTTCAAATTGGCTCATGATCCATAAACGCCTTTGCATCAATGACAAGGGATAAGAATCTTGCTGCTCCAGTCGTGGGATAGAATCGTATCTCACTGATGCTTTGGAGGATATCAGCGCACTTTGTGATTGCAAATCTGGATGGTTGAAGAATTCTAATAATCGGAGTTTGACATTGAATTCCTTATGGATCCTGCTCATTAGTTTTGTGGCCTTGAGACTATGTCCTCCTAATTCAAAAAAGTTGTCCGACAATCCTACCTGAGGGACATTAAGTATCTCCATCCAAAGCTCACTCAATTTCTTCTGCGTTTCATTCTCTGGTGCAATATATGAATCACTGTTTACGAGTACTCCAGTCATGCCTGGCAGATTAGTTCTATCGATTTTTCCATTTACTGTTAATGGAAATCGCTCCAGTATATGTATGTAACTCGGCACCATGTAAGAAGGCAATCTTTGGAACAACCAGTCGCGTAAAACACTCTCTGCTATCGTTTCTTCACTGGTAATGTATCCTAATAACAACTTATCGCCTTGACTCTCTTCTACCACTACCAAAGCAGCATTCACTCCAGGATAGGTACTCAATAGGTGTTCAATCTCACCTAATTCTATACGGTAGCCTCTGATCTTTACTTGGTTGTCTTGACGTCCTATAAATTCTATCTCGCCATTTTGATTCCTCTTTACTAAATCGCCTGTTCTATACAGACGCTGTCCTGTGATAAAAGGTGACGCTATAAATTTTTCTTCTGTTAAATCCTCCCGATTCAAATATCCTCTTGAGAGTCCGGCCCCTCCTAAATAGAGCTCGCCCACTACTCCTTTTGGCACTAAAGACATGGCTGCATCCAATATGTAAGCGGTACTATTGCTTATAGGCGTTCCTATTGGAATTGTGTGAACTCCTTCAACTGCTTCTTTTACCAAATAACTGGTTGAAAAAGTTGTGTTCTCTGTTGGTCCATAGCCGTTTATGATTTCCATCAAAGGATATCTTGAACGTAATTTTCCAATGTGTACAGGTGACAGACGATCCCCTCCGGATAATACAGTTGTCAAGCCTTCAAATACATCTATGGCCTCGTCTATTAGCTGGTTGAGTAAGCCACAGGTAAACCACATCATTGTGACTCCTTTGGCTTTTATTAAAGAAGATAAATCTATGGGAGACAAGAAGAGGTCTTCTTCACTTAAGATCAATGTCCCGCCATTTAATAACATTCCCCAATATTCAAAAGTGGTCGCATCAAATGAAAACGAACCTGTAGACAATAGGACGGAGCTTCGTTCTATATTGATATAATTCGACTTTTTCACTAATCGAATAATCCCTCTGTCTTCTATCAAAACGCCTTTTGGCCTTCCTGTAGATCCTGAAGTGTACATCACATAAGCCAGGCTGGACAGATCTCTGGAGCAGATGTCTTTTTCCTTGGAATAGTCTCCAATGCTGGATTCGAAATCCAATAGGAGTTCTGGCGTGATGACAATCTTACTTTTTGTATCAGATACGATAAAGTCTATTCTTTCTTGCGGATAATCCAAAGCGATTGGAACATAGGCGCAGCCTGCTTTTAAAATGCCCAGAATCGATATGATCTGCCAATGGCTTTTAGGCAGGGCTATGGCTATTAGATCTTCCAAAGCCAACTCACTATGCTTCTCTAAATAATGGCTGAATTGGCTGCTCAAACCATCCAGCTCGCTATAGGTCAACGAGATTTCACCATAGATCAGTGCGGTCTTATCTGGAACCAAAGCGACTTGCTCCTTAAACAATCCCAGTAAAGAAATCCCTTCTTCATATGCTATTTCTGTCGTGTTGCAATCCACCAATAGTTCGTGTTTCTCTAATGCATTTAAACAGGAAATCTCAGAGAGTTCTTTTTTTGGAGAAGCCACTATTCCTTCCAGCAGCTGCTCCATATGCAGCAAGAGCTGCTCACACAAGCTTTTACTGAAAATATCGCTATTGTATTCTATTACTATACTTAAGCTGTCTGACACTTCGGCAAATGAGAATAATAAATCAAATTTACTTCCAAAATGTTGTTCATTTTTATAAGGCGAAATAGATAAGGAAGTTCCTTCTAGTATGTCTGCTATTAGTTTTTCTTTTGAATCTTGAACTACTAGCATTACATCAAATAATGCATTTCTGCTTAAGTCTCTTTTAACGTTTAGATCATCTAAAAGCTCATCAAAAGGGTAATCTTGGTGCTCAAAGGCATTAAGCGTATTTTCCTTTACCTTTCCGAAAAGAGCTTCAAAACTATCTCCCGATGTAAATGCGGTGCGAAGTGCCAGAGTGTTTACATAAAAGCCGATTTGATCGTGAAGCACAGTGTTATTCCTTCCAGAAACCGGGCTTCCTATGATAAATTCTTCCTGGCCTGTATATTTATGCAATACTGCATTTAAAAGGCTTAGACACCCCATAAACAACGTGCCTTCATTGGCTTTGTAAAACGTTTTGAACTGCTCATAAAGTGCCGTGTCAATTTTACGCTCTACTGTTCCTCCGTTATAGGTTTTTATTGCCGGACGGGGAAAGTCTCCAAAATGGGATAATGTTGGCAGATCGCCTTTTAAATGTTCCAGCCAATAAGCCTTGTCTTTTTCTAAATGACCATTTGCCAGCTGGTCCTGCTGCCATACGGCGTAATCTTTATATTGGATTCCGAGTTCCTTTTTTGAGTCAGCTCTATTTTCACCTATTAATTTGTACAGCATTATCAATTCATTCATCATGACGTCAATAGACCAGCCATCACTTATAATATGATGCATGACAAAACAAAATATCCATCTTTCATTAGATAAACGAATTACAACACCTCTTAATAAAGGACCTTCTTCTAAATTAAACAGTAATGCGCACTCTTTTTCTAGATATGTTTCTAGTTTCTCTTTATAGGCATTGATTCCTCTAAAATCGATCTCTACTAGGGAGAAGTTTATCTCTTCAACGTTTTTTACATACTGCTTTACATTCCCTAGCTTGTCTTCTTTGAAAACTGTTCTAAGGATTTCATGACGGTATATTAAATTTTTAAAAGATTGATTTAATACTTCAAAACTAAACTCGCCCGTTAATTCGTAGATGCTAGGCATATTATATGAAATACTGGCGCGATCTACCTGACTTAATGTCCATAACCTTTGTTGGGATGATGATAAAGGGTATCCATTTAACTCTGGAGTTTTATGTATAGTGTTATTTACACTATTTGAATTATCAAGGCTTCCATTTTCTAAAATAATTTCTGTTAACTCTTCTTTTCTTGCCTTTATTTCTTCAATTAAATTTTTATCAATGTCTGCTCCATTAGTAAACACTTTTAGTTTACCATCTACAACTTTTAATAATAAATTATTCTCTTGTATTTTATTTAATAAATCTTTCATTAATCTATATTTATTTCTTGAAGTTCTTTGTTTTCAGATAACTCTTTTTGCTGTAACATAAATTTCACGTGTTCAGAAATTCCAGATATTGTAGGGTCTTCAAAGATTCTCTTTATCTTAATTTTAACTAGAAACAATTCATTAATTTTATTTATAAGCCGTGTAGTTTTTAAACTTTCGCCTCCTAAATCGAAGAAATTATCGTAAATGCCAATGGATTCTTTTTCAAGTAAATCTTTCCAAATTTGCGTTATCTTACTTTCAATTTCATTTCTTGCCGGTACAAATAGAATTCCGGATTCCAAAAGACTTCCATTTTGTTCAGGAAGCGCTTTTTTCTCGATTTTCCCATTCGTATTTAATGGCATTTTATCTACTCTGATATATTTGGAAGGAATCATATAATCTGGCAGTATTTTATTCAGATACCTTCTTATATCGAGTATATTCAGTTCTTCTTTCAATACAAAATAGGCTGTCAATTCATTAATTCCCTCATTATTTAAAGTTGCTAGAACGGCTGCACTTTCTACGGCAGGATGATTTTGCAAACTATTTTCAAGCTCTCCTAATTCTATTCTATATCCTCTAATTTTTACCTGGTCATCTTTTCTTCCTATAAATTCAATATTCCCATCTGACAGCCATTTTCCTAAATCACCTGTTTTATAGGTTCTGCCGTGCAATTCACTTGCAATAAATTTCTCTGAAGTTAATTGGGATTGATTTTTATATCCTCTGGCTAACCCGGAACCGCTTATGCTGATTTCTCCAATAATTCCTACAGGCTGAAGCAGTCCTTTATCATTGGTAATAGTTATGGTTCTGTTTGTTATCGGTTTTCCGATGATACATTTTTCAGAAATGTCATTAATTTTATAGTAGGTACTGCATACTGTAGCCTCACTTGGGCCGTAAGTGTCATATACTAGGGCTGCATCTAGAAATTTAGAGACATAATTTCTTTTAAGTTTATCTCCTCCGCTTATTAATAATCTTAATTTGCTCACATTAAACTCAGACTCATTTAATGCTTTTATTATTAATGGCGTAGAACTTAAAACCGTAGCATTTTCTTCTTCTATTAGATATTGAATTTCTTTAATATCTCTACCTCCGGTTACTCCCATTAAAATTGTTGCTCCTGTCATTAAAGCGGGGTATATTTCTTCTACATGGGTATCAAAAGATATTGAAGATTGCTGGATGATACTATCCAATTCATTTATCTTGAAGGTTTCGATAAAGGTTGAACAATAATCAAATACACTAGCGTGTTCAACCATTACTCCTTTTGGGTTTCCTGTTGTTCCTGAAGTATAAATTGTATAGGCTAAATCTGAATTTTTAATATCCTTTTCTAAATTATTTTTATCTAGTATGTCTATATCGTGTTCAAACTTCAATAATTCAACTTCATCAATTATGCAACTGCAAAAGCTGTCAGATTTTATAAATTCTATACGCGCCTTAGGATATTGCGGGTCTATAGGTAAATATGCTGATCCTGTTTTTAATATTGCCAACATACTTATAAGCAGCCATTCACTTCGTTCAAGTTCAATCCCAATTAATACATCAGATCCAACAGTATATTTTGCTTTAAGATAGTGCGCTAATTGATTTGCTTTTTCATTTAACTCTTGATACGTAAAAAACTTGTTGTCAAATAACAATGCTTTGTTTTCTGGGTATCTCAATACCGTGTTTTCAAATTCTTGTATAATTGTTTTTTCAGAAATATTCCTTGAATCCGTAGAACAGAATTTCTCCAACAACAGCTTCTTTTCTGTTACAGTTAGAATATCTATATCATTAATTTTGATGTCAGGATTTTCTATTACGCTTAAAATTACCTGCTCTAAATGCTGCAACATTCTTTGAGCTGTTTCTTCAGTATAGATATCGCTATTATATTCTATACCAGCTTCTATTTCTCCATTGGCTTCTAGGAAGTTAAATGATAAATCAAACTTACTCACTTCGTAATCAAAATCCTGAAAATCAGAAATATGAAGTCCTTCTATCTGGTATTCTTTATTTTTAGTAAGTTGATTATTTGTTGCATTTTGCAATACCACCATTACATCAAATAGAGCATTTTTGCTCATGTCCCTGCGCAGTTTTAAATCGTTTACCAATTCATCGAAGGGATAGGCTTGATATTTATAAGCTTCTAGTGTATTTTGCTTTACTATCTGCAATAATTCATTAAATGAATCAGTGCTGTCAAACTGTGTTCTAAGTGCTAACGTATTTAAATAAAAGCCTATTTGATCTTCTAAATCTGCGTGTTCTCTATTAGCAATTGGACAACCAATAATGATATCTTGAGAGTTTGTATATCTGTATAATAAAATCTTAACTATTGTGAGTAAACTAATAAATAAAGTAGCTCCCTCCTGATTAGTTTGATATTTAAGTTTCTCTGTTACATCTGCAGCAATTCTTGTTTGAATTATTTTACCATTATATGTCTGCACTAAAGGTCTCGGCTTATCTTCGGGTAATTGAAGCACAGGCAATTCTCCTTCAAATTGCTTGAGCCAATATTTTTTATGAAGCTCTAATTTTCCTTCTTTAAATTGATTTTGCTGCCAAACAGCATAGTCTTTATATTGAATTTTAAGAGCTTGTTTTTCTATGTTTACACCTTTGTTGTATTCATCATATGTTTCTAATAGTTCTTTAATTAAAATGTCCATAGACCACCCATCACTAATTATATGATGCATGACATAACTAAAAATCCATTTATCATCTTCTATTTGATACACAGAAGCTTTTAATAGTAGTCCAGACTCTAAATTAAAGTCGGTTTCAACATCATCTTTCAGATACTCCGCCAACCTTTGTTTTTTATTGGTAACTTCTTGAAGATTCTTATAAGCTACCTTAAAATCAACATTTTCAGCTGGTAAAATATATTGTCTGGCTTCTCCTTCTTTATTTTCTTTAAAAACAGTTCTTAGATTTTCATGACGTTCAATAAGGCTTTCAAAAGCAAATGCTAAACTATTATAATTTAAAGTTCCTGTAAATTCAAAAACCGCTGGCATATTATATGCTGTGTTGGCATCTTCAAACTGACTTAAGATCCATAATCTTTTTTGAGAAGAGGAAAGCGGATAATTGGATTGTTCTTCAACTTTCGGAATTTGATAATAATCACTTTTTACAGCATTATCAATTAACATTGCCTGATCTTGCAATATCGTTGTTTCGAATAGTTTTTTCAGTTCAATTTTAACGTCGAACTCCTTGTGTAACTGACTTATTAATCTGGTTACTTTTAAACTATGCCCTCCTAAATCAAAGAAATCATCAGTGATGCTTATCTGATCAAAATCTAATATTTCTTTCCAAATTTCAACTAGTTTGGCTTCTGTTTCGTTTCTTGCTTTTAATATTACTTTTTCAGGGTTTAAATCTAGTTCTGGTATCGGCAGTTCTTTCTTATCTACTTTCCCGTTGGAATTTAAAGGCAATGCTTCTAACCATACAAAATATTTTGGAAGCATATAATCTGGCAACTGCTCTTTTAAATATTTTCCAAGGCTTGGTATTTCTTTAGCTTTACTAGTATAGTATGCAACGAGTTCATTATCCTTATTTTTAGTTTCTCTTGCTATGACAATGCATGAAACAAGGTCTTCATGATTAGACAAAATATTTTCTATTTCCCCTAATTCTATGCGATGTCCTCTTATTTTTACTTGATCGTCTACTCGACCTATAAACTCAATGCTTCCATCTGGAAGCCATCTTCCTAAATCTCCTGTTTTATAAATGGTCGTATTCGGTTTATAAGGATGAAGTACAAATTTTTCGGCAGTCATTTCAGGATTATTCAAATACCCTCTTGACAATCCTGCTCCTCCTACATATATTTCGCCAACAACGCCTATTGGCGGAATTGTTTTTTTATAATCTTCTTGATTTAGTATGTAACATTCTGAATTTGAGATTCCTTTTCCTATAGGTATCGTGTTAACATTATCGCCAATATGTTCCACATTGTAAAATGAAGAAAATGTCGTGTTTTCTGTTGGCCCGTAAACATGGACTAAATTGACTTGATTATAGCGTTCTTTAAATTGTTTTACATGGGATACTGAAACTCTTTCTCCTCCAAACAATACATATTTTAAGCTGTCAAATCTGGAGAAATTAATATCAACTAAAGAATTAAACAGTGCTGTAGTTAAAAAGAATGTAGATATTTTATTGTGATTAATTGTTTCTCCCAAAACTTCATAATCGAGAAAACATTCTTTAAGAGGAATATAAAGCGTAGCACCATTTAATAGAGATCCAAAAATGTCAAAAACAGAGCCGTCAAAAGCAAAATTCGATAAACTTAAGATGTTATCTTCAGCATCTATATTTACATAATTCATAGACTTTATTAATCTGACAATACTTTTTTGTTCTACCATAACCCCTTTAGGTGTTCCGGTAGATCCAGAGGTATACATTACATATGCCAAGTCGTTAGCTGCTGAGTTTGCAGTGATTTGATTATCTGGAACATGGATGTCATTCAATTGTACATCAATTGCAAAAAAACCTCCTTGATAGAAATCGTAATTGAAAAGATATTCTGTTTGGGTAATTAGTATTTTTATTGCTGTATCTGAAATGATATATTCTTGACGTGCTCTAGGATAGTCAGGATCTATAGGAACATAAGCTGCTCCAGATTTTAGTATTCCTAAAACCGCAACAATATACAGGTGTGACCTGTCTAAAGCAATACCAATAAGATCCTCTTTTTTTAGATCGAAATTTTGCTTTAAAAAGACTGCTACCTGATCTGATTTATAATCTAATTCACTATAAGTCAACACTTCACCATTAAACACAAGTGCTTTTTTATGCGGATGCTGCTTTACTTGATCTTTAAATAATTCTATTATATTCTTATCATTTGGAAACTCTACAGCAGTATCATTAAAATCTACAAGAATTTTTTCTGTCTCTTTTTGGCTTAAAATATTGATTTCATCTAGAGTAGATTCAGGTTTTTCACTAATAACATCTACTATTTTTTCAAAATGCTGCAATAATTGATTAATAGTAAGCTCATTGAAAATGTCTGTATTAAACACAATAGTAGTTAAAAGCTCTCCTTGGGTTTCAATGAAGTTAAAACTAAGGTCAAACCTGCTTACATTCAATTCGCATTCTTTGTAAACTTGAATGTCTAAATCTCCCATTTTTTCTAATGTGACTTTTTCGTCCAAGTCTGCATTCTGTAAAACAACTGTTACATCAAATAAAGGATTACGGCTGACGTCATGCTTTAATTTTAAATTATCTATTAGCAAATCAAAAGGATAGAGCTGATGCTCAAAAGCTTCTAACGTTCCTTTTTTTACATTTTGCAATAATTCTCTAAAGCGGTCTACTCCTTTAAATCGAGTTCTTAAAGGCAGAACATTGATGTAAAGACCTATTTGGTTCTCTAAATCAGTGTGCACTCTGCCAGACATTTGACTTCCTATTATAATGTCTTGATCATTTGTATATTTATAGAGCAAAGTATTCACAATGGCCTGCAATCCCATGAATAGCGTAACTTCTTCTTCTTGAAAAAGTTTTTTTAAAGTGCTTAAACTTGAGGCATTTATTGTTTTTTCTTTTATAGCCCCATTGTAAGTTTTAATATTTGGACGCGCTTTATCTCCTAATAAGTTAAGTACAGGAATATCTCCTTGAAATTGTTCAATCCAATAATCTCCATGCCCTCTTAATACTTGGTCGTCTAATTGTTTGTTTTGCCAAGCAACATAATCTTTGTAATGAACTCTCAATGGATTTGGCATCTTGGAATCTCCATTTACATATATGTTGTAAAATAAGAATAGCTCTTTTATAAGAATTTCCATAGATAAACCATCGCTTATTAGATGATGTAATATGCAGCTGCAAACCCATTTTTCATCTTCAAGCTGAATTATGTCTACTTTTAATAATAGCCCTTCGGCTAAATTAAATTGAGTTTCTAATAATGTCGATACTTTATTTTTTAATTCATTCTCTTTGTCTTCAAGCCTTCTAAAGTCATGGTAATCAATATTAAAAATGTAATCAGCACCTGATAATATATATTGTCTTGGCTCTCCTTCTTCTCCTGCTTTAAATACTGTTCGCAGGCTTTCATGACGCTCGATAAGCGTTTTAAATGCAGACATTAAAGCCTCTCTATCAAGATTTCCCGTAAGAGTATAGATACCAGAAATATTGTAAGCTTTTACAGCGCCTTCAAATTGGCTTACAGCCCATAATCTTCTTTGAGAAGAAGATGTCAGGTAACTTTCCTGCTTAGGCAGAGGCTCAATTTCAGTAAATTTGGTTTCGTTTAAAGCCTCAATCGTTTTTGAGAGTTCAACAATTGTTCTTGCTTCAAAGACATTGCTAATTCGAATTTTAACTCCTAGTTCTTTATGAATCATAGACACCAAATGAGTCGCTTTGATACTATGTCCTCCAGATTCAAAGAAATTATCTGTAACTCCTATCTTTTGGATTCCTAAAACTTCCTGCCAAATCTCTGCCAGTCTTTTTTCAAGCCAATTTCTTGGAGCTACATATTCTTTTCTTACAATATCTTCGCCCGAAATGCTTGGCAATGCTTTCCTATCTATCTTCCCATTTGTGGTTAAGGGCATTTTATCCAATTTTGGATAAAAACTTGGAACCATATAATCTGGTAATTTTTCCTGCAGAAAACTTCTCAATTCCGATTTATCAATGTCTGCAGCAGAGACTAAATAAGCAACTAATACTTTCTCTCCGTTTATTTCCTTGGCCTCTACAATTACTTGATTTAAATCCTCTGAATACTGTAAAATAACATTTTCTATTTCTCCAAGCTCAATTCTGTAGCCTCTAATTTTTACCTGATGATCTTTTCTTCCTAAAAATTCAATATTCCCATCAGATAACCAGCAGCCCAAATCTCCCGTATCATACATTCGCTCTCCTGCTTTGAAAGGATTTGCAATAAACTTCTCTTTTGTTAGTTCTGGTTTATTTAAATATCCCCTTGAAACTCCAGTACCCGATATGTAAATTTTACCCGTTACTCCTATTGCCACTGATTGCAAATTTTCATCTAGTATATAAATCTGGGTGTTTGAGATTGGGCAGCCAATGGGCGGATTATATGTAATGTAATTGTCTTCTATTGTAATTGTTGTTACAACATGGGTTTCAGCTGGACCATAATGATTATGGAGTTTTGTATCTGATTCACTAATTCTGTCTATCGCCTCATTACTTAAAATTAGCTGTTCTCCAGCAACTATAATATTTTTTATTACATTGAACTTTAATAAGTCATAGAAGGGCTTAACCTCAATTAATATCTTAAAATATGACGTTGGTAAAAAAACCGTATCAATAGCATTGTTTTTTATAAATGCAGATAGCTCGTTTGAATCTGTTTTAACTATTTCTGTAACTGGATATAAGGTTGCTCCTCTTGTTAATGTTGTAAATATTTCCTGAAAGGAGACATCAAAACTTATGCTTGTAAACTGTAATACTTTAGAAACCTCACTGTCCTGAAATTGCTTGTTGTGAAAAACGATTAGATTGAACATACTGATATGTTCCATCATAATCCCCTTTGGAGTTCCCGTAGATCCAGAAGTATAAATAACATAAACTAGGTCATTGTTTTTAATAATTACATCTTCTTTCTTATGAGAATATTTTTCCTTGACTGCATCAAATCTTTCCAATTCCTCCTGGTCAATAACAACTTTACAATTACTGTCTTTTTCCATATAGGCTATCCTCTCTTTCGGATAATTGATATCTATAGGAACATAAGCCGCACCAGCCTTTAGCGCACCTAAAATTGCAATGATAAATTTTTCGTTTCTCTCTAGCTTTATACCTATTAAATCATCGGATTGAATCGCGTAGTTTTTTCTTAAATAAGATGCAAATTGATTCGTTTTTTCGTCGAGTTCTTGATAAGTTAATTCAGTTTCTTCAAACACAACTGCAATATTATTTGGTGTTTTCTGCACCTGCTCTTCAAATAAATCGATTATTGTTTTATCTTTAGGATAAACTGCTTCTGTGTTATTAAAACCTGACAACACCTGATCTTTTTCAGATTCTGTCAGATAATCTAATGAACCAACGGAAATTTCAGATTTTGCAATAATGCTATTCAATAAGACTTCAAAATGGCTTACTATATTTTCCGCAAAATATTTTGAATAAATATCAGTGTTGTATATCAGTGTTAAAACCAGCCCTTGAGCTGTTTCTTTAAAAGCAAATTCTAAATCAAACTTGCTTAGAACTTTTTCTTCAGATTGATATCCTTTAATTTTAACTTCTCTTTCTTTTTGGCTGCTTACTTTAAATAAATCATCATTCTGAACTGTAAGTAAAATATCAAACAATGGATTACGGCTTGTATCTCGATCAAGAGGCAAATACTCCACCAGCTCATCAAATGGAAAAATTTGATGTTCGTATGCTCCTAGGGTAACCTCTTTTACTTTTGCCAACAACTCTTTAAAACTGTCATTTGCTTCAACCTCTGTTCTTAATGCCAAAGTATTTACATAAAAACCAATTTGATTTTGTAAATCTATATGTTCCCTTCCTGCAACAGGACTTCCTACAACTATATCTCTGTGATTGCTATATCTAAACAATAATACTTTTACAGCCGTTAGTAATCCCATAAACAAGGTGCTCCCTTGTGATTGGCATAATTCATTGAAATCATTTAAAAGACTCTCTTTGTAAAGTTTTTTTACAGCGTTGCCATTGTAGGTTTTAATTAATGGTCTTGTTTGATAAGAAGGTAAGTCTAATACCGTAAGTTCTCCATTAAATTGTTGCAGCCAATAGGATTTATGGGCTTCCATAGCATCATTCTTCAATTGTTCCTGCTGCCATGCAGAATAATCCTTATACTGTATTTTTAGTTCTGGCAGTGGATTAGGATTTCCTTTTATATGGGCATCATACAATTCAAATAATTCATTGGTCATAATTTCTGATGACCATCCATCACTTATAATATGATGCATAACGCAAATAAATACATAGACATCTTGTGAGGTACGCACTAATTTGGCTCGAAGTAAGGAATCGGCTGATAAGTCAAAAACATACGCAGCTTCTTCTTCAATAATAGATTTTATTTTTCCTTCCGAATTGGCTTCTTTGCTTAAATCTTCATATTGCAATTGGAACTGAATATCTTCCAAATTCAGTATCACTTGCCTAACCTCCCCTGATTCATTTTCTTTGAACAGGGTTCTTAATGATTCATGGCGTTCTATAAGCGACAAAAAAGCACTTTGAAAAGAAGGGATGGATAATTTGCCTTCCAACTCAAAAACATTCGGCATATTATAAGCTAAATTTCCTCCTTCAAATTGGCTTAACAGCCATAACCTGCGCTGGGAAGAAGATAAAGCATAACTAGATTGTTCAGAAACTTTAGGGATAAATATAGGTCTGTCTTTTTTTGCTTTGTATAAAGTAATAAATTCTATTAACTCCTTTTTATTTAACTTAATTTCGTTTAATATATCCTGAGTCATAACTCCTTTAGGAGCTTGAATATCAAGATTATCATCAAGTAAATCAATTTTTATATTAAACTCATTTAATTTTTTAAGTAATGTTTTCATTTCTCTTTTCGTCTCAAAATTTATTAATTCCCTATTCTAATTATTTCCACTTCATTACCCTTTTCTCTTTGCTTAGTTCTAATTTTTTTATTCCCAAACCAAATACTTCACCAACAAAGCAATTGTCTGATTTACAATAAACTACATCAATAAAAAATCATATATAAAACTTTTCAATTTCAACATTGCTTTTATCTTGATCCGCATCAACACCAAACGCTGCATGAATATTTTCAATAAAAACAGCTTGATCTTCTAATGTTCTATTTTTGAATAAATCATTAATAGAAATTTTTACTTCAAATTCTTTATGTATAAGACTAATTAATCTTGTCGCACTTAAACTGTTTCCTCCTAATTCAAATAAACTGTCTGTAACCCCTATTTTCTGAATTCCTAAAACTTCCTGCCATATTAAAACCAGCTTGTTCTCAACCTCATTTCTTGGAGCTGTATACTCTTTTCTCATAATATCATCTCCAGATATGCCAGGCAAAACCTTTCTATCCACCTTTCCATTTGGAGACAACGGTAATTTTTCCAATTGAACATAAAAGCTTGGAACCATATAATCTGGCAGCTTTTCTTGCAAAAATTTCTTTAGGTCTGCCTTATCTAGGTCTGCATTCGATACTAAATAGGCAATTAATACTTTCTCCTGATTTACTTCTTTTGACTCAACAATTACTTGCTTCAAATTCTCTGAATACAGTAATATCGCATTCTCTATCTCACCAAGTTCGATTCTGTACCCTCGTATCTTAACCTGCTGATCCTTTCTTCCCAAAAATTCAATATTACCGTCTGGCAGCCACCTGCCCAAATCTCCCGTATCATACATTCGTTCTCCCGCTATAAAAGGATTCGAGATAAACTTCTCTTTTGTAAGTTCTGGTTTGCCAAAATATCCTCTTGCTACTCCTGCCCCCGAGAGATACAGTTTTCCTACTGCTCCAACGGGAACTAAATGAAAATCAGGATCTAGAATATAAACCTGTGTATTGGATATTGGTTTACCAATTGGAAAATTGATATAGGTTTGATTGAGTGCTTTATAACTTGTACTGTAAGTTGTATCCTCTGATGGTCCGTATAAGTTTCTGACCTCTATTTTTTCTGTCTGAAGTTTTTCCACAATATCAGGAGGTACAATTTCTCCTGCCATATTGATAAAAGTTGCATTCTTTAAATCTATGTTGTCTTCCAATAAGTTTCTAACAACAGAAGGCACCGTATTTAAGGCCACTCTGCTTTCCTCATTTATATGATTTTTTATTTCCAAAGCATTATTTAAAACCCTGATCTTTTTCCCTATTGCTAAGGTGTAAAACATCTCATACACTGATAAATCAAAACAATAGGATGTTGCCGCGTACATGATTTCAAATTTTGACTGATCAAATTCCAATTTTGACCAATTGATCAGTGCCACTGCATTACCATGCTCTATCATAACTCCTTTTGGATTCCCGGTAGTCCCAGATGTATAAATTACATATGCTAAATCCTGCGGTTTGTTTATTTTGCTTGGATTCTCTTTCGAATATTTCTGCTGCATTTCTGTAAATACACCTAAAGCTTTTTCATCAATAACAATCTTGCTATTGCTGTCCTTCTCAATATAAGCGATTCTCTCCTGAGGATAATTAACATCTATTGGCACATAAGCCGCCCCCGATTTTAATATTCCCAGAACAGTGATGACCATCTTCTCGCTTCTATTGAGCTTTATACCGATCAAATCATCGGGTTCAACAGCGTAATGTTCTCTTAAGTAAAAAGACAATTGGTTTGCCTTTTCATTTAGCTCCTGATATGTTAGCTGTATATCTTCAAATACAACAGCAATATTATTTGGCGTGCTGGCAACCTGTTCTTCAAATAAGTCTATTATTGTTTTATCTTTTGAATAAGCTATCGCTGTATCATTAAACCCAACCAATAGCTGCTGCTCTTCTTCTTTAGTGAGGTATTGTATCTCCTGAATAGGTATTTCTGGCTGTTCCAGAGCTGCCGTAACGAGATTCTCAAAATGAGGAAACATTCTTTCAATCAAATACGCATCATAGATGTCGGTATTGTATTCAATAGTCAAGTCTAACCCTTCTGTTTCTGTAAAGGTGAAACTTACATCAAATTGGGATGTTTTTCTGGAAAACTCATAATCACTTACCTGAAAATTTGCCAGTTCTACATTATTAAGATTGTTCAATTGTCTCTGATTTTGCAAAACCACCAGAACATCAAACAAAGCGTTACGGCTCGTGTCTCTTTTTAAATTCAATTTGCCCGCCAATACATCAAAAGGATAACTTTGATATTCATAAGCTCCCAATAAAGTCTCCTTTTGGGATGCTGCCAGATCAGAAAAACTGGTTTCTTTTTGCAATCGCGTCCGTATGGCAAGCGTATTGAGATACAAGCCTATTTGATGCTCCAGATCCGGATGTTCTCTTCCGGCTATTGGCGTTCCTATTATAATGTCGTCCTGACCTGTATATCTATGCAGTAAAGCATTTATTCCCGCCATTAAACTCATAAACAAGGTAAGCCCCTGGTCTTTCGAGTATTTCTTTAATTTCTCTAAAAATACCCTCGAAAATCTGTGTGTAAGGCTCTCTCCATTATACGTCTGAATTAGCGGTCGGATTTTAAAACTTGGCAAATCCAATACTGGCAGCTCTCCCTCAAATTGTTTAAGCCAATAATGCTCAGATGCCTGATACTTCTCCTGCTGTATTTCGCTGTTGAACCACACTGCATAGTCCTTGTACTGAAGTTTTAATTCAGGCAAGTCAATTTCTGTCTCTTGCATGAGCGAATTGTAGGTTTTCACAACCTCAGACATCAATACTTCTACTGACCATCCATCTCCAATAATATGATGAAGGGATAAGAAAAACACATATTCGTCTTCTTTTAATTTGATTAAAGATGCTCTTACAAGTGGTGCCTGTTCTAAATCGAAAGGCTCACTGTTTATTGCTTGCAAATAAGCTGCAATGGTTTCTCCTTGATTTTCTTTTGCACTATAGTCCTGCTCTGCTATTTTAAAATTAATTTGCTCTGCAGGTACTATAAATTGTCGAACATCTCCTGACAGATTTGTTTTGAAGGTGGTTCTCAAAATTTCATGACGGTCAATCAATCGTTTAAAAGATTCTTCAAATTTAGTCCCATCAACAACTCCTGTTAGTTTGACAGCCGCCGGCATATTATACGCCAATGAACCACCTTCCAATTGGGTCAATATCCAAAGTCTGCTTTGCGAAGGTGTCAAAGGATAAGACAATGCTTCTGCTGCTTTTGGTATTGCTGTAAAATCCTTCTCCTGTAACTCCTTACTCAGGCCTTCTATCGTTGGATTGGCAAAAAACGCCTTAAATGATACCGTTTTTCCTAATTGCTTACGGGTACTGTTGATTATTTGAGCTGTACTAAGACTATGTCCTCCTAACTCAAAGAAATTATCGGTTATTCCTATTGGCTCTATTCCTAATACTTCCTGCCATATTAGAACCAAATTTTCTTCCGTTCTGTTTCTTGGCCCCACATACTCTTTTCTTATAACATCTTGTACAGAAATATCGGGCAAAGAGTTTCTGTCTATTTTTCCATTAGGGGTTACTGGCAATTTTTCTAATTCAATATAAAACCCTGGAACCATATAATCTGGCAAATTCGCTTGCAGGAAGCGTCTCAGTTCTGATTTATCTATGTTTATCGTCGATACCAGATAAGCAGCCAATACTTTCTCTTGGTTGTTTTCTCTTACCTCAACAGCTACTTGTTTTAAATTTTCTGAATACTGCGAAATTGTGTTTTCTATTTCTCCCAGCTCAATTCTATATCCTCTGATTTTTACCTGCTGGTCCTTTCTTCCTAAGAATTCAATATTGCCATCGGGTAACCAACACGCTAAATCTCCCGTATCATACATACGTGCCCCTTCTATAAAAGGATTTGCAATAAATTTTTCTTCTGTAAGCTCAGACTTGTTTAAATAACCTCTAGCCACACCAGAACCCGAAACATACAGCTTTCCTGTTGCTCCAATCGGCAATGGCTTTAATGCTTCATCCAATATATAAACTTGAGTATTTGATATTGGTCGGCCAATTGGAATCACTGACTTTTCAAAATCATCTTTGGTTACCTTATAAATCGACACACAAACAGCACATTCTGTAGGTCCATAGGCATTGTAATAATCAATTCCTGATTCTACAACCGCTTTTGCTTTAGTTGAATTAGCAGATTCTCCGGCAGTAATTATACATCTCAATCCAGAAATATCGTTTTCAGAAAGTAATCCTAAATAACTTGGAGGAAAAGTAACTACCGTTGATTTTGTCTCTTTTAAAAAACTTATAAATCGATCTTTGTCTTTTATTATTTCTTCTGTCGGAATGCATAATGTGGCACCACTATACAAACTCATCATAATCTCAGATATGGATGCATCAAAAGCTACTGAAGCAAACCATACAATCTTGTCATCTTCATTAATCCCAAAAGACTTAATCTGATCCAAAGACATATTTATATTACTCCTATGTTCAACCATCACCCCTTTAGGTTTTCCGGTAGAACCAGATGTATAAATTACATAGGCTAAATCTTTGGATAAAATAGATGCATTAATATTATCGCTGCAATTGTCTTCAAAATTTATTGATTTTAGAACTATTGTCTCACAATTATCAATATCTAATTTGATACTGTCACTAATTAATAATTTTAAACCGCTGTCTTGTATTAAATAGTCTATTCTTTCTTGAGGGTAACTTGTGTCTATCGGTAAATAAACCGCACCTAACTTTAGTATTGCCAATATTGAAATGATTCCAATATCAGACTTTGGCAAAAACACACCAATTATGTCGCCTTTATTTATAGAATGTTTGGAAGAAATATAATGAGCTAACTGATTGGCCTTTTCGTTTACTTCCTTATACGTTAATTTCGTTTCTTCAAATTGAACAGCAATATTATTTGGAGTATTTTCAACTTGTTCTTCAAATAAATCTACTATCGTTTTATCTTTCGGGTAAGCAGTATCGGTATCATTAAAATTCACCAATAATTGGTGTTTTTCATTTTCAGAAAGCAATGGATATTCCCATAAATTAAATGTTATGCTGCTTTCTAAACTAGTTATAAAACATTTAAAATACTGAACCAAACGTTCTGCTACTGCTTTTTTTACAAAACCTTCCAAATAAGAGGCGCGAATTTCTATATCACCTCTCTCATTTATTTTTGTATCAAACAAAAGACCATTACAATATAACTGAGATTCAGAATTGATATTTATACTATAATTAGAGAAAACATTTAAATCAGTAATACCTGTTTTTTTAGATATACTATCAGTATTGTAATCAGAATGATTTAATGTCTCTAGAATTTCAAGTTTAATCTGGTTTAGATATTCCTTAAAAGATGTTTTTAAATCTGTGGAATATGATAATAGCAAGGAATTATTTTTACCACCAAAATTTGATACGACAAAACCGTCAAATTCATTAATCAGTTTCTTTAGCAAAAAAGAATAAATAGCGCTTATAACAGTATATTGAGCTATTGGGTTTTTATTGGTAAGACTGTTAAAATAGTTTAGTTCATTGGCATTAACAGTGACACAAGGCAGACTATTTGGTTTCTGATGCCCCCCAAGAACTTCCTCTCTGTTTAATATCTTTTTCTTCCAATATTTTGAAACCAAATTAATATTATTTGACATCGTATTATCCATAAATTTAGCATTCCTTTTTTCTGGCCACAACCAGTATTCTATTGTACAATTTTATTTAATATCAACTCTGAAGGATCATGTAAGACTCTTCATTTCTACTCTAAACTATTTTCTTCAAAGTCTAAATCTTAAACCATCAAAACTTTATTTTTTAACATTTAGACTCAATTAATTTTATGCCAAAATAGCAGTAACATTCATCTAAAAATTACGGGGTTTTTATAAAAAAATTACGGACTTTTAAAGCGTCCAAACCATTAATCATGAACCGAATAACAACATGGATTCTTATTCTCTTTTTTTTAATCTCCTTTAAAACACATAAAGAATAGCATTCCTAAATTTTGTGAGATACACCTATGTTTATGCTGTTTCTCTTCGGTTATTTTTAAAAGATTGAGGTAATTTTTTATTTTAATAAGTTTTGAAATAGGAAAACATATTTCAGTTTCAATTCGCTTCTTTTGGGCATTCTAAAGAAGACGCTTCAAATGGATTTGCTTTCAGAGATGCCAAACGATTAATAGAAATAAAATACGTGTGAAGTTTCGATCAGGAAAAGATTGGTTTTAGCATGAGCATCCGGTTAACCTGTCTGGATTTTCCAAAATGGATTGGCTTTTCGGATGAGAAAAAAGCCATTCTCAATGGTTGATTGTAAAACTTTGGACATAATTGGTTTTCTTAAGCTGTCGGTAAAATCTGCCAAGCCCTAAAAGCAAAAGTTCATTTTTAAGACTCAACTTTGTCAAGTTCTTTTAATGCAATCTCAAAAGCACGAGCACTAATATTTGTTTTGGAAGTATTTAAACTATAAACTTTCATTATAGCATCTTTTATCGTCTGGGAAATATCATTAAAAATGGTTTCATCATCCATTTTTACTTCTTTTTGCATAAAGTAAGCAAAAAGTCGAGCCATGCCGCAGTTTGAGATAAAATAAGGCAATACACTTACTTTGTTATCAGCATATTCCATAGTTGGACCATAAAAAACGGCTGAATCTGCAAAAGGCATATTAACGCCGCATGAAATAATTTCTAGTCCGTTTAAAACTAAAAGCTCAACTTGATTTTGAGTTATTTTCTCAGATGTAGAACAGGGCGCAAATATTTCTGCGCCTATTGACCAAATTTTCTCGTTAATCACTTCAAAAGGGATTTTATTTTTACTGACAAATTTGTTCGCGTCTTTAGTCAGAAACAACAAGCGAATTTCTTCCATAGAAAACCCCTCCTCATTAATTAAACCTCCTTCACTATCTATAACTCCTATAATCTTTGCACCCAAACTAGTTAAGTAAAATGATGTTGCAGCGCCTACACTTCCAAAACCTTGAACGATGACCTTTTTCCCTTTTAATTCTCCTCCATAAAGCGTATAGTAATGTCTAATTGCTTCTGCGATACCATAACCATTGATCATTTCAGAAATAGTATACTTTTTACTAACGTCAGGCGAAAATTTCGAATTCTCAATTATTTTTAAAACACCATAGCGCAATTGGCCAATCCTATTAATTTTATCTGCCTCTGTATGTTTGAAATGTCCGTTAGAGATACCTTCTTGCGGATGCCAAATACCACATTCTTCTGTAATGGGCACAACTTCATTAATATCATCAACATTAAAATCGCCGTAGGTTCCATAATAACTTTTCAATAAAGGAGAAACCACTTTATACCAACGCTTAAGCACCTCTTTTTTTCGCGGATCATTTGGATCAAAGTTAATCCCAGATTTAGCGCCCCCAATAGATGGCCCAGACACTGAAAATTTCATCTCCATCATCTTGGCTGAATACAGAACTTCTTTCATATCAAGTCCTTTTCTCATCTGTGTCCCGCCGCCCGCAGCATCACCGCGAAGAGAATTGATAATAGTCCACCCTTCAGCCTCAGATTCAGAATCTTTCCAATTAAAAACAAGCAAAGGTTCTTTACTTTCAAAGTTATTTAGTGCTTTTTTCATTTTAGCTTGAATATTATTTATTGGGCTATTCTGGTTGTCCGTATATTTATTTTCATTAGCAAATACAAGCATACTATATGTACTTTTTATATGTTATTTAATTTGACCTCTGATTTAAAACATTCACAATTCCATTACAATTCTGATAGACAAAAGGCAGTTAATTCTTCTTTTAAATTATTTTTCAACTTAAAGAATTATCTTTTTTACGAAAATAATAGGAACACCCATCTGAAAATTACGGGCTTTGTGTATAAAAATTACGGACTTGAATTTATTTGCAGATGTAATACTTAAAATCAGCAGTTTGAGGCAATAGCAAACTGCCGCTAATAGCAATTGTTGCTTTTAGGGGCAGTTTTAAATTTTGTGAATTGCAGATTTAGAAGTGAAGCGTAATTTGTATTCTGGTGCCTATCCCAATTTTTGATTCCACATAGAATTCACCTCCCATAGACTCTGTTCTCTCGCTCATATTAGTTAATCCTATACCATTCTTTTTGGCTCTAACATCAAAGCCCTGACCGTCATCCACAATACTCATTATCAAAGATTTGCTGCTGTGTTTTTGGATACAGATCTCACAATTTTTGGCATTGGCATATTTGTTAACATTTAAAATAGCTTCCTGAACGATGCGATATAAATTTATCTTGCAAATATTTTGGATGTCTCCCCACTCAAAATCTGAATCTGTTATGTACTTGAAGTTAGTTTTACTAATTTCTTTTTGATTTTCGATTAAGCCCATCAATAAACTATTAAAATCATTACCATCCAAAAAAGAAGTTCTGCTTAAATCATGAGATATGGTTCTAATTTCATTTTCTATAACTTGCAACTCGGATATAAACTCTTTTCTCTTCTCGATGATTTGTTGATCGACCTTAGAATTAAAAAAACCTAAATTCATACGGACACTATAAATTTTGTTCATGATACCATCGTGTAATTCTCTGGCAATTCTAGTTTTTTCATTTTCTTTGGCAGAGTTAATTTTTTCATGCTGTTCTGTTAACAACAAATATATTTCCTCATTAGCCTTTTTCTGCAACTTTAAAAACCTGATTTCGCTATTTTTAAATTTAAAATATCTCAAAATAAAAACAATGACTAATAATAGAATCACACCAAATGAAATAATTATAATATAGAGGTTCTTTGTCGTTAAAATTCTATTTTCATCTTCAATCTTAGAAGTTTCATATTCAATTCGCGCATATTTGTTATGCGTATTTTTTTGAACAATATTTATACTATCGCTTAATTTTATATATTCATTTGCATAGTAAAATCTATTTTCTTTATCTAAAACCGAAAGTAGTTTTAATGAAGTTAAAATTTCATTGCTGTTCTTAATTCTAATTGCCAATTGCTTTGCTTCTTTAAGAATTTGAATTGCTTTACCAGTATCTCGTTGGGTTAAAAAATATTCGCCGATATGAATTTTTTTATAGAGAATATCAGATTCATTTCCGCTATTTTTTACTATTTCTAAGGATTCGGAAAACATCCCATAAACATTATGAAATTGTCCGCTTTTCATTTTTGAATAAGCCAAATTGCTGAGAACATTGGCATATAATCTAGGTGATTTTTCTTTTAAATGATTTGAGAGTAATTCACTTAATTTTTTAATAGATTTTGAATATTCACCTTTTATATCGTAAAGATTACAGATGTTGATAATAGATGTTACATCATAATTAAGTATTTCATCTTGATCTATATCTTTAGACTTCATTGTCTTAAAAGTATTTAAAGCCAATTGATGATACCATAATGCTTTATCATAATTTGCTAACTTCTCTTGACAATTTCCCATTAAGGTATTACAGGAATAAATTAGTCTTTCATCTTTGGAGGCTTTTAAAAGTTTTAAAGCTTTAGAAATTTCAACTTCACATTCTGTATAATTTCCATCATAAAAAAGTACATAAGCTTTATTGAATAACATTCTTGCCGTATTATCATAATCAGATAATTTGTAGTACAATTTTTCTGCCTGCAAATAATAGAAATAAGAACTATCTTTTTTTACATTTACATAACTATCTCCAACATAATAAAGCGCTTTTGCAATTCCTTTTTTATCATCTACCTCCTTCGATAGCTTAAGAGCCATTAAACTTGCCGATAACGATTTTTTAAAATTATTATTATTATAAAATTCTGTAGAAATCTTAAAGTAGAAATTTCTAATAACAGAATCATTTTTTTGATACTTTAATAAAGCATTTATAGAATCGAGATACCTCTCTTTTGATTTACTATCTAAATTATTAACAAATGAAATATCTCTACTCAATTCCGAATTAGTCGATTGAGTTTTCTTACATGAGAAAATTAGCAGCGCTAGAAATAAAAAAAATAAATTAAATATAGTTTTCAATAGTTTAATTATTATTTTATATTTCAAATATAGTCTTTTGAATAAAAAAGACTATTAAATTTAAAATAAATAAAAATAGTCTTCTTCAAAATACTACAAAAATTAATCTTTTCTGGGCGGCCTAGGGTTACTTGGATCACCGTATGCACCAGATGTAACGTTTATCTCTCGATTTACAGTAGACTCTATAGTGTCTTGCGAATGCTGCATATTTGCGTTTTCATTGAGATTGTTTAATGGGTATTTTGGCACAACTTTTAATTCTCTGCTATTATCCTGCGGTATTTCATAATCATCATTTGTACACGAAGAAGTCAGCGATAAAACAAAAATCAGCACTCCTGAAATAAATAATTTGCTTTTCATAAAAATAATTTTAGTTGATTATTTTAACAAAAAAACTACTATAACTAAATTAAAATGTACGGTAAATCCGTAAAATTTACTCTACCATCCAAAATAATATAATTTGATTATTATTTATTAACTATTCACTAGCATTAGATTGCATTTAATTTACAGTACGGAAAATCCGTAATATTTCTTACATTTGTTAAAAATCCCAATTACACAATTTATGAACCTAAATATTTTAATCGTCGACGACCATCCGATGACTGTGGATAGTTATGTCAACCTTTTATCCGACGGTCAATTTCAAGAAAATACTCCAAACTTTATAAAGAGCTATAATTGTGAAGATGCTTATAATAAAATTATTTTAAACCTAAAACAGAATATTAATATTGATATCGCATTGCTTGATATAAATCTGCCCCCACATAAACAATTAAATATTAATGACGGTATTGATTTAGCATTTGTTCTAAAAGAAAAATTCACAAAATGTAAAATAGTTCTTCTTACAATGCGCAGTGAGCCTTTGACTGTGGACAAAATAATAAAAGGCATAAGACCTGAAGGCTTTATATCAAAAAATGATATCAATTTTGAATCATTTCCTGTGATTTGCAAAAATATTATTGATGGCGAAATATTTAGGAGCAGTACAATAGTAGAATCCCAAAGAGAATTATTTAAGAAAAACATAAATTGGGATAATCATGACAACCAAATTTTAATTTTAATTTCTGAGGGAGTAAAAACGGTAAATCTTCCAGATTATATTCCTCTTTCGATGAGTGCTATAGAGAAAAGAAAAGCAAACATTAAAGATCAGCTGTTAAAAGGAAAAGGAAGCGATAAAGATTTAATAGAAAAAGCTAAAAACTTAGGATTATTATAGGGTAAAAATACTTTAAAGTTTCTAATTGAGTGTTATAAAAAAGTGGAGTGGCCAGAAAACAGCCTTCATCGAAGATTTCTTATTCTAGCCATTGTCATTTCTACTACGCTGTATATTATTTCTTTACTCTTAAATTTTAGACAGGATTTCTTTCACTTGAGATGAGGATATCATTTTTCTTCATAAATAGTATCAAAAAAATTTCTGCAATCAAAAAAACATTCTATCTTTGCACCCGCAATCAGGCACTGATAGCGACATACTGGAGAAATGGCAGAGCGGTCGAATGCGGCAGTCTTGAAAACTGTTGACTGTAACAGGTCCGGGGGTTCGAATCCCTCTTTCTCCGCCAGTAGAAGTTTCAGAAGAAACTTTAAAAATTAAAAAGTCTTTAGATACGAGTATTTAAAGACTTTTTTTATTGCTTTTAAAATACATTTCTAAGCTTTTGCATTGCTTAAAATTATGCAGACACAGTTAAAAAGCTGAAAACATTATTTAGTATAGGCTTAAAACAAAAAAGGATGAGTTCATTAAAACCTCATCCTTTTTTGTTTTTTTAATCGCAAAGAAAACTGACTGCTCCTAGTAACGCTGCGATTTCATTGTCATTTGAAATGGAGACTTCTATGTTTAAACCAGACTCCTGAATTGTTTTATTAAATGAAGATAAAAACAAATCGCTTGCATTAGCAATTTTTCCGCCGATAATGATATGATCTGCTGCAAAGCTTTTAATCCACGGAATAGTAACAGCCGCTAGATCCTCTCCCATTCTTTCAAATACCAGAATTGCTTGCTGATCTCCATCTTTTGCCAAACCATAAAGTTCCAAGCCATTATTAAGCTCCGTACCCGTTAAAGATTTGTAATGTGACAAAAGGCCTCTAACAGAAACATAATCTTCGGCCATTTTATCCTTATAAGGCAGATTGTATATTTCTCCATCAGCTGGAACAGAATTTCCTGAACTGATCGAAACTCCTTTATCAATAAAACAAGCTCCTAATCCTGTCCCCAAAGTAACAGCCATTACTTTTTTAGAAAGATTTTCCTGTAGTTTAAAGACTTCTCCTTTTCCAAAGCAAACGGCATCATTTTCAAAAAGAACTGGAAAATCTGCAGGAAAACCAAGTGTTTCCAAAAGCAATTCTCTAATGTTTAACCCGTAAAAATGCTCGTATTTTGATTGGCCTTTAATCCAGCAGATGCCATTTTTATAATCAAATGGTCCCGGCATACAGACTGCGATACCTGTAATGTCTTTTACTTTAGAATTTTCTATTGCGGTGCAGATTACTTTTTTCCAGATTTTCATGACCTTATCTGCTGGCATATTCGAATCAAAAGATTCTTTGCAGAGCGAATAGTCCAAAACTTTCATCTCTGTTTTATTAACAACTGCAGCTGTAATATGCGTTCCTCCTATATCCAGCCCAATGGCGTGTGATGTATTCATTTTTATTTATTTAGCTTTTTAGTACTAGATATTTTTATCTTTTAAAATTTGAGGATAATGAATACTGGTGTGTACAATCATTTCGCCAAATAATGTATTTGCCCAAGCAAACCATTTGCGGGTAAATTTATTTACATCGTCTTTATGAAACGATTCGTGCATGAATCCTGTGTCGGCATTGGTTTTGATCAAATTACTGATACAGGCTTTTATTTCTTTTTCATCGACACTTGTAATCGCTCTCAAAACAATACTCATTGGCCAAATGGTATCGACTCCTGTGTGCGGGCCGCCAATGCCTTCGCCTGCTTTTCCTTTGTAGAAAAACGGATTATTCTCTGAGAGCACCACTTTTCTTGTATTAAGGTACAAAGGATCATTTGGAGCAATGGCACCTAGATAGGGCAGCGACAATAAAGACGGCACATTTGCATCGTCCATCATGTGGAAACTGCCATATCCGTTTACTTCAAAAGCTATAATTCTGCCAAATTTTGGATGATTGATAATTCCGTGTTCTTCTAATCCTTTTTGAACCTCATCTCTTAATTTTGTGGCTTTCGCAACCAAATCATTGTCTTTTAGCGCTGGAAGAGAGAAAATTTCAATCAGATAGCCTAATATTTCAATAGCAAACATATTGCTCGGAATCAGATAACCGAATAAAGTTGAATCGTCGCTTGGCCTGAAAGTCGAAACAATTAATCCGCAAGGTTTTACAGGATAGCCGTAACCTCCTAATGGGACACCATCTGTTGCCCAAGCTGTCTGACGCTGAAAGCTGTATGGTCCGCCTTTACCGTCCATTCGCTGCTGCTCTTTAAACGTCTGCAGGACTAAAAGCATGGCCTCTTTCCATTTTGCATCAAATAGACTGATATCTCCGGTTTCCTTCCAATATCCGTGCGCTAATCGAACTGGGTAACATAAACTGTCAATTTCCCATTTTCTTTCATGGATTCCAGGCTGCATTTTGGTAAGGTCATGCTTCCATTCGCTTTCCTTCGTAAAATCTTTATAAAAAGCATTTGCATACGGATCCAGCAGAATGCATTTCGCTTGACGATTAATTACTCCTTTTACCAATTCAGCCAGTTTTGGATCTTCTTTTACAAACGGAATATACGGCCAGATCTGTGCTGTACTGTCTCTGAGCCACATGGCATCAATATCTCCTGTAATGACATAGGTATCAGGTTTTCCGTCAATGATTTCAAAATCGACTGTGGTGTCTAATGTATTTGGAAAACAGTTTTCAAATATCCACGCCAGTTCTGGATTGGCAATTTGCTTTTTAATGCGTACGATAGCAGCTTCTATCGCCTTGCTTGTAAATTTTCTTTCGGCAACAGGAGGTCTTTTTGAAACAAAATCTTTTAGCGGGAAGGAAAAAGCTTCTGAATTAAATCCGAAAGCTTCTGTTTGAAGTGCCAATAATCCTGCTGAAAAAATGCCTGCGTTTTTTATAAATTTTCTACGTGACTGCATATCTTTTTATTTTGAAGTTGAATAAGAATATGGAAATGCTTCTTTTGTTGTGCCCCTTTTAAAATTTGGAGAATCTGTCATATCAAAATTTAATTCGCCTCCTTTTAATACATCAAAATGGTTGATGTAATTTTTAGAATGAGGAGCATTATCCCATTTCAATTCGTTTACATATTTGTTAGTTTCTGAATTGTTTGGCGCATTGATAATAAGCTGTTTTCCGTTTTCTAACTGTAAAGTTGTTTTCTTAAATAAAGGCGCTCCCAAAACATATTCTTCTGTTCCTGGGCACACAGGATAAAATCCCATTGCTGAAAATATATACCAGGCAGAAGTCTGTCCGTTATCTTCGTCTCCGCAATAGCCGTCTGGAGTCGGTTTGTACAAACGGTTCATGACTTCCCTTGACCAATATTGCGTTTTCCAAGGTTCGCCTGCATAATTGTACAGATAAATCATGTGCTGGATGGGCTGGTTTCCATGCGCGTATTGCCCCATATTCATAATCTGCATTTCACGAATTTCATGAATAACAGATCCGTAATAACTGTCATCAAAAACTGGAGGCATTGTAAATACAGCGTCTAATTTTGCTGTAAAATTCTTTTCGCCCCCCATTAAATCAATCAAGCCTTGAATGTCGTGAAAAACGCTCCAACTGTAATGCCAGCTGTTTCCTTCGGTAAAAGCATCTCCCCATTTGAACGGATTAAAATTGGCTGGAAAACTGCCGTCTTTATTTCGTCCGCTCATTAATCCAATTGACGGATTGAAGAGTTTTTTGTAATTCAGCATTCGTTTTTCATAGAGGCTGATTTCTTTTTTCGGGCGATTTAATGCTTTTGCCAGTTTCCAGATCGCAAAATCATCATAAGCATATTCTAATGTTCTCGCTGCATTTTCATTGATCTTCACATCATATGGAACATACCCTAAAGCATTGTAGTATTGAACTCCTTTTCTGCCCACAGCATCCATTGGCCCCTCATTATTCGCACCATGCAATAACGCTTCGTACAAAGTTTTGATGTCATAGCCACGCAATCCTTTCATGTAGGCATCTGAAACCACCGAAGCTGAATTATTTCCTACCATGACATCCCTGAAACCTGGGCTTGACCATTCTGGCAAAAATCCTCCTTCTTTATAATCGTTTATTAACCCTTCCTGCATTTCTTTGTTTATAGAAGGATAAACCAGATTTAACAAAGGATATAAAGCGCGGAAAGTATCCCAAAATCCTGTACCTGCGTACATATAACCTTGCAGCACTTTTCCGTTGTATGGACTGTAGTGCACAATTTTTCCTTCTTTATCGATTTCATATTGCTTCTGAGGAAAACAAACTGTACGGTACAAGCAGGAATAAAAAGTCTTTAGCTGATCTGCATTGGTGTCTTCTACAGCAATTTTTCCTAAAACTTTGTTCCATTCCGCTTTAGATTGTGAAACTGTTTGCTCAAAAGTCGATGTGCCTAATTCGTTTTTCAGATTCAGTTCTGCCTGTTCCTGACTTATAAAAGAAGACGCCACTCTAACATTTACTTTTTCTCCTTTTTTGGTCTTAAATGTAACAACAGCCCCGACATGGTTTCCTTCTGCTTCCAACTTATCAGCAGTCAAAACTTTATCAATCCAAGTTGAATTGGTTTCAAACTTTTTATCGAACACGAGCACAAAATAGTTCTTAAAATTTTGAGGAACTCCGCCACTATTGCGTGTCGTATAGCCGATTATTTTATTTTCTGATGGAATTATTTTAATGTAAGAGCCTTTATCAAAAGCATCGATTACAATAGAAGATTTATCGTTTTCGGGAAATGTAATCTGAAAATGCGCAGCTCTTTCTGTTGTGGTAATTTCAGTCGTAACATCATGATCAGCAAGATAAACGCTGTAATAATAAGGTTTTGAAACTTCTGCTTTATGGCTGAACCAGCTTGCTCTTTCCTCTTCGGCGAAAGCCAATTTACCTGTAACAGGCATAATCGAAAACTGACCATAATCGTTCATCCAAGGCGAAGGCTGATGGGTCTGCTTAAATCCTCTGATTTTTTCTGCCGTGTAGGTATAAGCCCATCCGTCGCCCATTTTCCCTGTTTGCGGCGTCCAGAAATTCATTCCCCATGGTCTGCAAATGGCAGGATAAGTGTTTCCGTTTGAAAGATTGTGCAAAGACTGCGTTCCCATTAACGGATTTACATATTCAACAGGATCTAAGGCTTTTACCTGTGCATTCAAAAAAAGAGAGGACTGTAAAATTCCTAAAAAAATTAAACTTTTTATTTTCATACTCTGTGTTGTTATCCTAACAGGTTTTTAAAACCTGTTAGGTATTTATTTTTTATACAATGCGAATCTCTACTGTCTAAACTTTGTCAAAGTTTAAAACCTTGACAAAGCGACCATAAATCTTGAACTTAAATCACACCTAACAGGTTTTTAAAACCTGTTAGGCATTTATTTTTTTATACAATGCGAATCTCTACCGTCTAAACTTTGACAAAGCGACCATAAATCTTAAACTTAAATCACACCTAACAGGTTTTTAAAACCTGTTAGGAAATCTAAAATCTATATTCTAAAATCTAAAATCCTAAAGCGGTCTGTCTTCTTTCTTAACTCCAAATGTAGTTGATGGTTTGCTTCCCATATACAATTTCAGCTCTCCTCCTTTTACAATCATTTCTTGTGTGATATAGGATTTTGCATAAGATTTTCCATTGTATTCTGCTTTTTGAATATAGATATTTGAAGCGCTGTTGTTAACGGCATTTATCGTAAATGAAATTCCTTTTTTATGATGAATTACAGCATTATTTACCAACGGACTTCCTAAAACATATATTCCGTTAGCCGGATTAACCGAATAGAACCCCATAGAAGATAAAACGTACCAAGCCGACATTTGTCCTAAATCTTCATTGCCGCATAATCCGTCTGGCTTTGTTGAGTAGAATTTCTCGTCGATTTCTCGAATTAATTTTGCTGTTTTCCAAGGCTGTCCTGCGTACGCATACAAATACGGAATATGATGATTGGGTTCGTTTCCGTGAGCATATTGGCCAATCAAACCGCTGATATCTGGCGAAACGTCCTCGCCTTCTACTTTATCTGTCAACAGGAAAAGCGAATCCAATTTTGCGATAAATTTATCTTCGCTCCCAAACAAATCGATCAAACCGTACGGATCTTGCGGTACCAGCCAAGTGTATTGCCATGCATTTCCTTCAACATAGTCGTCTTTACGGTGTGCCGATGAAAGCGGATTAAATGGCGTTCTCCAATTGCCATTTGCCAATTTACCGCGCATAAAAGTGGTTTCTTTATCAAAATACAATTTGTATAAATTGGCTCTTTTGGTAAAATAATTATAATCGTCTGTTTTGTTTAAAGCTTTAGCCATTAAGGCGATGCAGTAATCATCTATGGCATATTCTAAAGCGTTTCCGACAGATTCTAAAAGTTTATCGGCTGGAATATATTCTAGTTTCTGAACATAGTCCATTCCGTCTCGGGTTTGCATTGCCGTTTTTTTAATGGCTTCGTATGCTAGATCGGTATCATAATCGCGGTATCCTTTTAAATACGCATCGACAATAACGGCTATCGAATGGTTTCCGTTCATCGTATTGGTTTCGTTGCCCATTAAATGCCAAACAGGCAATCTTCCCTGCTGCTGATAAATCGCTAAAAACGATTTTACAATATCATTGATTTTTTCAGGCTGCGTAATAGTATATAATGGATGCAGTCCGCGGTAAGTGTCCCAAAGCGAAAAAGTGGTGTAATTGGTAAAATTAGCTTTTTCGTAGACTTTTTTGTCTGTTCCTAAGTAATCTCCATTGCCATCATTAAAAATCGAAGGTGCAAACATTGTATGGTACAATGACGTATAGAAAACTTTCCTTGTTTTTTCGTCTGCTTTGATCTGAACTTTATTAAGCTCTTTGTTCCATTTTGAATCCGCCAGTTTTACAGTCGCTTCAAAATCCCAATTCGGAATTTCTGCTTTTATATTAGCAGATGCATTTTCTGCACTAACTGGAGAAATTCCGACTTTTACCAGAATCTGTTTATTTTTTAAGGTTTTGAAATCTAAAACTGCTTTTATTTTTAGGCCTTCGCCTTCTGTTCCTTTCACCACAGCTGTACTGTCATAAACCATCATATTTGCGATTGGTTCAGAGAATTCCATTGCAAAATAAATGCGCTGATCTGCTGCCCATCCTGAAGAATAGCGATAGCCTTCTATTTTAGTTGCACTAATTTTTTTAATGAACGTTTTTACGGGTCTGTCCCAGCCAATTCCATCAGCAAGATCAATTAAAATGTGTGAATCGTCTGTGTTTTCAAAAGTATATTTATGAAAACCGACTCTTTCGCTGGCTGTCAGTTCGGCTTTGATTTTATATTTATCCAATAAAACGCTGTAATAGCCTGGTTTTACAACTTCATTTTTATGAGAGAAATATGAACCGTAACCGTTCGCCATATCTTCTTTTGTTCCTTTGGTCAAGCCGACTTTTCCGCTGACAGGTAAAACGAGAATATCATTTAAATCGCCAATTCCCGTTCCGCTCAAATGCGTATGCGTAAAACCTAAAATCGTATTGCTGGCATAATTGTAGCCGCTGCACCAGTCCCAGCCTTCAAAAATATTTACCGGTCCAAGCTGCACGGCTCCAAACGGAACATTTGCACCCACAAATACGTGCCCATGACCCGCCGAACCAATAAGCGGATCTACATATTGCGTATAACTTACATCTGTTTGTTTTGCCTTTTTTTGCTGTGAAATTATCGGATTGGCAAAAAGTAAGCCTAATGCCAAAAATCCGCTAAATGCTATTCTCATATATTTTAATTTTTTATTCTGTGTGTTAGACACGTTGCGGTGCGTCTCTACGGTCAATTTATAGAACGTTATGATAAAAAAATGAACTCTCATCTTCGTAAGGAGACGCACTGCAGTGCGCCTCTACAGAAAACCTTGGTCACTTTGCAACTTAGAACCTCAGTACCTTAACTCCTCAGTGTAAGACGCACCGCAGTGCGTCTCTACAGGAAACCTTTGTCGCTTTGCAACTTAGCACCTCAGCGTAAGACGCACCGCAGGGCGTCTCTACGAAAAACCTTTGCCCCTTTGCAACTTAGAACCTCAGCACCTTAGAACCTTAGTACCTCTTTAAAACCTCAAACAAAGAATAAATCTTAATTTCAGGCTTCGCTATTTTGCCTTCAAACGAAATTGTTTTTTCTTCTCCCGCTTTTAAATCAAAGTAATTGTCGCTCCATTTTCCGTTATACCCTTTCATTGAAATGCAAACGTATTTTGCCATTTTCTGCGCTTTCACAATTACATTATTTCCTTTTATCTCCCAACTGATTTTTGGGTCTTCTAATGCCAAATCTTTTGGATGCGTAAAATCGGTTTCTGGTTTTATATCGTCTCTGTATGCTTCTTTTATGGCATACCAAGCTGCTTTGGGCTGTCGATTATTGTAATCGGTAATGCTCCAACTCGCTACAGGCCAGCAGTCATTTAGCTGCCAGACTAAAGTTCCCATGTTGTAAGGCGCTTTAGCACGATGAATGCCGACAATGTTTTTTATTGCATAATAATGCATACACTGGCTCAAGTAGGCATAATCTTCCAGATTCATGTTTTTTATTTTGGATGCATCGATGAAATACTTACCAAGATAGGTGTCTAATTTTTCAAAACCTTTTCCCGCTTTTAAATGTACTTTTAGTATATCTGAATACAAATGTCGATCCTCTGGAGAAGTAAAACTTTCAATTGAATTATAATTTGGCAAAGACAGCATTCCGTATTCGCTTACAAAACGTCCTGTCTTTTTCTGAACGGCTTCAATATCTTCCAATCCCCACCAAATTCCCCAATAATGGCTATCTCCTTCGGTTACACTTTTTGCTTTTGACCAATGATATAATGGCGAAGAGCTTAAATATGGACGTTTGCCATCGACTTCTTTTACCCATTTTGGAATACTGTCATGAAATAAACGCGTGTAATCTTTCCATAATTTGGTTGAATCTTGCTTTGAAATTTTGAAGCTTTTCATCCAGCCCCAATTTTTAAAAGCTTCATCAGATTCATTATTTCCGCACCATAAAACAATGCTCGGATGATGGCGCAATCTCTTGACCTGATATTGAACTTCTTTTTTTACATTATCAAAAAAGGCATCGTCTCCCGGAACCATTGTTCCGGCAAACATAAAATCCTGCCAGACGTTTATGCCGTATTTATCGCATAAATCGTAGAAATAATCGTCTTCATAAATGCCGCCTCCCCAAACGCGAAGCATATTCATATTGGCTTCTTTGGCAGATAAAACTATTTTTTCATACTCCTTTTTGGTTACTCTAGAAAGAAAAGCGTCTGATGGAATGTAATTGGCTCCTTTCATATAAACTGGCTTTCCGTCAATTTTAAAATAAAAAGAGCGGCCGAGACTGTCTTTATCTTGTATCAATTCGATTTTTCGATTTAAAACATAAGGCTTCTCAGGTTCTATTTCGTCGTAAGCTTCAAATCTTGGCGTTTTCCATATTCCGCAGGTTGTAAATTTTGGTCCCCAATCCCAACCAAAATGATATTGCGCCTTGCGAACATAGGCGCGAGGATTGTCTGGAATTACAAATGGATCATCTTTTTTTGCCAGCGAATCGACTACATTTTGTGCCGATTGAAATACGATTCGCAAATTATTATTTCCAGATTTCAAGGCTTTTTTAACGTCAACACGCCATTGACGGAACATATTGTCGGCTTTTAAAACCAGCTGATTGTTTACATAAACAGATGCATACGTATCTAATCCGTCAAAAACTAATTCTGTATTTTTCTTTTTCAGCATATTTGCCGTAACCTGAAAAACTGTTTTATATTCCCAATTTTTGCGTTCAATCCATTGCAGTTTTTCCTCGTTATCTCTGTAAAATGGATCGGGTATTAATTTGCTGTTTAACAAATCGGTATGAATTTCTCCGGGAACAGTTGCCGAATGCCATTTCTGTGTTTTTTCTTCACGGTACGACCAATTATTTTTTAAATCAATTTTCTGCGCAAAAGCAATTGATGTAAAACTTGCCAGGCAAAGGCACATTATCCAATGAAGTTTATTTTGATAATTCATTTTACTGAGTACTATATTATTACCTTCTAAATTTAGCAAAAAGGTAAGTAATTTGGCAGTTTAGAGAAGGAAAGAACTGACTGCCGTTCCTTCTCCTAGAATTTATTCTTTGTTAGTAACTCTAAATACAACTAGAAATATTTTCTTTACCACTGCCTTATGCTTTATTATGATTTTGATATGGATTGCCTTTAAATTCAAATAATTGAAATCAACTTTAAATATACCGTTTTGAAATTTTTTAAAATCCAGAAAATAAAATCCATCTTTTTCAGCAGAATCGCATTTGTTTGCTGCGAAAAAAAAGCATTTAAATCTGTAAAATAATTTTTCAATCCTATACTTCTCAGATCAATCAATTTTATGATTTTAAAAATAAGCCGGGTATGCTCAGTACCCGACTTATCCTAACTAACCAACCAATTTAAAAATTATTTATCCCACCAGATTCTTGTGGTCATTAAATCTAAACCTTGACGTTGAATTGCTTCTTTATAATTAGCCTCATTTGTGATAAGTTCTGACTGATCATAAATTAATCTTCTCGGAATTGTTCCTTTTGTATCTCCAGTTGGATCATTAACAGGAACTAATACTGGATAGCCAGTTCTTCTGTATTCTGAGAATGCTTCAAAACCGTTGAATAATAATACAATCCATTTTTGAGTGATAATCTGCTCAATTTTCTGCGCTTCTGTTCCTGCAGATTTAAATGGATAGGTTGTAATGTAAGTGTTGTATTCTGCCGGTGAAACTGCAGGCACTTTATCTCCAAAAATGGTTAAAATGTTCATTGCTGCTCTTACTCCATTTTCATAATACGTTTGAGCCGATCCGCCTACGTTCCATCCTTTTACTGATGCTTCTGCCAATAAAAACTGAACCTCAGCATAAGACATGATTAATGTTGGAGCGTCTAAACGCAATACTGTAGATGTGTTTGGATCTGAGAACAGTTTTTTGTCTCCGCCTGGAAATTCTTTTGCGTCATTTGCCAAACCTTGCTGACTTGCTGGGTTATTGTTTCCTGTTGCTTCCAATTTTGCATAAATTCTCAAACGAGGATCGTTTGTGTTTTTCAACAAATCGATAAATGTTTTACTGAATTTAATGTTAGATTCTCCTCCATTCAAATCGTTTCTAACCCAAGAAGATGTAATCGGATTGGTTTTTACTCCCGCAGGACCTGCATCATGCTTTAAAACCAAACTGTCATCATTTGATGTAAAAACTCCTTTTGCATAGGCTTTTTCTACAAATTCTTTTGCTTTCGCTGGATTTACTTTAGACAAACGCATGGCTACTCTTAACATTAGTGAGTTTGCCAATTTTTTCCATCTTGCGACATCGCTCTGGTAATACAAATCGGCGTTTCCAACAAATGGTTTGCCTGCATCCAATGCAGTTCCAGCTTCGTCCAATTCTTTTAAAAGGTCATTGTAGATGGCTTCTTGTGTGTCATATTTTGGAGAAAATACGTTTCCGTTGTACCCTTTTCCAGCGTCGAAATAAGGAACTTCACCATAAGTATCCGTTAATTTTTGGAACAAGAAAACTTTCATGATTCTGCAAGCTTGGATCATATTAGAATTCTCTGGCGTATTCTCAACTACAGATAATAATTGGAAAATCTGATTTAATCCTTTACCGTAAGTTTCGCCAAAAAGCGCTGCAGAATATTCAGAAGAATAGGTGTATTTTGAACCTGGCCCTCCAAGCGAAGAAAACTGCTGCACGATTTGAGCTGCATATAAATTGTTTCCTCTTGTGTTAGAAAAATCTTGTCCGTCAACATAAATCTCAGCAAGTGTAAACATTGATTTTACTGCTGGATCTGTTAAAGCATTTGGATTCTTATTCATTTCTTCGAATCCTTTATCGCATGAAGCTAATGTCAAAGCACCTACAATTGCGACACAAAATATTTTTATATATCTATTTTTCATCTTTCTTAAGTATTAGAATTTCACATTAAGTGCAAAACCATAGTTTCTTGTCAAAGGCATTGAAGCTCTCTCCATACCTTGAGCGTTACTGTTTGAGTAGTTTGACTCAGGGTCGATGTTTGGCACTTTGTCATAAATAGTCCATAAATTATGAGCTGAGAATGCTAAACTAACAGACTGGAATGGCGTTTTTTGCAGATATGCTTTTGGGAAATTGTAAGCAAATGAAATTGCTCTAAGCTTAACAAAATCAGCATCGTAAACAAAGTTTGATGTTACATCACTGTAGCTTCTCCAGTAATCATAAGCCGAAACTGTTTTATTAACCGGATTTCCGTTAACATCTGTTCCGCTTACTGCAACACCGCCTTCACGACCTGGAAGTGTAATTTCAGATAATCCGTAGCGTGTTCCTAACTGGTTTGTAGCCGAATAGATTTCTCCTCCAAATTTAGCATCAACAAAAACCGAAAGTGTGAAATTTTTATATGAGAAATCATTTGAAAGTCCCATAGACATTGGCGCAACACCTTGTCCTGCTATGATTAAATTTCCTCTCAAGAATTTACCGTTTGTATCTAAAACAATATTTCCGTTTGCATCTCTTAAATAGTCATAAGCTTTAATAACTCCAAAAGGCTGTCCTTTTTCTAAAACTACAGAAGCTCTTCCGTCTCTGTTTCCTTCTAATGATTTTGTTGTGATTTTATCAGAAAGATTTAAAACTTCACTGTCATTGTACGCAAAATTATAGCCTACGCTCCAAGTAAAGCTTGGTGTTTTCACTGCTTTCACATTAACAGCAAATTCTACCCCTTTGTTCAAGATTTCACCAACGTTGATTTTTGTAGTTCTATAACCAGAAGCTTGAGAAACGTCAGCATCTGTAATATCATTTGTAGTTTTCTTGCTGTAGAAAGTCAAATCTGTACTCACTCTGTTATTGAAGAATGTATTTTCAAAACCAAACTCTATTGTGCTTACATTATAAGGTTTCAAAGTTCTGTTTGGAATTGTTTCTCCATTTACACCCAAGATTGGCTGTCCTAATGAATCTGTCTGTCCGTCTGGCGTTGTATACGTCAATGCTAAAGCATAAGCATCTGGCAATGCTCCTCCAACGTTACCCCAGCCTGCTCTAACTTTACCGTACGAAATCCACTCAGGAAGACCAACAACTTCAGAATAAATGAAACTTGAACTCACAGAAGGATAGAAAGTGCTGTTGTTTGCAGGATCTAAAGTTGAAAACCAATCTTCACGGCCTGTTAAGCTTAAGAATAAGAAATCTTTATACCCAAGATCGGCAGAATAGAAAAGAGAGTTTACTTCGCTTTCAGAGAATAATTTTTCTGTTTTATCAGGCTGTGTATTTCCGTAGAAATATTTGAATGGAACAATAAAGTTGTTTCCTTTCATTTTGATGCCGCTGTATCTGTTATGCTGACGGTTGGCTCCAATAAAAGCATCTAACGAAAGATCTTTAGCAATATCTCCTTTGTAGCCTAAGAAACCAGAAGCGTTTATTTCAGAACGCGTTTCAATTCTGTTCTCAATAGATCCGCCTGGATTGTAATTTATTCCAGTAGGTTCAATTTCAGTATACTCATAATTAATATCATCAATACCAATAACAGCTTTAGCATAAATTTTATCTGTAATGTTGTAATTTACTTTTGCCGATCCGATAAAACGCTTTCTAAGGTCGTCATTTAAAGGCGATTTTGTAGCAAAATAAGGATTTGTATGATATACGTTTGCTCCTAAAAAGTCTTCTTCGCCTCCATTAGCATCATAAGGATTGCTTAACCATCTAATATCTGAACTTGGCGTCATGAAAGTAGTTGGGAAAGAAGGGTTTCTTGGCGAATCATTCAAATATGGACGATTGTGGCTTTTCTCAGAAATGTATTGAGCATTACTCTCAATGCTGATTTTTTTATTTGGAGCCGAATTTAAACTCAAAGCTACGTTGTTTCTTCCAAAAGTAGTTTCTGGCATAATAGATTCGTCCTTAGTATTTCCGAAAGACAATCTAAAGTTTGTTGATTCGTTTCCTCCAGAAATTGCTAAAGTATTGCTGAAAGAATATCCAGTTCTGTAGAAATTCTCCACATTATCTTTTCCATAAGCTTGATAAGGTCTTGTTTTGCCATCAAGCGATAATGAAGGCGTCCCATCATATTTATCTCCCCATGCAAAATAATATGAATCTCTCAGTTCTTGCAAATTCGTAAATCTGGTTGGCACACCGCTCGCATTTGGAGCTCCCGCACCGTATTGATCCTGCCATTTTAAAAGGCTCGCAGGTGTATTGAAAGAAGAGTTTGTACTGAAGTCTACTCCTATTCCTGTTCCGTTTTTACCTTTTTTGGTTGTAATTAAGATAACACCATTTGATCCTCTGTACCCATAAAGAGCAGAAGCCGCACTACCTTTTAATACAGACATCGAAGCAATATCATCTGGGTTAAAAGATGACATACCGTCTCCTTTATCGGCACCACCCCACATTCCTGCATTTCCCTGCTGTGTATTGTCAATAGGAATTCCGTCTACAACATACAGCGGCTGGTTAAGTCCAGATGCAGAAGTTGCTCCACGAATTACGACACGGCTCGAACCAGATGGTCCCGTAACTGGTGCAGAAACGTTTACTCCGGCAATCTTACCTTGAAGCGCGTTTCCTAAGTTAATTTCTTTATTTTTTGTCAGATCCTCGCCTTTCAGCTCTCCAACTGCGTAACCTAAACTTTTCTTTTGTTTTTTTACACCAAAAGAAGTTACGACAACATCTTTTAATTCTTGTGTAGTTTCTACTAAAGTAACTGCCACTCTTGTATCTTTTTCTTGAAGTGCCACTGATTGCGGCTTAAACCCTATAGAAGATACATTAAGGGTCACTTTACCATCGGGAACATTCATTCTAAATCGGCCTTCGGCATCTGTAATAGCACTAAATGGTTTTCCCTGAACTTCGATTGATGCTCCTACAACTCCTTTGTTCTCTGCATCTGTAACTATGCCGGTTATTAATCGATTTTGCGCGGCAGCACTCAAACTGCTAAGCAATATCACTCCTAACACTGCTAATATTCGTCTCATAAGCGTTTTTTTTGGTTATTGGTTTTGATTTTGTTTTGTTTGCGTTTTTTTTAAATAATTAGTAAAAATTTGAACTCTATTTTCAATTTACAGCTCCGAATAACAAGTTATTGCGATGACTGTTTTCGTTTTTATGGCTAATAATCATAAGCAAATCAAGAAATAATCTTACTAAATCGTTTTAGTGAAATGATTAAAAAAAAGCCTTGCTCTTTTTTAAAATCGAATTTTGATTTAGAATATTGTGTTTGTTAAACCGATTCTCTCACAATTAATGTTCCTCTTTTGAGAACCTTTTCTATTTTATAATCCTCAAAATTTGTCATCTGGCTCATTAACAGCTGTATCGATTTGACTGCAATATCTTCAATTGGCTGGGCAATGACTGAGATTGTGGGGGTATGCAGTTTGAAGCTGTCATGATCGTCAAAACTTATAACGGCAACATCTTCGGGAATTTTGTATTTCAGCATCCTAAAAGCCTGAAGTCCTGCCAAGCCAAGATAGTTGGCCAAAAAAAGAACTGCATCTATTTCTTTATTTTCCTTGAAGAAATTTATAATTGCCTCAATTCTGCTTTGTTCATTTGCATGATAATCTAGGTGCAGCGTATACTTTTCGTTATAAATTCCTTCCTCTTTTAACGCTTCAACGTAACCTTTCTCCCTTAATTTCATCTGAATCATTCCTGACTCATTGTTTACAACGGCAATCTTTTTTCTTCCTTTACCGATTAAAAATTTAGTTGCTGAGTAAGATCCTTCGTAATTATCCATTACCACATGGCTTACTTTTTGATTGGCGAAATATCGGTCAATCAGCACAACAGGTTTTTGCAGTTTTAAAAGCTGGCTGATTGTTTTCTCCAAATTTTGAGTCGGCGTAATAATAAAACCTTCAACATTTGCCTGCAAAAGACTCTGTATCAACTCTTCTGAACGATCATTATCATTGCCTGTACTGCAATAAAAAACTCTGTAATTGATATTTTTTGCTTCGTCTTCTATCACTCTAGCCAAATCAGCAAAAAATTGATTGGAAATATCCTCTACAATAAGTCCGATTGATCGCGTTTTTCCAGTTCGTAAACTGCTGGCAATCATACTTGGTTTATACTGCAGTTTTTGTGCTACATCCTGAACCTTTTTGATTACAGTCGGACTAATAGCCATTTTTTCACCTTTTCCATTGATAACAAAAGATACAGTAGAAATAGAAACTTCTGCTTGTTTCGCAATATCTCTAATTGTAATCTTTTTCATTGGATAAAAAATTTATTGTTGAATATTTTAGCACATCACAAATATAGGCAAGTGAAGCTTACAAAAACGTTTTAGTAAAATTTTTTTTCAATAAATCTCTTTTTTAACGCTTAAATAAAACGAAATATTCAGTAAATACTACATTTCGATAAGTTATTGTCATTTTGACTTTTAATATAAATTTTATGATTATAATGCCAATTTAAACGAATTTTGAAATAGTTTTTAGCAATTTTACGTTTTATTTTTTGCAAAAAAAGTTCAAAAACTGGCAAATTAGGACAAAATATTTTTTACAAAACCCAGTGAGGTCAAATATTTATAAAATCAAGATAGGACAAATAAAAAAAGTCCATAGAAATGACAAATTAAAAATGTCGCTCCTACGGAGCTTTATGCTGTAGGCATTTACCCTTTGCTATAAACATTTCGCTTCTCCGAAGCTGAAAAAATTAGTTTTACTACATTTAATATTAAAACATTTTGCTTCCCTAAAACTTGCAAAAAACATTCTTACCGATCCTTACATCATTGTATTGATTCGAATACTAGCTTTTATAAGCGCTAAAGCTGATATTTTTGAAATATGAATATCTTTTGGCTGATGATGCGAATTTTGGCTAACCAATTTCACATACTCTGCACCCTGCTCAGATTTCTGGACATACTTTACTGTAATATATTCTTCCCACTCATTTAGCTTTACACTTAAGAGATACATTTCGCCAAAAAAGATATTTTCAAATTCAGTTTCTTTATACAAGACAATGTCCCCAGATTTCAATAACGGATACATACTATCTCCCGTGACCGAGATTGCGCCATCGCATTTAGGGAGATTCGGAATTTTTATGGTATCCAAAACTCTTTGCGGCTCACCGCTGTTAAACAATTCCCTTAATCCAGCAACGGCTTCGAGATCATACAATGGTATTTCCTGATTCATATGGATAGAATCTACTGTTCTTCTATCTGTATTCATAATCATCACACTTGTATTATCTTCCTTAATCATAGGGCCGTTACCCGTCAAAAGCCACTCCGAATTGATTTCCGGATAATGATGTAAAATTTTACACGCTTTATCGGTACCCATATTGCTACTATTATCTAAAAATTTATTAGAAAAGCCCAAATCATTGCAAAACTTATACTTAGTAATCCCTTTGTAATCAAGGTACTCTCTCATCCTATCAGTTGACCCCATAAAAAATCGTATTTTTTTACGTTAAAAATTTGTTTTGATGTATAATTTTACATTATATTTGCAAAGTAAAGAAAAATAAAGTTTAAAAACAACAGAAATTTTAACAAATTCATGCAGCAGACAAATTATAGATCAGCAAGAAACTATATACAAATAAATAATTATCAAACACTTACACACATAAAAACACTCAAAACAAAAACAACTTACATACTACGCCAAATAGGAATAAAACTACGAATACCATGTAATATTAATCACGAAACCTAAATAACTAGCCTAATGAAGACCTATCAAATCAAAGAAAAAATTCAGGAATTAGAAGAATGGCTCATTAAAAATACAAGCAGTCCTGAAAGAAACTTAATAACCTCTGATATCAAAAAATTAAAAACCTTATTAAATAAAGATCATGAATAAAAATCAAATCGAAGTGCGCATTGCGCAATTGTATCTGGCTCTTCAATATTGTTCTGAAAGAACCAAAACATTTACAGCCGGAGAAAGAATCTGCATTAACCAGGAACGTTTTCAATGGATGCATATTTTGAATGACGAGACCGCTTCTCCCCGTCCCGTTTCTCAAAACATTGAAAACAAATTAAAAGAGGTCTCCAAACTTGCTTTACAGCACAATTTTAAGCCTTATTACGGCGATCCTTTTAAAGATGAAATCGTATTGTACAACTAATTATCACAACATTAAAAACAAACCATTATGAACACTTCTTTAACAAACACAATCAACGCCCCTATGGATTTATCTCAATTTTCTGCTCAGGAATTAAAAGATGCTTTGAACCGAATTGAAAATAAAAAGAATGAAGAAAGAGATGCTTACAAAAAACTAGTTGCAGAAACCATTCCTAAAGCGCTTTCAAGACTGCACGAAACATCGGAAATGATGAGAAATGCCAAAACTGAAACTTTTCAATTATTTGAGACCATTTTGGATTTAAAAAATCAGGTTTATGGTTTTAAAGAGAAACAAATGTCGCATACTTTCTCTAACGATAAGGAAGAAATAACGATTGGATACCGCATAAATGAGGGTTGGGACGATACGGTAACTATTGGCATTGAAAAAGTTCAAAATTATATTTCGTCACTTTCTACGAGTAAAGAGACAGCATCATTGGTAAAAATTGTTTTTAACCTTCTAAAAAAAGATGCCAAAGGAAATTTAAAAGGCTCGAGAGTTCTTGAACTTCAAAAACTAACAAAAGAGTTTAACAATGAAGAATTTACGGATGGTGTCGAAATTATCGCTTCTTCTTTTAAGCCTGTGCGTTCGAGTTGGTTTATAGAAGCTAGCAGAATTGACGACAATGGGGTAAGAACCAATATCCCGCTATCTATGTCATCTGTAGATTTTTTACAAGGATATGCTTTTAACTTTTTTAACCAGCAAAACAATCAGAACCATGCAGCCTAATAATGATATTTACGCATCGATCCTATTATCCTTATTGCTAATAGCGACCAATTTAAAACCGATTTTGATGTTCCGAGAATGGCTGAGCTTCAAGATAAGCACCACTTTCAAACAGTATCAAAACGAGCGCAAAAAGAGAACTACAAATAGATCTTAAAATACCACAAGAAAAATTACACGCCATCTTAAAAACACTTATTCTTAGCAGGGTAAACAACAGCGTTAAGCACATTAATTCATTTATTTTAAAACATTTAATCATTTTACTATGCCTATATCTAATCAAAGAAGCCTTGGAATTCAGAAAAATAAATTACTTAGATATAAACTTATAAAAGAACTTTATCAAAAGCACAAAACTGAAGACATTCCAACTACGGTAGTTTGGCGTAAATACATTTATCCTATTTACCCAATCTCAAGAACGACATTATACGAAATTCTCTGTACTCCCATAACCATTGAATTGAAAAAAATTGAAGAGTTGAGCCAAAAAACGGCTTAACAACAACTCCCGACATACTGACAATTAGACTTCCAATAAAAGCATTTGCTTTACTGTACAAATCTGTAAAAACTTCGAACACGAATGTTCAAACACCTTGCACGCTTTTTTATTAAGCATTTAAAGTTTACATCTTTGCCTTTCACAATTAAATTCACATTGTTTTTGTGATAAAAGCGGCATCAAATCGGTAAACGATTTAAAATCAAAATCTTAAAAAATACGTTCTCTAAAATCCTCACAAAGAAAAAAAGCCTGTAGCAATCTATTTTTTACAGGCTTTTTCTTCTAATCCAACTTAACATTTTACAGTTTATAAAATACCCAAGAGAATGTAAAACTATTGCCAGAAATTTGAAAATTGGCGATCTAAACCATTTTACAGGTTTTATACTTTTTCCATAAAAGCTCCGATTTGATTTTCCTCTGCGCACTTCTTTATTTTCTGCCAATTAAAAAAGGGAAAACTCAAAATCATTTTCTTTTTAGCAAATAAAACACTGACTACAAACAAAATACAAATACCTCAAAAAAGTTTTGCTCCTGTTTTGATGTTCGAAATAATTTTTGGAAAAACTCTATTAATCTTAAAACTAAATCGAAATGACTATTTCACAAATAATTGAAAAAATACAGGAATTGGAATCCTGGCTCGTTAAGAATCCGAACAGTGCGGAAAGAAGTCTTATCGAGTATGATTTAAAAAAATTAAAAACCATTTTACAATTACGAAAAAATGAATAATTACCAAATTAAAGAGCGTATTGCACAGCTTTACATAGCGCTTCAGTTTTGCTCAGAAAAAATAAAAACATTTACGGCTGGAGAACGCATCTGCATCAATCAGGAACGTTTTCAATGGATGCATATTTTAGAAAATGCCGATGCCGAGCCAAGACCAGTTTCAGAAGCTCTGGAGAATAAAATAAAAGATGTCACCAGACTTGTTGCAAAATATGATTTTAAGCCTTATTACGAAGATCCTTTTATAGAAGAAGATGAATTTAGCGCTGTAGGGGAAAGAAAATAGGACGCAATCTAAGTTTAAAAAACCCACATAAACACTACCAAAAACAACCCAAAAACTATAAATCAATGCAACCAAACAATGACATTTACGCTTCTTTACTTTTAGGAGCCTTACTAATTGCCACAAACTTAAAACACATCCTAACTTTTCGCGAATGGATTAATTTCAAGATCACTTCTACTTTTAAACAATACCTAGATGAGCGCAAAAAAAAGACTCATCACAGATACTAAAATCTGTTTTCCTTCTTAAAAAAACAAGTATTTTAAAAATAACTATAGGAATTAAAATACTTGTTTTTTAAATATAAGCCTTCAATAACTGCCAAGTCCAAATCTATCCTAAAATATATCTTTTTTTTAGCTTTTTAAAATAAAAAAGGTTCCTGTTTTTCTCAAAAGATTAAGAAAACAGGAACCGAAAAAGCGGGCGCTTACTGCCCTTATCAAATAACTCAAAACCATTCTTTTTCCCGAGATGTTCCAGCATTTTTAAAATACTGGAGCAGGATTGTTGCGCGGACTCTGCAGACTTAAACAATTAAGTTCTTATGACAGAATGGCTTCAGGACGAAGCTCCGGAACATTTCGGCATTAGAAGAAAGAGCTGCCATTGATATATTAGGATCAAATGGTTTTGGCTATCTGTGATGTCACTTATATTATTCATTTATGCCTTGAAGGCAATACTACTTTAATCTAAAAACAATTCATTTAATCTTTTTTTTACTCTCATTATGGCAATATCGAACAACAGAAGTCTTGGAATCCAAAAAAATAAACTTTTACGCTACAAGCTTATCAAGGAATTGTATCAAAAACATAAAACCGAAGATATTCCGACTACTGTAGTGTGGCGCAAATACATCTATCCAGTCTACCCGATTTCGCGTACTACATTGTACGAGATTCTTTGTACTCCGATTACTTCCGAGCTCAAAAAAATTGATGAACTAATGCAAAATCAGAACAAAACTTTATAAACAGTTAAGCTTATTTGACAACTGCTATTGCGTCTGAATTGCTCTGCAAAGATGTGTCTTTTTTTGCATTAAAAACAGCTGCTGTTCGTTGACTGAACAACTCTGTAAAGCGCCAGAATACAAGTGTTTAAAGACCTTTCATTCGTTTTTTTTACTGTTTTTTTAGGGCAATCTTTGTACCCACAAAAAGAAACAACTGCAGCAGATTAATACAGAAATTTAAGGCCTTATTTCTTCCAAATAACATTACTCAAAAGCTGTTTCTCTCAGAACAAAATTCAATCCTAACGCATATTTTTTAAACACTAAATGGAACAGTTTCTATACCCCACTCTTACCGCATTTTTTGCCGCATTTATTACTTGGTTTTTCTCGATGAGGAAATCATTGGCTGAGGACAGAGCAGCCGAACTTGATAATGCCGTGAGCGCCGTAAAATATTACCGCGACTTACTTGATGACCTTACTGCACGACTGACCTCTGCAACCGAAACCATCAAAAAAATGGAAATACAGCATAAAGAACTGATGCTGATAAATCAGCAATTAGTCGATGAACTACAAAAATTTAAACAACTAAACGGAAAACAGCAATGACATTAGCCCAAAAAACCTTAGAAAATGCAATTGCTCAGGTTGGCGTTGAAGAAATGCCGCGAAACAGCAATTCTGGTCCTGAAGTCGAGATTTATTTGAGAAGTGTCGGACTCTCAAAGGGATATCCGTGGTGCATGGCTTTTGTGTACTGGTGTACTCAAAAGGCGGCATTACAATTAGGTGTCAAAAATCCTTTGAAGAAAACAGGCGGCGTACTGGACCAATACAATTCGAGCAAAGCCTTGGTAAAAAAAGAACCTCAGCCAGGCGATGTTTTTATCATCGATTTTAAAAATGGAACTGGTCATACCGGAATTGTCGATAAAGTCGCTGGATCACTTATCTACACCATTGAAGGAAATACAAACGATATGGGGGGCCGCGAAGGCTATAAAGTGGCTAGAAGAAAAAGAGAGATTAAAAGCATTAAAGGCTTTTTAAGACTCTAAAAATCAGCAAAAAATCAAATTATAACTTATGATACTTAATTTAAAACGTCTTGTTTTTTTGTTTTTTTTAGCCTTAGTTCTGGTTTCGTGCAAAAGCCCGAAACCGGTTCTAAGTGAAGAAAAAGCAAAAACGATCACTATCAAAGAAACGGTACACGATACTGTTTTTAAAATTCAGAAAGACAGCAGCTCTTATAAAGCTTTGCTGGAATGCCAAAACGGGAAAGTAGTTGTTAAGAATGTTACTCAGGCCGAACCAGGGCGTACATTAAAAAGCCCAAAGGTTCGTCTTGAGAACAACAAACTCAACGTAGACTGCGAACTCAAAGAGCAGGAACTCTACGCCCGCTGGAAATCACAACAGGTAAAAGAAACCGAAGTAAAAACCATCAACACCACAAAATTTGTAAACTATTTGACTTTTTGGCAAAAAGTGCAGATTTGGCTGGGGAGGATTTTTCTTTTGATGGTGGTTTACTATGCAGTCAAACCAATTGCAAGATTCTATAGGCTATTCTAGAATTAGATAAACAATTTTAAAAATAATTCATTCTAAAATTTTCAAATGGGTTTTAGAGTATAAAAATAAACATATGTCAAAAATATATTTTTTTACAAAAGAAAGTTCAATAGAAACAGATCAATTAGCAGAATTGGCTTTTGGACAGCAACCCGACGTAGGAACTGTTGAAAAATACAATTTAGATAATAATTTTTCAGTATCTGAGGATGCTCCAGCCTATGCCATTACAAAATCCTTAGTACTGGCAATGCCAAATACCAATCCTTCATTATTAAACATCGCATTGCTGCCATTGAATACTTATGTGAGTGGCTTTCCTGTAAAAATGTTTATTTACAGAGGAATTAAAAAATTATCATTAGTTGATGCGCTTCAAAACATTCCAGAATCTGATGGAACATGGGATTCAAACAATATTCTTAAAGTCATAAAAGAAGTACAAGATAAATTAAATGCAAAAAATGGCACTGATTTAATTGCTAAGCCAGATTGCTTAGGTCTCAACTTTTCAGAACTTCCAGATACTACTTTTATCGAAAAAATATTTTTTGATGACACAGACAGCTTCCATCCATTGATTGTTGAAGCAGGATGCCAAATTGGAAAATTTGCCGGAGGATCTACCCTTGCAGGAATTGAAGTAATACTTGATATGATTGGTTACGAGCCAACATTAAAACTATTAAAGGCTTCAAACCATACTCTTGAAATTAATAAGTTGGTTATTGGCGAAAACTTAACCGAAGTTGAAAAACTAAAACTAAAATTCAACAATAGATTTAAGAAAGAAGAAATCTTAAACTATGTTGATATTACAGCATTTTATGGTGCCACAAAAAATCAGGGATTAAGAATAAAAGGTGCCGATAGCGGTGATAACTTCTTAAAGAAGTTTTACAATAAAAATACGGTTTATATTGATATCAGAGATGATTGGGGTTTTTCATACAATCACTTCTTTAAGTTCAAAGACGAACTAAGAGTTGGTTTTTACTCAGCAGATAGTGCTGTCAAGGATCCTGTATATACTGATATGAATTATTATACTGATTGGCCAATTCTTAAAATTACTAATCAGACTTATAATAATAGCAAAAAGTGGTTTCATATCAAAATTCCTATTGGAATTGGCAGCCCTGAAAATGCAAACTTTTTATCTTCTTATGTTGGAAAAATCTCAACTGAGAAAGATACTACGCAAAAAAAACATTTCATAATTGCTGATGGTAACGGCAGTAATTCGATTCAGCTTGAAGACTCTGAAGCTATTAAATTAAAGAATTGGAAATATGATGATCAAAAATTAGGATCAAACTATTTTCTTCTAAAAAAATCGACGAAGGGTAATGGTAACGATCAACAAAATATATCATCAATATGGAATAATTTTTTCTCTCTTAAAATGAACAACATTTTTGGATTTACTGATTTAGTTGATGGCGACTTTAGAGTTTACACTTATTCTTCTATTAACTCCCCTATTATCATTGATTCCGCAAAAGGAGAAGCATATTTACCAACTTCTGGTATCGCAATTGATAAAAACCACGTTACCTTTTTTGCTTATAAAGATGAAGTTGTATACAAAAATTCAGAAAGGAAAAGTGATAATCCTATCGCTATAATTGGTAAAGGTAAATTTAATTTAGATTTTGAAACCAGCGATTATGACTACGAAAATGCTGAAAATCCACACATTGGCTTCTTAAATCAAATTGTAAAAACCTCTAAAATCAGAAATTTTGAATTAAGTAAATTTTCAATTCCTGATAATGAAAATATTACCGATACTATTAAATTTCTTACTTACTCAAAATTAGAAGATTCCATTGAAACCGATGCCATTTTTGAAACTTTTGAGTCTATTACCTTCACTCACAATGAATATGACGTATTAAAGACGCTTCAGAATAATGAGACAGGTGAATTTACAAAACATCCATTATACATAAAGTGTAAAGAACATACATCAGAGGAATACAACAAATTCGTATTGGAAAATTACACATTAACTATTGGAATTCCAACAATAAAAAATAACGAAAAAGATCCTAATTTGAGTTTCGTTGACATTAATGATTCTGTTAATGATATCGTTTACAATAGCTTACCAATTAGTTTTACAAGTATAAATTAAGAACAATCATTTTTACAAATTATATCAAATTATGTCCGTATATATAACCAAAAATGCCATTAATAATATTCCATTACCAGAAAAAGTTATAAATGGTGATGAGAGTGGCGGTCAGCTTACAAGTCAGCTCTTAAGCAGCAACAAACAATTAAAGAGAATTGCGAGTAATAATGTTCCTAATTGTTCTCTTAAAATTGGAATGGAAAATGAAGCCGTTGGATTAATAAAAGTTGCTTTAAATTTTATTGATGAACAAAATGGCTTTTATCCCCAATATAATATTACTCCATTAAACACTTACTCGTATAAGTTCGATGAAAACTTAAAAGAGGCAATTGAAGCCTTTCAAATTTGGTCGGAAATAAAAGTAACAAGGGAAATTGATACCGAAACATTACTAAAAATAGATAGTAAATTCTCAGGAAAAGAACTTTTTGATGCTGCCAAAAAAAAATATATTGGAGAAGCCTCAGATATTGAATTTAGCATCCAACAAGAAAAATCTTTAATAAATAATAAATACAGTTACTCGATTTCTTTAGTCGGATATCAGAAGAATTTTAAAATTGAAACCTCTAAACCACTCAATGTAAAAAAAATAAAAAATAAACAAGCAGGTAATTCAGACAAACTTGATTTTGTAGTCGACGAGAAGACTAAACAAGAAATAATAGAAAACAACCCAGAAGTAAAAAAGTTTGTGAATGAATCTGAAATAAACAATCCTTATTTTTCTGTCAACCCTGAAAATACTAAGATTGTATATGCTAAGTTAAATATTCCTATAACAGATTATGATTTAGAAGAAACAAATACCCCTCCAAACTTATTTAATGACGAAGATGCTAAATTACACAAAATAGAATTTGGCGACACGCCTTCAAAAATAGTCTTAGAAAATTACTATGGTGAAGAAGAATATCTCATCAGAAACCCATACAATAACGACGTAATTTTTTCTTTACCCAAAAGAACGCCATTTCCTGCTTCAAAGAGAAGCGAAGATGCGCGCTTTCAGTTTTATCTTAATTTATTATACTATTATAATTCAGAACAGCAAGGAACAAATCTTAAGGAATGGGGGCTTAAGAAAGCTGATGCTTATGAGAGATATTCCATTGATCATCTGGATAATGTAAATATTTTTGAAAATAAATTTGACAGTCAGAATCCGGATACCGGTTTACCAAACTACTATCGTTTTCTAAAAAAAATGGAAGCTCAAAATGCCGATAGTAAAATTAAATTTGATGATTTAGGAAATACAACATCATTTGAAACAGTTGTAAATAAAAATATTAGAATACCTTCGAGAAAATTTGCGGACTCAATGTACTATTTTCTAAATTTCAGACACAATGAAATGTTAGTACCTACTGAAGTTCCTCCTGTTAATCCAGATGACGAACCAACTTCTATAATGGATTATATTACAGATGCTGCTTTAGATGCAATCGTTGAGATTGTAACTGATGTAATCGATATAGCAGAAGAGGTAAAGGCAGATGCTATTGCATTATATAAAGAAGCTGCAGATTTTTTTAATAAAGTGTACAATTTTGCCATTGATTTTTTAACGCAATATTGGCCCAGAGGTGCGGGAGGAAAAGTTGCTCTTGGTGCAAGTGTCACTTGGGGAATACCAATTGAGACTGAAGGAAAAATTGAAAAAAGTCTTTGGCGAAAAATGTCAACAAATAAGGAGTTGACTATTATGTACAAAAAAGAATCAACATTAGGGATTGGAACTAGTACAGCTGCCGGCTTAAACTGTAAAATTGGTGGATATTCTGGACATGGAAGAGCTAATAAAAAGGGTTTAGGAATTGATGTCGGAGCTTCAGCTAGTGCAAGTTTAAAAACTATCGTATCAACAGAATATGAATTTCCGATAAGAAAAGATGAAACCGCTCTATTAACTATGATTATAACTGTCTTTGGCGGTTCTATTGTAAGTGATCTTTCAGATATATTAAATTATTTAGATATCATTAATCTTGATTCAAGGCAATATATAACCAAATTAGAAGTAAAATTAGAGGGTAACACCAAAGGTAAAATTTGCGCTAAAATTGGAGGACCTGGTAAAAAAGGGCTTAGTATGCCAAATGGAAACGCGGATAGCGTTGCTGAACAAGATAGAAATAATAATCATGGATCGGTCGATAATATTTTCAGTAAACTACCTGGCTTTAGTTCTGAACTTGAGTTAACCGGATGCGTAGCTTTTGAATATAAAGTTAAATATGGAACCAATCCTCATACAAGTGACCATGCTACCAGAGTGTTTGAAGTTATAGAAATTGACAGAAAGCTGTCTATTCAAACAAAGCTTACAACCGAATTAGTAGGAAGCTTTTTCCAAAAGCTTTTTGTAAATTCAACTCCAGTTGGGGCGATTGCAAATACCATTTTTGATTTGTTAACATTTGATATGGGAGCCATGCTGGGAGTTCATTATAAATTAGAAAGAAAAACAGACCCTAATTCAATAAAAGACTCTGATTTTAAGTTTAATGTGTTTGATCAAGCAGCCTTAAATTCTGTAAGTGGACGTTCATTAAAGTACACTCCCAACGGAAATGTGAGCAAAGAGGTTTCATTCTATTTCGGTACATTTAGTGGAGATGCTGGTTCTCTTTGCGAGCCGGGCACTGAGGTAAAATACAACATTGATCCAGGTGTTTTACACGATATGTGGTATAATAGATCGAATTATGTCTATTCTTTTGACAATGTTTTTAAATTGTTTAAAAGTATCGAATATCATAAAAAGGTAGGCTTTTTTAATTATGATCCTGCTCAAAAAAAGAAAATAGTAAAAAAGACAATAAATGATAACGCATTAACCAGTCAGGTAATCGATGCTCACAGGTCAGGTGATCAATCCAATACAGAAATAAGCTTAACTACAGCAATTTTGGATGCTTCGTTGAAGAATATAAGCTCAAAAAACTTTTTTGTGTCTGGTGGCTTAGCTCTTGATATAAAAATGGAAATTAAGTTTGATAATTTAAAAAATATAATTGAGTTTTATTTTCGAAAATTATATTTAAAATATGTACTTAACCCAGGTAACAAAACTAAATATAAATTCATAGAAGATGGAATCGACAAACAAAAAGATCTGATAGATGCTGCGCTAAAAGCTATTCCTGAGTTTAAAGAAAAAATAGGAGGAAAAGAGTATTATGAACTTTTGTATAGTAATGAAGAAGTAACTCCTGAAAGCGGAATCAAAGGCCTTTTGGGCTACATTACAGATGAAATTCCAAGTGGTGCGACCGCAAATTATAAGGGAGCTGCAGTAGAATTTGTAAAAGGGCTTATGCTTAACATTTCCTATCTAAATGGTATAATTCCTGAAAACAAGAAAGATCTTGATAAAATGAATGATGACTATGGGATAACTAAAATTATACATGCTTTTACATTTATTCCGGCACTAGCAGGACTTGAAGTAACGCTTGAAGCCAAAGCAGGGCTAGGATTTGGAGGATCGGCTAAAGCAGGTGAAGGTCTTACTGTGGGTGTAGCGCTAGATGCATTAGCAGAAGTAAATTATCAAGGCGCTCTCTTTGAAAACGGTAAACTAACAGATGTGGGAGATGGTCTACTTAGTGCTGTTTTTAAAAAAATAGAGGGTATCTTAGGTTTGCCTAATACCAACAAGCAGATAGGTGCTAAAACAGTCTTTAGGGTTTTGGAAAAATAAGAGGGTAAGAATTGAAAAAAAACCTTTGAACTATAAGCTAAAATGACTAAAATTAATGCTATATTTCGATACCAAAATTAAATCATTGATCTATGAGAATTCTTTTCACCTTTTTATTCTTTGTTTTATCATTTGCAATTAATCTAAATGCCCAAAATAATGGAAAGTATATCGGTTTGTGGATGGAAAAGTCAAGCATCTATAGTGGAAAGAACTTAAATGATTCAGTAAAAACAGTTTATTTCAAGCTTAATAAACCTAAACAAAGCTTATCTGATTCAGACAAAGATTATTTCATACTATATAATGATATTCGAAATTTTATTTATTTGAATATCGACAATTATGGAAGGATTAAATCTGAACTAGGGCAAGGAGGTTTAACTGGAGATGCTTACTTATCCAATATTGATTATAAAAAAACTAATGATTACATATATGATGATAAAGACTGGATTGCAAAAAGTAATTACAAAACGACATTAAAGCAATATTTTCCAGTATCTAATAATAATTTACTCCTAAAATTAAATCGTTCTGAAGTCGAAAAAAAAACAATAAAAATTGGAGGCAAAATATGGCATCAGTTTAGTAAGTATGTTTATGTTTATACATTCGATGAATTTGGAAAAGTAAAAGAGGAACAAGAATTTCTAATACATCGAACTGGGGAATTAATAATAGATACCATTCAAAAAAAAGAAGATTTATTTAGTCGCAAAATCTTTACTTATAATGCAAAAGGGCAAGTCGCAAATCAAAAAATTATCGCTGGTACGTATGCAAAGCAAAAAGGCAGATCTTATTCAGATCTGGGCACGGAGATTTCTTTTTGTAATGATTTACAATTAAAATATTTCTATGATCAATCTGGACGCATTATACAGGTCGTAATGTATGGTTGCGGTGAAGTTGCTGCTAAAGAAGAATATACTTATCATCCAACCAAAGATTACGTAGAAAAGGTTAAATGTTTCGTTACTGGACCTGGAGAAATTTCCAATCCTACCAAAAAATTTATAAAAACTTACAATGAAGAAGGTGATATTATAAAAAAAGAGTTTGTTCCTGACAATCCAGAACAAAACCTCAAGGTAAAAACTCGTTACTATACCTACCAATACGACAGCCACAACAACTGGATAAAATGCAATATGTTCCTTGAAGGAACACCAGATGGAGAACCAACTTTGGTTGCTGAAAGAAAAATCGAATATTACAATTAGTCTTTTACAAAATACTATCCCAATACTGCGCTTTATTTTAAGCGCAGTAAAAGATAGTTTTCATTTACTTAAAGCACAGACATCTTTTCTGATGCCATCTTTCCGCAAGCGCATTAAATTCTTATTTCAATAGAGATTCATAGCTCTACCTTTCAAAAAGGCTCCATTCGAGCATGCAATCTCAATTTATAAATATTGAGAAATATCCCTTTTCTTTTCATTCAAAGACTAGCTTTTTCATCTTGAAAAAGCATAGCTGTCCACTTTCTGTACAACTCTGTTAAGTACTACAATACAAGTGTTCAACAGCTTTGCAGTTGTTTTTTAAAGCCCTTTTTTTTCTAAATCTTTGCAATGTCAAAAAGAAACAAACATCTGATTAAAAGCAATATGCATCAAAAAAACTACTTCATTATTAAGTAGTAAAACAAAATCAAAAATACTTTTCAAAACCCTTCCTGTCCTCTCTTTCAAGAAAGGAATACAGAATACTTATGCCTTTTTCAAAAGATAATCATTCTGGCATAATTAGAAGGCAAATTTTGAATTGTAATCGACAAACCATTAACAAAGAAATAAACTTAAAAATATGTCAAATCAAATAATGCACCCGTCATTAAGCCAATTATTACCATTGGACAAGATTCCAAATGAGCTAGAGGCAATTAGAGATGCACTTGCCAGTCTTTTTGATTCTGTATTTGTAAAAAATCTTATTGCCAGTCAAAGCTATGACAACTCTTCTGGTTTTTACAGCATGACATTAACCACGTACAATTCTCTAGGACTTGATATTCCTCTTGCACAAGATTTAAAACTAGTTTTGAATCCAACCGTAGATGGCAATACCGAAATTCCAATCAGCTTTGATTATTCCTGGATTATTTTAAAATACATCAATGATTTCAATTTCGAATCATTTGATAATACTGTTGAGTCCGTTTTACGCATTCTTTTTGAATTGGCAGAAATAAACGAAAAAACATTTTTAAATGAACTGATCAATACATTTTACCCTGGTGCAAATGCATTGGTTGATTTTGTTAATCAATTCAATAGTGTGCATACAGATGCACTAGCAACTTTAAACGATACTAATGCATCTTTTGACAATCAGGTAGAACACTTATCGCAGCAAATTGGAAGTCTTGACATTGACCTTCTAAAATTTGCTTACGAAAACCTTTTAAACGTAGGCGACGAAGGATTAGACCGCTTAAAAAAATTGTTTGCACACTACTTCGACAATATCGAAAAAAACATAAAAGAGGCTCTAACACTCCAGTTTAGAATGGCTATTAACGAAATTAGCGTAGGCCTTCAATTTCCTCATAAATGGCTACAACCAGTTTACACCGGTACAGAAAATGTTACCGGCATTGCCCTTGATGATCCATTGCCAGAAAATTATTTTAGCTACTTAAAATTTGATGTCGGCAGTTTAGAATATTCTTCTAATCGCGGTTTTATCTTTAACAATATCTCCAGTTTTAGCTTAAACAGATCTATGATTGGAAACACTGGATTAATTGCAGAGTTTTCTGGATTAAAAGTAGATTTAAGCAGAGATAAAAATATTCCTGAGGCAGATGCTGACGGAAGAGGTGCAGCATTTAGAGGCGTGTATGCTGAAAAAGCAGCAATTACATTACCTAAAAAATGGTTCAAAAAAGAAAATGGCGCTACACTGCAAATTACTGGAAAACAACTATTAATTGGAACTGAAGGCGGAATCTCTGGAACAATTGGATTAGAATCTCTAATTGTTGGAAATCCTGCTAGTGAAACTGATTATATGTGGTTTAAATTAGCTAACAGCTTCAGAGTTGGCTTTAACAAATTTGACATTACCTTTAAACAAAATAGAGTTACTTCTTCTAATATAAAGGGCGCATTAGAAATTCCAAAATTAAAAAAAGGCAATGCTCCATTTATTGTAGACATTGAAGGACACCTATACGACGATGGCGACTTCAACTTAACGGCCTCTTTTGACAAAGCAAGCGAACCTAAAGCTAATTTATTTGGGCTAGTTGATTTCGATTTTCACAGCTTCGAGCTAGGAAAACAAGATGACGATTATTATGTAGGGACTTCTTGCTACGTTTCGTTTCCTGAAGGAACATTAATGAACAAATTGGCTAAAGGCCAAGGATTTGATGTGGAAAAACTTCGTATTTACAGCGACGGAAACATTGAGGTTGAAGGTGGTTCTATCCCGATTCCAATCAATTTATCTGTGAATCTTGGACCGGTTCAGATGGCGGTGAGCAACATCAACTTTGGTTCAACGCAAATTAATGGGCGCAAATATAACTTCTGGGGATTTGATGGCGCTATTAGTGTCAATCCGTTAGGGCTTGATGCGCGTGGAGAAGGTATTAAATACTATTACTCTACAGACAATATAGATGGTGATCCATCAAAAAAAGCAGAATCTTTTATCAGAATTCAAACTATTGAAGTCGATTTGATGATTCCTGGAACAGCTTCAGAATCATCTGCTATGGCTATTATCCACGGTATGATTTCGCTTCCTCAGCCTGGGGTTTCTCCTGAATTTATGGGAGAGGTTTCATTAAAGTTGCCAAAAGCTAAAATTACGGGAAGTGTCGGAATGCGTTTTGCCCCTAAATACCCAGCGTTCTTAGTTGACGCAGGCATTGAATTGCCTACAGGTATTCCGCTTGGATTTTTATCAATCACTGGTTTCAGAGGTTTATTAGGATTTAGATATGTGGCTACAAAAAAAGCTGCTGGTTTAACCGTAGATAATTCTTGGTACGAATTTTATAAACATCCAAAAGCCGGAATCAATATTAGAAAATTCAGTGGACCGCCAGATTCTATGCAATATGACTCGCCTTTTTCTATTGGAGCTGGTGCAACATTTGAATCTACAGGTGGAACTATTTTAAATATGAGAGCCATGTTACTGCTTTCTCTTCCTACTCTATTTTATATCGAAGCAGGATTAAATGTTCTTGGCGATAGATTAGGTCCTATTGAAAAAGATCAAAGCACTCCCCCATTCTTTGCAATGGTTGCCTTTGGGGATGATTCTCTTGAACTGGCCGCTGGAGCAGATTTCCAAATGCCAAAAGATGGCGGAGAAATCATTCAACTGCACGCTTTATTGGAAGCTGGTTTTTTCTTCAAAAATCAAAAGCCTTGGTACATCAATCTTGGTTCTAAAAAAGATCCAATCATGGCGAGAATCTTAACTCTCTTTACTGCCAAAGCATTTATTATGCTATCAGCTCAGGGAATTGAAGCTGGCGCCAGATTAGACTTTAAATTGGAGAAAAGCTTTGGCCCTGCTAAGGTTAAGCTATGGGCTTACTTAGAAATGGGCGGAAAAATTTCGTTTAAACGTCCGCAAATGGGCGGATACATTGCTGCCGGAGGAGGAATTCAGATTAAAATCTGGATTATCAATGTTGAGATCGTTTTAGATACCATTTTCTCTGTAGAATCATTTAAGCCATTCCTGATTTATGCAAAATTAGAACTGAGCGTGCGTGTCAAAATTGCGTTTGTCAGAGTACGTAAAACATTCTTAATTGAGCTTCAATGGGATATTAACAGAATCGTTGACCGTACGCCTTACAGCCCGCTCCCAAAAGGAACTCACGGAGATGTTAATGACAATCGAACTGCCGATGCTGTAAAAGGGGTGCATATGCTTACAAATGAAGCTTTCTTATTGGATTATTTTAATGCAATGCCTGCTCCATCAGCAATTTCTAAAGTACTACCATTAGACACCTACATTGATATTAAACTGGCCAAAGGAGTATTGCCAAACAGCAGTCTTTCTAAAATAATTGGAGGATATACAGCCGACGCAAAAAATTATACCGATATGATGCCGCCCGAAGCAACATCAAAAGCGGGAAGAAAACTACGCCAGGTAAAACATCAATATGCAATTGAATCGATGGAATTACTTTCTGCAAATGGAGGCGCTTGGGAATCTTATCATCCTTTTAAAGCTGTTGTCGATGCAAATTCGAGAACGCTTGTAGAGAATTTACCTTGGGCACAATGGCAAAAAGTAGTAGATCAGTATGACAGCATTCGTGTTTTGGCAACCAATCCATTCTCTTATTTAAGTGCGGGAGAACCAGGCTGGCACGTTCCGGAACAATTCGGAATTACGCCTTCTAAGCTGTTCTGCGTATCAGATAAGATTGATAAGGAGTATGTTAATTTCTTAAACAAAAAAATTGGAAAACGTTATTATGTACCTACTCAATATGAAGCAGATAGAATCAATGGTCTGTTCTTTAAACTCGTTGGTGAAACCCCTGAAATTGTGGATGGCGCGCTTATTGGCGGAGATTTTATGAGTATTTCTGCAGAAAGCAATCCATTTGGTTTTAGAAGGTCTCTTTCTTTCAAAAACTATAATAAACTGGAAATTATTTTCCCTGAAGCTGCGATTGAACCGACTTTAAAACTGACAACACAAGCTAAAACGGTAAAAATTAGCGCCTACACTTCTGTCTTCAAAAAAGGAGACAAGTTAGCTACTTATGACCGTGTTAAAATCCGTAAATCTCCTGATTCAGAGGCTTTAGATGAGGTGACTTACACCAAAGCTGAACTAAAATTACCAATAACGCTATATGATATTAACAGTGCTATTTTAGACAAAAATAAAATTGACAAAATTGTAATCAGTCCAGTTGCTGCAAATGCTGACGCTATTTTAGATGTTAGAAATAAAATTGCCGCTTTATTTAATGACACTTATGCTTCAACAGACGGTGAATTCATCATTTCTGAACCTAGTAATTTGGCAGAATATGATAGGTTGGTTGCCCAATTGACTCAGTTAAAAGCAGATGCTGGAAATGATAATCCGACAGCGGCTCCTACTCCATTGACGTTTACGCGTTTCTACGGATATAACGCAAATGAGCTTTATGCCTTCGACAAAATTTTCAAATACAATGACACTTATTTAGTTTCATTTCATCCGAAGCCAAATACGACCGTAATTGCACAAATCGATGCTAAAGGAAATTTGGTAAGAGAGCGTTTATTGAATGGTTTGGTGACCTCAATGCAAGTGGTAAATAATAATTTATTAATTACTCAAGCTTTAGATGCAGCTCAATGCAAAGGAATTGGTCAAGCAATTGTCAATGATGATTTTATTGTTGGCTGCGCAATTCCTGCCAAAACAACTGCAATTGTTGAACTTGATTCTGAATTAAACAGAACTTTCGGAATGCAGTATGCCAATACGTATTCAACAGGTTTTAACAAATTGGTGCCATTACAGAATAATGAACTGCTTTGGATTAATGCATTGGAAAATGAAACGCAGATCAACTGGGTTAACGGTACCGATCGTTCTATTGTCCATCGCATAAAAATTGATGAAATAGCGCTTAAAGTGCTGCAGCACAACAATACTGATTTCAGTCTGATTACAAAAAACAAAAAAATCGTTCGCATCAGCATTAATGCAAGTACAAAAGCAATCGCGATTACAGACACAAAATTAGTTTCTGAATCATCTATTGCTGAAATTACAGATGCAGTGATTGCAAATGGCAAAGTCTTGCTAACTGTTAAGCTGACTAACGAAAAATTTGGATTGGCTCAAATTGACGGGACAAATATTACGCTAGTTAAAAATGATGCCATTTTTGATTCTGCTATTTACTTGTCAAACAAAACGCTGGCTGACAATGCGGTTATTGCCTACAATAAAAAATATTTGTTTGTATTTAATACGTCATTACAGCTTGTTAGATTAATTGAAAGAGGAAACGCCACTGATAAAGCAACGGTTCTTCATATTCAGAACGAACCATCAGAAAATGAAATTTTGATGCTTTCTTCTAAACAAAATGAAAAAGGGATTTATTTCTCTCTGTTTAATGATCAATTTGACAACTGTTCTTTACACCCAACACAAACTGTTTCGGTTGCATCATCAGCAGCTGCTTTAACCAATTCGACTGCTAATCTGACTGAATTAGACATTGTCGCTAAATCGGTCTATATCAGACCAATTAAGGCTTCAAAATTATTAACAATTAATGCTGTACTATGTTCAGCAGGCGGAAATCCAGATGAAGACAATGAAACGGGCTATGCTACTTACATTCAAGAAATTGGGTGGCTAACGAAAGAAAGTGCGATGCACAATGAAACCATTCCAGGTTCTGATGCTGTCGCAGAAGACAATAAAGCAATGGAAGCCGCGATTCAAAATACGGTTCAGCCTATTTGGAGACCAAATTCAACTTACTGTTTAAAATTTGTTTTAACAGATAAAGTCGATGATAAAGATACCACTAAGTTCGAATACTATTACGGATTTAAAACATTAGGTCCTGTCGGCCACTATCCTGTTCCTGATGAAGATCTTGCTTCTGGCCAAAAACCAGCTGTTAAAAATGAATTGACTGAATTGGCAAAATCGCCATTGACTTCGTTAAGACAGTATTTAGACTACAACCGTTCATACCCAAATGCCGATGGAAGTTTGTTATTATCTAAACCTTCATTCTACGGAAATGAGCAGTGTAAAGTATCGATGTTCTTCAAGAATCCATATGTGTATCATATGCTTAAAGATTGGGAAGATTATGGAGCAGGCAGACCAAAAATTAAAGGTGTGATGAACCTTATCATCAAAGATCCTTTAAATGACGTTCTTATTCCGTATCCGTTACCGACGACAGCAACCACTTATCCAAAAGCAGAAGAAAAAGACATAAAGTGGGTTGATGACAATGATCCTAGAATTCCTCTAAACATTCAAATGTTGCAAAACATGATTAAAGGAAGCACTGGCGCAATAAAATGTGAAATTACAATTGGAGATGCTCTAAAACCAAAATCTTATGGATATGAGGTAAAACTAACCGATTTAAAGCCTTCTAAACTGTATACCATTTTAGTTAAAAATTATTTCGATGAAAATCAGGATAATACTCCAACGGATAAAGAAAATGTATTGATACACCAGTTTGGATTCCAGACATCGCGATACAGAGACTTTGCCGAACAGGTAAATAGCTATAAGTTAAGCGCAGATCCAGTACGCAACGCTTTATTTGATATTCCGTTGAGTTTAAGCGAAAATCAGATTGGTTCTTTAAACAATATCATTTTTGGACAGGAAGATCCGTTAAGCGACGCATTTGCTTTGAAATATCAGCATTTATTTGATCGCGCCATTGAAGGAGTTCTGAAAATGTCTCCTCTAGATCCTGCCCAGTCAACAGAAGTTAACCGAGTTATTGACACCAATACTGGAGATGTTGTAGCGCTTTTAGTCCGCAATCCTGAACCATTCAATATTCCGAAAATTCCTTTAGAAGAAATTAAGAATACTGTTGCTGTGGTTGATGATGCCGGTGCAGCAAAAGCAAATTACAAAGTATTGTATTCTAAAGATTACGCTCAGATGCTGATCATGAATGAAAGTAAAAAAATTACTGAAAACAGTTTAAAACTGAAGTTTGAATACAGAATGTGGAATAACAACGGAATCGTTGGCCCTAACGCCACTGCATTGACAGTTCGTGTTGGCGAACCAGTAATCTTACCTATTGAAAATATAAATCTTTAAAAAACAATAAAAAATGAGTTCTATAAATCTTCAAGAAAGCCAATCCACAGGTTGCGAAACATATATCGCTATCGTTGTCGATGAGTCGGGTTCGATAAATGGTAATGAAGCGCAGCAGATACGTGAAGGGCTGACTTCATTTATCAATTCTCAGGCTCAGAGCAAAATTACGCTTTCGTTAATCGGAATGTCCAACAACGACAGTAATTCTAGGTCAGAGCATATTATTCAAAAAAGAATTTCTGGCAATACCTCCAGTTTTTTAAGTTGGATTAATGGTTTTGGATCAAGATCTGCCGATCCTCAGTCTGATCATTGGGCATCTGGTTTAGAGGTTGCAAACAGCTTAACAGTAACTCCAGACATCATTGTCGTTGTTACTGACGGTTTGCAGGTTAACGATGTTGATGCTCTCAAAAACTTGTATCAGAATCTAAATGATAAATCACACATTTTTGTTTACGGTGTCACAAGCACCGTAAACAATGCTTCAGAATTGATTACGCCAATTACTAACTTTTTAGGAAAAGCGCCTGCTGTAAAAAGCACTGGTCTTTCTATGCTGGACACAGATTACATCAGAGTTCCTGATTTCAGCACTTTAGGATCTGAATTAAACCAATTAAGCAGCGATTTATCGGGCGCACAAATTGGGTGTCTTTCAAATGTAATTATCACCCAAAATAATTTGGTTTACCCTGTCCTTAAAAAAGGTCTTGCGGTAAGTCAAAGTGCCGGACAATTAACGCTTAGGAACAAAAGCCGTGTGGCTCTTTCTCTTCCTGCCGGAACAAGAATTCATACGGTAAGCAATATAAGCGGACTGGTTTTTAAACTTCAGAATGCCGTTGTTGTACCTGCTCTAGGAACTATTGATGCTGCAATTCGAATAGACGGAAAACCAAGCGCATTAGGCGATAACTCAGCCAAAATTGCTTTGCCAAATGTTAACAATCCTAGCGGATTTAAAATCAATTTTAATGTTGGCAAAGAACTGCATATTGTTGATCTTAATTCTGGAAAAACTGCTTTGCAGTCTACAAGTCTGCAAATTGCTGCTGCAGGTTCTAAAGGGCTTGACAGTACAAAAGGAATTCATCTTCGCTGGCTTTTGGCTGGAGAATTAGGCGCAAACCATCTTCCAAAAGGTGATTTGTATAAAGGTGCCAATTCTAATTCGCATTTCAACAAACCTGAAGATTTTGTAAAAGTATACAGAGCTCCATACACTAAAGTCGCTTATAAATTAGACTTAACAAAAAAGCCAAAGTCAGTAGATATTCAAAAAGCATTTTGGTTTTATAAAACAACAGATCCGCAAAGATCGATTTATGTCTATTTCAAAAACAGAGCAAAATATCTGTCGACAAGAGCAAGTATTGATCCGATGGTAAATCCATCAGGTTTTATTCAGGCTTACGGAAATGAAATTATCGAAATTGAAAATAAAAGCGAATTATTTTTTGCCGCAGAACTTAAATTCAGCGCTGCAAATAACTCAGGTGTTGTTAAACTAGAAACACTTTCTGTAGCCGAAAATACTATTGTAGCATCAAAAAGAGTTACAAATCGCAAGACTTTTTCTTCTACAGAAGTTAACGCAATTCGCGTGGTAGCAGAAAATGGAAGAAGCATCCGATTTAAAGCAAGCAACTGCCTGTTGAACGAAATCAATTTCGAATATTATGGCGATTTCATCCAAAATGCAAATGATAGAGGGACTTGGGATCTAAAAGGAAAATATGCTTTGACTCTTGATGACAATAAAGCGTTTGAGCAATTGGAACCTAAATTAAATTGCATCCACGGGAAATGGCTAAAATTTAATGATGGCGAATACGTAGACGTCAATAATTACAAAGATAAATGGAAGCGACCAACCGATGAAGAAGATAAAAACATTAAGGAAGTTATTGAGAGCTATATTGGCTTAAGTGCCGATGGACTTAATCCGACTGCTTTAGAAACCATTAAGTTTAAGGACAGCATTCCTACCAATGAACCTCAACCTGGAGAAACGGCAGAATTTGCAGAAAATTCTACTGAAATATCCAATCTAGATTTATTAAACATTGCTGCAAATGATTATCATATTGCCAGAATGTTAGGTTTAGGATGCATTGATATTGATGAAACGGTTCTTTCGGGAGAATATATTTACTTAACAGAATATGTTACGTTCAAAAATTTAGAAGGAGGTCCTGACAAAAAAGAAGTACAGCACCTTTCTATGAGTATTCCGACTTCTGTAAACACAGAACGTTTGCCTCTTCCTGTACAATTAAGCAAATATTTGCCAGGCCTTAATGCGGGTGCAGACGAAGATAATGAAACTGCAAAAATCACAGATCCAGAAGGATATAGTTTTGATGGCAAAAAAAGATATGTAAGTCTGTTTATGAGCGACATCAAAGATTACAGTGTAGACACTGCTTTCTTTAGCTCTACAGAAGAATATGATGGAAGCTCTTTTACTTTTCCTATCTATGCAGGAGTAGATTATAAATTGAAAGGCGAAGCCAATTGGCAAAAGCCAGAACTATCTGCTGACACGGCATATTCTAATGTCAAAAAAGATCTGAGTACTGGTGCTTTTGAGCCTGCTCCAATTATTATTCCAGACTCAGGAAAATCATTTTTAAATGTTCGTCAGGAAAAAACAGGGTTGAAAACTTATGTTTATCAAGGCTACGGAATTAATATTTTCTCTAGAGCAACATCTGGCAGACAACTAGAAATTACTTCAAACATTAAACCGAAAAATACTTTACTGCCTCCAACTGGCATTAATTCGCTATTAATTACAAAAGAAAATCCGTTGATGTTTACGTCAATGAGCGAACAGCTTAAACTGAAAGCCTTATTAGAAAATGAATCCATAACAGACAAAACTTATATCCGTCTTCTTTTTGAATATTATGCTATCCAGGAATTATTGAACTATACCGTTCCTGATGGGGTAACTAATGCAGAAGCTTTGCTTTCTGACAAAATTTATCCGGACAATGAAGAGCTGTTTGCAGATTATTTTAAACTTTATTTTAGGGATAGCCTTCCTCAAATTGAGCACGCTAAAATCACTAATATTTCAAATAGTCCAACAAGTGAGCTTACTTCGATTATTACAATCGGGGAATACAGAATCCTAAGCAGTGGCGAAGAAATTAAAATCAACTTAACCGATGCCAATAAAGACCGATTTATTGGAGGTATTTTAACCGTTGGAGATCAAAACTATATCATTCAAAATATTGCTGTGGTAACTACTGCAGGAAAATTTAGTTATGCCAATGTTGAAGTTCTTAAAAAAGAAGTAAGCGACCGTCTTGTTTCTGATGGTGATGCTACAATCGATTCTGAGCAAATTAAGGAAATTAAAAAGCCAATAAACGAATTATGTTCTTTGGTTGAGAATATGCTAACGCCTGAAAATTGGCGTCAGCCAAGTCCAATTGGTTTTCAGGTTCAATTGCCAGAAGTTTTAAAAACTGTTCATAGAGAACTTGTCCTTCAAAAAGACAGCCAAGGCAGCGATAGTTTACAGATTGAAAAAACTCGAGGAATCTGGAACAAGAGAGTCATTATTGAAAAAGTTCTGGAAAAAGCTTTTCAAGTTGACGCAAACGGCAATTATGTATTGGATGAAAATGAAGAACCAATTCCGCTGCCTGAAGATCAGAAAAAACACTTTGGCTTATACAAACTTACTTTCAAAGGACTAAAATTGGCTCAGCATCCTCAATACAACCAAGACAATGGAAATTCTGTTGAATGGATGAATGGTACTGTCCGTCTATTTACCAAGAGTTGTTTTGAAGGCTCGAATCCAATTCCTGTAAAATCAAGAAAAGAGTTTAAAGTCGTACGCGCAGATAATATTGGAACCGATCTGGATTTGGAATTAATTGTTAATGACCCTAATTTCAAATTAAAAAAAGATGCAACTCAAGAAATGGATCCAACTTATGATCATATCCTTATCGAAGAGAATGCATTGCATGAGCCACAAGAACAGGAAGTAAACTATTATCCTAGCTATAAAGTTTATCTTTTTGCTGATCCTTCAAACGGAATCACAGCAGCAAATATTCAGCCAAGAGAAGGAGAAAACACGCATTACTCCATTTTTGGAATCAGCGCGCATTCAAATTTATACGACTATGATTCTAAAATTAGTGCGCCAAATCCGATGTACGCGGTTAGAATTGAAAAACCTGTTAAACCAGAAGATGTAAAAGGTCCTTTGTATGCCACTAGACCTGACTTTTTTAACAGATCTACATACACCTTTACGACCAGATATACGCACAAACCTTACGGAATGCTGCATTACAGAGCAAATGATCAGGCCTTATTAAATGTTTTGTACGAAACTGCAACGATTGCCACAATTCGTGAAGAAATTAGCAAACTTGGCGGGAATAATGAACAATATTTCACTAACAGATGGCAAAATTTCTTAGACTTTAATGGACTTCAAAATGCTGCAAACTATGCAACTTATCCTCCTGAGAGCGTCTCTGGAGAGCATTACCATTTTCCAGTGCCAGACAGTGTATTGCTGAAAGCGGAAATTAATGAATTTATCAAATGGCATAATACAACTCAGAAACAAAATGTTCCGACAATAACCAGTTTAACTGCCCTCAATCAGATTATTATTCCTAAAAGTGCAGGGGTTGAAGAAGATTTATTGGCCATTCACTTCATTGAACAAGCCATTCATTCTGTTTTTGTGCCTTTAACTGAAGTACCCGTAATTTACGAATACATTAAGGATAATGACTATGTGCCTGTTAACAAAAAACAGACGATTAAAGATAAGAACGGAAATATCCTGAAATATCCTAATCCTGATCTGGACATTGCTCCAATGATGAAAATCACTGATGCAGCGCAATTCAGAACCCAATTTACAGATTTTAATCTGGATGGAAATTCGCAAAACATTTATTTCTACGGTGTTCGCGAAATGGATATCAAATTGAATTTCAGCGAATTTAGCACATTTTTAGGTCCTGTAAAATTAGTTCCTTCAAATCCGCCGCAGACGCCAGAAATCAAGCGAATTATGCCAGTGCTGGAAAATCAGCTTTTAGGAATCAAACCAGCTATTCAAATAGAATTGAACACCTACAAGCCAGAATACAACATCAGAAAAATAAATGTTTATCGCGCCAAAAATATGCTTGATGCACAATCGATCAGAACCATGACGCCTGTCAAAGAAATTTTGATTGACGAGAATACTTTATCTACTGATTTTAATAGTGTATGGACTGTTTATGACGAATTTGAAGATCTGGAAAATGTTCCTTTTGGAGATGGTCTTTTCTATAGAGTTACAGTTTCCAGAGAAATCGAATATGCTGATCCGAGTTCAACAGATCTTAATCCAATTACCAATATTGATTATACGCCATCTCAGCCATCAAAAATTACCGCTACAGTAATTGCCGATACTGCTATTCCAGAGTCTCCTATATTAACAGCTTCTGGAGAAGCAACAGGAGCAAATGAATCTATACTGAAACCTATTGTTTTCAGTTGGGAGAAAACGGTTCATAATGGCAAATATCATTTGTACAAAATGAATAATCAAGGAAACTGGGATAAAATTCAGGAAAAAGTTTCTAATGACGAAACGGTAACATTGTCTTTACTTGAGACCAAACTTGGAATTGACGAATTGACTATTAAAAATGATGATGGCGACAGAATTTACCATCATTTTAAAGTGCTTGCCGAAAACTCTTCGGGTATGTACAGTAGTGAAGAAAAAATTCTAACACTTTAATTTTAAATGAATCCCAATGCAAATTATGCATTGGGATTCAAAAATCTAGCGAATCAAAAATAATATTTACAGAAAGAAATAAATTTCAAACAACATGGTAACAGACAGAACTAACATTGGCTACAAATTCGAGGACGGCGATATTCCGTCACAGGCGGACTTCCAGGAGGTTTTTAACAGTTTTATCCACAAAGACGAAGACAAGGCCGATTTTCAAATGGTTGAAGATGGAAGGGATAACGAACATTATGTCACTCCTGCCCTATTGTATACTGGTCTACAAAATATCGGCATTATTACCGGAAACTGCTATATGCCTTACAAAGAACAGTTTGACGGTTTTATCGGCAATACGCTTCCTTTAAGATATGCTCCAGTAAAATTTAGCGTAAAGGCATTTAAAAATGGTCAATTATTGTTTGAAAAAGAAAGCGAAAGCGCTGACGGAGATTATATCGTAAATTATGATAATGCGGTAATCACTTTTTCAGCAAATATTGACAACAGAAATATTGAGGTTGCCTATTGGTACAAAAATTTAACGCCAAATCCAGGAGGAGGCACAGGCCAGCAAATTGACTTCACAAGTTTCTTGCATACTTCTGGAAACGAAACCAAAAACGGAATCTTAACTTTCAACAACACAACTCCAACCTCAACAAGCGGAATTGTATTGACAAATAGCGGAGCCGATGCTGGCGCAAAAGTACTCGACGTGACGGTGAGTGGAGCCGGAAGCGGGGTTTCTGTTCAAAATACGGCATCAGGAACTGGCATTAAATTATCCAATACTGGAGCAGGAGTTGGCGTACAATTAAACTCGTCTGCAACCGCAACTGGCGATGCTTTGCAAGTCACAAAAGATAATGTTGTAAAAGCTAAAATTAATTCAGAGGGAACTGTAACTGCTAAAGAATTTGTTTCTGCTGGTGGCCAACGTACACAATTTGTAAAAGGAGATGGTTTTCTTGATCCTACAGCATACGCAGACGATACGACAGTAATTCACACAACAGGAAATGAATCTAAAGATGGAGCTTTAAAACTAACGCACAATAATTCTGTTGAAGATGTTCTAACCATCACCAAAAACAATAGTGCCAATTGCTTAAAATTAGTTCAAAACTCTCCTTCTAATGCAACCACTTCTACTTTTGACACAAATGCTGAAAATGTTAATAGAAAAGCAATTAGTGTTCAAAAAATACAAGTAGAAAAAGCATTTATCACGCACGATGGAAACGTATCTGGAACTTCATTTACAACCTTAAACGAAAAGGCAGATATTACCGACGGTTTATTAACCCTAGCCCCTTCTGAATCTGGATCTCCAACCACAGCAACAGCAGGCCACGCAAAATTATATGCCAAAACAAACGGCACGACAGATTTGTATGTTATGGGCAGTGATGGTGTTGAGAAAAAGATTGGTGAGAATTCGCTGCAAGGAGTATTACTAACATCAACAGATCAGTCTTTTACTGGAATTAAATCTGTCACCAATACTGGAAACACACAAACTAACGGATTAGTCATTACCAATAATGGCGGTGGCGGAAGCAATTCTGTATCATTAACCAATAATGGTGATGGAATTGGTTTAAAATCAAACAATACCTCGACAGGTTTTGGTATCTACTCGCGCCAAACTGGCGAAGGTGGACACGGAATCTATGCTGGTAACTCTACCGATTATGGTTATGGTTTATTTTCTCATAACACTGGAAATGGAACAGGGATATTTGCACATACTGAATTTGGATCTGGAAATGCTATATCGGCTATTACTAGCGGTGATGGAATTGGTATTCTTTCCACTACATCATATGATGGAATTTGTATTGCTGCTAATGCTGCATCTGGAGCAACTGGTCTACTGTATGTTGGAAAAAATAACGGAGTAAACACTTTTACTGTTGATAAAACTGGTGATGTAAAAGCTAATTCTTTTGTAAAAACTGGCGGTACAAGTTCTCAATACTTAATGGCGGATGGATCTGTAACCACGTCTACAAGCGCCTTACCTGAACCTTCACAAATTACCATTACAACAAGTACAAACATTACAACTGATACACTTGACACAAATGGTAAAAAACAACTTGGCAAAAATGTCATCATTAATAATGGAGCAAGTGCAATAAACATTACCGTAAATGGTGGTACAGATTTTTGTGCATCGTACTTAAAACATGGTGCAGGTGCAATAACATTTGTACAAGCAGCAGGAAGAACATTAGTACAAGTTAATGCGTCTGCGACACTAAACGGAGCCGCAGGAAGCACGGCAACTATTTCGAGCATTGGCACTACAGATTATTTAAGAATTTCAAATATGTAATTATGAATCCATTATTATTTTATGAATATGGGTTAAGCAAACCCGTTGGCCTTCCATTTGTTTCTACTTGGAAAACTGATAATGTTTCTTCAGGTTCTAGTACGGCATCACAAGTGAAATTGCCCTTGATTTACAGCGGTACTTATGCTTTTAACGTAGATTGGGGAGATGGTTCCTCAAATTTCATCACTTCATACAGTCAACCTCAAACCTTACATACTTATAGTACACCAGGCACATATACAATTACAATTACTGGTACGTGTAAAGGATGGAGATTTTATGGTTTGGGAGATGCATTAAAAATACTATCTATAAGTTCTTGGGGAAGTTTAAATCTTGGAACTACCGAAGGGGGATATTTTTGGGGATGCTCAAATTTAAATTTATCGAATGTATCAGATGTATTAGACTTGACAGGAACAACAAATTTATATTATGCGTTTTATAAATGTACCTCTTTAACAACTATAAACAGAGTAAATGAATGGGATACTTCAAGAGTAACAATCATGCAAAATCTGTTTGCGTCTACAAATTTCAATCAAAACATAGGAGCGTGGAATGTTAGTAAAGTTATAAATTTTAGACTTATGTTTAACCCTGTGTTTAACAATGGGGGAAGTTCTGATATAAACAATTGGGCAATAAATACAAATGAACCTGTTACTTTTGATGGTATGTTTTCCAATTGTCCAAATTTCAATCAGCCTATAAACAACTGGAATACATCAGCTGTTACAGACATGAGTTATATGTTTGCTAACGCTACAAACTTCAACCAAAATATAGGTGCGTGGAATGTCAGTAATGTCATAAGTTTCAAACTTATGTTTCAAACTGCAATAGCCTTCAACAATGGCGGAAGTCCTGATATAAACAATTGGTCATTAAACACTAATGCTGCTCCTGATATTATGGCAATGTTTCAATATGCTGACAATTTTAATCAGCCTCTTAATAACTGGAATACGTCAGCTGTTGTAAATATGAATTCTGTCTTTAGATATGCCAAAAATTTTAATCAGCCTTTAAACAACTGGAATACATCAGCTGTTACAGATATGGGTTATATGTTTGGGTATGCTGCTGCATTTAACCAACCTTTAAACAACTGGGACGTTTCTGCCGTAAAAAATATGGATTCTATCTTTGAGTCAGCTACTGCATTCAACCAAAATATTGGCTCTTGGAATACTTCTTCCGTAACAAATATGGGGTCTATGTTTGCTTCAGCTACAGCGTTCAACCAAGATATTGGCTCTTGGAATACTTCTTCTGTAACAAGTATGCTACGTATGTTTTATAATACACCAGTATTCAATCAAAATATCGGTAATTGGAATGTATCAAACGTTACAAATTTTTCTAGCTTCAAGCAAAGAACAGCTCCTTCAGACTTAGGCTTATCTCCTTCCAATTTAAATGCACTTTATAATGGGTGGAGCTCAAGACCTGTAAAACCCTCATTAACTATTCATTTAGGTTCTGCAAAATATACTTCAGCTAGTTCTGCTTCTCGAGCAATTCTTACAGGAGCACCAAACAATTGGGTAATTAGTGACGGTGGAATAACGACATAATAATTTATTCTTAGAACAAAATTCAAAACATTAAAAACAAATAAAAAATGAAAACACAAGAAATCAATAAAGAAGAAGCAAAAACAATCAACGCTGAGCAATTAAAGAAATTAAAGGATTTTAATGCCTTTATGGACAAGGCGAGATTATCGTTGGGAGAATTGTCTATTCAATACGAGTTTCAAAAAGCAGATATCTTAAGCCAGATTGCCGTTCAGCAGCAAAACTTCAACGAACTGGAAAAAGCCATTAAAGATGAGCACGGAGATATTCGCATAAACATTGAAACTGGCGAAATTGTAAAACAGGAACAAAAATAATCCTTGAAAATATTTTTTAAATAGTTGTTTAGGAACCACAAATTTAATAGCCTTCGTGGCGTGGTTCCTATCAACTTTACTACTCCCCTCTCACAATTTTTGTCTATTTACTTTTAGACAATCTGCTTACATATTGCTTTTTTATAAAAATTCAATTTACTGTACGAAATCAAATCATAAAAAGTGAGATCAAAAAGCGCGTAAAAAGCGGTTTTTTCACCTCTTCAAACTTAGTTATTGCCTCAAGCAAACCTTCGCTAAGTTGAGACAAATCATAATCAATTATAAACAAAGTATGGAATATTACAATATAGCCAGGTCATTGACTGCGGCAAAAAATGATTGCGCTGCCGGAGTCATGGGCACTTCCGTCACGCTTACTGCAAATGCAAATCAATTTGTATCTACCATTAGTGTCGAAGATGCCAATGCAAAAGCTGATGCATGGTTATCGGCAAACGTTCAGGCTTATGCAAATAACGCGGGTTCTTGTAGAGCTACTGCCTGGAGAGGAATAAATCCTTCTTGTGTTGTTGAACCCGATGTAACATTATCTCCTTTCAACTACATGGTTATTAGATATAAATGGGCATTGGGAGCAGGAGAAGATTTTGACACTTATACCGGAATTGTTAATTCGGGAACATCCTTAGACAATAAATGGATGGGATGGGGTCACGGATTTAATAACGAAATTCCAGTAAATGCCCTAGCAGCCGATTCTTACATCATGTGGGCTGGCGATAATACGCAAGCAAATGGTGTAGAAAGTTGTCTTGTGAATTTCAGTAAAATAATAGCCGACAACCCTACTTTAAATACTGTTCAAGTAAGAATGGCGGGATCATGGTACAGAAAATTAGGCACTGGAAATATCGATGTTGAGATAGTGACCTATCTGGGCGGTACAATGGTAAAATCAGGATATGACATGATCAATGTTGGCGGAACTCTAGTTGATCAGAAGAACTTTTCTAAAAAAGTTTCAATCCAAGGTACCAATCTAGCCAAGAATATTGAAGCTGTTACTAATCTCGGATACATCACTTACATTAAAGATTCATCTACAGGACGAATCGTAATTAAATATTAAAACCAAAAAAATATGGGAAATACAGGATATAAATCTTTTGCCAATCTAGAGTTATACTATACAGATAATGGCAGCCCTACAGGAGCAGACCCAAAACCAAATGTAGTTACAGATCCCGATTATATTGCACCCGTTTTAGATACTGCCACTTGCGCTCCAAGCATAAGATATTATAGTGTAGAAAAAAGACGGAGCGCCCAAAAAAATAACTGCGGAGCAGGATACAGCGGCAGCATCGTGACACTTGTCGCCGATGCAAATCTATTTTTTTCTACCGTAAGTCTTGCCGACGCCAATGCACAAGCCGATGCATGGTTGGCAGCAAATGTACAGACTCACGCAAACAATGCGGGAACGTGCGAAATCACATATACACCACCAACTGGAGGTGGAGGTGGTGGAACCGGATGTCTCGTTGAAGGCACGCTTATCACATTGCCTGATGGCAAAAGAAAAGCAATTGAAGAACTGACTCTCGACCAGCTATTGCTTTCCTCTGAAATTGAAACTCTTAATGATACCAATAATGCTGAAGAGTTATACAAATGGTCTTGCGGTCACTTGTCTGAAAACAGAATTACTTCTCCAATAACGAAACTCTCTCATAAAGTCGCCTATAAAACAATTATTGTAAATGATGGCTTGCTTGAAGCCACACCTAGCCACCTGCAATTAATTCAGCGCGATGGTCATTGGCGATTTATTCCTTTGGGAGATATTTTGGTTGGAGATAATTTATACACGATAGATAAAGAAGTTATACCTGTTACAGCCGTAACAGTCAATTTAGAAAAGCGAAACATCTATCCAATGACACTAAATCCATTTCACACCTTTTTTGCTAATGGAATTTTAACACATAACTACAAACAACCTCTGGCAAATAACGATTAAAAAGGGATGTCAACTTTGACAAATAAAAATTGTTCTTTCCTATTAAGAGTCTCATAAGTATTTAATCCAAATTCTACAGAAAAAATCTTTTTTAATTGACCATCAAAAAAAATAGTCAAAAGAAAAAATGACTGTGGAATTTGGATTTACGTGTATACTATTCCCTCAGAAAGGTTTTAAACAACTTGCAATTAACAATAAAAACATGAGCACAAACCATAACAGAATAAAAGTCGCTGACTTAGAAACAAATGAATCAAACAAAATCCTAATTACCAATGAAAGAGGTGAATTAACTTTTAATACTATTCCTGAGAAAACTTTTAAAACAGTTAATGGAGAATCAATCCTTGGAAACGGAGACATCGATTTATCAAATAAACAAGATATTTCGAATCAACTGGAAGTAAATTCAAACCAAACCATGCTTTCTAACTGGCATGGCAAAACCGTCCTTTTTACGGCCAACTGCACAATTACAGTACCTGCTTCATTGCCTCGAAGCTTCATCTTTAATGGAATCACCTTGCCTGGAGTAAGTGTGACTTGGGCAATTACAGCACCGCATACTTGGCTATTCGGAATCCCTTCAGTAACATCCGAAAAACAGATTTTCACTTTTACGAAAAGAGGCAATACAAATAGCGTTTTATTATTAGGAGTATAATTATGGGAGCTTTATTACAAAATACTGTTTTCGGAAGAAGTAAAAATTCTTTTGTTTCTACTTGGAGAACTTCAAATACATCTACCGGATCTAGTACCGCCACGCAAGTGAGACTCCCATTAGTTTCGTCGGGAACATACAATTTCACTGTTGATTGGGGAGATGGAAGTTCTAGCAAAATCACTGCTTGGAATCAATCTGAGATTACGCATACTTATGCCGCAGCAGGAGATTATACGATTAAAATAAGTGGTACTTGCACGGGATGGCAATTTAATAATAATGGAGACCGATTAAAATTATTATCTATACAATCATGGGGAAAATTAAGACTTGGAGCTACGTTTGCGCAATTTAATGGATGTAGCAATTTGAATCTATCAGGTGTTTCAGATGTGTTGGATTTGACGGGAACAACATCATTATCAAACTGTTTTGCTGCTTGTTCTGTATTAAATACAGTTAACTTTATGAATGACTGGAACACGTCAGGAATAACAAATATGATTGGTATGTTTGTTGGAGCCATTAATTTCAATCAAAACATTAGCAATTGGAATACGGCAAACGTTACATCAATGGCTGCTATGTTTGATGGAGCCGCTTCTTTCAATCAGCCAGTAGGTTCTTGGAACACTTCTAATGTAACAAGTATGGGTAATATGTTTAGAAGCGCAACTAATTTTAATCAGAATATAGGCGCATGGAATGTATCAAAAGTTACCAATTTTTCTCAATTCCTTATAAATACAAATTTTAATAATGGTGGCAGTCCAGAAATTAATAATTGGACAATTAATACATCTGCAAGTGTAAACATGAGTAATATGTTTACTTCATGCTCATCATTCAATCAGCCTTTAGGCAGTTGGAACACATCGAAGGTGACGACAATGCAAAGTATGTTTGCGGGAGCAACAGTCTTCAATCAAAACATCGGTTCTTGGAATGTTTCTGCAGTTACTAATTTTGCAGGTATGTTTCAAGGCGCAAGCGTATTTAATAACGGAGGAAGCAACACAATTAATAATTGGAATACTTTGGCATTGACAACAATACAAAGTATGTTTCAATCGGCTACTGCGTTCAATCAGCCAATAGGCTCGTGGAATATGTCACTTGTTACAAATATGCAACAATCATTTAATAGCGCTTCATCGTTTAATCAAAATTTAGGAGCGTGGACTGTATCTGCTGTAACTAATTTTGCAAGTATGTTTTTATTTGCGTCAGCTTTCAATAATGGTGGAAGCAATTCAATAAACAATTGGGTGATTAATACAAGTGCAAGTGTTGCAATGAACGGTATGTTTCAATCAGCATCTGCGTTCAATCAGCCTTTAAGTAATTGGAATACATCAAAAGTGACAACGATGGCTGCCATGTTTCAAAATGCAAACTTATTTAATCAAAATTTAGGAGCTTGGAATGTGTCGAATGTTACAACTTTTCAAAATATGTTCAGGGCAAATCCTGCTTTCAACAATGGCGGAAGTAATACCATTAATAATTGGGTATTGAAATCTACAGGAGATATAAATGTTTCTGGAATGTTCAATGCAACAGTTGCGTTTAATCAGCCGCTTGGAAATTGGAATACGTCAAATATTACATCTATGACAAGTATGTTCGGATTTGCTACAGGATTCAATCAAAACTTAGGCGCTTGGAATGTGTCAAAAGTTGTGAATTTCTTATCGATGTTTGATGCAGCAACAATTTTTAATAATGGAGGCAGTTCAGACATTAATAATTGGGTGATTAATACAAGCGAAAGTGTAAGTATGAGCAGAATGTTTGCAGGTTCAAGCATCAACCAACCTCTTAATTCTTGGAATGTTTCAAGTGTGAGTAATATGTCTGGTATGTTTGAATCATGTCAGTATTTTAATCAAAATATTGATTCTTGGAACACCGCGGCCGTTACGAATATGTCTGGAATGTTTGGCGCTACCAATGGCGCATTTGTAACTGCTTTCGATCAAAATATAGGAATGTGGAATGTGTCAAATGTAATCAATTTTACAGATTTCATGAGGTTTAAAAGGGTTAATAAATTATCAATGGCAAATTTGGATGCAATTTATAATGGTTGGAGCAGCAGACCAGTTAAACCAAATATTACAATAACATTTGGAAGTGCAAAATATACCTCTGCATCAAGCGCAGGAAGAGCAATTTTGACAGGTTCGCCTAATAATTGGGTAATTACTGATGGAGGAATATAAATGCATTCTGCTAAATTCTTTTTTAAAGCCTCTTAGACAAACATTTTAACACATATAAAATACTAAAATAATGAGCACAAACCATAACAGAATAAAAGTCGCTGACTTAGAAACAAATGAATCAAACAAAATCCTAATTACCAATGAAAGAGGTGAATTAACTTTTAATACTATTCCTGAGAAAACTTTTAAAACGATCACTGGTGTATCAATTTTGGGAAACGGAGATATAGCCTTAGCAAACAAGCAAGATGTTTCTAATCAGGTTAGCGTAACATTGCCCGCAACAGTTCAAGATTCATGGCATGGAAAAACGGTAAAATTTACAGGGACAGGAATCTTAACAATCCCTAATTCGTTTATTAATTCAGGAATGTGTTTTGAAGGAATCACCAAGGTAGGAACATCTTTAACTTGGTCTATCACCTCTCCCAAAACATTTGAATTTGTAACGCCTCCTGCAGTAAGTGAAAAACAGATTTTTACATTCATGCAAAATGAGGGGCAGCATTCAATAATGATTTTAGGACTATAATTATGGGATTAAGAAAAACAATTTTTGGTCGCAAAAAAAGTAGTTTTTATCTCTATTTTAAGACTAAATCAAATTCAAGCATTTTTAATATACAATTGACACCAACTTACACCGGTATCATTAATGTAAAGCTTGTAGGACTTACATCAAACTTTATTTACTATGAGGGCTTACATACAAGTAACCAAAATTTTAATTTATCAAATAACACGATTAGTGAAGAAATAGGCTATTTTCTTTCAGTAAAAGAGTTTGTGTGTTTTTATATTAACTTACCAGCTAAAAGTGTTACAATGGTTGACTTTTCAAGATTTAGATGTACGTGGCGCTCTATCAATCAACTCCAAAATAATAACATCACAGCTTGTGTTTGGGGAGGTGCTCATCTTTCAACATCTTCCATAGGCTATGACTTTTCAGGCAACTTAAATTTTACTGAAACCATGCTTCCTATTAATTCGACCTCTACAAGTGCGTTCAGTGTTTTGAGTGTTGCTGAAACTAAAGTCACTGATGTTTATTTTTTACTGGATAATTTTCAAAATTTATCAGAACTCACTATTGGGAATTCTTTCAATAATTTTGCGTTTTCGGCACCAATTACCAGCTTAAAGCTCTCAAGGTTTACTATAAAGTCGGTACAGAATACCATATCCGATATAATATTTGAGAATTGCCCCATGCTAAAATTCTTTGATTTTCTTAGCATAAATATTCTAAACATTACCCTAAATAATTGTCCTTCATTCGAAACTTTTAACGCGTGGAACAATACATCAATACTTGATATTAATCGAATTGGAACTTCTAAAATTAAATCAATCAATATAGGAGCAAACAGATTTACATCAGCAATTAAGAATAAAATAATTGATTACTGTGTAGATGATGGTGAGTTAAATGGTTGGCTCCAAATTTCAAAAACACCAAATTCGCCAACAAACACATCTGGACTTGCTACTTTAAAATCAAGAGGTTGGACAGGGAATTCATTGTAATAAAAACAAAAATATCATAAGATTTAATCTAGAAATTAAAATGTGATGCGAGATGTTGAACAAGAGGCTCTAGTTAAAGTCATTATTGTAAGCCAGAATGCAAATCTGTTTGGGGTTACTTATATGGTTCTTAATCTCGATTTAGAAAATGATATTAAAAAAATTACTGTTAACTATTATTAGAATCCCTGTCTACTCTTACCCTTCAATAAAAAACAAAAAACATAATGAGCACAAACCATAACAGAATAAAAGTCGCTGACTTAGAAACAAATGAATCAAACAAGCAGGATGTTTCTAATCAGGTTAGCGTAACATTACCTACAGTGGCCCAAGATCAGTCATTAAAATAAACTTTCTAAACCCTTATGATTTGGCTGGTGCAATTACCTCTGAATCAATCGACTTATCAGCTATAATACCTGGAGGTAATTTTTACACTGTTAATTTTAGTCCTGATGGATCAAAGATGTTTTGGAGCTCATATTTTACAAGTATATGGGAATTTGACCTCTCTAAACCATTCAAAATAAATACAATTTTAAAAATAGTTTAAATACTGGCCAAACTGCAAATCCTCCAAATACTGATACGAAAAAACTTTACAACCTCATATAGTCGATAAAATTACCTCCAAAGATCTTCTTTCTGATTCGGAAATTGGACTTATAGCAATGCTTTCAAATATTATTTATTAACCAAAATAAACAAGTAATGGCTTTAAATTCTAGCGGCCCGTTATCATTGGGCAATATCTGTGCAGAGAAAAACATATCATCAACAAACGCTTCTCTGACGACATTATCTACAACGAATATTACTGCAGCAAGTAGTGCAAAGCCTAATGGAACCACTCCTCATAGCATCAGTGAATTTTACGGTTACAATCATGCAGCAATACCTCCTTCAATAACGATTACTAATTATAGTGCTGGATATCTTTATTTTACTTTAAGCGGAACAGGATATTCAACCTCTGCGATAACTGTTAAAAAAAGCACGGTCTCTGCAAGTGGACCTTGGTCAAATGACACTGGTTCACCCAGCTCGCCTAGAAATGTTGGCATTCCTTCAGCAACGACTTGGTACCAAATAGAAGATGCAATTAATCCGTCCATACTTTCTAATGTGTACCAATACCTAAAAACTGATAATACTCCTCCTCCTGCCCCTACTCTTACCGGGTCTTATAATAACCCTGGCAGAGCTCTCACTTTGTCATGGAACGTTGTTACAGACCCTTCTAGTCCGGTTACCTATAAACTTTATTCTAGCAATGTTTTTCAGACTAACAACACATCAAATACGGTAACCTTATATGGAGCGTGGATTAATCAGGGAAGCAATTCATGGACAGTAAGGGCTGTAGACGCTGCCGGCAACATCTCTGGCAATAGTAATGCCTATACATTCACCGCTTCATAAAAGTAATCACAGTTCAATTAAAACAATATAAAAAATGACAAAACTAATCAAACACAGTAAAGAGAATATCAATGTAAAACTAGAAGCCACAAATTACACCGCGACAAGCAATGATTTAAAAGGTCATCTCCAAGGTATTGATAATGCATTAGGAAATAATCCTGGAAATGGAACTTCTGATCAAAACAACTTTGTAAGGAACATTTACATTGATATCAATAGTCTAAATGCAAGTGAATCATCAGAAATTACAGCCGATATGCTTAATGAATATTTTGCAGGTTTACCCGATGAAGAAAAAACAATTTTAGACACCGACAGCAAAACAAATATTGTTGTTTTCAAACAGATTTATTCGAGCTAAAATGATATGAATGTTTATATCATTAGCTGGTTTAACAGCCGTTTAAATCGGGTTCATAGCTTTAAAAAGTTAATCCATTACTATTTAAAACTAGATTATAAAATAGTGGTTTTATGGATGAACGATGAAAAGCACAAAATTTTACATCCAAACATCAGCTACATCAATTCTGAGGTAATAAATGCATCTGCAGCCAGAAACAAACTTCTCAATATATTTTATAATTCAGATCAAAATGAGGCGATTTTTAGCGATGATGATGTACAAATCTTGACCTACGATTTACTGCAGGAAAACTTTAGTGGCAACGATATTATCTCCTTTATCAGCCATATAAATCGTAAACCGAAAACCTTCAGGTATCCGCTTTTCTCAAGCACGCTTTTTAAAATTAAAAAAAATAATTCTAGAATTTATTTTGACGAAAACCTGCAAGCAAACCAAGATCTAGATTTTGGCTACAACTGCTTTTTCAACAAATTGAAAATTAAAGAAGTGTACACTCAAAAACTCTACAACAATAAAGAAAATTCGGTAATGTTTCTAGATGAGGACGACCGGAAAAAAAAGAAAAAAGAAACATTTAACTTAATAAATAAAAAATATGGAATTACCCTATAATGCAGAAATTTTACATGTTATAGAATTAATCAACATAGGAAAAGGTCTGATCCCAGTCTTAAGTGACAGCAATCTATTGGCTATAAAAGAGCCATCAGAAAAGACTGTTCCCACAATGAGCGATATTATCCAAGTCTCAAATTCAAACGGATTTTGGGATAATTACTTTACCGTTTATCAAAATTCTTCTAGGGCCGGTTTTTCAATTAATAATTATAATTATTCAGACTTTTACCAGTTTCCAGTTTTGGAATTGGGTATTTTTAATTACTACGGAAATGGTCTGGCAAAAGGTTTCTCTTTTTATTATGACAAAACTATTTTTAATGACAACCAACAAAAAGGAATAGAATATGAAAGTGTAGACCCGCTTTATGCAACTGTAAATACTTTGGCTACCAGAGGATTTGTCCTTAAAACAAAATACAAGCATATTTCTGAAAATAACACCGAAGAAGGTGTTTACAATGTTACAGAAGAGGATTTAGGAAAAACTCTTATTGTTTCGGCGCCAATTCCAATTTCAATAAAACTTGAAGCTATTACCGAATTTAGCTTTGAAGTTTTTAATAACTCCCAATTTCCAGTTACGATCTCTTCTCCAGATCCGCTGGTTTCTTTTTACAGCAAAGCAAATAGCAATACAATCAATATTAAGAAAAAAGGGTTAGTAAAAATATTCAATGGTTCTTTCACCCAATTATATCAAGTTGCTGGAGATATTGACAATACGGTAAACAACACAACAACCTCAGCATTAAACAGTTCACAGCTAAACACAGCATATCCTTCAGCAGAAACCGGATTTAAAGTGCCTTGCCTTAATATCGCTTCGGGAGCATTAATGTATGAAAAAACAGCAAATGGCTGGATACAGTATACTATACAAACCGTTAGTTAACACGTAAGGCCTATTTTATTTTTTCGTAAACGAGTAAAACTATTAATTTCAATCAATTCAAATGAGTACAAATCATAACAGAATAAGAGTATCCGACTTAGAAACAAATGGACCAAACAAAATCCTAATTACTAATGAAAAAGGCGAATTAACCTTTAATAATGCCAGTGAGTTAGGATTAGGTGCAAATAAATTCCGAAAAGAAAACTTTGAATTTACAGGTTCAAAAATATTTACCTTATCAGAACCGGCATTAAATGTTTTAGCAGTAATTGTAGATGGCATTACCTTAAACGGCACACCTGGCGCACCATTACAATACCGAATGAACACCTCTACATCATTAGAAATACTTGATGAAATGATTGTTGGTGAAGACTTTTGGGTAAGCATCACATACAATTATGCAGGATCTATTGACGGTGGACAGCCTGGAACTGGAAATTATACTGCAGATCAGATTACCGAAACAGCAAACAGAAAGTTTCAATCGGCAAACCAACAAGCTTTCAACGATGCAACTTCAAGCATTCAAACTCAATTAAACTCAAAAGAGCCATTGATAGCGGCAGGTACAAATGCTCAATATTTTAGAGGTGATAAAACTTGGCAAACTCTTGACAAATCAGCTGTTGGCTTAAGCAATGTTGACAATACCGCAGATGCCGTTAAAAATGTCCTTTCTTCCACTAAACTAACAACTGCTAGAACAATCAATGGTGTTTCTTTTGACGGATCGGCAAATATTACGATTACTGACACATCTAAAGAAAACAGCATTACCGCTGGTACAGCCTCACAATACTGGAGAGGAGATAAAACATGGCAGACTTTAAATACCGCGAATGTTCCCGAATCTACTAACTTGTATTTTTCTAATGCCCGTGCAATTGCTTCAACATTAACAGGCTACAGTTCTGCTTCGGGTACGATTTCAGCAACCGACACTGTCTTATCTGCTATAAATAAACTGAATGGCAATAATGACTTAAAAGCTCCTTTAGCTTCTCCTACATTTACAGGATCTGTAACTGCTCCAACATTTACAGGAACATTAACCGGAAATGCTTCTTCTGCTACAAAATTAGCAACTGCGAGAACAATTAATGGAGTTTCTTTTGACGGATCAGCAAATATTATAATCAATGCTGCCGATTCTACTGCGCGAATTGCTTCTAGCGAAAAAGGAGCCGCAAACGGAGTAGCAACTCTTGATGCCAGCGGAATTATTCCAACTTCTCAATTGCCAAGTTATGTTGATGATGTATTAGAATTTACAAACTTAGCAGGATTTCCTGCAACTGGCGAAACAGGAAAAATCTATATTGCAAAAGATACCAACAAAACCTATCGTTGGGGCGGATCTTCCTATGTCTACATTACAAGCGGCGCAGTAGACAGTGTTGCAGGTAAAACAGGTGTGGTGACATTAGCCAAAGCAGATGTTGGTTTGGCAAGTGTAGACAATACTGCAGATGCTTCTAAAAATGTTTTATCAGCCACTAAATTAACAACTGCCAGAACAATCAATGGCGTTTCTTTTGACGGATCGGCAAATATTACGATTCCTACTAATGATGCCGACAAAGTTCCTCATCAAGATGGTACTCGAACAGATCTTAATTACAATTCGGCCATTACTTCTGGTTTTTACAATGTCAACTCAACAGGAACAAATGGTCCTGGTTCATCGTATAACAATTTAATTGTTGTAAAAGGTATTGATACTGGTCTTCAGATTGCCGGAGGACATAATACAGATTCATTATGGTTCAGAGGATGGAGTTCTAACGGGACAACTTTTACGCCTTGGAGAAGAATATTGCATGATGGCAATTATAACTCATATTCGCCTTCTTTGACAGGTGCAGGCGCTAGCGGAAACTGGGGTATCAATATTAGCGGTAGTGCTGGAGGGGCTTCTAGATTTGTAGATCTTCTAGCCAATAGAACAGATGCTGCTGCCTATCCGATACTTTGGGGAGTAAATCAAGGAACAAATCCAATGACTGGTAACGCAACAACTTATGCCTTTTCTTGTGATGCAGTTAAAATTCAGTCAAGTACAGGAACCGTAATCGCTAATAACTTTAGCGGAAACGGAACGGGTCTTACTGGAACTGCTGGTTCATTAAATATTGGCGGAAATGCAGGCACTGCAACTTCTGCGCAAAGAATATCATTCAATGATGGTCCCCGAACATTAAGCGATCGTCTGCCAAATACATTTGCCAGAACAGTTAGTTTCGATTTTGTCAATTCGGCAACTGTCGGCGGTTCTGGAAATTATGGAGGAGTTATGACATTTTTCCCATGGGATGGTCTTACATCTTCTACTGGAGACTCTTCTTATCAACTTGCTTTTAGAAATGAAAGCGGTATAAACGGTTCTGGATTGCCAGGTCTAAGACTTCGTAAAGGAATTGATACAACATGGGGAGGATGGTATGATATTTTACATTCAGGTAATTATGCCTCTTTTTCAGCATTTTCGGGTGCCATAACTGGCGCTTCTTTAACAGTTACAGGAGATGTTACAGCTTTTTCTGATGCAAGGGTGAAAGAAAACATCAGACCAATTAAAAATGTTATCGAAAGAATTCAAGCCTCAAGGGGAGTTGTATACGACAGAATTGACAATGACCAAAAAGACAATATCGGTTTTATCGCTCAGGAACTTGAAGAAAATTTCCCTGAATTGGTACTTACACGCGAAGACGGAACCAAAGCTGTAAAATATCAAAATGCTGTTGCTGTATTATTTGAAGCAGTTAAAAAGCAGCAAACTCAAATTGAAGAACAGGATAAAAAACTAAAACTTATTCTTGAACATTTAAATTTAAATTTATAATGGCACTCTCAACAACTGGCCCACTTTCCATGGGAGATATAAATGTCGAATTAGGCAGAACTAGAACAGCATCCATATCTTTGGATGCTGCCGAAAATGGCAGTTATGCCACAATTAACCAAAATAGTTCTTCTAAGCCTTCTAGTTCAAATCCAGCGACAATTAGCGAATGGAGAGGATACAATCATACTGCAGCTTCTTCTGGAGGAGGATCTGGCGGTGGCGGTACAGTAAATACTGGCTACATACTAAATAGCACAGGACGTACAATTGATGCTGCTTTTATGTCTATTAAGGCAAATGGAACAATTGTCGCCTATAATGACTTTCCTTCATTAGCAGATGGTCAAATCTATCAATTCAATACATCGTACACTAATTTATTGTTTTCTAATGGAACATTCATTTTAGATTTAACGACTCCAACTATAGGTTTAACAACATCAAATTACATTTATATGACAGGCGGATCTACCAGCACAAGTGGCTACTTCAATAACAATGGAACTGTATTTTCTGCCACCGTCACTTCTTCAGGTCCACAATACTCGATCAATATAACCATCAAATAATGAAAATAGTTTACAGTTACTGGAATACTAGTAGCGGCTTGCAAAAACCCAGCAATTGGTTCAGCTCAAAATTAATGTTGTCGTCTATGGTCATCTCTGTACTCAATAGCTACAAACATTACGGAAGAGTCGAAATGGTGACTGACAGTGTAAGCAAAATATGGATAGAAAAATTAGGACTGCCATTTGAATCGATAAAAACTGATCTTGACGAACTGCAGAAATATGACAAAGGCTCATGGGCACTAGGAAAAATAAAAGCTTACAGCATCCAGAAAGAACCATTTTTGCACGTTGATCTAGACGTCATTCTATTTGAACCTTTTTCTAAAAAACTGATAACCAACGATCTTTACGTGCAAAATATTGAACCCTTTCATATCGATACGTACCATAAAACCTATATGCCTTATATTGAAATGCTAGAAAACCTCGGTACAAATTTGCCTTCTGGGTTCTCCAATAAAAAACAGGCGGTCAATCTCGGCATTTATGGCTGCAATAATCTTGAGTTTAATAAATTATTCTGTGATTCAGTATTTACTTTTATAGATCACAACGAAAAAAAATTCAAATCTCTTGTTCCCCTTCACAAATTGTGCGTCGTATGGGAGCAATACTTTTGGGCCGTCATTGCAGATCAATTAAAAATGACTGTAGGAACCATCATAGATCCTCATTACAAACTAGCAACTGAAAATGGATACACCCATTTGCTAGTTGATAAATACAAGGAAGGAGTAGCCGATAATTTTAGCGAATATGTGAAAAACGAATACCCACACTATTATCGATCGATTGAAGAAGTTTTAAAAAATAATACTTAAATAAACCATTTCGATAGCCTGACTAGGGCCAGCAAAAGAAGACTTTTGTCTTCCAATGCTGGCTTTGTTTTTTTAGGGTTATAATTAATTCATTTCATGCCTGCCATCTAGGTAGTCCTGCCTAAAATTGCCATTTTGAAGACAATTCTTTTTATTTCAACCAATCAAAAAAATCACTATTTTTAAACTAACCTTCACTCTTTTGTTATGAACGATAAATCACAGCTTTTAAGCTCCATTTTCAGACATCTCGACGGATTAGTTACGGCTCCTGTAGCAATCGCGCTCAAAAACAAATCTGTTTTAGAATTTATTTTAAACAAAAAACAGCTCACATTATCTGAGCTTACTGCTGCCTTTAATGCCAATGAAGGCTATCTGAATGTGGGTTTGAGAGTTTTGGCATCTCAAGGTTTTCTGGATTATGAAGTTGATAACAAAAAGCAGGAAATTACAATTTCAGTAAACGAAAAAACAAAAACGGCATTTTCACTGTTTTATCTCTATGAAGATGTAGTGAGTCTCCTTCAGCTGTCAATACAATTCCATCCGCGTTTGTTTGATGATGTTCCTTTTGAAAAACTCAACGCTATTTTTGAAAAATATAAAAAAAGATACGGAATTGAACCTTCAGACGATGTGCTGAAAAACAGCATTCAGGAACAGATTTTAAAACATATTGAAGGTTATCTGATTGGCCCAACAATTGTGCGGCTGGCAATGAACGGAATGTTTCATAAATATTTTATGGAAACATCTTTCAGACCCGAAGAATTTCATAAATCGCCAGAAAATTTTAAAAAAATCTTAGATTTCTTTGTCCATCTAGGCTGGTTTCTAGAAAAAAACGGCAATTACCAATTTACCGAAGCTGGTTTGTTTTTTGCCAAAAGAGCAAGTGCCTATGGCGTTACAGTTTCTTATCTTCCTACTTTTGCTAAAATCGAAGAATTGATTTTTGGCAATCCAAATATTTTAAGAACTGGTGAAGGCGAAAACGAAATTCATGTAGATCGTGAAATGAATGTTTGGGGAAGCGGCGGCGCTCATGATACTTATTTTAAAGTAGTCGACGAAATTCTGATCAAGCTTTTTAATCTTCCTATTGAAGAACAGCCTAAAGGAATCTTGGATATGGGATGCGGAAATGGCGCATTCCTGCAGCATATTTTTGAAGTAATCGACAGACAGACTTTAAGAGGAAAAATGCTCGACGAATATCCGCTGTTTCTAGTTGGAGCCGATTATAACCAAACCGCTTTAAAAGTAACCAGAGCCAATCTGATCAATGCAGATATTTGGGCAAAAGTAATCTGGGGCGATATTGGACGTCCTGATTTGCTTGCCAATGATTTGAAAGAAAATTATAATATTGATTTGAAAGATCTGCTGAACGTAAGGACTTTTTTAGACCATAACCGAATCTGGCAGGATCCTAACCATATTGACGAAAACAGAGTCAGCACCTCAACCGGTGCATTTGCGTACAGAGGAAAAAGAATTAGCAACAATCTGGCTGAAGACAATCTTTTGGAGCACCTTCAGAAATGGTCGCCGTATGTCCGCAAATTTGGTCTGCTTCTGATTGAACTTCATACTATAAATCCAAAACTTACAGCCCATAATTTAGGCCGAACTCCTGCAACAGCTTACGACGCCACGCACGGTTTTTCGGATCAGTATATTGTTGAAATTGATGTTTTTAACGCAATCGCAGCAGAAGCAGGATTATTTCCAGATAAATCAATTTTCAAAAGATTTCCTGATGCCGATACTGCAACGGTAAGTATTAATTTATTGAAAGGGAAATAAATTATAAATGCAGAATGTGAAACGTGAAATGTGGAAATTAGACAAACCATATATTTCGCCCCGTTGGGGCTCGTTTGTAAACCGCAATTCCAATTTCTACAAATATTTCGTCCCGATGGGACTTTTGAAAAAACATTTTCAAGCTTTAGGGACTTTTACATAAACATTTTTAAGCTCTGGAAGAGCGAAATATTTATAGATAAAAATTAAACGCACAAACAAAAAAAGCCCCAGCGGGGCGATATATTTATAGCTAAAAATTCAACACAAAGAAAAAAAGCTCCAGCGGAGCGATATATTTCTAAAATAAAAAAAGGAGCTCTTTTTGAGACGCTCCTTATAATTTGAATTTATCTAAAAGAAATTATTTCCCCAAAATCAACGCCATAATCTTGTCGTAAATTGCTGTGTTCTGATAAACTCCCATGAATTTTTCAGAACCTGGCCCATAGGCAAAAACAGGAACCGGAATTGCCGTGTGGTCATTGGTGCTAAAGCTTCCGTGAACATATCCTTTTTCAATGCTTCCGTCAATTAGAGACAATCCTCCCGTTTCATGATCTGCCGTTACGATTAATAATGTTTCCGGATTTTTATCTACAAATTCCATAGCCTGCCCCACCATTTTATCAAAATCCAGCATTTCTCTCACCACATATTCTACATTATTCTGGTGTCCGCCGTAATCAATTTGAGCGCCTTCAGCCATAATAAAAAACGGATTTTTTGTTTTCGAAAAAGTATTTGTCGCTTTCGCTAAAGATTTCGTTAGAAAATCTCCTCTTCCATTTTTCATAGAAACCACCGCTGCATCTTCTAAAACAACAAATCTGTTATTCTTGATCATATCCAAACTCGCAAATTTATCTGAGAAAGCATACCCTTTTTCAATTAAAATTTTAGACAGATCTCTTCCATCTTTTCTGGAAACAAATTCTTTCTGTCCTCCTCCAATTAAAATATCTGAAGGATTCGAAAGAAAATCATTTGCAATAGGTTCGCTTAAACTTCTTTCTGGCTGATGCGCATAGAACGCTGCTGGAGTTGCATCTGTAATATTTCCAGCAGAGATAATCGCCGTTTTATAGTTTTTCTTTGCCAGTTGCTGCGTCATTAATTCAAGCGGCTTACCATTTTCATCGACACTTATAAATCGATTATTGGTTTTATGTCCCGTAGCCATTGCCGTTGCGCCAGCTGCAGAATCTGTAATATAACTATCAGAAGCTTTTGTGATCGAGAATCCTTGTGTGGGAATATTGAACAGATTCAGCTGTCCTTTGTTTGCCGTGTAGCCAGAATAGATTTGCGTTAATCCCATTCCGTCTCCAATTAAGAGAATAACGTTTTTCGGGCGCTTATTCTTGAAAACATTTTTAGGAGCATAAGCTTGGTGAAATTCTGTATTCTGGTAAAATGTCGTTTTAATATTATTTATAAATTGAGTCAGCTCGGCTACTTTATCTGTTCCGATAAAATCAACTTTTAAATTCATCAAAGTCATATACGTATTCACATTGTCTTGCGTAGCCCAGAATCTTATCTTTTTGTTTTGATCGTGGACTTTTTTAATAATTGCCTGAATTTTTTCAGCATCTGGCTGTGTCAAAACACCTTTTCCGTTCCAAACTGTGATTTCATGCAAATCTTCGCTGATCATCTCAACTCTTGCCAATTGATCTTGAGTATAATTTTCATTCAGCCTTCCGTCAAAATAAATAAAATCTGGATATGCTGCCCAAATTGACTGCAAAGGCCTGTTTCCCGAAATAACCACTTTTATGTTTTTATTCAAAATAATATCTGGAAAAGCCTTTAACTGCTGTACAATTGCTTTTAGAGTCGAGTCAGCATCAGACTTAATATCAATCATTAAAATCAAAGGTTTATTGCTTGGATAAGCTTTCCCTTCTAGCGTTTTTAATTTAGCAGAAAGCGGTTCCAAATACAGACTTTTAAGTGTATTGTGAGAAGCAATTTCTTTAGAAGTGTGAGCCACAAACAATTCATTATTTACTAAAAAGACATCGGCTTCTATAACTCCTGTTTCGTTAGAATAGGCACCATAAAATGGCAATTTACTTTCGTAATCGTTATGAGAATGAATGTTAGACGAAGTGTACTCTTGCGCTTGAGCAAACAAGCAAAATTGAAGGCAAAAAAGGGTGATTATTTTTTTCATCGAAAATGATTTTATTCTTTTAAAGCTGTAGGTCACTTTATTCGAAATAGATTTTTGTAATTTATTTTAATACATAGAAACATAGCTTTTCTTTATGCATAAAGACGTTTCACTTGTTTAAAGGCACATAGTGAAAAGTAATCTTGTCATTACTCAGAATGACAATCTTTACTTTTTTACAACTGCAGTCTCCTGACTAAGACTGCAGCGTAAAAAAAATAAAAAAACACAATGAAATTACGTATTACCAGCCTTGGTTTTGAGTCAAAGCACCTTTACTCACTGCAATTTCATCTGGCGGTATTGGCCAAACATGATGAATTGCAGGATTGAAATTACGAGCAGGATAAATAACGCTTCCGTTATAATGGTGCAATGGTTTTGCATAAGTTTCTTTCGCATCTCCCCAACGCACTAAATCAAAATGGCGGTCAGTCCATTCGCCTGCCAGCTCACATCTTCTTTCTCTTTTTAAATCGACCATTGTTGCTCCAGAAATATCCGCAAGACCTGCTCGGTGGCGAATCATGTTGATTTCTGCATCTGCATTTTGGCCTTTCATTAGTTTCGCTTCCGCTAACATCAAAATCACATCGGCGTAACGTAAAAGAGGAACGTTTAAAGCTGTTGAAGGCTTGTCACCATTGGCATTTACATAACGAATATCTACTCCACCCGAAGTTGTTTTTGGATAACTGAATGGCTCCATATATTTTTTAAACTGATAACCTGTTCTATTACTTGAACTTACTACGTGGCTGCCTTCATTGAAAGTTACAGTCTCTCCGAAATAAACAAATTTGTCTCCCTTTTGCAAAATTGTAGCGCTGCGTCTTTTGTCGTTTGGAGCATACGTATCAAACAATTCCTTTGTCGGATAGAAATTTCCCCAACCGTTATAAACTCCCCATCCTTTATCTTCTAGACAAACTCCAGGAAAAATAGAACCTAAAGAAGTATTTTCTGCACTTGATGTTACAGACCAGATATATTCTGAAGACCAGTTGTTGCTGATTTTAAATACATCTTCAAAATTGTCCAATAATTTGTGCTTTCCGCTAGCCACAATCATGTTGGCATATTTGATGGCATTGTCCCAATCTTTTGCGTACAAGTAAGTACGAACCAAATATGCCCAGGCCGCAGTTTTGTGAGCTCGTCCGCGATTGTCTGGCGTAAGCTGATCAAAATAAGGCAATAAATCTGCTGCTTTGATTAAATCTGCTGCAATGTAAGCGTAATTTTCGGCTACATTTTTTGCGCGAGGCACATAAACATTTGTCGGGTTTGCTCTGTCCTGAATCGGAATTCCTGCACGATCGTCTCCATAGTGGTATGCTAGTTCTAAATGCATTACAGCATGGTTAAAATAAGCTTCGCCCAACATTCCGTTTTTTGTTTTTTCGTCCAATGCAATATTTGGAATATTACGAATCACGTCGTTGCATCGTTTCATAATTTCGTAGTGAATTCTCCAAATATCTTTCGTATCCGATTCTGATCCGTCTACAATAAAATTTTTGATTCTTTCTGCGTTTTGTCTTGGTTTTGTTCCAATATCATCACTGGCATTATTCAACCAAAAGAAACCGCGACCGTACATATTATCATCTGAGTACAAAGCATAAATTGCATTTACTCCTGCTTTTGCATCTGCTGGCGTTTTCCAGAAATTCCCGCTCGAAGGAGCTCCTTGCGGCACAACATCAAGTTCGCTTTCGCAAGCCGAAGTGCTTACCAAAAGCACAAAACTCAATAATAAAAGACTTATTTTTTTCATTTTAATTGTTTTTTATTTTTTAAAAAGTTACGTTAACACCTGTCATGTAAATACGAGAAAGCGGGTAACGTCCTAAATCCATTCCGAAGTTTTTAAGCCCAACCTCAGGATCCATTCCAGAATAATTGGTAATCGTAAACAAGTTTTGTCCAGAGATGAAGAATCTCAATTTTGCTTTTCCGTTTAGCCAGCTTTCTTTTACAGTATACCCGATAGAAACGTTTTTCAACCTTAAGAAAGAAGCGTCTTCGATATATAAATCAGAAATACGTCCGAAGTTGTTATTGTTGTCTGTTGACGAAAGAATTGGAACATTTGTATCGGTATTTGTTGGCGACCATGCATCTTTTGATTCGGCTAACAAATTATATCCTGGGAAAGAAGCGTTTAAACCTGTGTGTTTTACGGCATTGAAAACACTGTTTCCTGCGGCACCTGTAAAAAACACATTCATATCAAATCCTTTGTATCTGAAATTGGCATTTAAGCTGTAAGTTGTTTTCGGGAAAGGGCTTCCTAAAACTACTCTATCGCTATTATTGATTACGCCATCGCCATTTTCATCCCTAAATTTAATATCTCCAGCAACCGCATTTGGCTGATACATGACGCCGTTTTTGTTTACATAAGCTTTCACTTCCTCATTGCTTTGGAATAATCCGTCAGTAGCATATCCGTAGAAGGCTCCAACCGGGCTTCCTACTTGGTAAATATTAGCCAATGGCAAACTGCGAACCCTGCTTAAACCAAGAGGTTCTAACGAATTCAAATCGTCTTTAATTGAAACAATTTTATTGCTTAAAAATCCAGCGTTTGCCGTAACATCAAATTTAAATTCTCCTCGAGTTTTCTGATACGTTAAACTCACCTCGATCCCTTTGTTTTCGACATCTCCGGAGTTTACAATTCTTCCTTGCGGCGTTCCTGAAACTCCTGGCAATTGATCGCGAACCAGCATATCTTTATTTTTTTTCACATAAGCGTCAACAGATCCAACGAGGCTATTGTTTAGCATTGTAAAGTCTAAACCGATATTGGTCTGCTCAGAGCTTTCCCATTTTAAATTCGGATTTGATAATTCACTTTCTGCATAACCATAATTAATGGATGGCACTGCTCCAATTAACGCCTGAGTCTGAACCAAAGGCACACTAAATTGGTATGGCCCAAGGTTTCCTAAGTTTCCAATTTGCCCCCAGCTTGCGCGAAGTTTTAAATTGCTGATGATTGGCTCAATGCCTTTCATAAAACTTTCTTCAGAAATCAGCCATCCCGCAGAAACAGAAGGATAAACTTTCCAGCGGTTTTCTTCTAACAATTTTGAAGTTCCGTCACGACGTACAATTCCCGAGATTAAATATTTTTGGTTGAAGTCGTAATTGATTCTTCCCACATAAGACGAAATAATTTCATCAGATCTTCCTGCTGCCGTCTGCTGGATTAATTTTGCATTCAGCAAATAACGCTGTGATGGGTCTTCGTTGTCAAAACCAGTTCCTTCAACGGTGTAGAAATTTCTTTTCGTTTCTTGATACGTATATCCGGCCAAAGCTTTCAAATTATGTTTTCCGAATGACTTCTCATAAGAAATAGTCTGCTCACTCAATAAATCGGTAACTGTCAAGTTTTTCAGCGTCAATCTATTGAAATCAAATATTTTTCCTGGTTCTGTAACTTTTACCGTAAAATCTGTTGCATTGTCCTGAATTCTGGTATAACCCCAGTTTGATTTTACTTTTAATCCTTTTACAATTTCCCATTCTGCGTACGGATTGATCAAAATTGTTGAAATAGGATTTTTATTGTCTAATCTCTTTAGATAAGCCACAGGATTGATAACGTCTCCGTAAGAACCAATATATTTTTCTGGAACACCGCCAAATTGACCTGATCCATCTTCTCTGTAAATCGTCGCGTTTGGCGGATACAAAATCGCTGCTTGAATTGCTCCCGTGTACGAACTTGACGTATTTGCTGTCTGACCATCTGTCAAAGAGTACGAAATATTCTCTCCAATGGTAAAATTATCTGCCAATTTGAAAGAAGAGTTTGCTCTTACTGTGTAGCGTTCTCCATAAGTATTTAACAGAATCCCTTCGTTTTTTCTATAACTTCCCGAAAGGAAAAAATTAGATTTTTCTGTTTTTCCGTTTACCGAAAGAGACAAGTCCTGAATTTCTCCTGTACGGAAAATTTCGTCCATCCAGTTGGTTTTTGTTGTTCTTGCCGTTGGTTCAAATGCAGGATTAAAAGCAGGAATTCTCGGCAAACCTGCATTATCTCTTGCAAGATTCATAGCATCAGCATATTCTGCAGCGTTTAAAACTTCTAATTTTTTGGCTACATTCTGAAAACCTCCTTGATAGTTTACGTTTACATTAATTTTATCCGAAATTCCTTTTTTTGAAGTAATTAAAATTACCCCACCAGAAGCTCTTGCACCATAAATTGCTGCAGAAGCCGCATCTTTTAGAACGTTTATCGAAGCGATATCATTTGGATTTATTGTATTTAATGATCCGCTGTAAATGATTCCGTCTAAAACGATCAAAGGCGTTTCAGCGTTCAAAGACCCAATACCTCGAATGTTGATTGTTGGCGATGCAGTCGGATCACCTCCATCGTTGATTACCGTAACTCCGGCAACCGTTCCTTGCAATAATTCCGCGGCATTATTATAGGTTCTGCTTGAAGTTTCTTTCATAGAAACAGACCCAACCGCTCCTAAAACTTCATTCTTTTTTACGCTTCCATACCCCATTACCACAACTTCTTGAAGCTGTTTTACATCGGCAGCCAATTTTACGGTAATATTTTGTGAGCTCGTTACTTTCACTTCCTGCGTTATATAACCCACGTAAGAAAAAACAAGAGTCGCTTCAGAAGCGCTTACTTCCAATTTGAATGTTCCATCAAAATCGGTTGCTGTAGCCGCGTCAGAACCTTTATCTTTAATTCCAACTCCTGGCAAAGGCATATTATCGTCTCCGCCAAAAACAGTTCCCGAAACAGTAATTTTATTTTGGTCTGCAGAAGCAACCTTCTGATTTTTCTTGATTACAATATTGTTGCTCACAATCTCATATCGAAGCACATTTCCGCAAATTTTATCCAGCGCTTGCTCCAGCGTTACATTATTAAGTTTTAAACTTAATTTTTGATTGGCGTTTACCTGGCTGCTTTCGTACATAAAATGCACATCAACCTGATTTTCAATTTTTTGAAATATATTTTTTATACTCTCATTATCAACTTTTAAAGTCACTCTTTTGTTAATGTCAACATTCCCGGCTTTTACCGTAAGTGCGGCAAAAAACAAAGTCATAAACAGGAATAATTTTGTTCCCATTGTCCTTATGCTCTGCCATTTTGCGGCATACCGCATTTGTTTTTCATTCATAGTTTTTAGATTTAGTGTAATTGTTTTGTTTATCAGTTTGCTACGTAGTTTTATTTTTTTTAAGATTATTCGATTTTGTAAACCCCAGAATCTATTTTGTATTCGGCGTTAATGATATTGCACACCAAACCAATTACCTGATCGGCAGGCAGTTCTTTAAAATAGGCGCTAATTTTCAAAGCATTTAAATTCTTGTTTTTGACTTCAATCGCAACATTATAATTCCGGTTAATGGTCGCTACAACCTCTGGCAGAGGCGTTTCTTCAAAAACCATAATATTTTTGCGCCATAACGAAATGGTATTCAACGGAATATCCTTAAAAGCCTGAAGCTTGTTGTTTTGCGATTTAAAAACCACTTTCTGTCCCGGAGTTACATACACATTTTCTTCTGTAACAGTCGATTTCACGTTTACTCTTCCGGTCGCAACCGAAACTTCTTGCGTAGTCTGGTCTGGATAAGCTTGAACATTAAAGCTGGTTCCGAGAACTTTGGTATCCATTTTATTGGTATGAATGATAAAAGGATGTTTTTTGTCTTTGGCGACATCAAAAAAAGCTTCGCCACTCAAATACACTTCTCTGGTATCTCCCTTAAATGCTGTAGGATATTTAAGAACACTCCCTGCATTTAGCCAGATTTTTGTTCCGTCACTTAATTTTATTTGAGCGTGCTCGCCTAGTTTTACCGCAAATTGCTTGCTTTCGATAGTATTTGTTGTCGAATAGAAAAACACTGATAATCCTAAAAGGAAAACTAAAGAAGCAGCAACAGCCCAATTTTTGTATGAAAGAGCAATAACTTTATTGGTGTTTTTTATTTGTCTTAATTCTTTTTTCAGTTTTGAGCGGTCAGATTGAACCAGTTCCATATTGTCAAAAAAATCATCGGTACGATCATACCATTTATTCCACATTTCTTGTCCTTTTGGGGAATACTTTCCTTCTAAAAAATTTTTGATTTCGTTATTTGAATTTTCAGGCATTATAATTTCTTTATGTCTTTAATAGTATGTCTTGGGAATTGTAATTTTAGGTAGGCGCAAAAGGTTACGCTTCTGTTAAGAAAAAAGCTGAGGTCTTAATCTGAAGTTTACTTTTAATTGAATTCGCCCAAATACGTGCGCATGAATTTCAGCGCATACGCAATATGATATTTTACGGTTTCGATCGAAACATTCAATTCTTCGGCAATTTCTTTGTTGGTGTAATGTTTTACGCGGCTGAGAATAAAAACCTCTTTTGATTTTTTAGGAAGTAATAATGCCGCTTCGTCAACCGCTTTTTGCAGTTCTTCATAATAAATAGAATCTTCGATTGCATTATAGCTCGTTTGCGAAACCGTATTTTTTTCTAAAACCTCCTGAATATACTGGTCAGTAACTTCATGCGATTTTATATAATCTAAAGTCATATAGCGAACCGAAGTATAAATGTAAGCGGCAAAACTTTTCTGGATTACAATTGTTTTGCGTCTTTCCCAAATAGAGGTAAAAACTTCCTGCACAATTTCTTCTGAAATGGCAATCGATTTCATTCGGAGATATACAAACCGGACAAGCAGGTCCCGATATCTAAAATAAAGTTCATCAAAAGCTTTATCCTTGCCCGATTTAAGTAATTCGACAAGTTCTTCGTCTGTAAACTTCTTATACATGATACATTATTTTGGTATGAATAATCAAATAAAAAGCGTGAGCCAAAACACTTTTTCTGATTTTGTCTTGATAATGATCGTGCTGTTTAAAAAATGGCATATACAAAGTATTGGTTTCTTCTTATATGTCTCCAAAATTAAAGCTGAGGGTAGGTCGATGAGGTTACGTTTACATTAATAAAGCCTCCCTAAAACGAAACATAATATTAACATTTGAAGTCAAAGACCAGCTGTAAAATAAGCGTTTGCACTATTTGGCGCAAAAAATCAAATACTTTGTCGGGTATAACAATCTTTCTCTTATAAAAAGCAGGATTGAAGCAAAAAAGCGCTTAACAAAAAATTAATGGGAATGTCTTAAAATGAATCTCGAACTACTTAAAATTTTCTTCAAAAAAATAAAAATTTAAAATATAGTTGACAAAAGCAACTAAAATTATATATTTGTATTTCAACAATACATTTCAATTATGAATACTACCACTTCAAAAATTAGAAGTTTCAATAGATTTTATACAGCGCATTTAGATATTTTAAGCCAGCATTATTTAGACAGCGAATATTCTTTGACCGAGATACGAATCCTATATGAAATCAGCGAAAGCAAAACTATAACGGCACAGAAAATCACTGAAATATTAAATCTTGATAAAGGATATTTAAGCCGAATTTTAAAACGTTTTTTGAAGGAAAATTTAATTCTAAAAATTGCTTCAGCAGAAGATAAACGCGCTTTCGACATTAAACTGACAGATTCTGGAAATCAATTATTGAGCATTTTAAATGCTAAATCTGAAAATAAGATTGAAGGCAAAATTGAAAAATTGAATTCTTCGGAAAAAGAAATTTTGGTTGATTCGATGAATACCGTAAGAAATCTGCTGACGGAAAATAAAATAGTTCGAGAAGATATTACGTATCGTCATGAAATTACGCCAGGAGATGTCGGTTACATTATTCATCTGCATGGTGCCATTTATGGTAAAGAATATCATTTTTCTACTGATTTTGAAAAATATGTAATCAAAACTTTTTACGATTTCTTAGAAAAATATTCTCCAGAAAACGACCGAATCTGGATGGCCGAATACAATAATAAAATTGTAGGATGTGTTGCCATTGTACATCAGCCAAACGAAGAAGCGCAACTAAGATGGTTTCTTCTCGATCCTGCTTTTAGGGGTCTCGGAATTGGCAAACGATTATTGACCGATGCAGTAGAGTTCTGCAAAGCGAAAAAATTTAAGAATGTTTTCCTTCTTACGACAAATCTGCAAGATAAAGCACTTCAAATGTATAAAATGATGGGATTTGAACTTACGAAATCTGAAGAAGTTCAAGAATGGGGAAAAACGTTTTACGAAGAGCGTTACGATCTGAAGCTTGAATAATAATATTAATTCTGAGGTTCTGCCCATTTTTAATTTCAAAACTTTGCTATTTAAAATTTTAATTGAGTGCATTTTTTTAAAAAGTCAATTGCCCACTGCTTTAGCTGGAAGTTCATTAAATGCAAATAGCAAAAGGCTTTAGCCAAAACTTTTAGTTCGGCTAAAGCCTTTTTTGCATAACTTATTCTATTCCAATTTTTGCAGAAACCTTACCGATTTGTAAAACCTGTTAGGTTTAATATTAAAATCTAAAGCAATTTAGATATATTGATTGATAATGTTTTCGAACAACTCTTGTTTACCGCTTTGAAGATTTAACTCTCCATTTTCGTGCGCGATTGTGTAAAGATCTTTTAGACTTAATTTTCCATCAGCAAAATCTTTACCTTTTCCAGAATCGAATGAACTGTATCTTTCTTTTCTTAATTTTTCGTAAGGAGAAGAAGCAATAATTTTATCAGCTGTCAGTAAAGCTCTTGCGAAAGTATCTGCTCCGCCAATGTGCGCTAAGAAAACGTCTTCTAAATCTGTAGAGTTTCTTCTGATTTTAGCATCAAAGTTAACTCCTCCGCCTTGCAGTCCGCCAGCTTTTAGGAAAACCAGCATCGCTTCAGTAGTTTCCTGAATGTTGTTTGGGAACTGGTCTGTATCCCAACCGTTTTGGTAGTCTCCTCTGTTGGCATCGATGCTTCCTAACATTCCTGCTTTTGCAGCCACTTCCAATTCGTGCTGGAAAGTGTGCTGTGCCAAAGTAGCGTGGTTTACCTCGATATTGATTTTGAAATCTTTGTCTAAACCGTATTCTTTCAAGAATCCAATTGCTGTAGCCGAGTCAAAATCGTACTGGTGTTTTGATGGCTCCATTGGTTTTGGCTCGATGAAGAAAGTTCCTTTGAAACCTTGCGCTCTTGCATAGTCCCTAGACATCGCTAAAAATTGCGCCATGTGGTCCAATTCTCTTCCCATATCTGTGTTTAGCAAAGACATATAGCCTTCTCTACCGCCCCAGAATACGTAGTTTTCTCCGCCCAAAGCGATTGTTGCGTCCAAAGCCAATTTTACCTGTCCACCCGCTCTTGCCACTACATTAAAATCTGGATTTGTAGCCGCACCGTTCATGAATCTTGGGTTTGAGAAGCAGTTTGAAGTTCCCCAAAGCAATTTGATTCCAGATTCTGCTTTTTTCTGTTTTAAGTATTCTGTAATAAATGCCAAACGTTTTTCTGATTCTGCGAAAGTGGCTCCTTCAGCAATCAAATCGTAATCGTGGAAACAGAAATAATCGAATCCCATTTTGCTTATGAATTCAAAAGCAGCATCTGCCTTATCTTTTGCAGCCTGATACGGATCTGATGATGCATCCCAAGCAAAGTTTTGAGTTCCCGGTCCGAATGGATCGCTCCCTTGTCCGCAGAACGTATGCCAGTAAGCGATAGCAAATTTAAAGTGCTCACGCATTGTTTTTCCAGCTACAACCTGATCTGGATTGTAATATTTAAACGCCAAAGGATTATCGGATGCTGCCCCTTCAAATTTAATCTGGCCAATGCCTTTGTAGTATTCTTTATCTCCTAAAACTATCATTTGATTTTCTTTTTATTTAGTAGTTAATATTAATTCTAATTCTTTTTTCCATTTCTGATATGCCGCTTCGTAAGGTTCTTTGTTGTGAAGCGGTAAAAACGTCATTACATGGTCGTTGTCGCTTACATTTGCTCCAAACTTGCTGTAATCGCCATCTTTTAAGCCAACTGCACGGGCCGCTCCGACAGCTCCTGTTGTATTGTAAATCTCGATTTCGTGACCGATTAAAGTCGCCACGGTATTGGAGAAAATCTCCGAACGGAAAAGGTTATCATTTCCGGCTCTTATGACATTTATCGTCGCATTATCTTCTTTTAAGCATTCCATTCCGTACACAAACGAAAAGGCTATTCCTTCTAAAGATGCTCTAAACAAATGCGCACTATTGTGAATATTTAAGTTGAGGTTTAAGAAATGGGTTCCGATCGTTTTATTGTTGAACATACGCTCTGCACCATTTCCAAACGGAATTACCACAACGCCCTCTGATCCAATTTCAATACTCGAAGCCTTTTCGTTCATCGCCTCGTAACTCTCGCTGCCCATATTATTTCGGAGCCATCTGTACTGAATTCCTGCTCCGTTAATATTCAAAAGTTTGCCAACTCTCGGCGTTTCCAATTCGTAGTTTACGTGAACGAAATTATTTACTCTAGTGCTTTTTCCGGAAGACATCTCGCTTACCGCATAAAAAACGCCCGAAGTTCCGCCTGTGGCCGCCACTTCACCGGGATTCAAAACATTTAATGACAAAGCATTATTGGGCTGATCTCCTGCTCTGTACACGATCGGAATTCCTGCCGGAAGTCCAGATTCTGCAGAAGCTTTTTCAGTGACAGCTCCCTGATTCGTGAAATTTTCAACGATATTTGGCGTCAAAGACTGATCGATTCCGTAGTAATCCAAAAGCCAGTCGGCTACTTTGTTTTCTTTGTAATCCCAAAGCATTCCTTCAGACAAACCGTTTTTGGTAGTGGTTGCTTCGCCTGTCAGTTTCAAAGCGATGTAGTCTCCGGGAAGCATATATTTGGCAATTTTATTGTAAACTGCCGGTTCGTTTTCTTTAACCCATTTCAGTTTCGAAGCCGTGAAATTTCCTGGCGAATTCAGCAAATGCTCCATACATTTTTCCTGCCCAATTTCGGCGAAAGCCTTATTCCCGATTTCAACCGCGCGGCTGTCGCACCAGATAATTGAATTTCGCAGCGGAGCGCCTTCTTTGTCTACAATCACCAACCCGTGCATTTGGTACGAAATGCCAATTCCCTGAATTTTAGATGCATCAATATTTGACTCTTTAATCGCTCTTTTCGTTGCGGTGCAAATGTGCTTCCACCAGATTTCAGGATCCTGCTCTGCCCAATCTGGGTGAATTGATAGGATTTCCATTTCATTTTGAGGCTCATTCAGAACAATGATTTTTTTGCCTGTTTCTGCTTCTACCAAAGCTGCCTTGACAGAAGAACTTCCAATATCATAACCGATATAATACATACTATAATGATTCTCTTATTATTAATTTTGTCGGCACATAAAACCTTGTTTCTTCGTCATGCGTAATAAATGCCGATGCTTTGGTTCCCAATTCGTTAAAATCAGTCGAGACAACTGAAATCCCCTTGTATATAAATTTCTTCATTGGCGTTTCGTTGTACGATAAAAACCCAACATCCTTCCCAGGTTCAAAATCTTTCTCTTTGCACTGTTCCAAAAAATATCCTAAAATCCTGTCGCTTACGCTGATATAGGCAATTCCTTTCTCGATATTAAACTTCTTCGGATCTGTAATTACTCCAAACTCAAAACCAAAATCAGCACAGAACTTCTTGAAAAATTCCACCGTTTCCCACGGATGATTCGTAAAATCAGGATACACAAACTGTATCTTTTTATACTTTTTAAACAAATCAACCGCCCCTGTCAAAGCATCATAAAATGCTTTCCCGAAATCCTGAAAAACATAATTATTCGCTTGCTCTGCCCTGATATTCCAGTCAATCAAAAGCAATTTATCTTTTGAAATTGCCGATAATGCTGACGAAATGTCTTTATGGTCAAAATTCATCACCACATATTTGTAATACTTCCCGATTCCGTTATTAATGATCGTTTTAAAAACATCAATATTATAATGGTGAAACTGCACATCTGTAATCACATTATCGGGCAGATTATTCACAAACGAATGATACAAAACCTCCTTATAAGCCTTAAATGTATCCAAAACCAAAAGCACTTTTCTCGTTTCTCCCGCCACATAATAACCTTTATTAGGCACAGAATCAATTACTTTTTGATCTTTTAAAATCGAATACGCCTTAAAAACCGTGTCTCTGGAAAGCTGATACGTTTTACAAATCACATTTACAGATGGAAGCAAATCTCCCTTCTGCAAAATATTCTCCGCAATAGCATTCGTAATCCCGTCAACCAACTGCTGGTACTTCGGAATATCACTTTCGTGATTTATTATAAACTCAAATTTTTCTTCTTCTTTTAGCATACCGTTCTGTTCCGTTCTGTTATGCTAAAGTAGCTAAAAAAATTTTACAAAAAATTATTTTTTAGATCAATTATGTTATTTTTCAATCTCTTTTTGAAATAATTTGGGCGTGCCCCGCCAAAAAAGCGGGTCGGGCTATTCGTTTCAAGTCCTCGCTCTTCCTTCGTCAGGCTGTGGGCTTTCCACTGCTATCCCTCACGCAAGACAATTTCATCAGAACATCTGCGTAATATCTTTTTAATCTGCGACTTTAAAATAAAAGCCTTTGCAATCATTTTTAACATTTATTAAAACCCAATACTGTTCCCGCCATCAACTGGCAAAACTGTACCCGTAGTATATTTTGATTCGCTTAAAGCGAAATAATAAACTGCATCTGCAATATCTGACGGTTCTCCTAAATAACCCATCGGTGTTCTGCCAAGCACTTTATTTTTTCTTTCGGGATCGTTATCAAGCGCTGTCGATGACATCTTTGTTTTTATGAACCCTGGAGCAATACAGTTCGCACGAATGCCAAACTGAGCCAATTCAACCGCCATAGCACGTGTCATCGCTTCAATTGCACCTTTGCTTGACGAATACGCAATAACTTTTGGAATTCCGTACTGCGACGCCATTGAACTGATGTTGATTATGCTTCCGCCTCCGTTTGCTTTCATGTTTTTCACCACTTCACGGCTCACAGCAAAAACGCTCAAAAGATTAGTATGAATAATCGATAAAAAATCTTCATCAGTCACATTAGCAAATTCTTTTTTCATATTGATTCCGGCATTGTTAACCAAAATATCGATCGGACTATTTTTTGCAATGCTTTCGATCATCGCAGGAATTCCTTTCAAATCATTTAAATCGAAAATTACTGGAATCGCATTTTCTCCAATCTCTTTGCAAGCTTCTTCTGTTTTTTCTTTTGACCTTCCAATGATGTAGGTTGTAATTCCGCTATCACAAAGTTTTTTTGCCGTTGCAAAACCTAAACCCGAATTTCCTCCGGTTACTATTGCTGTTTTCTTGCTCATAATTTTTAAAATATATTTTTTGGCCCGCTGATGGCACTGATTTCCCTATATCAAAAATGCATTTGCACAGTTTTTTTTCTCAATTTTAAGTAAAAAAACAGTTCTTTTCCGCGTCTTCGCGATAGCTAATCCGCCTAATCCGTGTTACAATTATTTTTTATACATTATCTAATGCAAAAGGAATTTTTAATGCCCTTGTTTTACGCCTTCTGAATCGGTTGTGTTAAAATGTAAGATTGTTATTCAAGAAAAAAATTGACTATCATTTTTTCAAAAAGAATATTACCATTACAAATTAAAGCAGGATAATTTTAAAAACTATCCTGCTTTAACGGGGTTAAATGAGACTTTCAGTTCTCAAATTCTATTTAATCAACAGCATGATCCTGCTTGTATTTTTTTTAATTTAATTCGTTTTGAGCTATCATTATTTTCATAAAATCTTCAACTTCAATCTTATGATCTTTTAAAGCTCGCGAAATTGATATTGCCAAATTGGGCCTCTCTGCAATACCGTAAATCATTATTTGTTTATTTTCTTCCATAAAACAAATCATAGGAGATATAAACTACTTTCTCTCACATTATATTTTCCGAAAATAGCCATTACTTAAAGATGCTAATCATTCTTTTTATCTTTAAGTATCTTACCATCTTTAGTAAACTCCAAATCAATTTTATTGGTCAAATCGACATCGAGATCTTTGTGCCCATAATCAATGTGCGTTATTTTTTCATTCGGATGATTTTTGGCCACATAAGCTTTGATATTGTCTGGGATAAATTCGGTCGGAATTGGATTGTCTCCCCCGTCAACTTCACGATACGATCCATCTTTCCAAAATTCTACTTCTGTACCATCTTTTAATTTAACCTCATATCCTTTTTCTCCATGCTCTGCATCCTTTTTAGCAACTTCTACAGTCGTATAACTAAAATGTTTCTTCAAAAAATCTTGCGCAGGTTTTGGCAATTCTGCCACCTCTATTTTCTTTTGTGCGCTGGCCGAGATTGTTAAAACTAACAATGCAACAGCTAAAAATATTTTCGTTTTCATAATTAAATTCTTTAAGTATAGTCTCACTAATTTACTACAACAAAAAATGCATTCAAATTATTTTAAGAAACTTTTAGCCTTTAAAACAAACATAACAACCTGATTCAATAATATTTAAAAAACACAATTTACTCAATAATATATCACAACTTCATTTCAAAATTTTATTTTTCGAATGATTTTTTACATTGTTTTGTAGTACTTTTACCTAACAGTCAAATCAAATTAAGCTTTCAAATCCCAAGTTTACAAAATTCTAATTCTTAGTTAGATTACAAACCAAAAACGTATGGCAATCTGGTCGGAAAGGTTTTATTTAATGATATTCGTCTTTTTATCCTTCAGTCTCCAAGCACAGATTGAAAATAAGAAGCACTCTTTTGTCACCAAAAAATCTTCGAATATTAAACAAGATGCCAAAATTCTGAATCTTTACAATTTATATAATAGCGGAGAAGAAAAAAAAGCCTATCAAAAAGCTCATATCCTCTTAAAATCCAAAATAGACAATAGATCAATAGCAAACACAAATCTTCTTCTTGCCTACTATTTTAATAAAAGAGCCGTAATCGATTCTTCTATTTATTACACCAATCAGGCTTTTAAATATAACACCGTAGCCAACGATTCTTTGAGAAACCGACTTTTTGCTTTGGGATACAATCTTCTAGCAATTAATTACAATAAGCGTGGTCTTTTTAACGAAAGTAAAAAATGGCATCTTAAAGGTATTGAAGCTTCTCAAAAATATAACGAAAAGGACCTCTTTTATACGCATACGCACGGTTTAGCACAGACATATACAGAATTGGAAGATTATCAAAATGCTTTAAAACTGTTTAAAGAATGTCTAGAATATAAAGATGATCCCGAAATAATCCTTGGAAGTTATATTAACATTGGTGACCTTTATTCGAGACTGAAAGATTATGATAATGCTGCTTTTTACTATAAGAAAGGAAAAATACTCTGCGAAAAAACAAATAACTTTCAAGGAAAGTCGATTATTCTACTAGGTTTAGGTGAAAATTACCAGTTACAAAGCAAATATCAGGAAGCATTAAAAATGTTTCAAGAAGCTCTTACAATAGCCGATGAAAATGAACTGAATCAATTGGCAATTATCTCCAGAAGCACCATTGGCGATTGTTATATCGCTCAAAAAAAATATGAAGACGCAAAATTAATTTTCTATGAAGCGCTAAAAAAATCAGCTGATTTCGGATTGCTTCAAAACCAAATAGACATTTATGATGAACTGCGAAAAATTGCCATAAAGCAAGAAGACTTTAAAAATGCCTATTTATTATTTGAAAAATCAGTCCATCTCAAAGATTCGATATCGAAAATGGAGCGGATTAAAGAAATCAATGAATTGGAAATCAAATACAAAACAGCTCAAAAACAAAAAGAAATTGAATCGTTGAAATTTGAGAATGAAACCAAAAAATTAACCTTGGCTAGCCAAGAAGAAGCGATTAAAAATATGATTCTTAGAGAAGAAATATTGAATAAAAACAGTGAAAATACAATTCTCTCCTACCAAAACTCATCCAACAAAAAACGAAATGAAATATCGCTTCTAAAAAAAGACCAGCAATTAAAAGCTCTTGAAATCAATCAACAGAAAAAAATCAAGTTATTTGCCGTCACTGCTTTTTTCATTCTCTTGATTCCAATAATCGCGCTTTTATTTCAGTTTTATAAACGGTTTAAAGTACAGCACTTATTAAACATTAAACAAGCCGAAATTAGCACGCAAAAAATAAACAGCATTTTAAAAGAACAAGAATTGGAGCTAATCAAAGCCTCAATCAGCGGTCAGGACAAAGAAAGGCAACGTATTTCTCAAGAACTCCATGACAGTATTGGCGGCAATTTGGCAGCCATTAAACTACAAGTGAATCACCTAAACCCTACTAATTTTTCTAATATTCAAAATATTAGCCATCAGCTTGATGAAACATATCAGCAAGTACGAAATCTATCGCATACTTTGCTTCCAAAAAAATTCAATCAAAATAAATTTCTCGAAGTTTTAGAATCATATTTGAACAATATAAGCGATGCAAGCGGCATTAAGATTAGCTTCATTCCTTATCCCAAAAAAGAAATTAACGAGTTAGATGAAAATATTCAGATTGAAGTTTTTAAAATCACACAAGAACTTTTGACCAATACGATTAAACACGCCAAAGCCACCGAGATAGAAATGCAGCTAAATTATATCGAAAATACCTTAAATCTTTTATTTGAAGATAATGGAGTGGGTTTTGAAATCGAAAATAATACAACAGGAATAGGTTTTGCTAATATGGAAAATCGAATTAATAAATTGAACGGTTCATTTATTATTGATTCAAAACTAAAAAGAGGAACTATTTTTAATATTGAAATTCCAATTTTAGGACCGAAACCCAAAACGAAAATAAAAGGCATCGATTTAAAAAATCAACTTGACGAATTTAAAAGCAACTAACATATTTATTGAATGAATAAAATTAAACTACTTATCGCTGACGATCACACGATGTTTCTTCAAGGAATTATCTCCTTGCTCGAACAAGAACCAAATATTACTGTTATTGACAAGGCTTTAAATGGAGCAGAAGCGTTAGAAATCGTTAAGAAAGGAGTTGTTGATTTTATTATTTTGGATATCAGTATGCCAGAAATGGATGGAATTCAATTGAGTAAAATCTTAAAAAAACAATATCCCAATATCAAAATTCTGATTGTTAGCACTCATAGCAATGTGATGATCGTGTCAAGGCTAATTAGAATTGGTGTAAATGGTTATTTGCTAAAAAATGCTGAAAAAGAGGAACTTTTAAAAGCTATAAATACAATTGCTTCAGGAGAAAACTATTTTGCCGAAGAAGTAGAAGAAAAACATTTTATTAATAGTTCAAAAATTGAAAAACAAATTTCTAACCTAGCAGAATTAAGTTCAAGAGAAAAAGAAATTTTAGTATTGATCGCTCAAGAATACAATACCGCAGAAATCGCAGAGAAAACTTTTATAAGCTTAAATACTGTAAACACACACCGACGTAATTTGCTATCAAAATTAAATGCCAAAAACACAGCTGGTTTAGTAAAATACGCTGTTGAAAACGGCTTAGTAGATTAATGCATCTAATTTCTATATATCACGAAGCTCGAATAAAACAGTAAAGCCCCCCAATGCTATTACTAATTATTCGAGCAAGTAATATGAGTCTGACTATGAATCAAACTAAAAATTGCATGATGCTAATCAATATTTAATTCTCCAAAAATTATAGTTTGATACACCTCATTTGCATGACAATTTAACACGAAAATAGCACTATATTTTTTCTTGCAAATCATTAGAAATAGTGATTTTCATTTAATTTTTACTGTTCAATTAAGTCAGGAAAACCAAAATTCCGCATACAAAAAAACCCCATCCGTAACGGATGGGGTTTTCAAAAGAAAGGCGACGACATACTCTCCCACAATACTGCAGTACCATCTGCGCAGGCGGGCTTAACTTCTCTGTTCGGGATGGGAAGAGGTGAGCCCCGCCGCAATAACCACCTTAAGGTTTTTAGTCCAAAGTCACAAGTCTTAAAGTTTTAAAGCCTTTCGGCTTTTGGCTTTAATCTTTCGGCTTAAAGACTGCCCGCGACGGGCAAATATTTTAACATACTGGGATAAAGAAACAAATAAGCTTTATTTTTTAGAAAGTTCCTTCCTCCCGATTGCCCGGGAGGAAAAAGTCTGTGCATAAGCTTACGGATTATTAGTACTACTCGACTGTGACATTACTGCCTTTACATCTGTAGCCTATCAACGTGGTCATCTTCCACGATCCTTAAAAGAAATCTCATCTTGTGGTGGGTTTCGCGCTTATATGCTTTCAGCGCTTATCCCTTCCAAACGTAGCTACTCTGCGGTGCCCCTGGCGGGACAACAGATACACTAGAGGTTTGTCCAATTCGGTCCTCTCGTACTAGAATCAGATCCACTCAAATTTCTAACGCCCGCAGTAGATAGAGACCGAACTGTCTCACGACGTTCTGAACCCAGCTCGCGTGCCACTTTAATGGGCGAACAGCCCAACCCTTGGGACCTTCTCCAGCCCCAGGATGTGACGAGCCGACATCGAGGTGCCAAACCCCCCCGTCGATATGAGCTCTTGGGGGAGATCAGCCTGTTATCCCCGGCGTACCTTTTATCCTTTGAGCGATGGCCCTTCCATGCGGAACCACCGGATCACTATGCTCTACTTTCGTACCTGATCGACCTGTATGTCTCTCAGTCAAGCTCCCTTATGCCATTGCACTCTACGCACGGTTACCAAGCGTACTGAGGGAACCTTTAGAAGCCTCCGTTACTCTTTTGGAGGCGACCACCCCAGTCAAACTACCCACCAAGCACTGTCCCCCACATCGCGGGGTTAGGCCTCAGATAAACAAAGGGTTGTATTTCAACAATGACTCCACAACGCCTGGCGACGCCGCTTCATAGTCTCCAACCTATCCTACACATCATTTATCCAAGGTCAATACTAAGCTATAGTAAAGGTGCACAGGGTCTTTTCGTCCCACTGCGGGTAAACGGCATCTTCACCGTTACTACAATTTCACCGAGCTCATGGCTGAGACAGTGTCCAGATCGTTACACCATTCGTGCAGGTCGGAACTTACCCGACAAGGAATTTCGCTACCTTAGGACCGTTATAGTTACGGCCGCCGTTTACTGGGGCTTCAATTCAATGCTTCTCCGAAGATAACATCTCCTCTTAACCTTCCAGCACCGGGCAGGTGTCAGGCCCTATACTTCATCTTGCGATTTTGCAGAGCCCTGTGTTTTTGATAAACAGTCGCCTGGACCTCTTCACTGCGGCCCCGATTGCTCGGGGCGACCTTTCTCCCGAAGTTACAGGTCTATTTTGCCTAATTCCTTAGCCATGAATCTCTCGAGCACCTTAGGATTCTCTCCTCAACTACCTGTGTCGGTTTACGGTACTGGTTCTTACTGCCTGAAGTTTAGAGGTTTTTCTTGGAAGCCCTTAGGCGCACTATCTCTTTGTCCGAAGACTCCGAGTACTATCGCATTTCGCCATCTTCTACGGATTTGCCTATAAAAGATATAGCTAGGTGCTTTAACGAACTATTCCGTCAGTTCGCGGCGCTTTCATCACTCCGTCACCCCATCACAGCAATAAGAAGTACGGGAATATTAACCCGTTGGCCATCGACTGTCCCTTTCGGGTTCGCCTTAGGTCCAGACTAACCCACAGCTGATTAGCATAGCTGTGGAAACCTTAGTTTTTCGGTGTGCGGGTTTCTCGCCCGCATTATCGTTACTTATGCCTACATTTTCTTTTCTGACCGGTCCAGCACCCCTTACGGAATACCTTCTGCCCTGTCAGAATGCTCCCCTACCACTTGCAAATACATGCAAATCCATAGCTTCGGTAATATGCTTATGCCCGATTATTATCCATGCTCGTCCGCTCGACTAGTGAGCTGTTACGCACTCTTTAAATGAATGGCTGCTTCCAAGCCAACATCCTAGCTGTCTGGGCAGACAAACCTCGTTCTTTCAACTTAGCATATATTTGGGGACCTTAGCTGATGGTCTGGGTTCTTTCCCTCTCGGACTTGGACCTTAGCACCCAAGCCCTCACTGCATAGAAACATTATATAGCATTCGGAGTTTGTCAGGAATTGGTAGGCGGTGAAGCCCCCGCATCCAATCAGTAGCTCTACCTCTATATAACTTATTTATGCGCTGCACCTAAATGCATTTCGGGGAGTACGAGCTATTTCCGAGTTTGATTGGCCTTTCACCCCTACCCACAGGTCATCCGAAGACTTTTCAACGTCAACCGGTTCGGTCCTCCACTGTGTGTTACCACAGCTTCAACCTGCCCATGGGTAGATCACACGGTTTCGCGTCTAACACTACTGACTAAAGCGCCCTATTCAGACTCGCTTTCGCTGCGGATCCATGGCTTAACCACTTATCCTTGCCAGCAGCGTTAACTCGTAGGCTCATTATGCAAAAGGCACGCCGTCACCCCACTAAAGGGCTCCGACCGCTTGTAGGCGCATGGTTTCAGGATCTATTTCACTCCGTTATTCACGGTTCTTTTCACCTTTCCCTCACGGTACTGGTTCACTATCGGTCTCTCAGGAGTATTTAGCCTTAGCGGATGGTCCCGCCGAATTCAGACAGGGTTTCACGTGCCCCGCCCTACTCAGGATACCGCTATCCATTACATTTGTTGCCCGTACGGGGCTGTCACCCTCTATGGCGCTCCTTTCCAGAAGCTTCCGGTTCCTTATGCATGAAATATCGCGGTCCTACAACCCCACAACTGCCGTAACAGCTCTGGTTTGGGCTAATCCGCGTTCGCTCGCCACTACTTACGGAATCACTTTTGTTTTCTTCTCCTCCGCCTACTTAGATGTTTCAGTTCAGCGGGTTTGCCCACCTATCGGTGTGCTATATCTTCAATATAGCGGGTTGCCCCATTCGGGTATCTGCGGATCAGTCGGTGTGTGCCCGTCCCCGCAGCTTTTCGCAGCTTATCACGCCCTTCATCGCCTCTGAGAGCCTAGGCATTCCCCATGCGCCCTTATTTTGCTTATTGCACCAATCATAAAATCATTTATGACCGTTTTTCTTTGTTTTTATTATCGCTAATAAAAACGCTTTCTACTTTCTTATTATTTTCTTATCCCAATATGTCAATGAACTTTCTTATGCTTTAGGCTTAAAGCAGTATGCTTTAGGCTTTCTCAGCTTACGGCCTACAGCTTATAGCTTATAGCCCTTGGTGGAGAATAACGGAGTCGAACCGTTGACCTCCTGCGTGCAAGGCAGGCGCTCTAGCCAGCTGAGCTAATCCCCCATTTTCAATTTTAGATTTTTGAATTCAGATTTTAGATTTCTTATTCTTCTCTAATTTCTTTTGGCGAATCCCAGCATCCAGAATTTCCTTCTCTTTAAGCTTTAAAAAGTAGTCCCGGGCAGACTCGAACTGCCGACCCCTACATTATCAGTGTAGTACTCTAACCAGCTGAGCTACGAGACTCTGTTTTTTTTTTACTTAAAAGTTTATTTCTTTAAATTAACAGCAAGAGTAATGCAATTTCAAGATCCAAAACCTACAGTCTTGGCATCTCATTTCCCAAACGTGCCTTTCGGCTAACATTTCAGGCTCTAGAAAGGAGGTGTTCCAGCCGCACCTTCCGGTACGGCTACCTTGTTACGACTTAGCCCTAGTTACCAGTTTTACCCTAGGCAGCTCCTTGCGGTCACCGACTTCAGGCACCCCCAGCTTCCATGGCTTGACGGGCGGTGTGTACAAGGCCCGGGAACGTATTCACCGGATCATGGCTGATATCCGATTACTAGCGATTCCAGCTTCACGGAGTCGAGTTGCAGACTCCGATCCGAACTGTGACCGGCTTTATAGATTCGCTCCCCCTCGCGAGGTGGCTGCTCTCTGTACCGGCCATTGTAGCACGTGTGTAGCCCAAGGCGTAAGGGCCGTGATGATTTGACGTCATCCCCACCTTCCTCACAGTTTGCACTGGCAGTCTTGTTAGAGTTCCCGACATCACTCGCTGGCAACTAACAACAGGGGTTGCGCTCGTTATAGGACTTAACCTGACACCTCACGGCACGAGCTGACGACAACCATGCAGCACCTTGTAAACTGTCTTGCGAAAGATCTGTTTCCAAATCGGTCAGTCTGCATTTAAGCCTTGGTAAGGTTCCTCGCGTATCATCGAATTAAACCACATGCTCCACCGCTTGTGCGGGCCCCCGTCAATTCCTTTGAGTTTCAAACTTGCGTTCGTACTCCCCAGGTGGGATACTTATCACTTTCGCTTAGCCACTGATGTTGCCACCAACAGCTAGTATCCATCGTTTACGGCGTGGACTACCAGGGTATCTAATCCTGTTCGCTACCCACGCTTTCGTCCATCAGCGTCAATCCACCGGTAGTAACCTGCCTTCGCAATTGGTATTCCATGTAATCTCTAAGCATTTCACCGCTACACTACATATTCTAGTTACTTCCCAGTAATTCAAGTCCAGCAGTATCAATGGCCGTTCCACCGTTGAGCGATGGGCTTTCACCACTGACTTACAAGACCGCCTACAGACCCTTTAAACCCAATGATTCCGGATAACGCTTGGATCCTCCGTATTACCGCGGCTGCTGGCACGGAGTTAGCCGATCCTTATTCTTACGGTACCGTCAAGCTCCTACACGTAGGAGTGTTTCTTCCCGTACAAAAGCAGTTTACAATCCATAGGACCGTCATCCTGCACGCGGCATGGCTGGTTCAGACTTGCGTCCATTGACCAATATTCCTCACTGCTGCCTCCCGTAGGAGTCTGGTCCGTGTCTCAGTACCAGTGTGGGGGATCTCCCTCTCAGGACCCCTACCCATCGTAGCCTTGGTAAGCCGTTACCTTACCAACTAGCTAATGGGACGCATGCTCATCTTCCACCGTTGTGACTTTAATCATATCCCGATGCCGGAACATGATGCTATGAGGTATTAATCCAAATTTCTCTGGGCTATCCCTCTGTGGAAGGCAGATTGCATACGCGTTACGCACCCGTGCGCCGGTCTCTGCCGATAAATCGGCATACCCCTCGACTTGCATGTGTTAAGCCTGCCGCTAGCGTTCATCCTGAGCCAGGATCAAACTCTTCATCGTATATTTTAATATTATATTATCGATGCCTCTTCTATCGGTTCTTTTCGAATCTCTCGATTCCATTACTCTTATTCTTTTGTTGTCTTATCTTTAAGATAAGACGGCTGTCAATTCAATATGTCTACGAACGTTGTTTCTTCTGTATTCCACTTGTGTTTCAAAGCGGGTGCAAAACTAAAAATTCTTTTTGTTTCCTGCAAGAAAAATTTAAAAAATTTTTGAAGCTTTTTTTCGCCTCACTTTTCCAATTCCCCTTCCGATCTTTCAATGGACTTTCCGCGTTTTGCGGGGTGCAAATGTAAAAAGCTTTTTCTTTTCCCGCAAGCTTTTTCCAATCTTTTTTTTCGAAAATTTCTTTTCGCTGATCTTCTGAAGCTGCCGGAATTTCTAAGAGCGTTTTTCGCTGTTGCGGGTGCAAAAGTAGCGCCTTTTTCCGCTTTTCCAACTCTTTTCAACGATTATTTTAAATCTTTTTTCCGCTTTTTTCCTAACCTTCTCATAACACGGAGTTTACACTCTGGATATTTTTCATAGCGCGTAAGGTTTTTCTTGGAATGGCTGGCATTTTCTTATTTTGCCATACTTCCCGGCATCAGTTTTTATCGGATTTTCAGCATTTGGCGCCTTTTTCAAAAGTTTTTTCATGATTTCGAAATCTTCCATTTCCCCAAACGCCTCTCCTGAAACCGCATTCTTAGCCCCGATAGGAGCGGAAATCCTTTTTGGGCCGGGGTTCGGCCCAAAAAGATTGCAGCGCATAGCGGGAAACAGCTCCTGAAAAAACCTAATTTCAAAAACTGCCCTTATATATGTCGAGCATAAGACGCACTGCAGTGCGTCTCTACAGAAAAACGGGAATTTGATTGCGAACATACCTATACAAATAAACCCGACAGGTTTTGAAAACCTGTCGGGTTGTAACCGAGATTTACTCTTATATATATAAGTATAACTTATAAACTATATTATATGTATTATTCATTCAAAGCGTCTATTACGTCTTTGGTAATTTGAATGCTTTTTAGTTTTGCTTGGTGATCGAAGATTGGACTTGTTACCATGAGCTCGTCGATTCGAGCATAGTCAACAAATTTTTTCAAATCGGTTACTAATTGTTCTTTATTGCCTGTAAAGGTTCCTGCTGTCATTTGGTTTACATGGAACCGTTCTGCTTCATTCATGATATCGTCTAAAGATTGAACTGGCGGCTGCAATCCTTTACGATCATTTCTAATTAGGTTTAAAAACATTTGATACAAACTTGTTGAAAGCAATTCTGCTTCTTCATTGGTGTCTGCGGCAATGATATTGACACAAGCCATTGTTTTTGGTTTGTCTAAATACTCTGATGGCTGGAAATTTTCTCTGTAAAATTCGAATGCCTGAATCATTAGTTTTGGCGCAAAGTGCCCGGCAAAAGAGTAAGGCAAGCCATAAGCTGCTGCCAAAGCTGCACTGTCCATACTTGAACCGAGAATCCAAATTGGGACATTTAACCCCTCAGCAGGGAATGCGCGCACTTTTCCTGTGGCGTTTTCTGATGAAAAGTATTCCTGAAGCTTACTTACGTTTTGCGGAAATCGCTGTGCTTGCTCAAAAAAATCTTTTCGAATCGCTTCTGCAGTTGGCTGATCTGTTCCTGGCGCTCTTCCTAAACCTAAATCAATTCGGTTAGGATAAAGAGTTTCTAGTGTTCCAAATTGTTCTGCCACTACTAGAGGCGAATGATTTGGAAGCATGATTCCCCCAGAACCTACACGTATATTTTCAGTTTGACTTGCCACATAACCAATTAAAACCACGGTTGCCGTACTTGCAACGTGTGCCATATTATGGTGTTCTGCCAACCAGATTCTCTTGTATCCTAGTTTATCGGCTAATTGTGCTATGTCTTTTGTTTTTTGAAATGTTTCTGTTGCATTACTATCTTGAGTGATAATTGCAAGCTCTAATATTGAGACTGAAATTGGGTTTTTCATATAAATAAAGGCTAAAATGCAAAATTAACTCATTTATGCGAATGCCTTTTGTTTTCTAATGTTAATAGAATTATAATATTCTCAGACTATTTAGAATAACTATTTTTCAATAATTAATTATTGTTTTACGATAATTAATTATACATTTGCAATATCAATCTAATTTTTCACTTGTATGAAGACCACTCATATTGTTTCGAGAATATTATTTTATTTCACACGATTCTTAGCTGTTGTTTATTTTTTCTTGGCTGCTTATTCGGTGTTTACCTTATTAACAGGTTTATTTTTGACTTTTAAAGATAATGGCAAGTATTTTCAGGTATGTTATCCTTTTACTTCGCATCCATTAATGTTGGGCGATTACAACCTGCCGTATATTCTTTTTGATTTTCTGGCTCCATTGAGTCTTTATGGGCTTTTCTTTTTGCTAAGCAGCAATGTCTTTAAGGTTTTCTTTCAGCCAAAATTATTTACACAAAATGGAGTCCTGCATTTAAAACGATTTTATTTATCCAATTTATTAATTCCGAGCATCGTGATATTTTTTGCATTCTTCTTTGTTCCTTTAGATAATGAAGTGGCACTTTTTATCATACTGCACGGAATGCTTGGCGCTTTTGCTTATTTTTTAGCTGCCATTTTTAAACAAGGTTTAAACCTTCAAAACGAACAAGACTTATTTATATAACTATGCCAATAATTGTAAATGTTGATGTAATGCTTGCCAAACGCAAGATGCAGAGTAAAGAATTGGCAGAGAAATTAGATATAACGCCTGCTAATTTATCAATTCTAAAAACTGGAAAGGCAAAAGGTATCCGATTTGATACTCTTGAAGCTATTTGCAAAATCCTAGACTGTCAGCCTGGTGATATTTTAGAATATGTAAGCGAGTAGCTTCTTTTAAATCAAATTTTCTGAATCTAAAAATCGGCTTTTGAGGCCGACAGGACTTTTATTGCCTAAAAAATTTCAAATCATCATTTATATAATCATCAAAAATCAATCAAAAAATGAACAGTTTATCAATCAAAAATCTCAGCAAAACGTATGAGAACGGCACACAGGCGATTACTAATTTATCGCTTGAAATTTCAAACGGAATGTTTGGATTATTGGGGCCGAATGGAGCGGGAAAATCAACATTAATGCGAACAATTGCCGCTTTGCAAGAACCAACGTCGGGAATTATCGAGTTTAACGGAACCAATATTCTCGAAAATCCAATGTTTATTAGGAAGAATCTAGGGTATCTTCCGCAGGAATTTGGTGTTTACCCGAAGATTTCAGCTTATCGCTTATTGGATCATTTGGCGATTCTAAAAGGAATTGTCAATAAAAAGGAACGACACGACCAGATTTTGCATTTGTTGCAGCAAACCAATTTATTACAGCACAAAGACAAGGCGGTTCATTCTTTTTCGGGCGGAATGCGTCAGCGCTTTGGGATTGCTCAGGCTTTGCTGGGAAATCCGAAAATTATTATTGTGGATGAACCTACTGCTGGACTTGATCCTGAAGAACGAAACCGATTCAATAATCTTTTAAGTGAAATTGGCGAGAGCATTATTGTGGTTCTATCAACGCATATTGTCGAAGATGTTCGCGATCTGTGCACCAAAATGGCAATTATTTCTAATGGCAAATTAATTCTGGAAGGAAATCCAAATGAAGCTGTAGATTCTTTGAAAGAAAAAATTTGGACAAAGACGATTCATAAAAATGAATTGAAAGAGCATCAGGAGCATTTTACTATTATTTCTTCTCATTTGAATTCAGGCAAAATCAATATTCATGTTTTCTCTGAACAGCAGCCTGATTCTGGTTTTGAATTGGCTTCTCCAGATTTAAATGATGTTTACTTTTCTATTCTATCTCAAAATCAATTAAAAAAATAACGTTATGCTTTCTAAATTAATTCAATTTGAATGGCATAACAATACCAGAAACTGGACTTTTTATGCCACTTTTATTATTTATCTGATTCTTGGCTTTTTTGTGAGCGCTTTTGCAAACTTTTCGTTTTCGGGAGCTTATAAAAACAGTCCGTTTGTCCTGACTTATGCCATTGGGCTTATTTCTTTGTTGACCATTTTTTCGACAACACTTCAAACGGCGCAGAGTTTTTTAAAAGAATATGAAACCAAGTTTGATGCAATACTCTTCTCTACTCCTCTTTCTAAGCTTCATTATTTGGGAAGTAAATTTATCGCGGCTTTTGCAATTGCTGCCTCTTCTTTTGGAATGTTTATTATCGGAATGATTATAGGGCATCAAATGTCATGGATTGCGAAAAGCGAAATTGGTCCTTTTGAAATTCTAAATTACTTGTGGCCGTATCTTGTCATCGTTGTTCCAAATATTTTTCTATGCCTTTCAATTCTTGCAACGCTGGCCTGGCTTACGCGAAGTAAACTTTTTATGTATGTTGGCGGTTTATTTATCTACATATTATATATAGCGGGTTCGATTTTTTCTAATTCGCCATTGTTTGCAAATGCTTCTCCGTCTTCCGCAAAAGCGATGTCTTTGGCCGCAAAGATCGATCCGTTTGGTTTGGCCGCTTTTTTGGAACAAACGAGATATTGGACGTCTATTGAAAAAAACACTCAGCTGATTTCTCTTTCAGGCAACTTTTTATTCAATCGAATCTTATGGATTTGCATTTCTTTCCTTCTCGTTTTTGTTTCGTACAAACTGTTTTCATTTCGAAAAACAAAAACTAAAAAAGTAAAGCCGATTAAAGCCAGTTCAAAAGAGGTAAAAGTGTTTTCTGCCAAAACTCCAGAACAGCAATTTAAAACCTCCAGACATAATTGGGCGGTTTTTAAAAGCAATTTGAAAATGGATATTTATTTGGTTTTAAAGGGAATTCCGTTTTTATTGATTGCAATTCTATTTTCGGGATTACTAATGATTGAGATTTCAGATGAAATTGATGGAGGAATCCGATTGGCAGAAAAAATTACGGATACCGCCTTGATGATTTCTACAATTATGGATCGTCTGCCTTTTATTTTAATTCTAATTGTTCTTTTTTATAGCAGTGAACTATTGAATCGAAGTCAAAATTCAAGATTTGAAATGCTCGAAAATACCGCGCCTTATTCTCAATTTACCGTTTTGATGTCAAAATTGACGACGCTTTTTATGATTCCTATAATATTAATTGGAATTAGCATTTTGATTGGAATTGGCTTTCAAATCGGACACGCAAATGCGCCTATTGAAACCAGTCTTTATATTTGGATGTTTTATTTTATTGGATTTCCATTATTGCTGATTTCGATTTTAGTGATTTCAATTCAAACTTTCATCAAAAATAAATATTTAGGTTTGGCCGTTTCGGCTTTTACGGCACTTCTTTTTTGTACAGGAATTGGAGAACAATTGGGAATTTCACATCCTTTATTTCGATTTGGAGATTCTTTTAAAAGAGAGTACTTTGATTTGAATGGCTTTGGAAGTTATACTTTTCCGTTTCATATCTCGATGCTATACAATCTTGGTCTGGCTTTGATACTGCTAACTTTGACTGAAATTTTATGGCAACGAAATGCCGCAATAGTAAAAACCTTTCGCAGAAATTCATTTCATGCTGCTCAAAAAATAACTTTTGGTTTTGAAATTATTCTTTTTATTGGTTTTGGAAGCTATATTTTTTATAAAACCAATATTGAATATCCTTATTTGACTAAAGACGGCCAGAACAATTGGAGCGAACAATATGAGCGCCATTTTAAAAAATACGCAGATCTTGCACAACCAACAATTATTTCAGTAAAAAGTAAAGTCGATTTGTTTCCCGAAGAGAATCGTTACGAAGTTAAAGGCACTTATGAATTAGTGAATAATGCTGAAAAACCAATTGATAGTTTACTCCTATATATAGATCGAAATTCGAAACTGACTTCTGTCGAAATTAAAAATGCCAAAAATCTCGATGATGCCTCTAAATTTCAGCATTATTGGTACCGATTAGAAAAACCTTTGCAACCTCATCAGAAGATAAAAATGAGTTTTTCTTTTAAATCGACTTGGTCGCCATTTAAAGGCCACACAGCCTTTAATTCTATTATTGACAATGGCTCGTTTATGCGAATAAGCCGTTATTACCCTCTTTTTGGCTATCAGGACTCTAATGAAATCAGTAGTGAAAAAGAGCGGGCAAAAAGACATCTGAAACCACAGCAACCGCTCAAAAAGCTTGAAGATAAATCGAAAATCACGAATGATTTTATTGACTATGAGGCTATAGTTTCTACTTCGAAAAACCAAACGGCAATTGGAATTGGAGATTTAATTGGAAATTGGAAAAAAAACGATCGCAATTATTTTCATTATAAATCTAACGGGAAGACCCCGTTTCGATTTGCTTTTTCATCTGCCAAATATCAAATTCAAAAAACAATTTATGAAGGCATTTCGATTGAGGTTTATTACGATAAAAAGCATTCTAGAAATGTTGCTAAATTGATTCAAAATGTTAAGAACACTTTGGATTACTGCCAAAACAATTTTGGAAAATATCCGTACAGCACCATTCGTTATGCCGAAGTTTCAGCTTTTGCAGATGGATTTGCGGCGACTTCATATCCGTCGACCGTTTTCATGAAAGAGAATTTTGGTTTTTACAGCAACCTAAACAATCGAGATAAAGAAGATATTATCAATCAGCTGACGGCTCATGAGTTGTCGCATGAATGGTGGGGTAATGCGCAAATCAGCCCTGAACAAAAAGAAGGAAGCTGGATTCTCACCGAGACTCTTGCACAATACACCGAATTAATGCTGTATGAAAAAGAACATGGCTTAGAAAAAGCTTTGGAAACGTTAAAAATTCATCTGGATTTGTATTTAAGCAGCCGAAGCTACGAACCTGAAACACCGCTATATAAAACGAATTACGAAACACCGCACTTGCCTTACGACAAGGGAATGCTGGTTATGCATCAATTGAGAATTTTAATTGGCGAAGAAAAAGTAAATCTGGCTTTGCATAATTTCTTGAGCCACTATAAATATCCTAATGCAATTCCAGATTCTGAAGATTTATTAAAAGAAATTTATTTGGTCGCTGATTCTAAACTTCACCCAAAACTGGATGAAATGTTTAAAAAAATTATCACCTATTCTTCTAAAATTTTAGAGGTTGAAAGCGCAAAAAAGAATGATTTTTACGAAGTTTCTTTTAAGGCTGATTCCAAAAAATATGCAGAAAATGCCACAGGAATTCGGAAACAAATTGATAATGACAAAACAATCGATATTGGAATTTATGATGAAGACGGAAAGCTGTTTCACCGTACGTTTCCAATCAAAAATAATAGGATTGAAGGCAAAATCAAAATCAAAAACAAACCTCAACGGGTTGTAATTGATCCATATTTAATGAATATTGACACTTTTATAAAGGATAATGAAAAGGAGATTGATTAGTTTTTTTGCCACTAATTCCACGAATTTCCACTAATTATTTTTGCCATAGATTAAAATGATTTTTTGCCTGTGTTAAAGTAAAACTCAAATTTAATCTGTGGCAATATTTTTTATTTTAATTGAATGAAAACCTGTTTATGAATTGTTTTCATCCAAATTTTAGCCGTTCTTGTGAAATTTAAAAATACATTTCTTTTCCAAAAAATATTATAAAGGGATTCTGTCCTCAAAAAAAATTTGTTCTGAATCCAAAAAGGGAACTGATTTTAAGCCTAAATTTGTACATCAAATACCAAACTCGGTTTTAGCTTATCTGCAAATGACACACAAAATTTTAATTATAGACGACGAAGAAAAACTGAGAAGTCTGTTGGCGCGCATTATAAAATCGGAAGGATTTGAAGTTTTTGAAGCCAAAGATTTAAAATCGGGTTTTAAGAAATTGGAACAAACCGAAATTGATGTCGTTTTCTGCGATGTGAAACTTCCTGACGGAAATGGTGTAGATTTTCTTCAAAACATAAAAAACAGTTTTCCTTTAACAGAAGTGATTTTGCTAACGGCTTTCGGAAATATTCCCGACGGCGTTCAAGCAATGAAAAATGGCGCTTTCGATTATATTGTAAAAGGCGATGATAATGATAAAATTATTCCGCTTCTTTATAAGGCTGTCGAAAAAGTTCATTTGCAGAAAAAAGTGCAGCAGCTTGAAAAGCGCATTAACGATAAATATTCTTTTAATACCATTATCGGAAAATCAAAAGGAATTGAACAGGTTATTGATCTTGCTCAAAAAGTAGCCAAAACCGACTCGACGGTTTTATTGACTGGCGAAACCGGAACGGGAAAAGAAGTTTTTGCGCAGGCGATTCACGAAAACAGCAATCGTGCAGGAAAATCTTTTGTGGCATTGAACTGCAGTACTTTTACGAAAGAAATTTTAGAAAGCGAACTTTTTGGTCATAAACAAGGCGCTTTTACGGGAGCTGTAAAAGATAAAAAGGGTTTTATTGAAGAAGCAAACGGCGGAACTCTATTCCTAGATGAAATTGGTGAAATGCCGATTGATCTTCAGGCGAAATTATTGCGTGTTTTAGAAACTTCAGAATATATTCCGGTTGGCGACACGACCCCTAAAAAATCAAATTTCAGATTAATTGCCGCTACAAATCGTGATTTAAAAACTGAAAGCGACAAACATCGTTTCCGTTCTGATTTATATTTCCGTTTGAATATTTTCGAAATTAAATTGCCTTCTTTACGAGAAAGGATTAAAGATATTCCGCTACTCGCTACTTATTATGTGAAGCAATTTTCAGAAAAAACGAATAAAAAAGCATTGCAGATTGCTGATGACTTTTTGCAAAAATTAGAAAATTATTCGTGGCCAGGAAATATTCGTGAGCTTAAAAATGTAATTGAAAGATCGGTTATTTTGAGCAATGGAGAGATTTTGACTTCGGATGTTTTGCCTTACGAACTACAGCATCAAACTGAAAATAATTCGAAACCAATGTCAGCTTTCTCGATGCAAAGCGTTGAAAAACTGCATATTCAAAAGGTCTTGAATTACACAAAAGGAAATAAGGCTGAAACGGCAAGATTATTAGAAATTGGGATTGCGACTTTGTACCGAAAAATCGAAGAATACAATATATAGTCATAATCCTGCAAGGTTTTGAAAACCTTGTAGGTTTAAATATTTTTGAAATACTTAAACTTTAATATAGAATACCTACAAGGTTTTGAAAACCTTGCAGGAAATGTAACAATCTTATCATTTCAATAAAAGCTTATCAAAATGATAGGCTTTTTTTATGCCTGCTTTTTGGCATAAAATTTCATTCCTTTTATTGATAGCACTTTAGACATAACTCTACTTTTTCGGAACATCTTTTGGCATAAAGAGGAAGAACATTAAAATTCATTCCAAATGAAAAATCAAGTCACCTCTATCTACAAACAAGCAGAACGTTTTGCTGAGATCACTAAAAAGAATATTATCTGCGGAAATATCGTGCGTGCTAAAAAGTGCCTCGCTCTTGCTGAACGTTTATTTATTAGCGGAAGCATCGAAACTAAAAATGCTATTTCTAACGTGTATGTTTTCTCCGTTTCGTCTTTTATGGAAATGCGCCACTGCAATATTTCACATCTTTTTCCACAAACGCTTAAAGCGGAATATATCAAACAGGTTAATGCGTCTGGCGTTTAACCAGTTAACTGTTTAACTATTTAATCGCTACACCAATCTAAAATCTATCCCGAAGCTTCGGGACTTAAATCTAAAATAAATCTTATGATTACTTTTCTTTTACTCGCATTGGCAGTTGTGCTGTTTGCGATTTGTTTTAAATCAGTTGAATTCTTTGAAAAAATATAAATCATGACTGCACTCTTTATTATTTCAATCGCCGTTTTCGTGTATTTGGTTTATGTATTAATCAGACCCGAAAAATTTTAAAAATGAAAAAGTCAAATTATAAAAATAAAAAGACATCGCTATTGTATGCGTGTGCTGTCTGGACATTGGCCTTTATTGTACTAATCCTGTTTTTATAAAATCTAAAAATTAAATAAATTCTAACAAATAAAATATGAACACAGAATTAATAGGTGTCATAGGCATTTTTATCCTTACCATTATTCTAGCTATTCCGGTAGGGAAATATATTGCTAAAGTTTTTACGGGAAATAAAACGCTTCTTGACCCGATTTTCAATCCAATTGAAAAACTTATTTTTAAAATCAGCGGTATCAATCCAGCTGAAGAAATGAACTGGAAACAACACTTAAAAGCTCTTTTAAGCGTAAACATGGTTTGGTTTTTTCTTTGCTTTTTTGTCTTATTATTTCAAGGTTCTTTATCCTTAAATCCAGACAACAACCCTTCTATGTCGCCTGATTTGGCTTTTAATACGGCCATTTCGTTTCTAGTCAATTGCGATTTACAGCATTATTCTGGCGAAAGCGGTGTTTCGTATTTATCGCAAATGGTTTTGATGTTTCTGCAATTCGTTTCGGCTGGTGTCGGAATCGCAGCCGCTGCAATGGTTTTTACCGCTATGCGCGAAAGAACCACAGACAAACTGGGAAATTTCTATAATTATTTCATAAAAAGCTGTACTCGTATTTTATTACCCCTATCGGCAATCGTTGCTATTGCATTAGTTTTCAGCGGAACTCCAATGACTTTTGAAGGAAAAGATGCCATTACAACTTTACAAGGCGATCATGTTGAAGTTTCACGAGGGCCGGCAGCTGCATTTATTGCGATTAAACATATTGGCACAAACGGAGGCGGATTCTTTGGAGCTAACTCAACTCATCCTTTAGAAAACCCAACGTATTTTACGAATGCAGTTGAGCTTTGGGCTCAAATGATTGTTCCGTTTTCGATGATTTTTGCTCTTGGATTTTTCCTTAACAAAATAAAATTCTCTTACATCATTTTTGGTGTCATGACCATTGGATTTTTACTTCTTGTAATTCCGACAATCTCCAGCGAAATCAACGGAAATCCTGCTATTGCAAAAATGGGAATCGCACAGACCACTGGAGCAATGGAAGGAAAAGAAGTTCGTTTTGGCCCTGCTATTTCAGGCTTCTGGAGTATTGCGACGACTGTAATTTCTACGGGTTCTGTAAACAGTATGCACGATAGCGCGATGCCAATTTCTGGTGCAATGCAATTACTCGCTATGATGGTTAATGCTTTTTATGGCGGATGTGGTGTAGGATACCTCAACTTCTACATTTTCATTATTCTGGCGGTTTTTATTTCTGGTTTAATGGTGGGGCGAACTCCTGAATTTTTAGGAAAGAAAATCGAAGCCCGCGAAGTAAAAATTGCTGCTTTTATTGCGATTCTTCACCCCTTATTGATTTTAGCGGGAACTGCTTTGGCTTCTTATTTTGCTGCACATGATACTGCAATGGGATACTGGTTCAGCGGAAACGCAACTGGCTGGTTAAATAATCCCGGCAATCACGGGTTCTCAGAAATGTTATACGAATATACTTCGAGCGCTGCCAACAACGGTTCTGGTTTTGAAGGTTTGGGAGATAATAATCCGTTTTGGAATATCACAACTGGAATTGTATTACTATTAAGCCGTTTTATTCCGATTATTGGTCCTTTAGCGATTGCAGGTTTGTTAGCCAATAAAAAATATATTCCGGAAAGTGCGGGAACCTTAAAAACCGACACGTCAATTTTTGGAATAATGATTTTTGCCGTGATTGCTATTATTGCTGCTTTATCTTTCTTTCCAGCATTGGCTTTAGGTCCGTTGGCGGAATTCTTTACACTAAAATAAAACTCATTTTTCAATGCTGAAAATATTTTAAACACATAGAAACATAGATTTTTCTTAACTAAAAAAGAAAATCAAAAGAAACTAGTTTCTAACACATAGCTATGTGTGTTGATCCAAGTGAAACGCCTTTACCACAAAGTAAAATCTATGTTTCTATGTGTTTAAAAAAGTCAACTAAATAATATAAAGAAATGACTACTACAAAATCCACATCATTGTTTGAAAGCAAACAGGTAAAAGAAGCCTTAGTGCAGTCTTTTGTGAAGCTGAATCCAAAAATGATGATCAAAAATCCGGTAATGTTTACCGTAGAAATAGGAACTGCCATTATGTTTGCTGTTTGTGTTTCCATATTAATGGGCGCAAGCGATCAGGGAAGTTTTATTTATAATTTCATTGTTTTTCTAATTTTGTTTGCAACACTTTTGTTTGCCAATTTCGCCGAAGCCATTGCCGAAGCCAGAGGAAAAGCGCAAGCCGACAGTTTAAGAAAAACACGCGAAGAAACTCCTGCAAGACAGATTCTGCCAAACGGAGAAATTAAAAATGTAAGTTCTTCGGCATTAAAAAGAGACGATATTTTCATTTGCGAAGCAGGCGATTTAATTGCTGCTGACGGAGAAATTATCGAAGGTCTGGCAACAATTGACGAAAGTGCCATTACCGGAGAAAGCGCTCCTGTGATTCGTGAAGCTGGCGGAGACAAATCTTCCGTTACAGGAGGGACAAAAGTATTATCTGATAAAATAAAAGTAAAGGTAACTTCTGAGCCTGGCGAAAGTTTCTTAGACAAAATGATTGCTTTGGTTGAAGGTGCAAGCCGTCAGAAAACACCAAACGAAATTGCTCTGACTATTTTGTTGGCTGCTTTTACTTTAATCTTCGTAATTGTGTGCGTTACGCTAAAACCATTTGCCGACTATGCCAACGCTCCTATTACAATTGCCGCTTTTATTGCGTTATTCGTTTGTTTGATTCCAACCACAATTGGAGGTTTGCTTTCTGCAATTGGTATTGCGGGAATGGACAGAGCGTTGCGTGCCAACGTGATTACAAAATCGGGGAAAGCGGTCGAAACTGCTGGAGATATTGACGTTTTACTTTTGGACAAAACGGGTACCATCACCATTGGAAATAGAAAAGCAACCAATTTTTATCCGACAAAAGGAATTTCTTTTGATGATTTTGTAAAATCGGCTGTTTTAAGTTCACTTGCAGATGATACTCCGGAAGGAAAAAGTATTCTCGAGTTGAGTGAAATAATAGATGTAAAAAGTGAGACGAAAGCCAGCTCTTTACAAACTACTTCTGACATCGCACACACCATCAAATTTACTGCTGAAACCAGAACTTCCGGAGTCGTATTAAAAGACGGAACTAACATTCGAAAAGGTGCACAAGATGCTGCAAGAAATATTGCAGAACAAGCCGGAAATGCTTTTCCTGAGGATACTGCTCAACAAGTCATCACGATTTCATCGAACGGAGGAACTCCTTTAGTAGTCATTAAAAACAATGAAATTCAAGGTGTAATCGAATTGCAAGATATCATCAAAACCGGAATGAAAGAACGTTTTGAGCGCTTGCGCAGAATGGGAATCAAAACGGTAATGGTTACAGGAGATAATCCGCTTACAGCTAAATTTATCGCTGAAAAAGCAGGTGTTGATGATTTTATTGCCGAAGCTAAGCCTGAGGATAAAATGAATTACATCAGAAAAGAACAGGCCGAAGGACGTTTGGTTGCCATGATGGGCGACGGAACAAATGACGCTCCTGCCCTTGCGCAAGCGAATGTTGGTGTTGCGATGAACAGCGGAACTCAAGCGGCGAAAGAAGCAGGAAACATGGTCGATCTTGATAATGACCCAACGAAACTAATCGAGATTGTCGAAATTGGAAAACAGCTTTTAATGACCCGCGGAACTTTGACGACTTTTTCAATTGCCAATGACGTTGCTAAATACTTTGCAATTGTTCCTGCGCTTTTTATTACTGCGATTCCAGCGTTGCAAGGTTTGAATATTATGCATTTGCACAGTCCTGAAAGTGCCATTTTATCGGCTGTAATTTTCAATGCGATTATCATTCCGATTTTGATTCCGCTTGCGCTGAAAGGAGTGGAATACCGCCCGATTGGAGCGAGCGCCATTTTAAAACGCAATCTTTTGATTTATGGCTTGGGCGGGCTGATTGTTCCTTTTATTGGAATTAAAGTAATTGATTTAGTTGTCGCACTTTTCATATAAAAATTAAACCTGACAGGTTTTTAAAACCTGTCAGGTTCACAAAAACTCAAATAAAAATATTGGTGATGACTTACTCACTTCTAAGAACAAAACTTAGAACCTCAGCATCTCAGAACCTTAGAACCTCAAACAAAAAAATGAAAACAATATTTTCTATACTAAAACTTACTGCGGTTACTTTAATCTTACTAGCAGTTATTTACCCTCTTGCGATTTACGGAATCGCACAAATTGCTCCTAATCAAGGAAAAGGAGAAACGATTTCGGTTAACGGAAAAGTAGTTGGTTATCAAAAAATTGGTCAGAAGTTCGACAAATCGAATTATTTCTGGGGAAGACCTTCAGCGGTTGATTATAATGCTGCCGGAAGTGCCGGAAGCAACAAAGGCCCAAGCAATGCTGAATATTTGGCTTTGGTTCAAAAAAGAATTGATACGCTTTTACTGGTTCACCCGTACTTGAAAAAATCTGATATTCCTGCTGATATGGTAACGGCTTCAGGAAGTGGTTTAGATCCGAATGTTTCTCCACAAGGCGCTTTGATTCAGGTGAAACGAATTGCCAAGGAAAGAAAATTAGCTGAAGCTAAAGTAAAAGCTTTGGTGGAGTCTAAAATTAATTCGGCTGTTGTTGGTCCTGAAACGGTTAATGTTTTGGAGTTGAATGTGGCTTTGGATCAATTAAAGTAGTACGTTTTTAAACCCGACAGGTTTTGAAAACCTGTCGGGTTTGGCAAAGGTTGACTTTGCAAATGTGGTTGCTTCGTTCCTCGCAATGACAAACTTTGGCGATAAAAACTAAACTTTAAAAATTAAATACCTAACAGGTTTTGAAAACCTGTTAGGATACTAAACGCCTTTTTTACCCCAAATGCCCTAGCCCCGATAGTAGTGGAAATCCTTTTGTGTCTCGTTTCTTTAACGAGACACAAAAGATTGAAACGGATAGCGGGAAATAGCTCCTAAAAAATCTACTTATAAATAATTTAATTAAGAGGACGATTGCTTCGTTCCTCGCAATGACATATGAAAAAAATAATACTTACTGCTTTAATCGCTTTTGGTTTTGGCAATTTACACGCACAGGAAGAATCTAAAAGTCCGTTTACGTTTTCTGGATATATAGACGCTTATTACAGTTATGATTTTGGGAAACCAGAGAATCATACAAAACCGGGCTTTTTTTATAATTATAATCGAAGCAATGAAGTAAACCTGAATTTAGGTTTGGCGAAAATGAATTATTCAAAAGGAAATGTCCGAGCGAATTTGGCACTGATGGCGGGAACTTATGCACAATATAATATGTCGGCTGAGCAGGATTTGCTGCAAAATGTTTATGAAGCCAATGTTGGCGTGAAGATTTCGCAAAAACACGATCTATGGATTGATGCGGGAATTATGCCTTCGCATATTGGTTTTGAAAGTGCAATCGGGAAAGATTGTGCCAATTTAACCCGAAGCATTTTGGCCGAGAATTCTCCTTATTACGAAGCGGGAGTTAAAATTGGCTATACAACTGATTCTGGAAAATGGTATTTGGCGGCAATGTATTTGAACGGCTGGCAGAGAATTCAGAAAATTGACGGCAATCAAACGCCTGCTTTTGGAACACAGGTTACCTACAAACCATCTGATCGGATTGTTTTGAACTGGAGCACTTATATTGGAAACGAACAGCCAGATATTGACAAAAAATGGCGTTACTTTAATAATTTCTACGGACAGTTTAAAGTGGCCGAAAAGGTAAATTTAACAACTGGATTTGATATTGGTTCGCAGCAATCGGCTAAAGGAAGTGAGAAATACGATGTTTGGTTCGCTCCTGTTCTGATTCTGCAGTACAAACCGACAGACAAAATTCAGCTTGCAGCGCGTGGTGAATATTATAGTGATGAAAAAGGGGTAATTATCGCAACTGAAACTCCAAACGGTTTCAAAACTTACGGATTTTCAGCTAACTTTGATTACTTAATCACTGATAATGTTATGTTTAGAATTGAAGCAAGAAACCTTTCGAGTAAAGATGAAATCTTCACAAGAAATAATCTGCCAACAGATACTAATACATTCGTCACAACTTCGTTGGCGATTTCTTTCTAAACATTAATTTTTTTTACCATTAAGAGATTAAGAGAATTAAGTTGTAGCACCTGACCTTAATCTAGAATAGAGAACATTAAGCTTAATGCTCTCTGGACAAAGAAAAACTTAACTTCCTAAATCTCTTAATGGTTAAACCAAAAAACATGGAAAACGAAAATAATAACGCACAGCATTTTCTGGATTTGATTCAGAAATCTCGGAAAGGGAAATTTAAAATCTACATTGGGATGAGCGCCGGTGTGGGCAAAACTTTTCGTATGCTTCAGGAAGCGCATTCGTTATTGAAAAACGGAATCGATGTCAAAATTGGCTACATCGAAACGCATATGCGGAAGGAAACCCATGAGTTATTGGCCGGTCTGCCGATTATTCCGAGGCGGACTATTTTTTATAAAGGAAAACAACTCGAAGAACTCGATGTTCAGGCAATCATCAACCTTAGACCAGAAGTGGTTATCGTTGATGAATTGGCGCATACCAATGTTGAAGGAAGCAAAAATGAAAAACGCTGGCAGGATGTTCTGGAGATTTTGGATGCTGGAATTAATGTGATTTCCGCAGTTAATATTCAGCATATTGAGAGTTTAAACGAAGATGTAAAACGGATTACCAATATTGATGTTCAGGAACGAATTCCCGACAACGTGCTGCGTCTGGCAGATGAAGTTGTCAATATCGATTTGACTTCGGAAGATTTGATTGCGCGTTTGAAGGAAGGAAAAATTTATACGGCAGATAAAATTCCGACCGCTTTGGCAAATTTCTTCAAATCAGAACAGATTCTTCAATTACGCGAATTGGCTTTGAAAGAAGTCGCCAGTCAGGTGGTTCGAAAAGTAGAAAGCGAAGTTCCAAACTTACACGCTTTACGGCACGAAAAATTGTTGGCTTGCATTAGCAGTAATGAAAAAACGGCCAAAATTATCATTAGAAAAGCGGCACGATTGGCAACTTATTACAACGGATCTTGGTATGTTTTGTATGTAGAAACACCAAAAGAAAGCAGTAATAGAATTGCACTCGACAAACAAAGACATTTAATTAATAACTTTAAACTCGCTGTGCAATTGGGAGCGGAAGTTATTAAAGTTGAAAATTCGAATATTACGGATGCTATTTTGAAAACGGTAGAAGAAAAACAAATTACAACTGTATGTATCGGGAAACCGCATTTTAATTTGTTTAAAGTAATTTTGTCTACAACAATTTTTAGACGTTTGCTGAACAAATTGTCTTTGTCAAACGTAGATCTTGTTATTCTGTCTTGAAAAATTTTTAAACCATATAAGTTATATAAGTTCATTTAAACGAGGCTGCTTAATTTAACCTCAAAGGGCGCAAGGATTTACGCAAAGTTCGCTGGAATTTTTGCACGCAAAGTCGCAAGGGCGCAAAGTTTTGTCTCTAATCTTTGTGTGCTTTGCGAAACCTTTGCACCCTTTGCGGTTAAACTCCACGTCCGCAATTTAAATGAACTTATATAACTTATATGGTTCCCAAAAAAGAAATTAAATGTTTTTAAAAAATGAGAATTAAAACCAAATTGAATCTGGGTGTTGGATTGTTATTTTTAATGATCATCATTCTCTCGTTAGTGAGTGCTTATTCGGTTTTTCTGATTAAGCAGGACACTGAGAATATCCTGAAATCCAATTATAATACCCTGGAATATTCGCGAAATATGATTTTGGCTTTGGACGGAATGAAATCTGGGTCAAAAAAAACGATTCAGGATTTTGAGGAAAATCTCGAAAAGCAGACCCGAAATATTACAGAACCAGGTGAAAAACAAGCCACCGAAAAGCTGAAAGCCAGTTTTGTCCTTTTAGCAAAAAATAATACCGATGAAGCTGTAAAAACGCAGATTCGTCAGGATATTTTTGCGATTATGAAACTCAATCTGGACGCCATCAAACAGAAAAGCGACATTGCCAAACATTCGGCTGAAACGGCTAATTTATCAATTGCCATTGTAGGCTCTTTGTGCTTTTTGATTGCTTTTAATTTATTGGTTAATCTTCCAAATAATATTGCCAATCCGATTAAGGAATTAACGCTGAGTATCAAGGAAATTGCGAATAAAAATTATTCCGAACGTGTTCATTTTACAAGCCACAGCGAATTTGGAGATCTTGCGAAATCATTCAATACAATGGCGCAAAAACTCGAAGAATATCATGACAGCAATGTCTATAAACTTCTTTTTGAGAAAAAACGACTGGAAACGCTCATTAACAATATGAACGATCCTATTATTGGCTTGGACCATGAAGGAATTGTTTTATTTGTGAATGATGAAGCGCTGAAAATTATCGGTATGAAATCTGAGGATATTATCGGGAAACCTGCATCTGAATTGGCGGTTTCTAATGATTTGATTCGTTCTTTGATCCTGAAAGAAACTGAAATTCCGAAAAAACAGCCTCTCAAAATTTTTGCTCACGGAAAAGAAAGTTATTTTGAAAAAGAAATTCACAATATTACCATAACACCAACGGGCGAAGAAAAAGAAATCAATATCGGAGATGTAATTATTTTGCGAAATATTACGCTTTTTAAAGAATTGGATTTTGCTAAAACGAATTTTATTGCCACCGTTTCGCACGAATTAAAAACGCCGATTGCATCTATAAAACTAAGTCTTCAATTGCTTGAAAATGAAAAAACTGGCGATATGAACGACGACCAGAAACAATTGGTTGAAAGTATAAAAGATGACAGTCAGCGTTTGCTGAAAATTACAGGCGAATTGCTGAATTTATCACAATTGGAAACGGGAAATATTCAGCTGAATATTGGCAAAAGCAATCCGCATGAAATTGTGAAATATGCTGTAGAAGCAGTAAAAATTCAGGCAGATCAAAAACAGATTCAGTTAGTTGTTGATGCCGATGAAAACCTGAAAAATGTAAAAGCCGATGCAGAAAAAACCGGCTGGGTTTTAATTAATTATTTATCGAATGCGATTCGGTATTCGTCTGAAAAAAGCACAATTCTCATTAAACTAAAACAAGAAAACAATCAAATGGTTTTTCAAGTTATTGACACTGGAAAAGGAATTGACACAAGATACAAAGACAGAGTTTTCGATAAATATTTTCAGGTTCCGGGAAGCCAAAAATCGGGAACAGGATTAGGTTTGGCGATCAGCAAAGAATTTATTGAGGCTCAAAACGGAAGCGTTGGCGTAGAAAGCAATCTGGGATTGGGGAGCACGTTTTGGTTTTCGTTGAAGGTCTAAAATTTTCATTCTGACTATCTAAAAAAAATAAAACAATTCTTATAAAATATCAAAAAATATAATATCTTTATAATTGAATTTTGTCATTAATTAATATTCACTTAAGGTTCAATTAAGTACAAAATACTGAGGTCCAACATTCGTTAATATTGCAAAATATAAAAACAACTGAAAATGTTTTACAAAGCGATTCTCCCCATATTTCTATTCGTTTTTTTTTCTGCGAATGCACAGCAAAATGATTCGATTACAAAAATTGACAGTACATCCAATCATTTAAAATTCAGTTACAAACAATTAATTATTCCGTCAGTTTTAATTGGCTATGGCGTTATTGGTCTAGAAAGTGATCAACTTCTGAGTTTCAACTCTCAAATTAAAAAAGAAGTGACTGAAGACATTGATGAGAAAATCACAATTGATGACTTTTCGCAATACGCGCCTGCAGTATCTGTTTATGCTTTGAATGCCTTTGGTGTTAAGGGTAAAAATAATATGCGCGATCGTTCAGTCATATTGGTTACTTCATACGCCATTATGGCGACAACGGTTTTGAGTTTAAAATCAATCGTACATGAAGAAAGGCCTGACGGAAGTTCGAATAACTCATTTCCTTCTGGACATACTGCAACGGCATTTATGGGTGCCGAATTTTTATATCAAGAATATAAAGACAAATCGATTTGGTACGGAATTGCAGGTTACGCCGTTGCAACCGGAACCGGACTTTTCAGAATTTACAACAACCGCCATTGGCTGACAGATGTTGCTGCTGGTGCTGGAATTGGGATTTTGAGTACCAAAATTGCGTATTGGATCAATCCGTATATCACTAAAAAGTTATTCAAGTCAGATTCTGAAAATAAATCGACTTCTATGATTATGCCTTTTTATAACGGCCAGCAATATGGTTTGGGATTTGCAAAAGTTTTTTAGATTTTTTTGCCATAGATTTCACAGATTAAAAAGATTTTTCTTTGTGGTAATTTATTCGCCACGAATTCACGAATTTTGATTTAAAATAATTCGTGAATTCGTGGCGGAAAAATTTTAGGCATTCGAAGTATTGTTCTTAATCTCTCTAACTTCCCTTTTCAGTTCTAAAAGCAAATCTTTCATTTCGCCAGTTTCCGTCGTTTCTTGTTTTTTATCAGATCGGCCAATGTTGCATTCATATTCCCAAATCTCCAGAATATCAGACGCTTTCACTTCATAATTCGGGTAAAAGCTGTTATCTGATTCTAAAACCAAAGCGTTCTTTTTATTTTTATTCAGGCGCTTATAAACCATTCCTTCATTTTTGGTAATCAGAATATAGGTTTTTCCGTCCATCACCTCTCCCAGCTTTTCTACATAACGGCCAATAATAATCGAACCGTCTTCGTGCGGAGGCATCGAATCTCCCTCAACAGGAAATCCGCGATGTTTTCCAGGGCCTAAAAACGGAAGGGTAATCTGCTGTAAACTTTCAATATATTCCGGATCAGCATATCCGTTGAGGTAACCTGCTTTTGCTTTTTGAGATACAATTTCGATATAATTTTCTCCAAAACTATCTACTTGAATGGGTAAAATAAGTCGGTTACCTTCCAGTTTTATCAAATTTTGCACATCAATTTTACGTATATCGACAGATAATATCAAGTCAATACTCATATGAAAATATAATGCAATTTTCTTTAAAATGTCATACGGCGCTTCCGAAGTTCCATCTTCGTATTTTACGTATCTACCTCTGGTAATGCTAAGGCTTTCAGCTAATTTCTCCTGCGATATTTTATGCTTAACCCTTAATGCTCTGATGTTGTCTGAAAATAAGGACATAATTAATTTGTTATAATTTGGAACAGCAAATATACCAAAAATGTTCTAATCTGTACTAATTTTGCTCTGTACAAAGAATTATTTTTTTGATGTGATTACGAAACTAAGCAATATAAATACCACTAAATCAATTGAACTATACTCTCCAGATATAAGTTCGGAAGTAAAACTGCCTTTTTTTGACGTTGGTATCAGCGCTGGTTTTCCTTCGCCTGCTGATGATTTTATTGAATTGTCTATTGATCTCAACAAAGAATTAATCAAGCATAAATACACCACTTATTTTGCCAGAGTAAAAGGATATTCTATGAAAAATGTGGGCATCAATGACGGTGATTTATTGATTATTGATAAAAGTCTAGAACCGCAGAATAATAGAATCGCTGTTTGTCAGATCGATGGGGAATTTACCGTAAAACGCATCAGAATAGAGAAAGAGATTATCTGGCTTATTGCCGAAAATGAAGATTATCAACCTATAAAAGTGACTTCAGAAAATAATTTTGTGATCTGGGGAATTGTAACGCATAGTATCAAAACTTTTTGAATTTAATGTCACGCTGAGCAAAGTCGAAGCGCTTTATAGCATACATGGTCTTCGACTTTACTCAGACTGACAAAATAGAACAAAAAATACATTTAGAAATGTTTGCTTTAGTCGATTGTAATAATTTTTATGCTTCTTGCCAAAGAGTATTTGAACCGCATTTAAGAGGAAAACCTATCGTTATCCTTTCTAACAATGATGGCTGTGTTATTTCACGTTCTGATGAAGCTAAAGCTCTGGGTATACCAATGGCAATTCCTGCCTTTAAATACGAATCTATTTTTAAGGAAAAGAATATTTTTGTTTATTCTTCAAATTATCCGCTCTATGGAGATATGAGTAATCGGGTAATGAATCTCCTGCGAACTTATACGCCTGAAATTGAAATTTACAGTATAGACGAAGCTTTTTTAAAATTCTCGGGTTACGATTTATTTGATCTGAATACACTTGGATTAAAAATACGCAAAGAGGTCACACAAGGAACAGGTATTCCCGTAAGTGTAGGTTTTGCACCTACCAAAGCCTTAGCCAAAATGGCGAATAAAATTGCTCGAAAATTTGCTGATCGCACACAAAATGTTTATTGCATCGATTCTGAAGAAAAAAGAATCAAAGCCTTAAAATGGGCTAAAATTGAAGATGTTTGGGGAATTGGGAGAAAACACGCGAAAAGACTTAAAGCAAAAAAAATTAATACAGCTTATGAATTTACCCAACTTCCAGATGCTTGGGTAAGAAAAGAAATGTCTGTAGTCGGGCTTAGATTAAAACATGAATTGGAAGGGAAACCGACTTTAGAATTAGAGGAAGCATCAGACCGAAAAATGATTGCTACAACTAGATCTTTCGAAAAAAGATATACTACTTATGAAGAAATATCAGAGCGAATTAGCACATTTACAGCTTCTTGTGCCGAAAAATTAAGGAGACAAAATTGTCATTGCAATATGGTAACCGTTTTTATACAGACTAGTTTTATAAAAAACGAAGAATCTCATTATTCAAGAAGCATTACAATTACAACAGATTTTCCAACCAATTCTACGATAGAACTTAATGCAGCAGCTCAAAAAGGGTTTAAAGCTATTTTTAAAAAAGGTTATCGCTATAAAAAAGCAGGTGTAATTGTAATGGGCTTAACACCAAATAACGAAACACAGCTTAATTTATTTAACACTTCAAACCCTAAACATGAGCCTTTAATGAAAGTAATTGATGAAATGAATCGGAGCTATGGCAACAATAAAATTAAATTCGGCGTACAGTCTTTAGGCCGACAATGGAAAATGAAACAGGACAGATTATCTCCCAAATTCTCTACTCTCCTTAAAGATATTATCACAGTCAAAACTTAATTGAACAACAGAAATAGAACATTTTACGTTATATAAAGATGAAAAATACGGAATATGCTATAGTCGATATTGAAACCACAGGCGGAAATGCCAGCGGTAGCCGCATTACAGAAATTGCGATCATTATTCATGATGGCAAAAATGTGCTGGATCGTTATGAAACACTTGTTAATCCTCAACAGGACATCCCTCCTTCTATTTTTGGATTAACAGGCATTAATAACGAAATGGTAGCCAATGCGCCAATCTTTGATGATATTTCAGAAAAAGTTCTCGAAATGCTTACAGACCGTATTTTCGTGGCGCACAATGTCAATTTCGATTATTCATTCGTTCATCATCAACTGGAACAATCTGGTTTTAAATGGTCTGCTAAAAAATTGTGCACCGTTCGCGCAGCCAGAAAAATCAAGCCGGGATTGGGTTCTTATAGTTTAGGCAATCTTTGCAATTCTTTAAATATCAATTTAGAAAACAGACACCGCGCGGGCGGAGATGCAGATGCTACTGCACTGTTGTTTTCTCTTTTGCTGGAATGGGACGATGCTGGAGAAATCGAGAAAATGATCAAAAAAACGGCTCAAGATCAGCGCTTGCCACCTAACCTTCCGCCAGATGATTTTAATAATCTGCCAGACAAACCAGGCGTTTATTACTTTTATAATCAGGCAAAAAAAGTGATTTATGTTGGAAAAGCAATTAATTTAAAAAAACGCGTAACATCACATTTTACAGGTAATAATATCAATCCGCAAAGGCAGCATTTTTTAAGGGATATTCACGGAATTTCTTTTGAAGTCTGCGCTACAGAATTAATGGCGCTTCTTTTGGAGTGTACAGAAATCAAAAAGCTCTGGCCGACTTATAACAGGGCTTTAAAACGCTTTGAAGCAAAGTTTGGCATTTACCAATACGAGGCTAGAAACGGGTACAAATATTTAGCTATTGGAAAAGTAAGTAAGTTTCAGGTATGCATTCATGAATTTAGCAGTTTGCATGAAGGCATCAATTTACTTCGAAGTCTGGCTGAACGCTTTGAAATCGATCATCGTTTCTGCAAATATTCAAAATCAGAAGAGGGAGATTTTTTTTATAATAATAACGTGCAGAGTCTGCCCGATACTATAATGCATAACGCGCAAGTCGATAACGCTATTGATTATCTGTTAAACAACAGGCCAACTTTTGCTATTATCGATAAGGGAAAATCAAAAGAGGAACGCAGCTGCATATGGATTGAAAACGGACATTTTTATGGTATGGGATATCTTCCTTCGGATGTTTCGATTCATGAGCCTTCAGAAGTAAAAAATTATGTTACGCCTTATAAAAGCAACCAATATATAGAGCAATTGATTTTTTCTTACGCAGAAAAACATCCAAGAAAAGTGTTTTTTAAAAAGCATTTCTTAGTCTAAAATCGAATTAGAGAAAAATAGAGCTGTAAAAAATCAAAATTATGACACTATTTACCGACACCGAATTATTTACCACTGGGCACGGAGGTAAAAAAATATTTGATCTTCCGGATTGCGAACTAATTCTGATTGAAAATTTCTTCAGTAAAGAAGAATCAGATTCTTTTTATGAAAGAATACTTCGTAAAACGAAATGGAGAGAATATGAAATGGAAATTTATGACAAAACCTACACTGTACCCAGAATGATTGCCTGGTATGAGGATAAAGATAATGCAGGAGCCGATCCAAACGGACCTGACTGGACGTATGAATTGTTAAAAATTAGAAGCCGTGTTGAAAAAGAAACCCAGCTTGATTTTAACAGCCTTCTGTTAAATTTATACCGAAACGGAAAAGATGGCGTTGGCTGGCACAGCGATCGTGAAGACAATTCTGGCAAAGATCCAATTATAGCATCTGTCACTTTTGGAGAAACCCGAATGTTTAAACTTCGCCACAAATTTAGAAAAGATATTCCGCTGGTCGAAATACCGCTTCATCATGGCTCTTTCCTACTAATGGCGGGAACTACCAATAGTTTTTGGCAGCATCACGTACCCAAAACAGCGCGCAAAGTTTTGCCCCGAATAAATTTAACTTTTAGGCAAACGCAACGTAATGCGTAATGCATTCAGAACTAAAAACTAGCTGATTTATTAGCTCAATATTGACGAGGAAAATTCTGTCGAAAAAAGTTAAAATACTGATTGTATGAACGTTTTATTAGGCTGAACCTTCCTTTTTTACTATTTTTGCAACCTTTTAAAAAAATATAATACCGTAATGGCTTATTCAAACAACGATTTAGCGCGCTTCTTAGATGCGCAGAACAAACTTTATCTTACTGCTCTTTCTGAAATCGGAAAAGGGAAAAAAGAAACGCATTGGATGTGGTTTATTTTTCCTCAAATTAAAGGATTGGGTAAAAGCGATACTGCAAATCTATATGCCATTAACGATCTAAAAGAAGCAGCAGATTATTTGGAGCATCCTATTTTAGGAAAACATTTAATTGAAATTTCAGAATTATTATTAACTTTTAAAATGAAATCGGCAGATGGAATTTTTGGCGATTTAGATGCCCGAAAATTGCGTTCTTGCATGACTTTATTTTCTTTGGTAGAGAATGCAAATCCAATATTTCAGGAAATTCTGGAGGCTTTCTTTTCTGGAGAAACCGATCCGCTTACTTTGTCTATTATTAATTCAACTATAAAATCTGTTGATGAACCGGTTGAAATATAACCTGAGTTTACAGCGATTATCATTTAAAAGGCACTATTGATTAGTGTCTTTTTTTTGTTTATGATGCTACCCATTTGATAAAATTAAAACCATAAATTACTTATTTAAAAACAATTAGTATTAACTTGCATACTCTCAACCTCAAATCTAAACCAAATTATGACTGAAAAAATCAAAACTTTACAAATCATCCATCTTGGTGTTTGTGCAGGAACAATTATTGCGTATTTCATTATAGGAGACATTTCGTTAGAAACATTAAATATTCCTTCTATAGATTCAAATTCAATACTATATCTTATTATTCCAGTTCTTGCCTTTGTTACAAGCAGTATATTATTTAAAGCGCAATTAAAACAGATCGATCCGAAGCTAAAACTCGAAGACAAACTTCCAGTTTACCAAACGGCTTCTATTATGCGATGGGCAGTTCTTGAAGGCGCAGCTTTTTTAATATTAATCTTAAAGCCTGAATTCATCATATTCGGATTGCTTCTCATTGTATATCTCATTTTTTTAAGGCCAACAGAAGAAAGAATTACGAATGATTTATCCGACTATTAAACAATAAAAAAGCATCTTGAAAATCAAGATGCTTTTTTATTATGCTTCAACTGAAACTAAAATGTTACTCGCTTGGTTTGGTTAAATAATAAACTGGAATTCCAGTCAGCATAATTAATACTCCCCATCCACAAGTTGAAAATTTTGTAATTAATAGCGAAACACAAATTGCCGACGCCACGACAATATACAGCATTGGCAAAAATGGATAGCCAAATGCTTTATAGGGTCTTTCTGCATCTGGCATCTTTTTTCTCAGGATAAAAATTCCATAAATCGTCAAAATGTAAAAAATCAAAACAATGATAATTACAAAATCCAGCAAATCTCCATATTTTCCTGTCAGACACAAAGCCGAAGCCCAAATACATTGCGCCCAAAGTGCCCACGCAGGTACACTCGAACTATTTAAAACGGCCGCTTTTTTGAAAAACAATCCGTCTTTTGCCATCGTATAATATACCCTCGCACCCGCCATAATCAATCCGTTGTTGCAGGCAAAAGTCGAAATCATGATCATAATTGCAATAATTAGCGCTCCGATATTTCCAAAAATATAATCTGAAGCCACCACGGCAACACGGTCAAATTTTGCTGTTGCAATTTCGTCAAACGGAACTACAGCCAAATACATTAGATTTGTCACAACATAAAGAGAGGTCACTATAAAAGTTCCTAGAAACAAACTAAGGCCTACATTTCGTTTAGGGTTTTTAATTTCTCCTGCGATAAAAGTTACGCCATTCCAAGCATCACTAGAAAATAATGATCCTACCATTGCTGCCGAAATTCCAGAAATCAGAGCAGTTCCACTAATTGGCAGCCATGATCCGCTTTCTTTGTCAAATGTTCTTGTGCTCCAGCCATCTGCCCAGTTTGCATCCCAAATTGAAGCTTTCGCGGCAAGCGTTAATCCAAAAACAACTAATCCTAGCAGCGATAAAATTTTAATTATTGTTAAAACGGTTTGCAGAATTTTTCCATTTTTCACACCACGGCTATTAATGAAAGTCAGAATGATAATGGTTAAAATCGAAACCAGCTGAGCTGCATTCAGTTTAAAAGCCCCTAGTTCGTAAAGAATGTTTTCATCGCTTAACGGTTCATACAAATAAGCCGCAAATTTTGAAAAGGCTACCCCTACTGCCGCAATAGTTCCAGTTTGAATAACTGCAAAAAAACTCCAGCCGTATAAAAAGGCAATCAGCTTGTTGTAAGCTTCCTTCAGATAGACATATTGTCCTCCCGCTTTAGGAAACATTGCACTCAGTTCGCCGTAGCTAACTGCTGCGACAACAGTAATAAATCCAGACAAAAGCCAGATTAAGGTAAGCCACCCTGCCGAACCTACTTGTCTGGCAATATCGGCACTTACAATAAATATCCCGGATCCAATCATAGAGCCAACCACAAGCATGGTTCCGTCTAAGAGTCCGAGTTCTCTTTTAAAATGTTCTTGGTCGTTTTCTTGCATTTTTATTGGTTTAGGTTGGCTAAAGATATACTTTTTTTGGAAATCTTAATCTTTAAATTATAAATTCTATAAATTCTTAAAAAAGACCATATTTATCAAGATTTAGCCTAATTCTTTATTAAAAATCTTTTGGGCGTATCCCGCCGAAAAAGGCGGGTCGGGCTATCCACTCTATCTTTTATGGTGAACACCACCATAAAAGGATGCCGTTGCTATCCCTTACGCAAACAAGAAATGTTTTCAAAATAAATGAAAATGGCTTATATCATGATTTTGCAACCTTAGAATTTTTCCTTATTTTTAAGATAAAAACAATATTTATGACTTGGGATCCTAAAAAATACAACGAATTTAAAGAAGAACGCTCTAAACCTTTTGACGATCTAACAAGCCTTATTGTTGACCAACCAAATCTAAAAGTCATAGACCTCGGATGCGGAACAGGCGAGCTTACTCAAAAATTACATCAAAAACTGACGAATTCCTTTGTGCTTGGCATTGACAATTCTGCTGAAATGTTGGCAAAGGCTCCAACACAAGAAAAGCTTGAGTTTAAAGAAAAGACCATTTTAGAACAGATTGACGATGAAACCAAATGGGATTTAATTTTTTCAAACGCCGCACTGCAATGGATCGATAATCATAACGAACTTTTTCCAAAAATCATTTCCCGCTTAAATCCAGACGGACAATTGGCTGTTCAGATGCCGCAGCAAAATGAAAATATCCTTAATAAAATACTTTTTCAGTTGGTGCAGGAAGAGCCTTTTGCATCATATCTCAAAAATTGGACACGCCCTTCTCCAGTATTAACTTTGGATGAGTATGCTAAAATACTTTTTGAAAACGGAGGTAAAGATTTGGTTCTCTATGAAAAAGTTTATCCTTTGATTTCTAACAATAAAGATGATTTTTTCGATTTCATTTCCGGCTCTGCACTAACGGTTTATCAGGAAAGGCTGGAAGAAAAAGAATTTAAAGCATTAACAGCCGAATTTAAAAAAAGAATAAATGCTTATTTCCCTTCGGTACCATCTATTTATGCGTTTAGAAGATTGATTATTTATGCCAAATTTTAATCAATAAAATTGACCAAACTTAAAAAAAACACATCACTTTATTAAGAACAAAAAATTAAACAAAAATAATCTAAAGGGGAAATATTTTTGCACTTAAATTATTTTTATATAAAAATCATAAGATAAATTTTATTATATTTGAGAGAAGCATTTTAAAAAGTATTTGCAAAAGCAAAATCCATTAACAAGTGTTTAATGTTTTACGAAATTAATTTCCTTCATAATTATTTTCATCATACATTTAAACACGCAAAAGACACTTTATTATTAACCTACTAATTTTAAGATTATGTCTAAATTGCAAGCTTTAAAAAATTTTCGCTTCCCAAATGTCTTCATCCTTATTTTGATTGTTTTTATTTCGTGCGCATTGTTAATCTGCATCAATTTTTTTACTATCAAAATTTTATCTGCCAACAGAGCTTATGTAAATGGGGAATCACATTATTCAAAAGGACAAAAAGATGCATCCAGACATTTAATCACTTACTTATTTACAAAGAGTCCTGCGCAATGGAAATTGTATTTGGAAGAATTAAAAGTGCCACAAGGAGACGGCATTGCAAGAATCACCCTTTTAAAAGCTGGAGATAATCAAATTGCCAGAAAAGGATTTCTTACGGGCAGAAATAACGAAGACGATCTAGATGACATCATCTGGCTATTTGAAAATTTCAAAAACGTAAGCTTTTTATCTAAAGCGATAAATGAATGGGGACAAGGAGATAAATTAATTTTTGATCTCTTTGTTATTGGACAGCAGATTAATGCAAAAATTGAACACAATATATTAACTGCAAAAGATCAGGAAAAATATTTAAAAGATATTAGCGCAATTAGTGACCGATTAACGATTAATGAGCGGAATTTTTCAAATACATTAGGAGAAGGAACTCGAAAAATAAAGGATTTGCTAATTATCACAAACATTTTTTTCATTCTAGTTATCATCTGCAGCGTCTGCCTTTATTATTCTATAATGGTAAAAAGATTATTAGTATCAAAAAAAGAGATTGAGGTGAAAAATGAAAATCTCATTATCGTAAATCACGAATTGGATCGCTTTGTTTACAGCGCATCACACGATTTGAGATCACCTATCACCTCACTAAAAGGCCTCATCGAAATAACAGCACTGGAAGATGATGTGGAGCAGGTTCGAAATTATTTGCAGATGATGCATCAAAGCCTTGCCAGACAAGATCAGTTTATAAGCGATATTATTGATTATTCTAAAAACAAAAGAAAAGAAATAATCATGGAGCCCGTGAGTCTGAAAGAACTGTGCAATGAAGCCATTCTTCAATTAATGCATATTGAAAATGCAAACAGAATTAAATTTACGCAAGAGCTTTTGGTTGACCATATTGAAAGCGACGGTCTTCGTTTGAAAATCATCATCAACAACCTGCTTTCTAATGCCATAAAATATGCAGACTGCGCCAAACCAGAAATGTTTATTACAATAAAAACCTATTTTAGCGAGGGCGTAAATAAAATAGAGGTCGCAGATAATGGAATTGGAATTCATGACGATTATAAAGCCAATATTTTTGATATGTATTTTGGAACAAATAAAAACAAAGGCTCTGGACTAGGCTTATATATCGTAAAAGAAGCTGTTGAAAATATTAGAGGAGACATTTCTGTTTTTTCAGAAAGCAATGTTGGAAGTAAATTTATAGTAACAATACCAAATTCGTATGTCATATAAATCTCAATTTATAATTATAGAAGACAACTTGATTGATCAATTTGTCACTAAAAAGCTGTTGAAAAAAGGACTTGATATTAATCCTGTCTGTATAGCCAATAACGGAAAAGAAGGAATGAACTGGATTCTAAAAAACCAGCTTCAAAATCCATTGATCATTCTTTTGGATATTCAAATGCCTATTATGAATGGTTTTGAATTTCTAGAAGAGTTTGATAGATTGCCGGAAAATGTAAAAGAAAAAATTGAAATTTTTGTACTTTCTTCGACCTTAGATAGCGATGAAATCCAAAAAGTTAAAGAAAACAAATATGTATCTGACTTCTGGAATAAACCTTTCAGATTAGAAACATTAAAAAACGCTTTTCTTCAAGTTTAATTTAAAACACGATTTACTTGAGAGAAAGCTCTTGTGTAGTACGGCTCTTTTGTAGAAGAAATCATTACACCGCCATGAGTAGACGAATGTACAAATTTAATCTCTCCGTCAATATTCTCAACAACCATACCCACATGGTTTATATGGCGTCTACCGTTGGTTCTAAAGAAAATTAAATCGCCTTTTTGGGCCTCATCCGTAGCTACTTTTGTCCCAATTCGAGATTGTTCTATGGAACTCCTTGGCAGTTTAATATCAAAATTGCCAAAAGTACAAAACATTAATCCTGAACAGTCAAAACCTGCTTTTGTAGTTCCGCCCGATCTATATCTAGTTCCAATATTACCTACTGCGCTTGCTATAAGCTGATCTATTAACTCAGAATAGTTTCCTGTTCTCACAACAGTCGAATCTCTTTTTATTTCTGGAGTCGTTTCTGCTAATTGACTAGAAGCAGCATTCAGATCTCCTTGTATATTAGTTTCTTGTGAAGTTTTTACAGCCTGAATTGCATCTGCTTTTTCTTTTGGAACACGAATTTTCAATAAATATCCAACTGGCATTTTCTTTTTAACTGATGGATTCTGACGTTCTAACTCTGCTACTGTAATGCCGTATTCTTTAGAAATTCCATATTTTGTCTCTTTAGACTTAACTTCTCTTATAAGTTCCACATCTGTTGAAGCTATTTCTGAATTGACTGGAATTTCATTTTGCGAACTAATATTCGAGGCTACGTCATTTGAAGGAATATTTATTTGCTGTCCTATTTTTAAGCCTTCGGTCTCCAGCGATGGATTTGCCTTTTTTAATTCATCAACAGAAACATTATATTTTTTAGAAATTCCCCAAAGCGTTTCTTTCGAAGCTACTTCATGAGTACCAGAAGCAGCAATAGAAGGAGTATCATTTGCCGCAACCTCAATATTTTTAGTCTTTGCTTTAGCAGTATTTTTATTCTTGTTAGGAATTAAAAGTGTAGAATTAAGTTTCAATATTTTAGGAGCATTCGGATTTGCATCTGCAATATCTTTTACTTTCACTCCATATTTCTTAGCAATAACAGAAAGGTTTTCTCCTTGCGAAATTTTGTGCTTAATAAAATTATCCTGCGCAAAAGCTCCTACACTGAAAAAAAACAATACTATTATTAACCGATAAACCATACTCTATTATTAAAGTTTTGACACTTTTTTTACATTACACATTTATTTCAACTCAAAAAAGACAAATATATTGCCTAAAAAGCGAATTTAACTTTTTAAAGTAAAAAAACCTGTATTTTTAACAATTATTTTACCTCAATTTAACAGCCTCGGCATAAAAATTGAGCCAACTTTTTGAAAAGCAGTTTTTTACATATTGATCTATTTTTTAAAAGTTTTTTTAATTCTAAAACCAAAGAAATGACAAAAAAAATACTCGTAATTTTCATCCTACTTTTTCCATTGCTTTCTATTTCGCAAAACATAAAGGGCCTGGTATTATCAGCAAACGGCGAACCCATTAAAGACGCCAATGTATTTGCAACGTTAAATAAGATTGGAACTAAAACAAATCAAAATGGAGAATTTGTCTTAAACTTAAAAAAGAAATTAGAAAATGAAGAAGTATTAGAATTTTCACATATAGGCTATACCACATTGAGGTTATCTGTAACGTATTTTACTAGGCAAAATTTCAAAGTCCAACTAGAGGAAAGCATTGAAAATCTGTCCCCAGTAGTGGTGATTTCTACATTAAAATTAAAACCAAAACTAGCTTTCAATGTTTTAAAACCTCTAAAATATCCCGTTTTCGGATTCGGATCTTTCATAAAGGATGAAAAGATTTATGTGATGGGAGGAAATCCTTTTCCTGAAATAAACTGGCTGGAAAAACTTAGATCAGAAAAAGCCGATTTTACCCTAACAGATTACCTTGCCCAATCTCAATATACGCTAGACAAACCTCACTACAAAAGAAATCTCTCTATTTATGACATTACAACCAATACTTGGACGACTCCAATTTCAAAATTAAAATCACAAGGAAGAGCATATCATAATATGCATTATTATAATAACTCCATTTATATTTTAGGCGGAAAAAAAATGTATATCAATACAATAAGCGCCTGGGAATACCTGCAAGATCAAATAGAGGTTGTGGATATTGACAGCCTTACCAGCAAAATCGATTTTGCTAACCCGCATCAAGCTGTTAATTTTGCGTCGTTCACTTATAAGGACAATATTATTGTTTTAGGAGGTTCAGTACGATCAACAGAGGAAGGAAAAAAAGATTTCACCAGCAAAATGCATCTCTACGACATTACTACTGGCTATTGGCACGAACTAGGCGATATGCCGACTGCAAAAGAAACTACAGGAATTTTAGTCAATGATAAAATCTATCTAATTGGCGGCGATAACGGCAAACTATTATCCGAAATCGAGACTTTCGATTTGACAACCGGAAAATGGCAAATAGAAGGTCAAGCCTTTACAGAATTAGAAAGACCTGCTGTTGCGTATCATGATAATATGATCTATTTTTTTGAGGATAGAAAAATGTACACTTATGACTTAAAAAGCACCGTGCTAAAAGAATATGAAATAGACATCGAACTGAAGTTTTCTGCCATGCACTACTATAACAACAAACTTTATCTCTTTGGCGGGCTTTTTGAAAATAGTTATTCTAAAATACCCTCATCGAGACTATTCAGCATTGATTTAGAAGAATTTAAAAAGACAAAACCAAACAAAGCTAAAATCTTGTCGCAAGGCGCAACTGTTGCGAAAGCGAACTAAACTTGCAATAAAATAATTTAATAGATAATAAAAAACGCTCTATTTTCATAGAGCGTTTTTTATTTGATATAATTGACTAAAATATTAAGCTTTTCCAGCTGCAATCAAATTCAATGCAGAACCAGCTACAAACCAGCCAATCTGACCTTCGTTGTAAGTATGGTTTGCTAAGATAATATCTTTTGTGCCATCTGCATGAACAAATTCTAATGTCAATGGTTTGCCTGGCGCAAATTCTGTTAAATCTAAGAAGTTAATAGTATCATCTTCTTGGATTTTGTCATAGTCTGCTTCATTTGCAAATGTCAATCCTAAAAGACCTTGTTTTTTAAGATTTGTTTCGTGAATACGAGCGAAAGATTTCACTAATACTGCTTTAACTCCTAAGAAACGAGGCTCCATAGCAGCGTGCTCACGAGAAGAACCTTCTCCGTAATTATGATCTCCAACCACAATAGATGGAACTCCTGCCGCTTTGTATGCGCGGGCAACTGCAGGAACAGCATCGTATTCGCCAGTCAATTGATTTTTTACAGAGTTTGTTTTTTGATTGTAAGCATTTACAGCTCCAATAAGCATATTGTTAGAAATATTATCTAAGTGCCCACGGAAACGCAACCAAGGTCCAGCCATAGAAATATGGTCTGTAGTACATTTTCCGAATGCTTTGATTAATAATTTAGCACCTGTAATATTTTTCCCGTCCCAAGCATTAAAAGGAGCTAATAACTGTAAGCGCTCTGAGGTCGGATTAACAACTACCTGAACATTTGAGCCGTCTTCTGCCGGAGCCTGAAAACCTGGGTCTTCAGCATAGAAACCTTTAGCAGGAAGTTCGGCTCCAGTAGGCTCATCAAGCATTACTTCTTCGCCATCTTCATTGATTAATTTATCTGTTAATGGATTAAATCCTAAATCTCCTGCAATTGCCAAAGCTGTTACCAATTCTGGAGAACCTACGAATGCCAAAGTGTTTGGGTTACCGTCTGCACGTTTAGAGAAATTTCTATTGAAAGAATGCACAATAGTGTTTCTTTCTTCTTTTTCCGCCCCTTCTCTATCCCACATACCAATACATGGTCCGCAGGCATTTGCAAATACTGTTGCGTTGATTTTATTAAAAGTATCGATAAATCCGTCTCTTTCTATTGTAGAACGCACGACTTCAGAACCTGGAGTGATTGTAAATTTCGCTTTCGTTTTTAAATTTTTCGCAGCCACTTGTTTTGCTAAAGATGCAGCGCGAGAAATATCTTCGTAAGATGAGTTTGTACAAGAGCCAATCAAACCATACTGAACCTGTAACGGCCAATTGTTTTTGATAGCTTCTTCTTTCATTTTAGAAATCGGAGTAGCTAAATCTGGCGTAAAAGGACCGTTTAAGTGCGGTTCTAACGTAGATAAGTTGATTTCGATAACTTGATCGAAATATTTTTCAGGGTTAGCATATACTTCTGGATCTCCTGTTAAATAAGAAGCGATTTTATCTGCAGCATCAGCCACATCTGCTCTATTTGTAGAACGCAAATAACGGCTCATAGAATCATCGTAGCCAAAAGTTGAGGTTGTAGCTCCAATCTCAGCTCCCATATTACAAATCGTTCCTTTACCAGTACAAGACATCGCTTTTGCGCCTTCTCCAAAATATTCTACGATAGCGCCAGTACCACCTTTTACGGTCAAAATACCCGCAACTTTAAGAATAACATCTTTTGGAGCTGTCCAGCCAGATAATTTACCCGTTAACTTCACTCCGATAAGTTTAGGAAATTTAAGCTCCCAAGCCATTCCAGACATGACATCTACAGCATCTGCCCCACCAACACCAATAGCAACCATTCCTAACCCGCCTGCATTTACAGTATGAGAATCGGTACCAATCATCATTCCGCCAGGGAAAGCATAATTTTCAAGCACTACCTGGTGAATAATTCCAGCTCCTGGTTTCCAGAAACCGATTCCGTATTTATTAGAAACAGAAGACAAGAAGTCAAAAACCTCATTACTTTGTGTTTTTGCTCTAGCCAAATCGGTTACAGCGTCTACTTTTGCCTGAATCAGGTGGTCGCAGTGAACCGTTGTAGGAACTGCCACTTTAGATTTACCGGCGTGCATAAACTGTAATAGCGCCATTTGTGCAGTTGCATCCTGACAAGCTACTCGGTCTGGTGCAAAATCAACGTAATCAACCCCTCTTCCAAACGCCTTAGTAGGATTTCCTTCCCAAAGGTGATTGTATAAAATTTTCTCCGTTAAAGTAAGTGGACGACCAACAATCTCACGCGCTTTATCAACGCGACTTGACATATTTTCGTACACTTTTTTAATCATTTCGATATCAAAAGCCATAGATTTTTTGTTTTTATTATTCTTTTTTGAACATCACAAGATACAAAAAATAGCGCAATTATTACAAAAAAAGCCCGAGTTTTACGACTCGGGCTCTTAAAAAATATGATTAGATAATCTCTTTAGACTACATTACCAATTGCTTGTTAGAAGGAGCAAACTTAGTTAAGTTAATACCATCAACCGCAGCAGTGTATTCTTCCATTGTTGGAGTTCTACCTAAAATTGTAGAAAGAACAACAACTGGCGTAGAAGAAAGCAATGATTCTCCTTTTTTACCTTCTTTATCTTCTACAACTCTTCCTTGGAATAAACGAGTAGATGTTGCCATTACCGTATCTCCTTTAGCCGCTTTTTCTTGGTTACCCATACATAGGTTACATCCAGGGCGCTCTAAATACAACATATTTTCGTATTCTGTACGCGCCGCTGATTTTGGAGCATTATCATCAAACTCGAAACCTGAGTATTTCTGTAAAACTTCCCAGTCTCCTTCTGCTTTCAATTCATCTACGATGTTGTAAGTTGGAGGAGCCACTACAAGAGGAGCATTAAATTCAACTTTTCCATTTTGTGCCTCAACATTTTTCAACATTTGAGCCAAAATTTTCATATCTCCTTTGTGAACCATACAAGAACCAATAAATCCTAGATCTACTTTTTTCTCTCCACCATAGAAAGATAATGGTCTGATGGTATCGTGAGTATAACGTTTAGAAACATCTTTGTTATTTACATCTGGGTCAGCGATCATTGGCTCAGCAATTTGATCCAAATCAACTACAACTTCAGCATAGTATTTAGCATTTGCATCTGGAGTTAAAGCTGGTTTTTCGCCAGATTTAATTTCAGCAATTCTCTTATCAGCTTTGTTGATTAATCCTTGAAGAACTTGTCTGTCATTATCCATTCCTTTGTCGATCATGATTTGGATTCTGCCTTTAGCAATTTCCAATGATTCGATTAAAGTATCATCTTCTGAAATACAGATAGAAGCTTTAGCTTTCATCTCTGCAGTCCAGTCTGTAAATGTAAAGGCTTGGTCAGCAGTAAGAGTCCCGATGTGAACCTCGATAATTCTACCTTGGAATACGTTCTCTCCGTTGAATTTCTTAAGCATTTGAGCTTGTGTAGCGTGAACAACATCACGAAAATCCATATAACCTTTCATATCACCTACGAAAGTCACTTTTACAGATTCTGGGATTGGCATAGAAGCCTCACCAGTAGCAAGAGCAAGAGCAACAGTTCCTGAGTCAGCACCAAAAGCAACACCTTTAGACATTCTTGTATGAGAGTCACCACCAATAATGATTGCCCACTCGTCGATAGTAATGTCGTTAAGCACTTTATGGATTACGTCTGTCATTGAATGATAAACGCCTTTAGGGTCACGAGCTGTGATTAACCCGAAGTTGTTCATAAATTTCATCAATTTAGGAATGTTTGCCTGCGCTTTTTTGTCCCAAACTGAAGCTGTATGGCAACCTGACTGGTAAGCACCATCAACAATTGGAGAAATAACTGTAGCAGCCATAGACTCTAATTCCTGAGCTGTCATAAGACCTGTAGTATCTTGAGAACCAACAATATTAACCTCTACACGAACGTCTGATCCTGCGTGCAAAACTTTTCCTGGAGCAATACCAACAGCATTTTTGTTGAAGATTTTCTCTACCGCTGTTAAACCTTGCCCTTCATTAGAAATTTCTTTTGATGGAGCAAATACAGCAGGAGCTTCAATATCTAAAACTTTCGCTGCGAAAGTTTGAAGTTTTTTACCAAATACAATTGCATAAGATCCTCCAGCTCTAATGAATTCTTTCTTTTGAGGCGTGAATGATCTAGAAATATCAATTAATTCCTGATCCCCATTGTATAATTTTTTTGTTTGAGTATTAATCGTCAAAACAGTTCCTGTAGCAACAGAATATGCTTGCTCAAGAATTGGCTCATTATTTTCATTCAATACTGGCTTTCCATCTGCATCAACTTTTTTAACCCAGTTTTTAAGGTCAATTCCGATACCTCCCGTTACGTCTACTGTAGTAAGAAAAATTGGAGAAATACCATTTGTTCCTCCAACAATTGGAGCGATATTTACAAATGGAACGTATGGGCTTGCCTGTTTCCCTGTCCAAAGCGCAACGTTGTTTACTCCCGACATACGAGAAGAACCAACTCCCATTGTTCCTTTTTCAGCAATTAGCATCACACTTGCATCTGGGTGCTTAGCTTGTAACGCCTGAATTTCAGCTTGTGCCTCAGGCGTAATCATACATTTCCCGTGAAGCTCACGATCTGAACGTGAGTGAGCTTGGTTTCCTGGAGACAATAAATCTGTTGAGATATCACCTTCTCCAGCAATATAAGTAACAACCTTAATCTCTTCATCAACTTCTGGAAGTTTCGTGAAGAATTCAGCTTGCGCATAACTTTCAATAATTTCTCTAGCGATTGCATTACCACTTTTGAACGCTTCTTTCAAACGATCTGTATCTGCATCGTAAAGGAAAACTTGTGTTTTAAGAACATCAGCAGCCTGTTTAGCAATTGCAGCATCATTTCCTAAAGCCAAATCCAATAACACTTCAATTGAAGGCCCGCCCTTCATGTGTGATAACAATTCAAAAGCAAAAGCAGGCGTAATCTCTTTAACTACAGATTGACCTAAAATAATTTCTTTTAAAAACTTTGCTTTTTCACCAGCAGCACTTGTAGTACCCGGTAAAGTATTGTAAATAAAAAACTTAAGAGAATCTTCGCGGTATGCGTTATCAACATCTTTAATTTGAGCAATGATTTCGCTTAACAATTCAGCTCCATCGATTGGTTTAGGGTGTAACCCTTGATTTTTTCTTTCTTCAATTTCTTGAAGGTAATCCTGATAAATATTCATAATAAAAGCGGATTTATTTTTTTGAGGCAAATTTAAGCATTAAAGACGAAAATTAAAAAAAATATAATAGAACAAGCCTTTTCAAAAATTATTATTGCTAAAAAACGATTTTCACTGCTTGTTTTTGCCAAAAAATCAATTTTAAATTAAAATAATGAATTATTAATATTTAAAAATCTTTTCTTTAACAAAGTCGAAATTCGATGTTATAAAGTAAGTAGGTTTTTACCCCTATTTTCGCAAAGAATCTTTCTAAATAAACAATTATAACGTTATAGTTGATCTTTTTGACCTCTTTTGAATGTCATAGATCGATTTTTATAATCTAGACAAAAACAAAAAATCCCGATAAAAATTTATCGGGATTTAGTAAATATATTTTGCAGAAATTACATCAGCTTTTTAATGATTGTTTCTTCTGTAATTCCTTCAGCATCTGCTTTATAATTTTTAATAATTCTATGGCGAAGAATTCCTGTTGCCACCGCTTGGACATCTTCAATGTCTGGTGAAAATTTTCCGTTAAACGCGGCGTGTGCTTTTGCAGCTAAAATTAAATTTTGCGAAGCTCTTGGCCCTGCTCCCCAGTCCAAATAATTTTTCACAAAATCATTGGTCAAAGAATTATCTGGGCGTGTTTTGCTTACCAGCGTTACTGCATATTCTATAACATTATCTGCAACTGGAATTCTACGGATTAAGTGCTGAAAATCGATAATTTCCTGCGCATTAAACAACGGGTTTATTTCTGTTCTAACATCAGAAGTCGTTCGTTTTACTACCTGAACTTCTTCTTCAAAAGTTGGATATTCTAATTTAATAGCAAACATAAAACGGTCTAATTGCGCTTCTGGCAACGGATAAGTTCCTTCTTGCTCAATTGGGTTTTGAGTTGCTAAAACAAAATATGGCAAATCTAATTTATGGTGCTGACCCGCAATAGTTACTGATCTCTCCTGCATAGCTTCTAACAGTGCTGCCTGAGTTTTTGGAGGTGTTCTATTAATCTCATCAGCCAAAATTATATTAGAAAAAATTGGCCCTTTGATGAATTTAAAATTTCTATTTTCATCCAAAATTTCACTCCCTAAAATATCCGAAGGCATTAAATCTGGCGTAAACTGAATTCTTTTAAAATCTAACCCTAAAGCCTGAGACAAAGTATTTATCATTAAGGTTTTAGCCAAACCCGGAACTCCAATTAAAAGCGCGTGTCCTCCAGAAAATATACAAAGTAAAATTTGATCTACAACGGCGTCTTGCCCTACAATGATTTTCGCTATTTCTTTTTTTAATTCGTTTCTTTTTTGAACTAAATTGTGAATTGCTGTTACGTCAGACATTTATGAGTGTATTTAAAATTAAAAAGAGTTAATTCTATGAAATCATAAAACTAACTCTTTTTATTTATTTATTAAAACTTATTTTTTCAACCAGTTGTTCGCAAAAGTACAGTCTTTATACTCTCCAATGATTTTGATGTAAGTGTCTTTAATTTTAGTATCAAACCATTTTGCAATTGCGTTAATCTGCTTTTCTTTTAATGCTAATTCTTTAATTTTAGTATAATCTTTAGCATAGTCAGCAGTATGCTCATCAATTCTGTTTGTAACGGTAATCAGCTTATAGGTTTTCTTGCCTTTATCATCTGTATTTAAAAGTGGCTGAGAAACTTCATCTCCTTTTAAATTTGAAACTTGGCTATATAAGGTTGGATCCATTTTTGTCAACTCAAATCGAGTGTCTTGAGTTGTTGGGTTCACCAATGTCCCTCCATTTGTTCTAGTTTCTTTTTCGTCTGATTCTGTCCTAGCCGCTTCAGCAAAAGTAATTTCCTTATTAACAATTTTATTTCTAATATTGGTAATTCTCTCTTTTGCTTCTTTTAAAGCAGCTTCTGAAACGGTTGGAGCGATCAAAATATGACGCAATTCAACTTCTTGCCCTTTAATTTTTTCTACCATAATAATATGATAACCAAAAGTTGTCTCAAATGGCTCTGAAATTTCTCCAGCCTGCAAACTAAAAGCAACATCTTTAAATTCTTTTACAAAAGGCGTTTTTCTTGTCATTTTGTAATATCCTCCGTTTGGAGAAGAACCAGGATCCTGAGAATACAAAACTGCTTTGGTTGCAAAACTAGATCCCTCAAGAACATCTTTTCTTATAGCATTTAATCTATCAATTACTTTTTGCTTATCTTCTTTAGAAATTTTAGGTTCTACGACAATTTGCGCAACTTCCATTTCTGCTCCAAAAGTTGGCAATTCATCTTTTGGGATTTTCTTAAAGAAATTACGAACTTCTTCTGGAGTAATCTCAACATCTTTTACAATCTTATCTCTCATCTCAGAAGCCAGCTTTTGCTCCTTTAAGATGTCTGCAAAATAAGTTTTAAATTCTTCAACAGAGCTTTTTTTATAGTATTCAACTACTTTATTAATGTCACCTACTTGTTGCGTCATGTAGTTAAGACGCTCTTCCATCATGCTTCGAACTTCGGCATCACTCACAATAATACTATCCTGAATAGCTTGGTGAGCGTATAGTTTGTCTTCTAAAAGTTTACCAAGCATCTGGCATCTAGTAATGTCTTTTATAGATCCGCCTTGCGCAGTAATTTCTAAAAATCCTTTATCGATATCAGAGTCTAAAACAATATAATCTCCTACTGTAGCAATAATTCCATCTATTTTCAATTTTCCGCCAGAAGGAGTTTCAACTGGCTTTTGAGCAACAACATCAGGAATAATTTCTTGCGCTGTGATAATTGGAGTTAAAAAAAGAAAAAAACAAATTGTTAGTGCAAACTTGTAATCAATTGTTTTTAGCTGTAATTTTTTTAATAACATTATTTTAATTTTTATTTGAATGTAAAGTCTATTTTTAGATAATCCCTCTAAAATTAAGTATGTTCAACTTAAACATAAATAATTAAAGTATAGTTCTTTCGTAACTTATAACGAACAAAAATAACAATTCAATTACATAATCCAACTATCCAATATACTATTAACAAAAAATTATATTCCAACCCTCAAAATCTTCTGTTTAATTTTTCTAATACACGAAAGACAATTTTACAGCTGCTTTTAAAATTTGATTTTAAATGACAAATAAACATCTAATTACAAGCACTATAAAAAAAGTTCTCAACACTACAACGTTTTCGTGATAAACTATTTTCTTACAAATTAAAATTAAATCAAAAAACATTTACTTTAGATGCGTAATTATCAATTTAAGCTTTAAAAAATTACCAATAACACCTTTTTTTAGCTTAAAAACAATAATTACAAAACTCACTATTTAACTTAACCACAATCTACTATGAAAAAACCTATTTTAAAATTATGCCTTATAACGGCATTTACTGGACTGCTGTATTCTTGTTCTCAAAATGAAATCAGTGAATCTGATTCAAAAGCTGAAAGCCAAAATTTTAAAATTATTGATGTTACGCATCATGATGGAAAACCATTTAGCACAGGCACTTCAAGCTCTTCTCCAACTGGAAAATATGTTGACAATCCAGGCGGAGGCGTTATGATGCAAGCTTTTTATTGGGATGTTCCTTCGGGAGGAAATTGGTGGAACACCATAAGTAGCAAAGTTACTGCTTGGGGTAACGCTGGAATTGGCTCTATATGGCTTCCACCTGCATCAAAAGCACAAAACGGAGCTTTTTCGATGGGGTATGATCCAACAGATTACTTTGATTTTGGAGATTACAATCAGAATGGAAGTGTAGAAACCAGATTTGGATCAAAAACTGAATTGGTAAATTTAATTACAGCTGCTCACAACGAAAACATCAAAGTTTATGCAGATATCGTAATCAACCATAATAGCGGCGGACAGTCTGAGGCAAATCCTTTTACAGGAACAAATACGTGGACAAATTTTACAGGAGTTGCTTCTGGTAAATTCCCTCGCAACTATAATGATTTTTATAAAAACAGTTACGGAAATAATGACGAAGGCTCTTTTGGAGGTTTTCCTGATTTATGTCACACTGCGCCAAATGTTCAGAACTGGCTGTGGCTGCGTGCGGATGGTGTCGGGAAATATTATAAAAATACAATGAAATTTGATGGCTGGAGATTCGACTACGTAAAAGGTTTTGGCGCATGGGTTGTTAATGCATGGAATGCGAATGTTGGCGGGTTTTCTGTTGGAGAATTATGGGATTCGAATGTAAATGTCTTAAATGACTGGGCAAACAATGCAAACAGTTCTGTATTTGACTTTGCTTGCTACTACAAAATGAATGATGCTTTTGATGGTAACAATTTGGCTCTTTTGAATGATGACATGATGTGGAAACGCAATCCGTACAAAGCAGTAACTTTTGTAACCAATCATGATACCGATGAAATCTGGAACAAAATGTTGGCTTACTCCTATATATTAACTCATGAAGGCTATCCAACAATTTTCTACAGAGATTATGAAGAATGGCTAGACAAAAACAAATTGAACAATCTAATCTGGATTCACAATAATAAAGCGACTGGAACAACTTCTATCTTATATTCTGACAATGACGAATACGTGGCGAGAAGAAACGGTTACAACGGAAATCCTGGACTAGTAGTTTACATCAACAACTCAGATGTTTGGCAGGAAAGATGGATTCAGACCAATTGGGCCAATACTCAAATTAAAGATTTTACAGGAAACTCATCTTGGTATCCGACAACTCAAGCCGATAAATGGGTAAAAATACAATGTCCTCCAAAAGGATATTCAATTTGGTCAATTAATCAGTAATTTTAAAAATGACTATTTAAGGCTGTTGCAAAACAGCCTTATTTTTTTCTTTAAAATCCATTTAGAAATAAAGACTTCCAAATTTACGAACTGAATATTTTTATAAAGCCGTATTTAATAGTACTTTTGCAACCTATTTATACGAAATATGAGCTTTTTAAAAGAAATACAACGCAGAAGAACATTTGGAATCATCTCGCACCCCGATGCCGGTAAAACAACTTTAACTGAAAAATTACTGTTGTTTGGAGGGGCTATTCAGGAAGCAGGAGCTGTAAAAAACAACAAAATTAAAAAAGGAGCAACGAGTGACTTTATGGAAATCGAGCGTCAGAGAGGTATCTCGGTTTCGACTTCTGTGCTTGCTTTTAACTATAAAGATAAAAAAATCAATATCCTGGACACTCCTGGACACAAGGATTTTGCTGAGGATACCTTTAGAACTTTAACCGCTGTTGACAGTGTTATTGTTGTAATTGACGTTGCAAAAGGGGTTGAGGAACAAACAGAAAAATTAGTAGCTGTTTGTAGAATGCGTAACATTCCTATGATCGTTTTCATCAATAAATTAGACCGTGAGGGTAAAGATGCTTTCGATTTGATGGATGAAGTAGAACAAAAATTAGGCCTTAAAGTTACACCATTAAGTTTTCCTATCGGAATGGGTTATGATTTCCAAGGAATTTACAATCTATGGGAAGAAAATATTAATCTTTTTAGTGGGGACAGCCGTAAAAATATTGAAGAAACAATTGCTTTTTCTGATGTGCAAAACAATCCGGAATTAGATAAAATTGTGGGAGAAAAAGCGGCTAATAAACTTCGTGAAGAATTAGAATTGATCGATGAGGTTTACCCAAAATTTGAGCGTCAGGATTATTTGGATGGAAAAATCCAGCCAGTATTCTTTGGATCTGCTTTAAATAACTTTGGAGTTCGCGAATTGTTAGATTGCTTCATTACAATCGCACCATCTCCAAGAGCAAAAGATTCTGAAACACGAACAGTTGAACCTACAGAAGAAAAAATGTCGGGATTTGTTTTCAAAATCCACGCAAATATGGATCCTAAACACCGTGACCGTTTAGCTTTCATCAAAATTGTATCTGGAACTTTCGAAAGAAACAAACCATATTACCACGTTCGCCAAAAGAAAAATTTAAAATTCTCTAGTCCGAATGCCTTTTTTGCAGAAAAAAAAGAAATCGTTGATATTTCTTACCCTGGTGATATTGTTGGTTTACACGATACCGGAAACTTTAAAATTGGAGATACTTTAACCGAAGGCGAAATCATGAGCTTTAAAGGGATTCCGAGTTTCTCTCCAGAGCACTTTAGATACATTAACAACGCTGATCCAATGAAAGCAAAACAATTGGAAAAAGGTGTTGACCAGCTAATGGATGAAGGTGTTGCTCAGTTGTTTACTTTAGAAATGAACAATCGTAAAGTTATCGGAACTGTTGGAGCGCTTCAATACGAGGTAATTCAATACCGTTTAGAGCACGAATACGGAGCAAAATGTACTTATGAAAACTTCCCGGTGCATAAAGCTTGTTGGGTTAAGCCTGATGACGCTAAAAATGAAGAGTTTAAAGAATTTAAGCGTATCAAACAAAAATTCTTGGCTCATGATAAATACGGTCAATTGGTATTCTTAGCCGATTCTGATTTCACTATTCAAATGACGCAGAGTAAATACCCAAGTGTGAAATTATACTTTACATCTGAGTTTGATTAATAATCCACTCTCAATTCAAAACATAAAAAGGCTGTCAATTTATTTTAGACAGCCTTTTTCATTTACATTCCCCAATATGCAAATTTGATTATTATCGTGTATAATTAATCCCTAATCCACCTGCGATATAGATTCTAGCAAGTTCATCAGCTGAAATGACTATGTTTTGTTGCAATACATTATCTTTCACTAAACTCATATTAAAAGGAATAGTTTTCGAAAGATAATAATCATTGGCGGTGATCGTTACTTCAAATGCTTTAGAATCCTTCGCAATTAATACCGGAATTAAAAACTCCCCTGTTTTTGAACTCATTTTTATATTGCTCTTTGAACCATTAATAGTAATAGCCAGATTTTGATATATTTTTTTATCGAAAGGTCTATTTGTTTTGGCATCAAGTAATTTTCCTTTTACAAAAATTGATTGTTCTTCTGTATTTTCAACGTAAACAACTTTTCCAACTGTATAATGCATTGGTACTGGAACTCTAATCTCAGTTTCTTCAGCATTTTTTTCCTGTGCCGTTACATTTGATGCTAACAAAATTGACGCCGCCACGGCTGCATATTTTAAGTTATTGATTTTTGATGATTCATTAAACTGAAATTCTTCTTTCAGCTGAGTTGTTTTTAATCTGGCACAAATGTTTGCATTTTTATTTTCTGAAATGAATTTTGCAACTTCAGAATTCGTTTTTTTACTCAAATCAATTACATTTTTCATGCAAGAATTACAAAATGAACCGCTTTCATTCGGAATCATTTTATCAAAATTTTCAGAACATGGACTCGCTATCTCTAAAGTGAACTTCTTTTTCATACTGTAATCATTTAAGTTAAAAATCATGAATAGATCATTATACTTAAATAGAGTATGTTTTTCGGCAAAAGGTTGGGAAGCCAAGAGAATATTTTTAATTATAGCCATAAAAAAAACGCTAAACAAGTAGCGCTTTTTTATAATTTGAATTAAATCAACCTTACTAAGTCATTATATTTCAAAATTTTAATCTTTTTTAGGTTACACCAAATTAAAATAATATTCTGCTCAAAAGAAAATTAGTCGACCAAAGTAAATTAAATCCGATAAACTGCATTTTTCATAACATCCAAAAAAAAGCCCCTTTTTCAAGGGGCTTTAAAATTTATGCTTGTCCAGTTGGACCAAAATTAAGCGGTATTGGCGCTTGTTCCGTTTCTTTGATTTCGCCATGAGCTGCCTCAAATCTATGGATATTTTCACCTATAGCTCTCAATAATCTTTTAGCATGTTGTGGTGTCAAGACAATTCTTGATTTTACCTTGGCTTTAGGAATACCTGGCATAATGCTCACAAAATCTAAAACAAACTCCGATGATGAGTGATTGATAATCGCAAGATTAGAATAAATTCCTTCTGCTATGCTTTCGTCTAACTCAATGTTAATTTGCTCTTGTTGTTGTTTCGGATTACTCATAGTTTCCCTAATTAATAGATATATTCTTCTTTATTAGCCATCATTTCGTTGTAATCGTCTTTAGATCCTACGATAGTGTTATCGTACTCTCTCATACCTGTTCCTGCAGGAATTCTGTGTCCAACGATTACGTTTTCTTTTAATCCTTCTAAATCATCTACTTTACCAGCTACTGCAGCTTCGTTAAGTACTTTCGTTGTCTCCTGGAATGAAGCCGCAGAAATGAACGATTTAGTTTGTAACGAAGCTCTTGTAATACCTTGTAAAACTGGCGTTGCAGTTGCAGTAATTACGTCTCTTGCTACAACAAGATTTTTATCTGTACGTTTCAATAATGAATTTTCATCACGCAATTCACGAGGTGTAATGATCTGACCTGGTTTCAATACTGAAGAATCTCCAGCATCTTCAACCACTTTCATTCCGTATAATTTATCATTTTGAAGGATAAAGTCTTTAGTGTGGATCAATTGATCTTCTAAGAATAAAGTATCTCCTGGATCTTCAACTTTAACTTTACGCATCATCTGACGAATTACAACCTCAAAGTGCTTATCATTAATTTTTACCCCTTGTAAACGGTAAACCTCTTGAATTTCATTTACCAAGTACTGTTGAACAGCAGCTGGCCCTTGAATTCTTAAGATATCATCTGGTGTAATAGCACCATCAGACAAAGGAACTCCCGCTCTTACGAAGTCATTCTCTTGTACTAAAATTTGGCTAGAAAGTTTCACTAGGTACTTTTTAATCTCACCAAATTTAGACTCGATAACGATCTCACGGTTACCTCTCTTAATTTTACCGAAAGATACAACACCATCAATTTCAGATACAACTGCTGGGTTTGAAGGGTTACGAGCCTCAAGAAGCTCAGTAATTCTTGGTAAACCTCCCGTAATATCGCCTGCTTTAGAAGAACGGCGAGGGATTTTTACTAATACTTTACCTGCTTTAATTTTCTCACCATTTTCAACCATTAAGTGTGCACCTACTGGTAAGTTGTATGAACGAATCAATTCACCTTCTTTACCATAAACTAATAAAGTTGGAATTAATTTTTTGTTTCTAGCCTCAGAAATTACTTTTTCTTGGAAACCAGTCTGCTCATCGATTTCAACCATATATGATTGTCCTTGCTCTAAATCTTCGTAAGCAATCTTACCAGTAAATTCAGAAACAATTACACCGTTATATGGATCCCATTTACAGATTACAGTTCCTTTAGTAACCACATCACCATCATTTACAAAAATACTAGATCCGTAAGGAATGTTATGTGTGTTTAAAACGATTCCAGTTCCTTCGTCAATTAATTTCAACTCAGTAGAACGTGATACAACGATATCAACTTCGTTACCTTCACTATCTTCACCTTTAACTGTTTTTAAATCTTCAATCTCAAGACGTCCGTTGAATCTTGTAATAATACTAGACTCTTCAGAGATACCTCCAGCAACCCCTCCAACGTGGAACGTACGAAGTGTCAACTGTGTACCTGGCTCTCCAATAGACTGAGCTGCAATAACTCCGACAGCTTCACCTCTTTGTGTCATTTTACCAGTAGCTAAGTTTCTACCGTAACATTTAGCACAGATACCTTTTAAAGCCTCACAAGTTAATGGAGATCTAACTTCAACTTTCTCAATTGGAGACGCTTCGATAGTCTTAACAATTGATTCAGTAATTTGTTCTCCAGATCTAACCATGATCTCATTAGTAAGAGGATTGATAACGTCTTGTAATGCAACACGTCCTAAAATTCTCTCACCTAATGACTCAACGATTTCCTCATTTTTCTTCAAGGCAGCAACTTCAACACCTCTTAAAGTTCCACAATCCTCAATGTTAACAATAACATCTTGAGAAACGTCATGAAGCCTTCTTGTCAAGTAACCTGCATCGGCCGTTTTAAGAGCCGTATCCGCAAGACCTTTACGAGCACCGTGAGTAGAAATGAAGTACTCAAGAATCGAAAGACCTTCCTTAAAGTTAGAAAGAATCGGGTTTTCAATAATCTCACCACCGCCAGCAGTAGATTTTTTAGGCTTAGCCATCAAACCACGCATACCAGTTAACTGACGAATCTGCTCCTTAGAACCCCTCGCCCCAGAGTCAAGCATCATATATACAGAGTTGAAACCTTGCTGGTCTTCTCTAATATTTTTCATTGCTAATTCTGTCAACTGAGCATTTGCTGAAGTCCATACGTCAATAACTTGGTTGTAACGCTCGTTATTTGTGATAAGACCCATGTTATAGTTAGTTGAGATACCTTCAACTTGCTCTCTAGCATCTGCAATCAACTTCGTTTTTTGTTCTGGAATTCTAATATCACCTAAAGAAAATGATAAACCTCCTCTAAATGCAAATTTATACCCCATATCTTTCATATTATCCAAGAAAGCTGCCGTTGTAGGTACATCAGTCACACTTAAAATATGTCCGATAATATCTCTAAGGTTTTTCTTAGTCAATACGTCATTGATATATCCAGCTGCTTCAGGTACTACTTCATTAAATAATACACGTCCTGCAGTTGTCTGGATGATTTTGTACACTAATTCTCCGTTTTCATTAAAATCTTTTGCTCTAATTTTCACACGAGCATTCAATTCTAATCTTCCTTCGTTTAATGCAATATTTACTTCTTCAGCAGAATAGAAAGTTAAATCCTGACCAATAATTTTATGATCTTCAGTAGAAATACGCTCTTTGGTCATATAGTATAGACCCAAGACCATGTCCTGAGAAGGTACAGTAATAGGTGCACCATTTGCAGGGTTCAAGATATTGTGCGAAGCCAACATTAATAATTGAGCCTCTAAAATAGCTTCTGGCCCTAATGGTAAGTGAACCGCCATCTGGTCACCATCGAAATCGGCGTTGAATGCCGTACATACTAATGGGTGTAACTGGATCGCTTTTCCTTCAATTAATTTTGGTTGAAATGCCTGAATACCAAGTCTGTGCAAAGTAGGAGCACGGTTAAGTAATACTGGGTGACCTTTAATTACGTTTTCAAGGATATCCCAAACTACAGGCTCTTTCTTATCAATAATTTTCTTAGCAGATTTTACTGTTTTTACAATACCTCTTTCAATCAATTTACGGATAACAAAAGGTTTGTATAACTCAGAAGCCATATCTTTTGGCAATCCGCACTCATATAATTTTAACTCTGGCCCAACGACAATTACCGAACGAGCAGAATAATCCACACGTTTTCCAAGTAAGTTTTGACGGAAACGTCCTTGCTTACCTTTTAATGAGTCAGATAATGATTTTAATGGTCTGTTTGATTCTGTTTTAACAGCAGAAGCTTTACGTGTGTTATCAAATAATGAATCTACAGATTCTTGCAACATACGTTTCTCGTTTCTTAAGATAACTTCTGGAGCTTTAATCTCCATTAATCTTTTCAAACGGTTGTTACGAATGATTACACGACGATATAAATCGTTCAAATCTGAAGTTGCAAAACGACCTCCATCAAGCGGTACAAGTGGACGCAATTCTGGTGGGATAACTGGAACCACTTTCATAATCATCCATTCTGGACGGTTTTCGCGGTTTTCGTTAGACTCACGGAAAGACTCAACAACTTGTAATCTTTTTAAAGCCTCAGTTTTTCTTTGTTTAGAAGTCTCATTGTTAGCGCTATGTCTCAATTCATAAGATAAAGCATCTAGGTCAATACGAGCCAATAAATCCATAATACACTCTGCTCCCATTTTGGCAACAAATTTATTTGGATCTAAATCATCTAAATATTGGTTTTCTTGCGGAAGAGTATCTAAAATGTTTAAGTATTCTTCTTCAGTTAAGAAATCTAATCTTTGTAAAGATTCTCCATCTGCATTTTTAGCAATACCTGGCTGAATTACTACGTATCTTTCGTAGTAAATGATCATATCTAATTTTTTAGATGGAAGACCAAGGATATAACCAATTTTGTTTGGAAGAGAACGGAAGTACCAGATGTGAGCAATTGGCACAACAAGGTTGATGTGTCCTACTCTATCACGACGTACTTTTTTCTCAGTAACTTCAACACCACAACGGTCGCAGATGATACCTTTGTAACGAATTCTTTTGTACTTACCACAAGCACATTCGAAATCTTTTACTGGTCCGAAGATTCTTTCGCAGAAAAGTCCGTCACGCTCTGGTTTGTGAGTTCTATAGTTGATTGTTTCTGGCTTTAAAACCTCTCCTCTTGATTCTTTCAAGATAGATTCTGGCGAAGCCAATCCAATAGAGATTTTGTTAAATCTTTTTACTGGATTTTTATCTTTATTGTTTCTGTTATTCATCATAGTTTTTACTATTGATTTATTTTGCAATTAAAAAATTGAATTTAGATTTATAATCTACTCTTTAAAAAATCAAAGAGTTAATCATTCAGCTACTACCTCGGGTTACTTCTCTAAACCTCAAATTCTTATTTGAAGTGCTAGTTATAAAATGCCTCGCATTATTATAAAAAATCGGAACGGGTTACGGGTATAAATCTTTAAAAACTTATTATAAATACTAATATAGAGACGTGATTAATCACGCCTCTACATTTTTTATTATTCTTCCAAACGAAGATCTAATCCTAGACCTTTCAATTCGTGCATTAATACATTGAATGATTCTGGTAAACCTGGTTCTGGCATAGTTTCACCCTTAACGATAGCTTCGTAAGTTTTAGCTCTACCAATAACGTCATCAGACTTAACAGTTAAGATTTCACGTAGTGTACTAGAAGCTCCATAAGCCTCAAGTGCCCAAACCTCCATCTCTCCAAAACGCTGACCTCCAAATTGAGCCTTACCTCCAAGTGGCTGTTGCGTAATCAATGAGTATGGTCCGATAGAACGTGCGTGCATCTTATCATCAACCATGTGCCCTAATTTAAGCATGTAAATTACTCCCACAGTTGCTTTTTGCGCAAAACGCTCTCCAGTTCCACCATCAAATAGGTAAGTATGTCCAAAACGTGGTACGTTAGCCTCATCAGTCAAAGCATTGATCTCATCAAGAGATGCTCCGTCAAAGATTGGAGTAGCAAATTTTCTACCCAAGTTCATACCAGCCCATCCAAGAACAGTCTCGTAAATCTGACCAATGTTCATACGTGAAGGTACCCCAAGTGGATTCAATACGATATCTACCGGTGTTCCATCTTCTAAGAAAGGCATATCTTCATGACGAACGATTCTAGCAACAATACCTTTGTTACCGTGACGACCCGCCATTTTATCACCCACTTTTAACTTACGTTTTTTAGCGATATAAATTTTAGCCAATTTCAAGATTCCAGATGGTAATTCATCTCCAACTGTAATAGTGAATTTTTCTCTTCTTAAAGCTCCTTGTAAGTCGTTCAGCTTAATTTTATAGTTATGAATTAAATCATTAACCATTTTATTTGTAGCGTCATCAGCAACCCACTGACCTTTGCTTAAGTGAGCAAAATCCTCTACTGCGTAAAGCATTTTTTGAGTATATTTTTTACCTTTTGGTAAAACTTCTTCACCCAAATCATTCATTACACCCTGAGATGTTTTTCCGTTAACAATCAGGAATAATTTCTCAACTAATCTGTCTTTTAATTCAACAAATTTAGTTTCGAACTCCATTTCTAAAGCGCCTAAAGCATCTTTATCCTGAGTACGTTTACGTTTATCTTTTACGGCTCTTGCAAATAGTTTTTTGTCAAGAACTACACCATGTAAAGATGGAGACGCTTTTAATGAAGCATCTTTTACGTCACCAGCTTTATCTCCGAAGATTGCACGAAGCAATTTCTCCTCTGGAGTTGGATCTGATTCCCCTTTTGGTGTAATTTTTCCGATCAAAATGTCGCCAGGTTTAACCTCTGCTCCAATTCTGATCATACCGTTTTCATCTAAGTCTTTAGTAGCTTCTTCAGAAACGTTAGGAATATCGTTTGTTAACTCTTCGTTTCCTAACTTAGTATCTCTAACCTCTAATGAATAATCATCAACGTGGATAGATGTAAAAATATCATCACGAACTACTTTCTCAGAAATTACAATCGCATCCTCGAAGTTGTACCCTTTCCATGGCATGAACGCAACTTTTAAGTTTCTACCTAAAGCTAATTCTCCATTTTGAGTAGCATACCCTTCAGACAATACTTGGCCAGGAACAACTCTATCACCTCTTCTTACGATTGGTTTCAAGTTGATACTTGTACCTTGATTGGTTTTTCTAAATTTAATTAAGTTATACGTTTTCTCATCAGCATCAAAACTAACCATTCTCTCGTCTTCTGTACGATCGTATTTAATAGTAATGATATTAGCATCCACGTATTCAACGGTACCATGCCCTTCAGCATTAATTAATACTCTTGAATCTGAAGCTACCTGACGCTCTAAACCTGTACCAACAATCGGTGCTTCAGGACGGATCAAAGGAACTGCCTGACGCATCATGTTTGATCCCATCAGCGCACGGTTCGCATCATCATGCTCCAAGAAAGGAATCAAAGATGCAGAAATCGATGCAATCTGGTTAGGAGCAACGTCTGTATAATGAACTACTGATGGCTCAACAACTGGGAAGTCACCTTCCTCACGAGCAATAACATTGCTAGCTGTAATTTTACCTGTAGCGTCCATTTCAATGTTTGCCTGAGCAATCATTTTACCTTCTTCTTCTTCAGCACTTAAGTAAACTGGAGTACTCTCTAAATCAACTACACCATTAGTTACTTTACGGTATGGAGTTTCGATGAATCCCATTCCGTTAACTTTTGCATAAACACCAAGAGATGAAATCAAACCAATGTTTGGTCCCTCAGGAGTTTCAATCGGACATAAACGACCATAGTGAGTATAGTGAACGTCACGAACCTCGAAACCAGCTCTCTCTCTCGAAAGTCCACCTGGTCCAAGTGCAGAAAGTCTTCTTTTGTGTGTAATCTCAGCTAATGGGTTCGTTTGATCCATAAATTGAGATAACTGGTTAGTGCCAAAGAAAGAGTTGATAACTGATGATAATGTTTTAGCATTGATCAAATCAATTGGTGTAAACACCTCGTTATCTCTAACGTTCATTCTCTCACGAATAGTTCTAGCCATACGTGCTAAACCAACACCGAATTGTTGAGACAATTGTTCACCAACTGTTCTAACACGACGGTTTGATAAGTGGTCGATATCATCAATCTCTGCTTTAGAGTTGATCAATTCAATCAAATATTTAACGATTGTAATGATATCCTCTTTAGTAAGCACTTGCTTATCCATAGGGATATCTAAATCTAATTTTTTGTTCATTCTGTAACGACCTACCTCACCTAAATTGTAACGTTGATCAGAGAAGAACAATTTATCTATAATACCACGAGCAGTTTCCTCGTCAGGCGGTTCAGCGTTACGCAACTGACGGTAAATGTGCTCTACAGCTTCTTTTTCAGAGTTAGTTGGATCTTTTTGTAATGTGTTATGGATAATAGCATAATCTGCTTGGTTATTATCCTCTTTGTGTAACAAAATAGATTTAACGTTAGAATCGATGATCTCCTCAACATTATCTTTGTCGATAATTGTATCACGATCAAGGATGATTTCGTTACGTTCGATAGAAACTACCTCTCCAGTATCCTCATCAACGAAATCCTCGTGCCATGTGTTCAATACACGCGCAGCAAGTCTTCTTCCAATATATTTCTTAATTCCTGTTTTAGAAACTTTAATTTCCTCAGCTAAGTCGAAAATTTCAAGGATATCCTTATCTCTTTCGAAACCGATAGCACGGAATAAAGTTGTAACAGGTAATTTTTTCTTTCTATCGATATACGCGTACATTACGCTGTTAATATCAGTAGAAAATTCTATCCAAGATCCTTTAAAAGGAATTACTCTCGCAGAATAAAGTTTAGTTCCATTTGCGTGGAATGACTGTCCAAAGAAAACCCCTGGAGAACGGTGTAATTGTGATACTACAACACGCTCGGCACCATTAATAACAAAAGTACCACTAGGAGTCATGTAAGGAATTGTTCCAAGATAAACATCTTGTACAATAGTTTCAAAATCTTCGTGTTCTGGATCTGTACAGTATAGTTTTAACCTAGCTTTTAAAGGCACACTATAAGTAAGACCTCTCTCTATACATTCTTGAATTGTATAACGTGGCGGATCAACAAAATAATCTAGGAATTCCAATACAAAGTTATTTCTTGTATCTGTGATTGGGAAGTTTTCCATGAAGGTGTTGTATAACCCTTCGTTGCCTCTTTCGTCAGATTTCGTTTCTAATTGAAAGAAATCTTTAAAAGATTTAACCTGAACATCCAAGAAGTCTGGATAGTCAGGAATATTTTTTGTAGAGGCAAAATTCAATCTTTCAGTCTGATTTGTTATCATCAATGGACAAAATTTTGATTAAAAAAAAGTAATTTATTTTTGTGTAAAAACACACTGTTTAATCTATACTTTCTTATTATAATCAATACATCTTTAAAAATAGAACATAAATAGAGCTCCATTTTCTTTCTTCGTATTGATCAAAAACTTTTTCGTATTTTAAACTATGGGATAATAAAATTTGATATATTTTATTATACGAAAAATGGTTTAGGCCTTTGAGTGTTAACTCAAGACCTAAACCTAGTTCTTAAACTGAGTTTAATTATTTAAGCTCAACAGTAGCTCCAGCCTCTTCTAAAGATTTTTTAAGACCTTCAGCCTCTTCTTTAGAAACACCTTCTTTAACGTTGCTTGGAGCACCGTCAACTACATCTTTAGCTTCTTTAAGACCTAAACCAGTTAATTCTTTAACTAATTTTACAACAGCTAATTTAGAAGCTCCTGCATCTTTCAATACAACTGTAAATTCAGTTTGTGCTTCTTCAGCAGCACCATCTCCTCCACCAGCAGCAACTACTACAGCAGCAGCAGCAGGCTCGATTCCGTACTCATCTTTTAATATTGTTGCTAATTCGTTAACTTCTTTAACTGTTAAGTTAACTAATTGTTCTGCGAATTGTTTCAAATCTGCCATTTTTTCTATCGTTTAAAATGATTTGTAAAAATATAATTTAATTATTGTGCGCTAATTAAGCAGCAAGGAAGCAAGCTCCCTTACATTTATTACTCTGCTCCTTCTTCGCTTCCTGCGAATTTGTTTTGTAAAGCAGAAATAATTCTTTGAGCTGGAGATTGTAATAATCCAATGATTTCTCCAATAAGCTCTTCTTTAGATTTAATTGTAGCTAATGCATCTAATTGATTATCTCCAATATATACTTCAGAATTGATGTAAGCTCCTTTTAAAACTGGCTTATCAGATTTCTTACGGAAATCTTTGATAATTTTTCCAGGTGCGTTTGCAACATCAGAAATGAAGATAGCACTGTTACCTGATAAAACAGTTGGTAAATCACCATAATCATTAGAAGAAGCTTCCATTGCTTTTGCAAGCAAAGTGTTCTTTACAACCTCTAATTTGATACCTGCTTTAAAACAAGCTCTACGTAAGTTTGAAGTTGTCTCTGCGTTTAAACCAGAAATATCAGAAATGTAAATGATATTTGTACCAGCTAACTGCGCAGTTAAATTTTCAATCGCGATTGATTTTTCTTCTCTAGTCATACTAAAAATTTTTAACTACCAATTATACTGCTTTTGGGTCTAATGCAATAGCAGGACTCATTGTGCTTGTAAGGTGAATACCTTTGATGTATGTACCTTTAGCAGCAGTTGGTTTAAGTTTTATTAATGTTTGAATAATTTCGTGTGCGTTCTCAACGATTTGCTCAGCTCCGAAAGAAACTTTACCAATACCAGCGTGAACGATACCAGTTTTATCAACTTTAAAGTCAATTTTACCAGCTTTAACTTCTTGAACAGCTTTAGCAACATCCATAGTTACTGTACCTGTCTTAGGGTTTGGCATTAAACCTCTAGGTCCTAAAATACGACCTAATGGGCCTAATTTACCCATAACAGCAGGCATAGTAATGATTACATCAACATCTGTCCAACCGTCTTTAATTTTTTGTAAGTAATCGTCAAGACCAACGTGATCTGCTCCAGCTTCTCTTGCTTCAGCTTCTTTATCTGGAGTAACCAATGCTAATACTTTAACGTCTTTTCCTGTTCCGTGAGGTAAAGTAACTACACCTCTAACCATTTGATTCGCTTTTCTTGGATCAACACCCAAACGAACTGCGATATCAACAGACTCATCAAATTTTGCAGAAGCAACAACTTTAATTAATGCAGCAGCATCTTTTAAAGAGTATAATTTGTTCTTTTCAATTTTTGAAGCAGCCTCTTTTTGCTTTTTTGTTAATTTTGCCATTTCTTTTTCTTAATTAAAAAGGAGCATCTCCTGATACAGTTATACCCATAGATCTAGCTGTTCCAGCAACCATACTCATAGCTTTTTCAATTGTAAAAGCATTTAAGTCTGGCATTTTGTCTTCAGCAATAGTTCTAATTTGTTCCCAAGTAACGCTAGCTACTTTTTTACGATTAGGCTCACCAGAACCAGATTTTAGCTTTGCAGCTTCCATTAACTGAACTGCTGCCGGAGGAGTCTTAACAACAAAATCAAATGATTTGTCTTTGTACACAGTGATTTGCACTGGACAAATTTTGCCAGGTTTATCTTGAGTTCTAGCATTAAATTGCTTACAAAACTCCATGATGTTAACCCCAGCAGCTCCTAAAGCAGGTCCAACCGGTGGCGACGGGTTCGCAGCACCTCCCTTAACTTGTAGTTTAACTACCTTACTAATTTCTTTAGCCATTTTTAAAAAATTTAACATTGCAATCAATGGAAGCGATTACAATGGTTTATTATAGTGTAACAAAAAATTATACTTTTTCTACTTGCATAAAGCTTAATTCTAATGGAGTTTTTCTTCCGAAAATCTTAACCATTACCTCAAGCTTACGCTTCTCTTCATTGATTTTCTCAACAGATCCATTAAATCCATTGAAAGGACCATCAATAACTTTAACCGTTTCACCAACACTAAATGGAATAGAACGAGTGTCTGTATTAACAGCCAATTCATCCACTTTTCCTAACATACGGTTCACTTCAGAAAGTCTCAAAGGAACAGGTTCACCACCTTTAGTCTCTCCTAAAAATCCAATAACACTAGTAATTGACTTAATAATATGAGGAATCTCACCAACTAAATTAGCTTCGATCATAACATATCCAGGAAAATACACTTTATCCTTAGATGATTTTTTCCCATCTTTTACAGTAACCACTTTTTCAGTAGGTACTAAAACCTGAGAAACATAATCCTCCATACCTAATCTCGCAATCTCAGTCTCGATATAAGCTTTCACTTTATTCTCTTGGCCACTAACTGCTCTAACTACGTACCATTTTTTCACATTATTATCTGCCATCACAAAAAAATTATCCTTTTAACCAGTTAAAAAATCCAGCCAAAGCTTTTGCAAAAAATTCGTCTACTCCCCAAGTTGCCAAAGCGAATAAAATCGAAAATACAGCCACAACAATTGTCAATTTCTGTACTTCAGCCCAAGCTGGCCAAGTAACATTTGACTTTAACTCTTCGAAAGCCTCTGATAAATAATTAGTAACTTTTGTCATTTGATATATTTTTTATTGCACGGGCGGAGGGATTCGAACCCCCATCAACGGTTTTGGAGACCGCTATTCTACCCTTGAACTACGCCCGTAATTAAAGCCAGTGATTAAAAAATAATCACTGGCTTTTTATTTATTTTAATAGAATTACTCTACGATTTCAGTAACCTGACCAGCACCAACTGTTCTACCACCTTCACGGATAGCGAAACGTAAACCTACGTTCATAGCGATTGGGCTTAATAAAGCAACTTCAATAGTTAAGTTATCACCTGGCATTACCATCTCTACACCTGCTGGTAAAGAAATAACTCCTGTTACGTCAGTTGTACGTACGTAGAACTGTGGACGGTAGTTATTGTGGAATGGAGTGTGACGTCCACCTTCTTCTTTTTTCAAGATATAAACCTCAGCTTTGAATTTAGAGTGTGGTTTTACTGAACCTGGCTTAATGATAACCATACCTCTTTTGATGTCTGATTTATCAATACCTCTTAACAATAAACCTACGTTATCTCCAGCTTCACCTCTATCAAGGATTTTACGGAACATCTCAACTCCTGTAATAGTAGAAGTTAATTTTTCAGCTCCCATACCAATGATTTCAACAGGATCTCCAGTGTTAGCAACTCCAGTTTCGATACGACCTGTAGCAACAGTTCCACGACCTGTAATTGTAAATACGTCCTCAACTGGCATCAAGAATGGTTTAGCAACGTCACGCACTGGCTCTTCGATCCAGTTATCAACAGCTTCCATTAATTCGATAATTTTAGGTACCCAGTTTGGATCATTGTTTAATCCTCCTAAAGCAGAACCTTGAACTACAGGACCATTATCTCCATCATACTCGTAGAAAGATAATAAATCTCTAATTTCCATTTCAACAAGCTCTAATAACTCAGCATCATCAACCATATCCACTTTGTTCATGAAAACAACGATTCTTGGAATACCAACCTGACGTCCTAAAAGGATGTGCTCACGAGTTTGTGGCATTGGACCATCTGTAGCAGCAACTACTAAGATAGCTCCGTCCATTTGAGCAGCTCCAGTAACCATGTTCTTTACGTAATCCGCGTGACCTGGACAGTCAACGTGAGCGTAGTGACGGTTAGCTGTTTCATACTCTACGTGAGATGTATTGATAGTAATACCTCTTTCTTTCTCCTCTGGAGCGTTATCGATTTGATCAAACGATTTTGCTTGACAGTAACCAGCATCTGACAATACTTTTGTAATTGCAGCAGTTAATGTAGTTTTTCCGTGATCTACGTGTCCAATTGTACCTATGTTTAAGTGCGGTTTGGAACGATTAAAATTCTCCTTTGCCATTTTACTTAATTTTTAATCTTAGTTATATATTAATTTTCAATTTCCTACTTACTTGAGCCAATGTCGGGATTTGAACCCGAGACCTCTTCCTTACCAAGGAAGCACTCTACCCCTGAGCTACACCGGCAGAGAGTTCTGATTTTAGATTTTTGAATTCAGATTTTAGTTTTTTTTTCAAACCTAAGACCTTAAATCCCAAATCTTAACTTCTTTTTTTGTGGGGAGAGCAGGATTCGAACCTGCGAAGTTCACACAGCAGATTTACAGTCTGCCCTCGTTGGCCGCTTGAGTATCTCCCCTATTCCCTTTATTTTAAAGAACTTAATTTCAAATCGCATTTGAAATTTCTTGAGCCGATAGAGGGACTCGAACCCACGACCTGCTGATTACAAATCAGCTGCTCTAGCCAGCTGAGCTACATCGGCGAATACATTAAAAAAGTCCGCTATTTCTAACGGACTGCAAATGTAGCTATTTTATCTTTTAATCAAAACATTTTTTGAAAAAAATTTCAATTAAATGTGCGCTCTAATTTTTTCCTTCCTTTTTACAAGCAAACGTTCTAATGACTCTGCAGAAAGCTCAACTGCCTCTTCAAATGTTTTACACTGTTTTTTAACCAAAAAATCATCACCAGGAACATTAATCTTTATCTCCACCACCTTATTCTCTTTATCACTTGTTCTTTCTACTTTTAAAAAAACATCTGATGAAACCACTCGATCGTAGTATTTCTCTAGCTTACCCATTCTTTCTTGGATAAAATCGACCAATTTTCTGTCGACAGTAAAATTAACTGCATGAACATCTACCTTCATAATAAAAATTTTAGGATTAACATTGAGAACCATTATTTACTTCTTGGATGCGCACCTCCATATACTTTTTTAAGCTCCGCAAGACTATTATGAGTATAAACTTGTGTAGACGCCAAACTAGAATGCCCTAACAGTTCTTTAACTGAATTCAAATCTGCCCCATTATTTAAAAGGTGAGTTGCAAAAGTATGACGAAGCACATGCGGACTTTTTTTCACCTTTTCTGAGACCCTACTAAAGTATGAATTTATTAAACGATAAACAAAAGATTCGCTCAATTTTAACCCTTTTTTCGAAACAAAAAAATAGCCCGAATCAACTAGATTCTCCAAACCCCCTCTCTCCTTTATATACAAATCAATTTGATCTGCAATAATTGGCAAAATAGGAATAATGCGTTCTTTGTTTCTTTTTCCTAAAACCTTTATTACACCGCCCGACCGATCCACATTTTTAACCATCAAATGAATTAATTCTGCCCGACGCATTCCCGTTACATAAAACATTTCCACAATAAGCTTATCTCGAATTTCTTCAAAGCCAACAGGAACTTCTATCAGATCCAGCAAATCCTTTAATTCTTTTTCCGAAAAAGGAACTTGAACCACTTTCGGCGTTTTCAAAGATTTATGCTTCAGCATCGGATTAACTTCAATCTGCTTTGCCTTCAAAAGAAACTTATAAAAAGCTTTTAAAGAAGCCATCTTTCTATTAATCGAAACATTTGAAATTTCCCGATCAACCAAAAAAACGATCCAGCTTCTCACTTGGCTATAATTTACCAAATCAATACTTTCCTGACCAAAAGACTCCTTTATAAAGGACTCAAAAGACATTATATCATTTAAGTATGCTCCGACAGTATGCGAAGAATATTTTTTTTCCAATAAAAGATAATCCGAAAAAGCTTCTTTATTCGTTTTCATAAATCAAAATATTAAGCATAAAAAAACCGTTAGCATCAAAATTAAAACATTTTGACCACTAACGGTAATTATTTTCGAAAAGCTAATACTAACTTTCTAAACTATCTTTCAAGCCTTGAATGTAAGCCGCTTTTTGGATTTGAGCTCTTTTGATAACAGAAGGCTTAATAAAAGCAGTACGTGCTCTTAATTGACGAACAGTTCCTGTTTTATCAAATTTTCTTTTATAGCGCTTTAATGCTCTATCGATATTTTCTCCGTCTTTAATTGGTATAATTAACATAATATAGACACCTCCTTTCGTTAAGGCTGCAAATGTATATATTAATTATGGATTATGAGCCATAAATTTTGAATTATTTTTTGACTTAAGGCTTAAAATCAGAAAGAAGACTATTCTTCATGTGCTTCATTTGCCTTTTAAACGCTATTATTTCAACAAATTTCTAGAGATAACCAGCTTTTGAATCTCAGTTGTTCCTTCTCCTATTGTGCATAATTTAGAATCTCTATAGAATTTTTCTACCGGAAAATCTTTAGTATACCCATATCCGCCATGAATTTGAACGGCATCATTAGCAATTTTAACGCAAGCTTCAGAGGCATACATTTTTGCCATTGCTCCAGATGTTGTTACAGGTTTGTGTTTTTGCTTTAAGAAAGCCGCTTTATGCAATAATAGTTCAGATGCTTCAATTTCTGTTGCCATATCAGCCAATTTAAAAGAAATTCCTTGAAAGTTACTAATTGGCTGTCCAAATTGATGTCTTTCTTTTGAATACTTCAATGCTGCTTCATACGCGCCTTTTGCAATTCCTAATGATAATGCCCCAATAGAGATTCTTCCTCCGTCAAGAATTTTCATCGCCTGAACAAAACCTTCACCAATTTCTCCCAATCTATTTTCATCAGGCACTCGACAACCATCAAAAACCAATTCGGCTGTTTCACTAGCTCTCATTCCTAATTTATTCTCTTTTTTGCCAGACGAAAAACCTTTCATGCCTTTTTCAAACACAAAAGCAGTCATTCCTTTAGAATCACCTTTTTCTCCCGTGCGGACTATCACAACAGCTATATCTCCAGAAATACCATGCGTAATAAAGTTTTTTGCACCATTTACAATCCAATGATCGCCATCTCTAACAGCGGTTGTATTCATTCCTCCTGCATCAGAACCTGTATTGTGCTCAGTCAATCCCCAAGCACCTATAAACTCGGCCGTTGCTAGTTTTGGAAGCCACTTTTTCTTTTGCTCTTCATTTCCGAAGGTTAAAATATGATTTGTACATAATGAATTATGCGCCGCAACAGATAGCCCAATTGAAGGATCCACTTTTGAGATTTCTTCTATTACTGTTATATACTCGTGATAACCTAAACCTGAACCTCCATATTCTTCTGGAACTAAAACCCCCATGAAGCCCATTTCGCCAAGCTGCTTAAACAATGGAATTGGAAAAATTTGCGCTTCATCCCATTCCATTATATAAGGTCTAATATTTTTTTCTGCAAAGTCTTTTATAGACTGAGCAATCATTATCTGCGTTTCGTTGTAATCAAAGTTCATGAGTTAGTTTCTTTTTAGAACTCCAAATATAAACTAATTATTTTTGCTTTTTCAACAGGAAAATCTTTAATTTTTATCAAATCCTCAATATTCTTAAAATTTCCGTTCATACTTCTATAGGTTACAATTTGTTTTGCTAGGCCATATTTGAAATACGTAAATTGCGCCAATTCTTTTAACGATGCTTCATTTATATCTATTTTCTTCAAATTTGGCGGAATTACAGCTTTAAAATGATCGTTCAATTCATTTATAACTTCTGGAGAAAGTCCCCATATATCTTTCATTTGCTCCATTGATACAAACGAACCCAAGATTTCTTTCTGATTTAATATTCTAGAAGACAATCCTTCTCCAATTCCATAAATTTTCATTAAATCTTCTTTGGTTGCCTGATTGATATCTAATACTACAAGCTTTTCTTTTTTTGAAAAACTTTTTACACTGAAATCTTTTGCATAAGCGCTATGATTTGTTTTGTATTGTTTCCAATCCGGAAATTTAAATAAAGGGGCAATCTTATTTAATAGGGAATCTGAAATTCCTGTAACTTTCTGAAATTCTTCTGCTGAGTTTACATATTTATTTTCTCTGCGAAATGCCATCAAACGATCAATCTCTTCAACGGACATTCCAAGTTTGTATCCTTTATAATCGGAAATAAAATTAGGATTAAAAAGATATCTGATTGGCTTTTCGCTTTTTGCAATCAATTTCTTCTGATCAATTTCGGATTGAAGCGCAAGCCATTGTTCTTTTTCTGCACTTTTGTTTTCTGAAATATTAAAATCGGATAGCAAATAAAACAGCTCTAATCCTATCATTATAATAAAGAGCATAAAAATACCTATTCGCTGTTGTTTTGTAAAATGTAAATATTGACTTAAAAACTTAAAATTCATATGCGAAAATATAACTCAAAAAATAAAGATAAGAAAAACCTTTCAAGTTTATTAAAAAAACAGCAAAAAAAGGTTTTTTAAAAAATTATTGAATCTATTATAAAAGGCCAATTAATTTAATGAATGTCAATACTTAGAGAATGTTTCTTACGACAATTGTAAAAAAATCAAAGATTTTATAACTTAAAAGATGATAATTGTTTTTATTTTTTACAAAAAACAATACATTTGGCACTTAATAACAAATAAACCAATAAAATAATATGTCAATTTGGAGAGTTAAACCTATATCAGCCTTTGAGGCCGATATGAAAAAAAGTGATTTAAAGAGAGTCCTAGGTAAATGGAGTCTTACCGCGATTGGTGTCGGTGCCATTATCGGTGGGGGAATTTTTGTACTTACGGGTACTGGGGCTTATTACCATGCAGGTCCAGCATTAGCAATTTCGTTTATCATCGCAGGTATTGCTTGTGTTTTTGCGGCACTTTGCTATTCTGAATTTGCTTCTATTTTGCCTGTCGAAGGATCTGCTTACGCATATGCTTATGGTACGATTGGAGAAGTTTTTGCATGGATTATTGGATGGGGATTAATTCTCGAATATGCAATGGGATCTATGACGGTAGCGGTTTCCTGGTCCGGGTACTTTAACAAATTGCTAAAATTATTTCATATAAAACTCCCTGAATGGCTCACAACCGATCCTGCAAGTTATACTGGAGAGGGTTTCTCTATGAATCTTCCTGCTTTCTTGATCGTTATTTTAGTTATTTCATTGCTTATTAAAGGTACAAAAAGTGCAGCAAAAGCAAATAATGCTATTGTAATTCTTAAAGTTTCTGCAGTTATTTTCGTAATTATTGCTGGTCTTTTCTTCATAAACACAGCAAACTGGAGCCCTTTTATTCCTGAAGCGACGCAGATTGTTGAAAAAGAAACTACTCACAATGCGTATGGAATTGGAGGTATCATTTCTGGAGCTGCCGCAATTTTCTTTGCTTATGTTGGTTTTGATGCTGTTTCTACACAAGCTGGAGAAGCTATTAACCCTAAAAAAGATGTTCCGTTTGCGATCATTGCTTCTTTATTAATCTGTACTACTTTATATATTCTTGTTTCTTTAGTATTAACAGGAATGATGAATTACCAAGACTTTAACCCACTAGGAAAATATCCTGAAGCTATTAAAGCTCCTGTTGCTTACGCTTTTGATATTGCTGGGCAAGGTTGGGCAGGCTTTATTATTACTGTTGCCGCTACTATTGGTTTAGTTTCGGTATTAATGGTTATGATTATGGGACAATCTAGAATTTTCCTTGGAATGTCTAAAGATGGTTTAATTCCATCTGTTTTCTCTAAAGTAAACCCTATTTCTGGAACTCCTAAAACAAACTTGATGATTCTTGGCGTTATTATCGCAACTGTTGCTGCTTTTACTCCAATCAACAAATTGGCAGATATGACGAGTTTTGGTACTTTGTTTGCCTTTACTATGGTTTGTATTGCTGTTTGGATTTTAAGAGTAAAACAACCAGGATTGACCAGAACATTTAAAGTTCCTGCTTTACCAGTTATTGCGGTATTAGGAATCGCAATCAATTCTTATTTAATTTTTAATTTAAGTAAGGATGCACAGTTGTTATCTTTTGGATGGCTTCTTCTTGGTATAATTGTATACTTTGGGTATAGCAAGAAAAGATCTAGACTTAATAATACAGATGCGGATATTGAATAGTTTTCAATTGTAATCATATAAAAAAAGCTCCAAAGTAAAATTTGGAGCTTTTTTTATAAATCAAATACTGATGTTCTTTTTGAACGGATTAAGTCTTTCAATCTAATCCAGAAAGCAAGAGTTAAATAGACTCCAAATCCTAAACCGGCTGTAACAAAGGAAATGTAGATAAAAAACAATCGCACACTCGTTACGCGCATTCCGAGTTTATCTGCTAGTCTCGAAGAAACATGAAAACCGTATTTTTCAAAAAAGAATTTAAGTTTTAGAATTGCTGACATCTTTAATATTAGGTTTTAGATTTCCTTTACTTCATGGCAAAAGTACAAATTATCTCATTATCACATTTTCCATTTATTTAATTATTTTTTAGAAGCTCAATACCCAAAGCACATTTTAAGCAAGCTTTCTGATTGCAATATTCATTTTTAAGTTCTATTAACGTTTGAGTTTCAAATGCATTCTTAGATTTTATTCCAAAGAAATCGAACTTGTCGATAATAGCATTTTTCTCTGGCGCAACTTCATTCATAAAATCAATTAAACTTTCGACGATTGATTCTCCTATTATATTAGAATAGGCAAATTGAAGGGGTATTATAGTATTGATAATCACTAAATCTATAAATGCCTTAGAAAGCACTTTAGATTTCTTAGGGCTTTCTTTATCAAACTGATAATGGTTTTGCCAATACAAGCTTGCAGAGACGTTCAGCAAACGATATACTTGATCGGCAGATTTTAAATCGATTATTTTTGAAAACAGGTTTTGCTGCTCATGATATAAAGACGCTAACTGAGAAAGCCTGATTGTCGGGAAATTATCTGGACGAAGTTTGAAAAACTGGACAGGGTCTATATAAGTACGTTCTATTTGATATTTATGCAGCAAAAAGAAATAGCGAAACTTTAAATCTTTATAATACACATCCTCTTTATCTGCTTCTAGCAAACCAGAAGTTCCCAAAAGCAATGCCTCTAGATTTTCGACTTCAAAACTTTCTTTTCTAATTATTGAAAACGGAATTGCCTTTGACAGCTGTAAAAAGGAACTTCCGTTGATGTTTAAGCCAAAATTCTTTGCCAGGAGACAAAATAAGACTGCTTCCCAGTCTTGATTGGTTTCTTCCAGCAATTGGTAAATAAACTTGGATTTTCGCTCTAAACGCTCAAAAAACAGTCTTTCCTGCCAGTTTGTAAGAAGAAATTTTTCAATCTCTTTCAATTGCTTTTCGCAAGAAATCCAAGTTTTGGGAGAAACGAGCGCATGATAACTTTCAATTATTTCTTTTGAAACATAGTCTTTAAGAACCAATACGGGAATTTCGGTATTATTTTCTCTAAAAATTGCCGTATCGTTTTCCCATACAACATGAAGAATCACATTTTTATAAGCAGCATCTTTTTCATGGTTATGCAAATACCAGTCTGAAGATTTTACATGAATCTCTACATTGCCAGCCCACTTTTGATTTCCGATTTCAATATGAGCATTAAAGAAATCAGGCCCCGAAAGCTCTAGATAATCGCCTGTTTTAATAATAGTTATTTCTTCTCCTTGAGCAGATTTCAAATTCAAGCTTTCAAATTTCTTGAATTTCCAGAGATAATGAAGGAAGTCTTCTTTCATTTTAGATTTTATAATGGAGTTACAAAATCTAAAAGTAATTAAATTTTAATATTATTCTTACAAAATTTAAAACTATTTAAGCAGATATAATTTAGCGCAGGCTCTAGCATCTGATAATGCTTCATGGTGGTTGAGCTGAATATCCATTTCACGGCAGCAGTCACTCAATTTAGTAGGTTTTACACCTTTTGCTTTGTATATTTTTACTGTGCATTCCCATTTTGCAGCAATATTCAAATCATCGTAATTTAAACCATGAAGCAGCATTGTTTTCATTAAAACATTACGGTCGAAACTTTCGTTGTGCGCTACGACAACCCTATTTTTAAGCCTCTTTTCTATCTCAGGATAGATTTGAAAGAAAGACTTTGCGTTGACGGTATCTTTGGGATAAATTCCGTGAACGCGAATTGTAAAGGGATTATACTCATTATTTGGAGGTTTTATCAAGGATACAAATTCATCAACAATAATTCCGTTTTCTACTGTAACAATCCCAACAGAACAAGGATGATATCCTGTCGCGGTTTCAAAATCAATAGCTGTAAAATTCATTTTCTATTTTTTAAAAAGACAAATCCATAAACCTTATCGCAAAACAATTAGGTTTATGGATTATCATTATTTGTAAAGGCTTATTTTATTGAGCCGATAATATCATATTTTGTAATAATGTGGTGGTGCCCGTTTCCTAAATCGACCAACACAGCGTCATTTTCTTTTGTAAAAAGTTTAGAAACTTCTTCAATTGGTGTTCCTAATTTTACAATTGGGAAAGGTTTGCCCATCACTTCTTTTATTGGTTTTTCGGCAACGTTTTTATCGGCAACATAGCTTCTAAATAAATCGGTTTCGTCTACAGAACCAACAAAGCCATTGATGTCAACAACTGGAATCTGCGAAATTTTATATTTTCGCATACGCTCGATCGCATGAGAAACCAATTCTTCTGTACGCACTACGATCAGTTCTTTATCGATATGATCTTTGATAACATCTTCGGCTTTGGTTACATTTTCTTCTAAGAATCCGCGCTCACGCATCCAATCATCGTTAAACATTTTTCCAACATAACGACTTCCAGAATCGTGAAATAGGACTACTACAACATCATCTGGTTTAAAATGCTCTTTTAACTGCAATAACCCTTTTATGCAGGCTCCTGCAGAGTTTCCGACAAAAATACCTTCTTCAAGAGCAATCTTTCTGGTATAAACTGCAGCGTCTTTATCGGTTACTTTTGTAAAGCCGTCAATTAACGAGAAATCAACATTTTTAGGAAGAATATCTTCTCCAATACCTTCAGTTATATATGAGTAAATTTCGTTTTCGTCGAAGATTCCTGTTTCATGGTATTTTTTGAAAACAGAACCATAAGTATCAATTCCCCAGATTTTAATATTTGGATTTTTCTCTTTCAAGTATTTTCCAACTCCAGAAATAGTTCCTCCTGTTCCTACTCCGACAACAAAATGTGTAATTTTTCCATCTGTCTGTTTCCAGATTTCAGGTCCCGTCTGTTCGTAATGTGCTAAGGAATTAGAAAGATTATCATATTGATTTACGTACCAAGAATTTGGCGTTTCTTCTGCCAAACGTCTTGAAACTGAATAATAGGAACGTGGATCTGTAGGTTCAACATCTGTAGGACAGACAACAACTTTTGCTCCTACAGCACGAAGAATATCCATTTTTTCTTTAGACTGCTTGTCTGAGATCACACAAATTAATTTGTACCCTTTTACGATTGCAACAAGTGCAAGTCCCATTCCTGTGTTTCCAGAAGTTCCTTCAATGATAGTTCCTCCAGGTTTTAGTCGGCCATCTGCCTCCGCATCTTCAATCATTTTCACAGCCATTCTGTCTTTTACAGAATTACCTGGATTAAAGGTTTCGACTTTTGCCAATACTAACGCATCAATTTCAGCAACAATTTTGTTGAGTTTTACCAATGGCGTGTTACCAATTGTTTCTAAAATATTATTTGAAAAGTCCATTTTTATTTAAGTTTTATTAAGTGGTTCTAAATAAAAAATAAGCCAGTTTTTATTGGAAGAAATTCCAAACCAGACCAAAACGCAATACAAAATCACGGTACGGATTATGTGGCGCTGCATAGTAGTTGCTTTGCGCAAATAAAGCATTAAAATGTTCCGCTTTTAAATAAAAACGGGTCTGGCGTATTCTGGCATTCACAAAGAAATCGAATGTAGCAAAGCCACCGATTTTTTTATCCTGCTGCACAAAAAATTCAGCAATAACAGGGTTATAATCATCTCCATAATATTTTGTGAGATAATTAAATACAAGTCCTGTTTGCATAAATAGTGCTTTTTTAAAGAAATGATTTGAATAATAAAATGTATTTCTAGTCACAAAATCAGGCACATTTAAAATTAAATCTGACTGATCTACCTTCTGATATAAGAGTGTATTATCTAGAGCAAAAGGCCCAAATTTAAACTCTCGGCTTGCTTTAATTTCTAAATAATTAATAGCATTTCCGTATTGAAATGGTTTAACAATCTGTTCAGAATTTGCTTTCTGTTGAGCATTTGCATCATCAGCAAAATACAAATGGTCTTTTAATACTGTGTACTGAACCTGTCCTGTCAGCCAAGGAGTTGTAATTTCTGCGCTTAACGAATTAATTTTTTCATTTTTAAAATTATTCGACCAATTGTATGAAACCCAGCTACTTTGATACAAATTATAATTATTGTTAGGCAGTTTATTGATGTTGCGATATCTGAAATCAAACTTAATTTTTTCATTCATATCATAACGCAACTTAGCATCTAAATCTGAAAGCGATTCGTTGGTTATAGATCTTGAATACAAAAATCTACCGTTCCATTTGTTTTTCTGGTATTCATATTGAGCACCGAAATTATTAAACTGCATAAACAAATTATCTGGCACCGCACTTCCATCAGCATCAACAATAATTCGGTTATACTTATAGTTCGATCTATAGTCGTCCACAAAAAATAAAAATTTACCTAACAGCGAATTTTCGTAAGCCGCTCCTACCTTATTATATAGTCTTTCGTATTTGGTCTGATCGTTAATATTGCTTGCGGCGTAAGACTCACCAAATCGCTGTATACGTGTGGTTGATCCGTCGTTGGCAGTTATTGTCGAGATGACAGTAGGCTGCTTATATTCATAATCTTTATATTCGTAGTTAAACTGGTGCGTTATATACAGATTGTTGCTCCCATCGGTTGGGTTTACTCTAAAAGCATGATCAAAAAATAATCTTCTTCCTTTTAAAAAGGATTCTGCATCAGTCAAATAAACCTGTAATCTTTGTCTATTTTTATAATCTTTATTATCACCTTCAAAATCAGCATCATTTGTAATACCTCCGTTTTCTTCATTTAGAATATCCTGATTTGTAAAATGTGCGTTTATTGCATATCGCTTGTTGGTTGTCGCATAACTGGTTGTAATTCTTAAATTTCCAGCACTAACCAATTGGTTATTATAATCTCCTTCAGATCTAAGCCCTTTGTAAGCAATAGAGAAGTTAAGATTTTTAGAAGCATTTAGTGTTATAAAAGAATCTACATTTTGCCCTTTTTTTATAGTAGTATTAAAAAACAATTCCGTTAAGGGTGTCGCAACAGAATAATATCTAATTTGGTCTGCTTGCATATAAAGAGAATGCTTTCCGCTAAAACCAATTTCAGGATAAGGAGAAAAACTCGTCAAACTATATTGCAGCGTGTTTAATGGCTGGCCAATATTAGAAAACTCCTGAAGTCCGAAAAGATCTTTTCTAAGGTGATTTTGCCTGTAGGCACTTTTAATCGTTAGCGAAGTATCTGCATAAATAGTATCATGTTCTAAAGTGACAATTCTATACTGATCTATTGTCGCTATTTTCTGCTTTTTCTTTTTTACAGTATCTGTAACGCTTGAATATTCTGTATTCATATCTAAATTACTTTTAGAAGCAGGTTTTTTTTCTTGCGAAAACAATAAAGTTGGAACAACTAATAGATATAGAAAAATGAATATTCTCATTTGATGGCTTTGTATAAATTTATTTTGACAAAATTTGCTAGGCAAAGGTAAGATAAAAAGGTATAAACGAAAAAACATAATGTTTAATATGAAACTGGAATCGTTTCGGCCTTTTGGAAACGAAAACCCCGTACACAAAAGTATACGGGGCTCTCAAAAAAAATCAAAATATTTATTTTTCTTATTCCCAAATTGGGTATAATTGACTTTTAATCATCAACTTATTGTTCAAAAAATTAGAATTTATCCCAGAACAATTTAGTATTTAATAAATCTCCACCAATATCAGAAGCAGCTTTAGTATAATTTGCTTTATTGATACTTGCTTCTACACCTGGATAAGTATATCTAACAGGCACAGTGAAAATAAGTTTGTTTATAGCAGCCTGAGGTGCTTTTAACACTGGAAAATCTAATCTTCTGTAAGATGTCCATGCTTCGTATCCTCTGTTGTAAAGAGCAAACCATGCTTGGTTACCAATTTTTTCTTTATACGTTGCTCCACTTAAAGGATTGTTGTAATCTACTTTTGGGCTAGCAATATAAGCTGAAATAACAGCAGCATCAGTTACTCCCCAGTCTGCCATAGAAGCTTTGATACCAGCATCGTAGTATACTTTTGCTTGAGCAGATCCTCCTGGAATTAAGCTTTTCTCAGCAGCTTCCGCTAATAAGAAATTTAACTCAGCGAAATCAAAGATAGTTCCAGGGAAAGCTGGATTGTTTAATGTTGACGATATTTGTGAGTAAGATGTATAAACGTTTCCTGCACCATAAGTTCCACCAACAAATGTTCTTCCTGCCGGAATAGCTGGAGCTGGAGAAGTAAGGTTAGTAAAATATTTAGGCATTCTTGGGTCACCTCCAGGAACAACAGCATCCATTGCAGAAACAAAAGGTTCAGCAGGGATGAAATCAAATCTCTGGCTTGTTACTAAATCAGCATACAATGGATTTTGATTTCCTGATGTAGTCAAATAGGTCAATTTTGTATTATCTGCATTACCAGTCAAAGCACCAGAAGCAAGAGCCGCTTGAACTTGAGCAGCTGCATAAGTCGGATCAATATCAGACATATTAACTGCCATTCTAATAATTAATGAGTTAGCAAATTTTGCCCATTTTGCATTACTTGCAGCATTTCCTGAATAGATAATATCTGCAGCACCAAAGTTAGCAACGGTACTATTCGCTTTTAAAACAGCAACATCTGCACTTAATCTTTTAATAAGATCTTGGTAAATAGTTTTTGCATCATCATAAGCTGGCAAAGGATATTTCTGAATATCAATTGCTTGTGTGTAAGGAACGTTTCCAAAAGTATCTACCAATACACTGTAAGCATAAGCTTCTAAAACATCTATAAGCGCTAATTTATTTTTCTTAATTGCCTCATCTGCAGGAGTCGCAGGAGTTGTTGCTTCAATCATAACTCTTGAATCATGAAAATCGGCTAGAACATCTCTGTACAAAACCAAAAAGTGCGTATCAGGAATTTTTCTGTTTGTAATGTTATACTGGCTTTCATCTGGATAAGTAGTCTCTGTCCATTGCTGTGCAAATAATCTGAAAACATTATTATTTACACTAGTACTAACCATTTGATCTACTAATTTTTTCTCAGCATTTGTAAACAAATATTCTGCTTTGGTAGTTGTTGGTCTTTTCGGATCAACATTCATATCTGTAATGTCTTGGCTGCACGAAACCATCATACCTACCACCGACATTAATAAAAGTACTTTTTTCATGATTTAAAATTTTAATGTTAGGTTACAACCAATATTTCTTGTTGTCGGAAGTGAACCTCCTGAATAACCTGATGATAAGTTACCTGAACTTATACCACTTTCTGGATCTGCATCTGGAAGATTTTTACTGATGATCCATAAGTTAGAACCTATTAAAGAAAGACGTAAATCATTCAAACCTGCTTTAGCTACAAATTGTTTAGGGAAGCTATAAGTGATGCTTACCTCTCTTAATTTCACATAACTTGCATCGTAAACAAATGCTTTTTGCGGATTGTTGTTGTAACCATAAATACTTCCAGCTACTTCAGGACTTGGTGTTCTTGTAGTGTTAGTAGTTCCGTCTTCATTTACTCCTGGTAAAATAACACCTCCACCATTAGCTAATGTATTTCTTACAGGATTTCCAAGTTCGTTGTTTCCTGCAGTAGAAGTATACAAACCAGAGCTTTGTCCATAATATTGGTCAAGAGAGAAAATATCTCCTCCTTTTTGAACATCAATTAAGAAACCTAGAGAAACTTGTTTGTAAGTAAATTTATTACGAACACCACCAATCCAATCTGGAGTAATGTTACCAATTACATTATTAGTAGTCGCAGTTTGCAAATACACTCCATTTTTAGTCACTCTTTGTCCGTCTGCACTGTAGATATAATCTTTTCCAAGAATGTCTCCATAAGCGTGTCCTTTTGTACCTACGATACTAACACCACCTTGGAATGTACCAATTGTTAAAACATCAACACCTGGTGCTAAAGCTACAACTGTATTCTCGTTTTTAGACCAGTTTACGTTAATATCCCATTGGAAATCTTTTGTTCTAAAAGGAGTTGCATTGAATACTACCTCAATACCTTTATTTTCTACTGATCCTGCGTTTACGTATCTAGCAGAGTTACCTGTTGCAGTAGAATAATCTACCGGGAAAATTTGATCTTCACTTAAACTTTTATAAACACTTACATCAAAACCTAATCTTCTTTCAAAGAATTGCATCTCTAAACCAAGCTCTTTAGATGTAGTTTTTACAGGGTGTAAATCTGGGTTATTAGCAGTATTCGGTCTTGAATAAAGCTGGTTTGAACCAAATGGATTAAATTTAGTAAATACATCTTGCAATGCATAAAGATCTACACTTCCTTGTGGGTTCTCAGCATAACTTGCTCTTAATTTACCGAAACTTAACCACGGTCTATTGATATGACTTGTGAAAACATAACTTCCAGAAACAGAGTATGTATTAACATCATTATTGTCTTTTGGCAACATAGAGAATGCATCATTACGTACCGTTCCTTCTACATAAAGGAAATCTCTGAATCCTAATGAAGCAGACGCATAAATACTGTTTACTGCTGAATTATCTTCAGTCTCAACTGGAAATGGAGAAGGATTCACAGAATTTGACAATGCATAGATTCCAGGAATAATAAGTCCTCCATCTGTAGAAGCTAATGTAGAAATACGTCTTGTTCTTAAAGCATTATAACCTGCTAAACCTGTCAATGTAAAATCTTCAGTAATTTTTTTATTGAAGTTTAATGTTAACTGATAGTTTTGCTCAGAAAACATACCTGTATATTTTTGGTATCCTGATCCAACTGCCAAACGGTTAATTCCGAACGTTCCAGCCAAAGATCCTACCGCTTTTCTCTCTTCACGCAATTCTGAATAAGAATCTGTACTTATTTTTCCAGTGGCGTTTAACCAATCTGTAAATTTATAATCTAACTGACCATAACCGATGAAACGATTTCTTTCGTCTGTTTGATAATTTTTATATCTTGTAAAATATGGGTTATCCCAATATTTAGGATTTGTATTTCCATTAGCAGGATCTGCCATATTCCATGAAATATTTTGTCCTCCTGAATTGTTAAAAGCTTCTTTTTGAGATTGAATATCAACGTTTGTTCCCCACCATTGACGGAATAAACCTGCAACGTTATCACCACCGTAACCAGTAGTATTTCTACCCATTGTAGTTTGTGCTAAATAATTTGCAAAAACACTTGCAGATAATTTATCCGTTAATTTGTGGTTGAATTTAATACTTGCATTATTTTTCTTCAATTCACTATTTGGCAAAATACCATTCTCTTTATAGTTGTTGTAATTGATAACAAAGTTGCTCTTATCTGTACCACCTTCAAAAGAGATTGAGTTATTGAATGTTTGAGCTGTTTGAAAAAATGTAATTGGACCATTTTTAGCAGCTACCCATGGAGATTTTTGTCCAAATTTTGAAGAATATGGAGTATAAGATTCCCAAGTATAAACAGAAAGATTCGGGTCAAACGCAACACCATAAGAAGCATCGTCTGTAGTGCTTACTACTTGGTTACCATTTTTATCTATAACAAAAAATGCACCTGTTGGCCCAACTGGAGTCCCTTTTGGGTTACCATTGGCATCGTAAGTTGGTCCATAACCTTGTCCATATTTGTTTTGGTAAACAGGGAAAGTCTTTTTATCAACTGATCCAACTCCAAACTCACTAGATATAGTAATTCCCATACCTTGTTGAGCTTTTCCTTTTTTAGTAGTAATCATAATTACACCATTACCAGCTTGGAACCCGTATAAAGCAGATGCAGCAGCACCTTTCAATATATTCAATGATTCAATATCATCAGGATTAATATCCATACCAGCATTACCGTAATCATAAGTATTACGAGCTCCAGTTGTTTGCGAACCTTGGCTCGAATTCACGTTTGAGTTATTAATAGGCATACCATCAATAACGATAAGCATTTGGTTATTTCCAGTAAGGTTTTTAACACCTCTTGAAACTACGTTTGTAGATCCACCAAAGTTTGTATTTTTTCTAATGTATACCCCGGCAGCTTTACCAGAAAGATCGTTAAGGAAGTTTGCACTTGTAGTTCCCCCAACTAAATCGGCTCCTTTTATTTCCTGAGTAGAATACCCCAGAGCTTTTTTCTCTCTCTTAATACCTAATGCAGTTACTACTACACCTTCTAGCTCAAGAGATGAACTTGTTAATTTTGCATTTACTGAAGTTGAACTTGCTGCAATTTCTTGGCTTTTCATTCCAATGTAAGTAAATACCAAGATTTGATTTGGGGATGCTTTGATAGAATATTTTCCATCAAAATCTGTTTGTGTTCCATTTTTTGTCCCCTTAACTAAAACACTTACACCTGGCAAAGGCAGTCCATCGTTATCGGAAACAATTCCTGAAACAGCTCTTTCTTGCGCAAAGGTAAGTTGCGCTACAAGCACTAATAATAGCACTAAGAATCCATTAAACTTTAGTTTCATTTTATAAATTTTGAATTAGTAAGTCGCAAACATCTTAATATTTTCTTAAAACAACAATGCGGTTTTCAGGTACAGCTTAACCATTTTTTAATATTTCTTTAACATCTGTTTTTTTAAAAATATTTAATTAGCAGAAAATTAACACTATACATAATTTTATGCGTAAAATACTGTATTTTTGTTAATCAAAATATTAACATTTAATTAACATTTAAAATAAGAATAACCTTAAAAAAATGAAGAATTTTTTAAAAAAAAGACAGGAATAATCCTATAAAAAAACACAGAAAATAAAACATTTTCAATTGAGAATGTTTTATTCATGCTTTTTTTACATTTGCAGCTCATTAATTTAACATAAGAAATTGTAAATCAATTCTTCTAAGTTCTACAAATACTTGTTTTTTGCCCTTTATCTTCCATTTTTAGAAAATTCATAATTGAATATCTTTCAAAAAAAATCATAAAACTTAAGAGTTTCTCTTGTTTTTACAAGGAATCACAGATTTAAACTCATTTTAAAAATCAACAAAATATACACCAATTTGACTCGTCAAATAGGACAGTTTCAAAAACGCAACACACCTCTTTATTCCTTTTATATTTGCTCATGATTTTTAGAAAAAAAAGTAGCATATTTGCTTTTTTTAAAACCTAAAAAATGCTCGAAAAAAATTTCTCCGGATTTATTTTAGAAACTGGAACCGATGAAGCTGGAAGAGGATGTCTGGCTGGTCCGGTTACTGCCGCAGCAATAATTTTACCCGAACATTTTGAGAATAAAATTCTAAACGACAGTAAACAATTGTCTGAAAAAACGAGAGCGCTTTTAAGGCCTGTTCTTGAAAAAGAAGCTGTATGTTTTGCTGTCGCGCATTTGTTTCCAGACGAAATTGACGAAATAAACATTTTAAACGCTTCAATGAAAGGAATGCAGGAATGCATTTTGAAACTGAAACACGTTCCCGAATATATCATAGTTGACGGAAATCGCTCTTTAAATGCTAAACTTGGCCTTAAAAATACTTTTGGGAAACAATTCTCTCAAGACGAAATTGCGCTTTTAAAATCGATCCCGAATCAAAGTATCATAAAAGGCGATGGGAAATACTTAAGCATTGCCGCCGCATCTGTTTTAGCTAAGACGTATCGCGACGAATATATGGATAAAATTCATGAAGAGTTTCCGATGTATAACTGGAAACAAAATAAAGGATATCCAACCAAGGAACATCGCGAAGCGATTAAAGAATTCGGAACTACAAAATATCACAGAATGAGTTTTAGGCTTTTGCCTGAACAATTGGAACTCGATTTATTTTAATAAAAAAAAACGACCCATCAGGTCGTTTTTCGCTTTTCACTTTTATTTCTTACTTCTTACTTTTTAAAAACTCTGCAAATTGTTTTGTGTCGTAATAAAAAGGTCTTACCGCTATAATTTTCCCGTCTTTCAAATCGAAATGTTCTGAAATTGGAACTGACATTGTTTTGCCAGATTTTTTAGATTTGCAGCTCATTGTAAAATAAATGATTACTTCATTTTTAGAAGCATCGCTGAAATAAGTTGGTTCTTTCTCTATCTGAAGATCAAAAAATTCTGCTGATTTTGCAAACATTTTTGTCCATTCGCTAAAACCAGTATAAGTTCCCCCATAAGGTAAACCAGCTGCCTGATTGTAAACAGCCCCGTCTGCAACTACGCCAGCCAAAGCATCAAAATCTTTTGTTTTAAAAAGGCTTTCGTAATATTTTGCTACAACTTTTAAATTCTCTGCTTCCAAGTTTTTCAAAATATCAGCTTCAGACAAAGTTACTCCTTTATCCCAGAAACCAATAATTTTGCTCACCTGTCCTTTGCCATTTAAACGCGCAAAATCACGCCCTGCCATGATAAGGTTATTTTTGGAATCTAGAACTTTCCATTCCCAGGTTACGTAGTTGTCTTTTACAATTTTTGGCCCTGATGTTAATACTGCATCTGGATTTTTCTTGTAAAATTCGTTGATAACATTGTTAAATGCCGCAATTCCTTTTATTGAAGCCGAAGGATCTTCAAAAGTGCTGTCTTCCAACCAAATTGATTTAATCATCTTTAATCTGGTATCGCTATTTTTCTCCTGCCATACTTTTTCATAAACTTCAACAGGATATAGTTTGTCTTTCTTTTGAGCAAAAAGGCTATTAAGCACAAAAAGGAAACAGAATAAGTAGATTTTTCTCATAAGCAATCTGAAATTAAAATGAATTTTAAATTTTAATGTACAAAACCAAATTTAGCATAAATAGCTAAGAGAATTACAAGCAGTCTTGAATTTGCCATCCCAACAAAATCTTAACTTTTGCGGAATGGTTTTTCAGATTTTTCAATATAAATTTAAGAAAAAAACGCTTTCTATTAAAAAAACAGCCCCTATTTCCTTATTCAAGACTGTGGCGAAAATCATATTCAAACAAAAAACCCGTTTCAAACGAATGCTTGAAACGGGATATTTTTTATTAGTTTTTTCTTTTTAAACAAACTCAGCTTCAAACAGCTCAGTTAAATGTTTGATGATTTTAGATTTTACTTCGTCTTCATCTACTTTCTCTACACCAAGTTCTACATTTAAAGATGTAACGCCTTTTCCTCGAATACCGCAAGGAATAATATTATCAAAATAACCTAAATCGACATTGACATTTAAGGCAAAACCGTGCATGGTCACCCAACGTGAAGCGCGAACACCCATTGCACAAATTTTACGGGCAAACGGAGTTCCCACACCAAGCCAAACGCCTGTTTCTCCATCACTTCTTCCCGATTCTAAACCATATTCAGCCAAAGTCAGAATAATAGATTCTTCCAGCAAACGCAGGTATTTATGAATATCAGTAAAAAAATTCTCCAAATCCAAAATCGGATATCCCACAATCTGTCCTGGTCCGTGATAGGTAATATCGCCTCCGCGATTAATTTTGTAAAATGTAGCTCCTTTAGCCTCGAGCTGTTTTTCGTTTAATAATAAGTTTTCAAGATCACCGCTTTTCCCTAATGTATACACGTGAGGGTGTTCTACAAAAAGCAAATAATTTGGCGTTGGCAGATCTAGCTCTTCTCTTCTGTTCTTGATTTTTAAATCGACTATATCTTTAAAAATTTCTTCCTGATATTCCCAAGTCGATTTATAGTCTTTTTTGCCCAGATCCTGAAGTTGGATTTTTTTATTCATTTTAATTATTTTTCAAACTCAACATCAAAGTTCAGTTTGTCAGGATTCTCCATATAATCCGTAAAAGAGTATTGAATTGTAATTGATTTTCGATCGTCGCTAAACAATGCGCTTGGATTAGAAACTTTCTTTATTTTTTTTGGAAAATGATAATTTACAACATAACTAGACGAAGCAAACATCATTTTAGTCATATCAGCAGCCGTATCTTTAGCCTTAGCAGCCTGCAGTTTCTGCTGATCGACTACTGCTTTTCTTGTAAATTTCTTTCCGTCATAAGTATAGCTTAATTTACTTTTATTATCTCCAAAACCATTTCCAAGTGGAGTTGCATTTGCTCCGCCTTCTAATTTTTGAAATGTGCTTAAAGTCTGTAAAACATCTTGAAGTTCATTGACATTTTTAAAATCAGTTGCCAATGTCATTAAAAACTGCTTTTTCTCAGAGCTCATTTTGGTAGATACCACAAAATTCTCAAGCTTTTTAAGCTCTTTCTGACTTTCTGGCGATAGCTTTGCAATACTGTCTTTTTTTTCTTCAAACATTTTTTTGAAAGTAAAAGTAGTATCTAACTCTTTTTTAGCATCTCCCATTTGACCCGCAATCTGATCGCCGGCCATTTCCATTAAAGCAGAACCATCCATATCAACCGAAAATTTTCCAGTTCCGTTATCATTGATGTAAATGTTTTCTGTAAAAGTGCAGCTAGTTAACGTTGCTATTAAAAAAGAAAGACTCAGTAATTTATATAATTTCATCGCAGTATATTTTTATCAAAGATACAAAGACTATTTTTAAAAAAGCATTTTATTGAAAACCTTCAATTATTGTTCAAATTCTACTTTGAAGCCAAAATCTACACTGCTTTCCTGCATATTGCCTAACGGAATTTCGGCTGTAAAGCTTTTTCTATCTGCTGCTATTACAGCATTTTTTATCGACAGGGTTTTAATCTTTTTAGGAAAATGATATTCGGCTATATATTTACACTCCTTCATCATTTCTTCTATTTTTTTTGAAAATGGATCATCACCGTTTTCTTTCTTAGCCACTTTCTTCTTTTTAGCTTTTTTATCATTTGCAGAAGGAGTAATTGTTTTAATAAAAACCTTGCCATCATAAAAAATAGTTGAGGTTGATTTTTCTTCTGGCTTTGGAGCAGCACTTAGAGCTCCTAATCTTTTTTTGTCAGCCGCCGCCAGCGCTTCTAAACTTTCGGCAGGTGTTGCAATCGTTTTAAAATCTGTTCCGCTAGGAAAATCAATTGCCATACTATATTCAAATTGCTTTTTTTCGTCGTTAACTTTTATGCTTACTGTAAAATTCTCTAGAAGTTCAAGTTTCTCTTTTTCTTTCTCCAGCTGTTCTATTTTTTCTTTATCAGCATCTGGCAATTTAGAAATACTGTCTTTTATTTTGGCCAACACGTCTTTGAAAGTAAAAGTAGTGTCTAAGACTTTATTGACTTTAGCAGAATCTGCTTTTTTCATACCTAGTTTATACATCGGAGACATATCAAAGCCATAAGACAAAGTTCCAGATCCATCTTCATTCAAGATCATCTTTTCCTTAAGCGTGCAGCTTGCAATACAAAATACAATAAAAAAGCAAAGTAAAATTCTTTTCATAATTGAGGTTTAAGTTGTTTAAGCGAAGATACCTTCTTTTGATAATTATTTTAGTCCTATTTAAAACAAGTTCAAATTCGTTATTTAAGATTTCGCACAAAAACCTACATATCAAAACATTAACCTTTAAGCATATTCCATATTTGCCAAAAACTAATCGTTTCCAACAACGATCAATGCTGCTAAAGATGATTGAAACCCAATAAATTGATGTCACAAAAAATCTAAAAACTGCATTCTAAAATCTGCATTCTTTTCTTTATCTTTGCACACTTAAAAAAAATAGCGCAAAAATGGCATTATCAGAACAAGAAATCATCAGAAGAGAAAAACTTCAAAACTTACGCAATCTGGGAATCAATCCTTATCCAGCTAATCTTTTTCCTGTAAATCACACTTCGAAGCAGATAAAGGAAACTTTTGAGGAAGGTAAGAAGGTTATCGTTGCAGGACGTTTGATGAGTGTTCGTGATCAAGGTAAAGCTTGTTTTGCTGAACTGCAAGACAGCGAAGGGCGTATTCAATTGTACGTGAATCGTGATGTTTTGTGCGAAGGTGACGATAAAACTTTATACAACCAAGTATTCAAAAAACTAACCGATTTAGGAGATTTTATTGGTATTGAAGGTGAATTGTTTACTACACAAGTTGGTGCAAAATGTATTCGTGTAACTGGTTTTACTTTCTTGAGTAAAACATTGCGTCCGTTGCCTTTACCAAAGGTTGACGAAGACGGAAAAGTTCACGATGCTTTCAACGACGCTGAATTGCGTTATAGAATGCGTTATGTAGATCTAACTGTAAATCCGCAGGTTAAAGAAACTTTCCTTAAAAGAACTAAACTGTTCACTGCAATGAGAGAGTATTTTAACAATGCAGGATATCTTGAAGTGGATACTCCAGTTTTACAGTCAATTCCTGGTGGAGCTTCGGCAAGACCATTTATTACGCACCACAACTCGCTTGATATTCCGCTTTATATGCGCATTGCGAATGAGTTATACTTAAAAAGATTAATTGTTGGTGGATTTGAAGGTGTTTATGAGTTCTCTAGAAACTTCCGTAACGAAGGAATGGACAGAACGCATAATCCTGAGTTTACTGCAATGGAAATATATGTAGCTTACAAAGACTACAACTGGATGATGGATTTTGCTGAAGGTTTATTGGAGCACTGTGCAATTGCTGTAAATGGCACAAGCGAAGTTACTTTTGGCGAGCACAAAATCAACTTTAAAGCGCCTTATGCACGTGTTACAATGACCGATTCTATCAAACATTTTACTGGTTTTGATATTTCTGGCAAAACAGAGCAGGAATTGTTTGAAGCTGCAAGAGGAATGGGAATCGAGGTTGACGAAACAATGGGTAAAGGAAAATTAATCGATGAGATTTTCGGAGCAAAATGTGAAGGAAATTATATTCAGCCAACTTTCATTACAGATTATCCTAAAGAAATGTCTCCGCTTTGTAAAGAACACCGCGACAATCCAGATTTGACTGAGCGTTTTGAATTAATGGTTTGCGGTAAAGAAATTGCAAATGCTTATTCTGAATTAAACGACCCAATCGACCAAAGAGAGCGTTTTGAAGATCAAATGCGTCTTTCTGAAAAAGGTGATGATGAAGCAAACGGAATTATCGACGAAGATTTCTTAAGAGCTCTTGAGTACGGTATGCCTCCAACTTCTGGTATGGGAATTGGAATGGATCGTTTGATTATGTATTTGACAAACAATGCTTCTATTCAGGAAGTTTTATTGTTCCCACAAATGCGTCCGGAGAAAAAACAAGCTCAGATCGAATTGACAGAAGAAGAAAAAGTAATCGTGACTTTATTGAAAGGAAACGAAAATAAAATGGATTTGTCTCAGCTAAAAGTTTCAGCTAACTTAAGCGGTAAAAAATGGGATGCGTCTATGAAAAACTTATCTAAACACGGTTTGACTAAAGTTGTCGTTGACGGCGAGTTTAAATTTGTGGAATTGGTGGGGTAATTTTTTGTCTTATCTTATTATAAATACAGCTCAGTAGGTTTAAAACTGCTGAGCTTTTTTATTTAAATTACCTAAACAAAAATAACTTAACCATGAACAATCAAGAAATTTATCAATTAGATGAACATGAATTAGATATGCTTAAAGAAAGTGAAGACGATATAAAGCATGGAAGAGTTATTTCTCAAGAAGATTTAGATAAAGAAGATCTTGAATGGCTTTCTGAAGTCTGATGTTCAAACCCGACAGGTTTTAAAAACCTGTCGGGTTTTCTATTTAAAGACAATCTGTTTAAAACGAATACTTCTCCAATTTTCCCCCTTGAATATCCAAAACCTTTGTGCTTTCTTTTGGAACATCGCTTTTTATAACTTGCTGAACAGACGGATTGGACGGGTATTTTCCACTTTTCATTTTTAGGAGATGAAACTTCCCTCCGCTTTCAAATATCAAATCATAAAATTTTTCTGTTGATGAAGTGGTTACATAAATCGGAAAATCGGTTACTGTGAAATGATTGATCACACTTCCGTCGTTATTTAAAATATAACCCGAACAGCCTCCGCTTCCGCAGAAATAAGAATTTGAGAACCCAACCAAATATTCGTTCTTCTGATCATTATTTAAATCGAAAGCATCATAATAAAAGTAACGATTATCTTTGGTCATAGCTGGAATATCCTTTTTCAACAGCACGTTCAATTGCTTTCGAATGAGTTCTATGGCTTTGTCTTCTTTTGGAGTAGCTTCACTCAAATCTGCTGTTCCGCCAAGTGTTTTTGATAATGTGTCTTGAACAACCGTTTTTACAATATTTTTCGAATTATCTTTATTCTGACAAGAACTTAATGCCAAAATGCTAACTAGGATTAAAATTTTATTTTTCATACTTTAATATTTTAAATTCGTTATAATTTACACTAGTAAAGCTGCTTTATTTTCAATATCATTCTGCTTTAGCAATGATTTTATATTGTTAAAAGTCACCAAAGCAATCTGTGTCAGAGCCTCATTGGTAAAAAATGCCTGATGAGCAGTTACCAAAACATTTGGAAAACTCATCAAACGCTGAATCGCATCATCTTGTATAATATCTGCAGAAAGATCTCTAAAAAATAGTTTTTCTTCCTGTTCGTAAACATCAATCCCTAAATAACCTATTTTACCTTCTTTTAAACCTTCAATTACCGAAGAAGTTTCGATCAATCCTCCACGGCTTGTATTGATAATCATAACACTATCTTTCATAAAAGAAATTGAAGTTGTATTAATGACGTGTTTGGTCTGTTCGTTCAACGGGCAATGAAGCGAAATAATATCACTCGATTTAAAAATTTCTTCTAAACCTACGAAAGAAACGCCATCCTTTTTCATTTCTTCATTTTCCATAATATCATAAGCCAAAACTTTACAGCCAAAGCCTAGCGCAATTTTAGAAAATGCTTTTCCAATATTTCCAGTTCCAATAATTCCTATTGTCTTTCCGAATAAATCGAAACCCAACAAGCCATTTAAAGAAAAATTTTGCTCGCGAACCCTGTTATAAGCTTTGTGCGTTTTTCTATTTAATGTCAAAATCATCGCCATAGCGTGTTCAGCAACTGCCTGTGGCGAATATGCGGGAACACGGCAGACTTTTATGTTGTATTTTTTTGCCGTTTCTAAATCAACATTATTAAATCCGGCGCAACGCAAAGCAATTATTTTCACCTTTTTTTCTGCCAATTGCTTGATGACCGTTTCGTTTACAATATCATTTACAAAAACACAAACAATCTCGCATTCTTCAATTAAAGCCACAGTTTGCGGATTCAATTGCGTTTCAAAAAAATCCAACTGAAAACCAAAATCTTCGTTGTATTTGTTGAAAAACGTTTTATCGTAAGGCTGAGTAGAGAAAAAGGCAATTTTATTCATGGTTTTGGAATTGATTATTTCAAATTTCTTAATCCATTAAAAATAAGAAAATATTTTCAATGAACACTTAACAAAGCCACTAATCAACTACTCTTCAAATTGTTAAATAAAATATAATTTTTCAAAATCCAATTAAACCTGCTTTATTTAAAAAAGTCTAATCCCTATAAACAATTAAAAAACGTAAGACATGAAAAAATTATTTATCGCTGCTATGTTATTTGTTGGAATAGCAAGTTTTGCACAAGACATGAATCAAAAACCGACTCGTGAACAAAGAGAAAGAATGACTCCTGAGCAACGCAATGAGAAACAGCTTCAAAAACTGACTAAAGAATTAAGTTTAGATGCCAATCAACAAGCACAGGTGAAACAGCTTTTGGCAGATAGAAGCGCCAAAGCCGAAAAACTAAGAGATGCTCGCCAAGAGCAAAAAGAAAGTGGTACAAAACCACCTGCTGAAGAAAAAGCGGCTTTCAAAAAACAAATGGAAGACGAAATCGCAGCAAATGACGCCAAAATGAAATCGATCTTAAAAGCCGACCAATACACCAAATGGAAAGCGCTGCAAGAGGAGAGAAAAGACAAAATGAGAGAGAAAATGAAAGAGCGCAAAAATGACAAAATATAAATTTGACGCATAAAAAAAGAGGCTTTAGAAGCCTCTTTTTTTTATTTAAAATGTTTTTGAAACCTTATCAATCGCATTGATTGTAAAATCTAAATCTTCATAAGTCAATGCATCTGTAATAAACCACGTTTCGTATGCAGATGGCGCTATATAAACGCCTTCTTGCAGTAATCCGTGGAAGAATTTCTTAAACGTTTCGTTATCTCCTTTTGCAGCAGTTTGAAAATCGGTAACTGGATCTGCGTCAAAGTGAACAGAAATCATAGAGCCCACTCTATTGATTGTAAATACAACATTATTAGCTTTTAAAACCCTATCAATTCCTGCTTCTAAATAAGCTGTTTTTTCTTCTAAACGAGTAAAAATTTCTCTGTCTGAATCAAGCGCTTTCAACATTGCATATCCAGCAGCCATTGCCAACGGATTTCCTGACAATGTTCCTGCTTGATAAACTGGTCCAAGAGGCGCTAAATAATTCATGATTTCTTCTCTCGCAGCAAAAGCTCCAACCGGAAGTCCTCCGCCGATAACTTTTCCAAAAGTCACGATATCAGCATCAATTCCATACAATTCCTGAACTCCACCGCGAGCTAAACGGAAACCTGTCATAACCTCATCAAAAATCAATAAGATTCCGTTTGCTGTACACAATTCTCTCAAACCTTCTAAGAAACCTTTTGCAGGTGGAATACATCCCATATTTCCAGCAACTGCTTCAATAATAATCGCAGCAATTTCTCCTTTATTAGCTTCAACTAATGTTTTTACATTTTCTAAATCATTGTATTTTGCCAACAAAGTATCTTTTGCCGTTCCCTGCGTAACGCCTGGGCTATTTGGCGAACCAAAAGTTACAGCCCCGCTTCCAGCCTGAATCAAAAATGAATCTGAATGTCCGTGGTAGCAGCCTGCAAATTTGATGATTTTATCTCTTTTTGTAAATCCGCGAGCCAGACGAATTGCACTCATGCAAGCTTCTGTACCAGAATTTACAAAACGTATTTTATCAATATTCGGAACCATAGAAACGGCCAAAGCAGCAATTTCTGTTTCCAATTCTGTTGGCATTCCAAACGACGTTCCTAATTTTGCTTTTTCGATTACAGCATCTACAACCGGCTCATACGCGTGGCCTAAAACCATTGGCCCCCAAGAGTTGATATAATCGATTAATTTGTTTCCGTCTTCATCATATAAATAAGCGCCCTTAGCACTTTTTACAAAAATCGGAGTTCCGCCAACCGCTTTAAACGCTCTTACTGGCGAATTTACTCCTCCCGGAATTACTTTTTCTGCTTCAGCAAAAAGCTGACTACTTCTTTTATATAACATTTAATTTTAGATTTCTGATATTAGATTTTAGATTGTTTGAAACCTGAGACTGAACACTAAAAACCTGAATACTGATTACTTAACCTTAAGCCTCTGCCCGATTGAAATCGCATTATCAGTCAGATTATTTTTTCTCTTTAAATCTTCAACCAATAAATTGAATTTCTTTGAAATTGAATACAAAGTATCTCCTTTTTGAACCTCATATAAATTCGGATCGTATTGATTCATATTGATCTTCGGATCAGAAGCAACATCATACGATGCTTTTTTTTGTGGAGCCGAAGTATTAATTGGCACATAATTTCTTCCTGTAACCTGACAATCATATTGATGCAGATTGTAGCGCTCAATATAACTGATTAATTTATCAGGATATTTAGGATCTGTTGCGTAACCCGCTGCCCTTAAGCCTTTTGCCCAAGCTTTATAATCATCTTTTTCGTAAGTGAATAATGTCTCATATCTCTTTTTTCCAACCAAAAATAACGCGTGATCTCTATACGATTCTGAAGCCTGCGGATACTTTCTAAAGCATTCCTGAGCCGAATCATCGTCATGGCGGACACTTTCTCCCAGCCAATCTTTATGGCATTTTATTCCGAAATGATTATTGGCCTCAATAGCTAAATCGCCTTTTCCAGCACCCGACTCCAAAATTCCTTGCGCAAGAATAATACTCGCAGGAATTCCGTAAGTCTTCATATTTCCCATCGCAATATCTTTGTATTGCAGTATATAGTTGTTGATTAAATCGCTTGTAACAACTGTTTTTGATGTAGATTGAATAACCTCAGTTGTATTATTCGTGGAAGGGTAATTTTTACCAATTGGCTTAACAGGAGTATTTCTTTTTGCTGAAGCCGTTCGAGTTTGAACTGCTGCCGCTTTTTTAGTCGTCGCGATGGCAGGCTTACTAGAAGAGCAGCTTGCTAAAGCCAATATTACGAGAAGTAATACAATTTTTTTAATCATTGGTTTTAAGTATTGGTAATTTCTTCTGCTTCAACTTTATATTCATTCCGTCAATTCCCTGCAATCCGCCTGTGTGAATGAGTAGAATTTTTGAATTTGCAGGAAAATATTTTTTGCCGATTAAATCTATAACGCCAAAAACCATCTTCCCCGTATAAATTGGATCTAAAGGCACTTTTGTTTTTTCAAAAAAAGCATTAATAAATTCAATTAATTCTAAATTTATCTTGCCATAACCTCCAAAATGATAGTCAGAAATTAAATTCCAGTTATCTTTTTTTGCAAAAATACGAATTTCATCCTTTAAAAAGTCACCTTTTAAAGCTGGAAAACCCAAAATTTTCTGATTTAACAGCGAACTATTAATTAATCCCGAAATCGTGCCACCTGTTCCAACCGCACAGCAAACGTAATCGTAAGCCGAGTCCTCATCTGTCAAAATCTCTTCACAGCCCTTTACAGCTAATTCGTTTGTACCGCCTTCTGGAACCAAATAAAAATCGCCAAACTTGTTTTTAAGGTTTTCAACAAAAGATTCTTCACTCTTTAAACGATAATCTTCTCTCGAAATAAATTCAAATTGCATTCCGTTTTCCTGAGCAAATTTAAGCGTCGGATTTTCTTCGATTTTCTCCAAAAGTTCGTCTCCGCGAATGATTCCGATCGTTTTAAAACCCTGCTCTTTTCCTGCATAAGCCACCGCTGCAATATGATTGGAAAAAGCGCCGCCAAAAGTCAGTAAAGTGTCTTTATTTTCGGCTTTCGCCTGAAGCAAATTATATTTCAGCTTTCTGAATTTATTTCCCGAAACAAATGGATGAATTAAATCTTCGCGTTTAATTGTCAAAGAAATCGCATTCGGAAACTGAATATTTATGGATTGATTGAAAACTGGATTCATTTTTTTTAAGTTGAAAGTCAAAAGTCGAAAGTCAAAAGTTACAATTCATATCTGTTTTTTTATGCTTAAAGCTTATTGCCTATTGCTTATTGCTTTTCAGGTAATTCAAAAACTGAAAAAATGATCTTTTTTTGAGATAATTCAAATCGGTTTCGTTTGTATAGGCTTCCCTTTCAAAGCTGATGTTTCGGTAGGCCAAATCTTTGTTTTTGTATTGGATTAAACGAATTGAAAATTCCAAAACATACCAAATGAAAAATGGCAGAATCAGCATTTCCAGTTGTTGCCGCAAATGTATTTTTTCATGATTAACAAAAACTCCATTTGCTTTATCAAAATCATATTTCACCAAAACAAATGGAAATACAGCCATTCCTCGATATCCTTTTGGAATTAAATATTTGGCAACAATCAGAAACATTGGCTGTAAAATTTATAAATTTGTAGCTATAAAATTGTTCGATTTCAATAAAATCATAATCAAATATTTTTATTTTTGATTTTTAATTATTCGAAAAGGAACGCGAAGCAGATTTATGAAAGAGCAAAGTAATGAAAATAAATTAATCGAAGGAGAAGATTTTTACTATACGCCCGAAGGTTACAAATGCTTTACTGAAAAACATCATTTAAAACGCGGCTACTGCTGTAAAAGCGGCTGCAGGCATTGTCCTTACGGATTTGATAAGAGAACAGGAGAAATAAGAAAGAAAGCGAATTAGAAAATTTGAAAATGTGCCAATTCGATAATTTAAATAAATTCCAATCTAAAATCAATAATCTAAAATTATAAAATGGATATCCATTCACGAAAATTCAGGATCAAAATCCACAAGTCCTATCATAGGTCGGATATCCGCTATCCTTAGCTTTTTTTAATTAAAAAATGTGACAATTTGCCAATGAGTCAATTTGAAAATGAGATAATTAAAATAAAATCCAAATTTTTAAATTCCAAATTCCAATTTAAAATTAGAAAATGTGACAATTTCATAAATATCTTAGATAATATTCATTTCCTCCTATTTCGCTCCGCTGGAGCTTTTGTATTAGGTGATTATTATTTTCTATAAATATTACGCCTTTCCAAGGCTTTTAAATTGGTGACTAAAATTTTTTCTAAATATTTTGCCTTTCCAAGGCTTATTTCATTAGCTCCGTTAGGAGCAACATATTTATAGAAATTATTTAAACGTTGGTCACATTCAAGCCCCAGCGGGGCGATACAATTAAAACAAAAAATTAATCTGTTGTTAATCTAACTGCAATACCTTAGCATCTTAGATCCTCAGCACCTTAGAATCTTAAAAAAAATGACTTTCAAAGAACAAATACAACAAGGAATACCTTCTATATTGCCACCAAAGCAAGCTTACGATCTAGCGATTAATCATGCTCCGAAGCGAAAAGAAATCCTTTCGGCAGAAGAAAAAAAGCTGGCGCTGAAAAATGCTTTGCGCTACTTTGATCCAAAACACCACGCTGAATTGCTTCCTGAGTTTTCGGAAGAATTAGAAACTTACGGGCGTATTTATATGTATCGTCTTCGTCCAGATTATAAAATGTACGCAAGACCAATTGATGAATATCCAGGAAAATCATTGCAGGCAAAAGCGATTATGCACATGATCCAGAACAATTTGGATTATGCGGTGGCACAGCATCCTCACGAATTAATTACGTATGGCGGAAATGGGGCTGTTTTCCAAAACTGGGCGCAGTATTTATTGACCATGCAATATTTGTCTGAAATGACAGATGAGCAGACTTTAACGATGTATTCTGGTCACCCGATGGGATTATTTCCTTCTCATAAAGAAGCGCCAAGAGTTGTAGTTACAAACGGAATGGTAATCCCGAATTATTCTAAACCTGACGATTGGGAAAGAATGAACGCTTTAGGAGTTTCGCAATACGGTCAAATGACCGCGGGAAGCTATATGTACATTGGCCCTCAGGGAATTGTTCACGGAACTACGATTACGGTTTTGAATGGTTTCAGAAAAATAAAACTAAATCCTGAAGGAAACTTATTTGTTACTTCTGGCCTTGGCGGTATGTCTGGCGCTCAGCCAAAAGCCGGAAATATTGCTGGCTGCATTACGGTTTGCGCTGAGGTAAATCCGAAGATTACTAAAATTCGTCACGATCAGGGATGGATTAATGAAGTGGTAACCTCTACAGACGAATTGGTTGCCAGAGTAAATTTGGCAAAAGCCAACAAAGAAACCGTTTCGATTGCTTATTTAGGAAATGTGGTTGATGTATGGGAACGTTTTGATCAGGAAAACATAAAAATTGATTTAGGTTCAGACCAGACTTCACTTCACAATCCGTGGGCTGGCGGTTATTATCCCGCAGGTACTTCGTTTGAAGATGCAAATCAGATGATGGCCGAAAATCCCGAATTATTCAAAGAAAAAGTTCAGGAAAGTTTACGCCGACAAGCCGATGCAATCAACAAACATACTGCAAAAGGAACGTATTTCTTTGATTACGGAAATGCCTTTTTATTAGAGGCTTCTCGCGCTGGTGCAGATGTAATGGCAGAAAATAATATCGATTTTAAGTATCCAAGTTACGTTCAGGATATTATGGGACCAATGTGTTTTGATTACGGTTTTGGACCTTTCCGTTGGGTTTGTACTTCTGGAAAACCCGAAGATTTACTAAAAACAGATGCCATTGCTTGTGAAGTTTTAGAAAAAATGGCCGAAACTGCTCCAAATGAAATTCAGCAGCAAATGCAGGATAACATTAAATGGATTAAAGGCGCACAAGAAAACAAACTGGTTGTAGGTTCGCAAGCCCGAATCTTGTATGCTGATGCCGAAGGAAGAATCAAAATTGCGGAAGCCTTCAATCAAGCCATTGCAAAAGGCGAAATTGGCGCTGTAGTTTTAGGACGCGACCATCATGACGTTTCTGGAACGGATTCTCCTTATAGAGAAACATCGAATATTTACGACGGATCACGTTTTACGGCCGATATGGCGATTCATAATGTTATTGGAGACAGCTTTAGAGGTGCAACTTGGGTTTCTATTCATAATGGCGGCGGCGTTGGCTGGGGAGAAGTTATAAATGGTGGCTTTGGTATGGTTCTTGATGGTTCTACAGAGGCTTCAAAACGTTTAGCATCAATGCTTTTCTGGGATGTGAATAACGGAATTTCAAGAAGAAGCTGGGCTCGAAATGAAGGTGCTGTTTTTGCTATAAAAAGAGCTATGGAAGTTGAGCCGCTACTAAAAGTTACTTTGCCAAATTTAGTTGACGAAAGTTTACTTTAATTTAAGTTCATAAATTACAATGTCATGTCATCCTGAGCGAAGTCGAAGGCTTATAGAACGGGTTTCGACTTCGCTCAACCTGACAAAACAAGAACAACTAATTTCTTTTAATATGAAAACACTAAAGTTAATTCCGTTTTTACTGCTGTTTGTATTTGCTTCATGCAGCACTGTGACCGTTTATTCTGATTATGACAAAACTGTCGATTTTACGCCTTATAAAACATACGCCTATTTCAAGCCCGGAATTGACAAGGTCGAGATATCAGATTTAGACAAAAGAAGAATCCTACGCGCGATTGATGATCAAATGCAGGCTAAAGGCTTTACCAAAAGCGAAAATCCTGACTTACTGGTAAATATTTTTACTAAGTCAAGAGAACAAGTAGATGTAAACCAATTTACTGCTGGCTGGGGTTATGGCTGGGGCTGGGGCTGGAATCCTTACATGATGTATGGAGGACAAACTACAGTTTCTACTTCTACTGAAGGTACTTTGTATATTGATTTAATCGATGCTAAAAAGAAAGAAATGATCTGGCAAGGTGAAGGCGTTGGGACTTTGACAAGAAACATCGATAAAAAGGATGAAAAAATTGCTGAGTTTGTAGGCAAAATTTTAGCTCAATATCCTCCAGTAAAAAAATAATTATTTACATTTGCTATTCAATTAGTATAAAAAATGAAAAACTTTAACAACATTATTATCGCTATTATCAGCATTATTGCAATTCAGCAATAATGGCGAGGTGTTATATAAGTTTGTGAAATATAATGTATAAGAACCTCCCAATTGGGAGGTTTTTTATTTTAAGAATAATTAAAAAGCCGCCACGAATTATACAAATTAGCATGAATCTGTATAATTCGCGGCAAAAAAACAAAACATCATGAGTTTATTTGAAGAAGTACTTAATGCAAAGAAGCATCTCGAAAATGTAGTTGCCGCCACGCCTTTAACCCAAAATTTGAATCTTTCAGACGAATTTGAATCGACTATTTTACTAAAAAGAGAAGATTTGCAAATCGTTCGTTCCTATAAAATTAGAGGCGCTTATAATAAAATTTCTTCGTTAAACGAAAAAGAAAAAGCAAACGGAACAGTATGCGCCAGCGCAGGCAATCATGCTCAAGGTGTTGCCTATTCGTGCAATCTTTTAAAGATTCATGGTAAAATCTATATGCCCAAAACCACTCCAAAACAAAAAGTAAAGCAGGTTCAATTGTTTGGAAAATCGTTTGTCGAAATTGTTTTAACTGGAGATACTTTTGATGATGCTTATGCTTCGGCAACTGCTGATGCCATCAAAAATCATAAAACTTTTATCCATCCTTTTGATGATGAAAAAGTAATCGCTGGACAAGGAACTGTCGGATTAGAAATTTTAGAAAGTTTTAAAGAGCCAATCGACTATGTTTTTGTTCCAATTGGCGGTGGCGGATTAGCTTCTGGCCTATCAGAAGTTTTTAAGCATTTAAGTCCGCACACAAAAATAATCGGTGTTGAGCCAAAAGGTGCTCCTTCGATGAAAACTTCAATTGAAGAAAACAAAAATACGCCATTAAAAACAATCGATAAGTTTGTAGATGGTGCAGCCGTAAAACAAGTTGGGGACAAGACTTTTGAAATCTGCCGCTACAATTTGGAAGATATTATTCTGGTTCCAGAAGGCAAAGTCTGCACTACAATTTTAAGATTATACAATGAAGAAGCAATGGTGGTAGAACCTGCAGGAGCTCTAACAATTGCTGCTCTGGATTTTTATAAGGATAAAATTAAAGGCAAAAATGTAGTCTGCATTGTAAGCGGAAGCAATAACGACATTGAAAGAACTGCCGAAATAAAAGAGCGCTCTTTGCTTTATGAAGGTTTAATGCATTATTTTATGATTCAGTTTCCGCAGCGCCCAGGAGCTTTAAAAGAATTTGTCAATAATATTTTAGGTCCCGACGATGACATCACGTATTTTCAATTTGCTAAGAAAAACAGTCGCGAAGTAGGTTCTGTTGTGGTTGGTTTAGAATTGAAAAACAAAAATGATATTATGCCAATCAAGCTGAAAATGACCGAAAATGGCTTTGAATTTCAATATCTGAATGACAATCAGGATTTGTTTACGCAATTGATCGGATAAAATTAAAACAAAGGCTGTCAGATGGGATGACAGCCTTTTCAAATTCAATACAAATTACTAATTGAATGAATTGTGGATGTAATTATTGCTTCAAGATTTTTTTCGAATACGAACCTTTACTATCGTTAACTTTTACAATATAAACGCCTTTTGGCAATCGAGAAATCTCTACTTCAGCTTGATTTCCTTTTACAAATTTTACATTTTTCTTCAAAACTGGCTGTCCCGTAATATTAAAAATCTGCACCTCAGCATCTCCTTCATGATTCGTGTCAATTTTTAAAGAATCATCTGCTTCATTTACAAAAATGGTCATATCATTTAAACTTGTATTTTCAACTGCCGCTGCCGGCACTGCTAAAGCGCTTTTTGCTGTAGAAGACTCCACTTGCACCAACTGCCACTGCTGATTTAAGCCTCCAGTATAAGCCCAAACCTGAATATTGGCGCCATTTGCTGTAGAAACATTTTCAACATCAAGCGATTTACCGCTGTTTACATTTATAATTTTATAATATCCAGTTCCTAAACTCGTTACCGTCCATTTAAATTCATTAGAAGATGAAAAAGTTTTCTGCTGCACTTTTAATCCATCAGCTGTGCCATTGTTTTCAACAGCCAGATACATTCCTGTCGATTTTACGATGATGTAGTAATTACCGCCTCCGTCAGAAACAAACTTCCAACGCTGGTTGCTTCCCCCTCCATTTGTTATATCATATTGCTGAATTCTGCTTCCGCTTGCAGTGGCATTATCGGCAACATCTAAACCTTTATTACTATTTCTTGAAATAATATTGTAGTATCCTGGAAAACCAGTTGAGCCGGCTGTTACTGTAATGGCGCTCGTTGCTGTTTTTGCCCCATCAACAGTAGTCGCAGTAATTGTGGCGTTTCCTGCAGCAATGGCTAAAACCAACCCGTTTGAGTTTACTGTTGCTACGGCAGTGTTGCTAGAACTCCAATTTACAGTCGTATTTGTAGCATTGCTCGGAGCAACCGTCGCTGTCAATTGCTGAGTCTGACCTGCTGTTATTGTAGCCGAAGTTGGGCTTACGCTAACTCCTGTAACCGCAACAGGATTTGATGCGCCCCAAGTAAAAGTAACCGCCGAAGATGCTGGAACTGCATAATTAAACGCTGACGATCCTGAAACTACTTTTATCGTATTGGATGATCCTCCCGAATTATAAATTACAAGTGCCGTTGAACCATCTGGATTTTTAAAACCAACTGAAGAAATAGTGCCGCTTGTACTTGAAGAAGCAATTCGTACTGCGCCTGGCTTGACGTATTTAGAAATCTGGCCAATAATATAATACGCTACATTTTTAGTATAACTTGTGCTATTGTTAACTGTAATCGCGCCTAGACACGTGGTGCATCCGCCAGGAGTACGAGGCCCTAAACTTGAATTGTTTGCCGCATTCCATTCTAAAACTGTTTTAGACCAGTTATTTGTGCTTCCAATCACTACGTTTTGCATATGCCAGCCAAAATCTCCGCTAAAGCTTCCGCCCGAACCCGTGTATTGTTCTGTAAAATAAACGTTTTTATTGGTTTGAGTTTTTACCGTTGACATTGCGGAGATATTTCCTAAATACAAGTGAAATGCAGCTCCATCAACATAAGAACTATTATTTAAAACATCAATTGGGTATGCCGTATTATCACAATTGTGATCAAAAGCAATAATTTTAATGTTTCCATAACCGGCTGCTGCCATTTGAGGCCCAAGCTGTTGATTGATGAAATTCTTCTGCTCTGTAGAATTCATCAGCATACTTGGTTCGTTGTTTGGATTTTCTGGCTCGTTTTGCGGTGTAATTGCCCAAATATTAATACCTTGTGCTTTCATCGCATCAAAATATTTTACGAAGTATTTCGCATAGGCTGCATAATATTGCGTCTGTAGAGAGCCTCCAACCCAAGAACCATTAGTTTTCATCCATCTTGGTGCAGACCAAGGTGTTGCCAGGATTTTGATGTTAGGATTAATCAGTAAGATTTTTTTAATGATTGGAACTAAATAAGTTAAATCAGGTCCGTTCAAACTAAAATTATTCATATTGGTGTCTCTCGAAGTTTCGTTATAGCTGTAAGAAGAACTGCTTAAATCTGAAGCTCCAATACTGATACGAACAACACTTGCATTTAATCCCGTCGTTGGATTGTACAAATCATTCAGCAGTTGGTTTTGCTGCGTTGCTGCCATTCCGGAAATAACTTCGCAGCTTCCTTCGGTAAGAGTATAACCGAATCCGTCCATAGTCTGATAGGTTGTTCCAGCATTTACTGTTACAGTGGAAGGATTGGTTCCCGAATTGGTTCCGAAACTTACAGTTGCCTGCTGCTGCAACAATTTAGTTTGATCTCCAGTGGTCATCCAAGGAGTTACCGTCTGAGCATTTAAGCTGTTCATGAATAAAAGCGTACTGCAACATAATAGTTTCAACGCTTTACTTACCCGAATTGTAGGTGTTTGAGTAGTTTTGTGCATTCTTTTGTGGTTTTGGTTTGATAATTAGTTTTTTCTTATTTATTCAGTTTTATTTTACTAAAACAGCACAATATTATGAGTATTTTTACAACATTCTCATTTTTTTAACTTTACAAATACACATCAAATTAAAAAAATCGATATAACAAAAACTCATCTTATTGTTTTTCAAATCACTGAAAAACAATATTTTAAAAAATTAAAAATCATAAAAAACTTACCTATTAAAACCGAAATAACTTATCATAAAATAAAAAATCTATACAATTCCTTACAAAATGCGATTTTGCCGAGCAACTAAAGGGCATATGACAATTATCAGGAAGGTAAAAGAAAGATATATTGTATTTTTGCAGTTTACTTAAAATTCAATAAAATGACAGCTTTAAAAGATATTTCGACAATAGAAGACATTCAGCAAATGGTTAACAGCTTTTATGCAAATGTTAGAAAAGACGATTTAATCGGGCCGATATTTAATGATAAATTGCAAGATCGCTGGGAACCTCATCTGCAAAAAATGTACAATTTCTGGCAAACCATTCTATTTGATGTCCGCGCTTATTCTGGAACACCTTTTCCTCCGCATAAACAGCTACCTGTAGACAAAACCCACTTTGACCGTTGGATTGCTATTTTTAATTCAACAATCGATTCGCAATTTGCGGGACCCATAACTGAAGAAGCTAAAATGCGCGCTACCAATATGGCATTTATGTTTAGCCATAAAATTGAATATTTTAGAAATGCAGAAAATGAGATGAGAAATGCAGTAAAAAAATCTTAAAAAATTTCTTTCAAATAAAAAGCAGAATTTTATATTTGATTCAATGAATTAAACCAAATCTATATTCTTTTATTTATGAAAAAAGTAATTTTCTTTATTGCAATCTGTTTCTCCTTTTTAAATCAATTAGCAGCGCAATCTCAAACGTCGGCTTCTAATTTATACAAAGGAACTGTTGATGGAAAAACTCCTGTAACCATTTACATTAAGACGCAAGAAAATCAATGCACTGCCGATTTAGACTATATTGCAATGTATCGCTATAAGTCGAACAAATGGATTCAGCTTTATCCTACCCAAAATAAGAAGGTTGAAAATGAATTTGTCATGGTTGAACATGGTTTTAGCGGTGTTTTAATTTTAAAGAAATTAGGAAATACTTTTTCTGGTTTATGGATTAGCCCAGATGCTAAAAAGCAGCTAAAAATAGAAGTAAAAGAAACTTCAATGACCAAAAAAGAGATGGAAAACTATGAACAAACGATGGAAAAAGTAAGTTTCGAAAATAACGACTGCTAAAATTCTATTTCATTTCAGCTCTTTAAAAATCTACAAAAATGCAATAAAACTCAATTTCGAATAAAAATTTTGTGATGGATGATAAAAAATCGAGTCGCAAATTCGTAATTTTACATTTTAATCTACAACGTTTTCGAAATGAATCCAAATATTGAAACCAATCCGTTATTAGAGCGATTGCCTAAACATTTACAGCAATTTATTAAACCTCAAGATTATAGTGATTACACTCCTATCAATCAGGCGGTTTGGCGATATGTAATGCGCAAAAACGTAGATTATCTTTCTAAAGTTGCGCACGATTCTTATCTGGAAGGCTTGCGCAAAACCGGTATCGAAATAGACTCTATTCCGAGTATGTACGGCATGAACCGAATCCTTAGCGAAATTGGCTGGGCAGCGGTTGCTGTTGACGGTTTTATTCCGCCAAATGCTTTTATGGAGTTTCAGGCCTATAATGTTTTGGTTATTGCTTCAGACATTCGTCAATTGGAACATATTGAATATACTCCTGCCCCAGACATCATTCACGAAGGTGCAGGCCACGCTCCTATTATTGCCAATCCAGAATATGCTGAATATTTAAGACGTTTTGGCGAAATTGGGTGCAAAGCCATTTCTTCTCATAAAGATTATCAAATGTATGAAGCAATTCGTCTGCTTTCAATTTTAAAGGAAGCCGAAGACACGCCGCAAGAAAAAATCGATGAAGCCGAAAAAGCTGTTGCCGATTTACAAAATGATATGGGCGAATTGTCTGAAATGGCTCAAATCAGAAATTTGCATTGGTGGACTGTCGAGTACGGTTTGATTGGAACTGTTGAAAACCCAAAAATATATGGCGCGGGACTGCTTTCTTCGATTGGCGAAAGCGCCCACTGTATGACCGATAATGTAAAGAAAATACCTTATGATATTTCGGCTGCTAATCAGAATTTCGATATTACGCAGTTGCAGCCCCAGCTTTATGTAACGCCAACTTTTTCGCATTTGAGTTTGATCTTAGAAGAGTTTGCCAACAAAATGGCTTTACGAACAGGAGGCCTTTCTGGAATTCAAAAACTGATTCATTCAAATGCTTTGGGAACTATTGAATTAAGCACTGGTCTTCAGATTTCTGGAGTTTTTACCAATGTTATCGAAGAAGAAGGAAAACCAGTTTACATCCAGACTACAGGTAAAACTGCTTTGGCTTACCGCGAAAAAGAATTGGTCGGACACGGAACTTTAACGCATCCGCACGGGTTTGGCAGCCCGATTGGGAAACTGAAAGGGTTTAATCTGGCAATTGAAGATATGAGTCCGAAAGACTTACAGGCTTACAGCATTGTAGAAAATGAAACTGTAAAACTGGAATTTGAAGGCAACATTATTGTTGAAGGCGAAATCATTACGGGATCTAGAAATCTTCACGGAGAAATTATTTTAATCAGTTTTAGAAATTGCACCGTAACTCATGGCGAGACTGTTTTGTTTCAGCCTGAATGGGGCAATTATGATATGGCAATTGGCAAAAAAGTGATTTCTGCTTTCTCAGGCCCAGCTGACGTGAATAGTTTTGACTTAATTAATATTGTTCCTTCAACAAAAACAATCAAAGCGAAACATACTGAAGAGCGTGACGAATTAGAAAATTTATACGTAGCCGTTAGAGCTATTAGAATAAATAAAAGTGATAAAACAGCACTAAAATCTGTTTTTGAAAAACTAAAAAACAATCATTCAAACGATTGGCTTTTAGCTGTCGAAATCACAGAACTTCTGAAGGATTCTGACGAAAAACAGCTTTTGCAGGAAGTTTTGGTTTATCTGGATCAATTGAAAGAAAGACGTCCTGAGGTTGCGCATTTAATTTCTGGCGGATTGGATTTGATTTTTGACAGTTCTTTTGCCTAATTTGCCACAAAGGCACTAAGACACAAAGTTTTTTTTTTTGAATAGCCTCCAGCTAAAGCAGGAGGCTATTCAAAAAATCATTTTAATCCTTTAATCTCTGGCAAAAAACCTATGCCACTTTGAACCTCTGCCACTTTGAACCTTAAAAAAAACTACAGCTTCAAATCCTGAGTCAATTCAGTTTCAGATTCAATAGTTTTTCCATTGTATTGCAGTTTCCATCCCATTGAATTGGTCATGATTAAAATCTTAGACAATTCGCTTATCAGTCTATTTTGAGCGTTGGTTTTTAGGGTAGACTTCTCGATTTTCTTTGCCAGATTGGCTTTTACCGATTTATTGATTTTATTGTAATCGTCTCCCGTAAACGGATTCAGTTTACTTTGCTCAACATCGTAAAACTGAATATCTGGGTTTATCGTGATTTCTTCTTTTGGAATATTTAAAATCGTGATGGTTTTGTTTTTCTCATCAATATCATATTTCATTTGATGCAAATCGTAAGCAACAGTCACATTTGCGTTGACAACGATTAGCGCTTTTTTCTCAAAAGAAATCATGTCCATCAAATATTTCTGCTGATTTTTGTAGGTAATGACCTCTGAGAAATGCCCTTCGGTAACGACCAATTTACCAACATTAAGAATCTGCTGCTGAATTAAATTGGTATTATATTGAATATCTGTGTCATCGTCTTTTTTGAACTGGCAATATTTAAATCCCAGAACAATTATTAAAACAATAACTCCAATACCTATAATTCTTTTGATCAAGTTTTGCATTCTAATAAAATATTTTAGACCAATTTACTTCATTTTTTTCTTTTTTTAGCCATGAAATTATTTCTTTTTTTAGCCACGAATTCACGAATTTTCAATATTCTCGTTGTCTATTATTTTTTTCTTTTTCACAAATTTAATTTGTGAATTCAAATTAAAAGTATCTGCATTGATTAGCGAAAATTCGTGAATTCGTAGCTAGAAAAAACAAAAACTAGAACGGATAACCTATAGCAATATTCAAAATCAGGTTGTCTTTTCTCCAAGAACTGCTTCCGAAATTAATATCGTCAATTACCCATCTTTGTCCGTCTGGCAATGCAGGATTTCGAAGCGGAATGGCTAAATCGGTTCTTAAAACTAAAAAGGATAAATCGAAGCGCAAACCTACTCCCGCACCAACGGCAATTTCTTTCATAAAATCTTTTGAAATCTCTGCTCCAGGTTTGTTAGGATCGGCGTGCAAAAGCCAAATATTTCCCGCATCTAAAAACACAGCACCTCTTACAATACTAAAAAGTTTAGCGCGATACTCGGTATTGAATTCTAATTTTAAGTCGGCAGATTGGTCTGGCGTATAATTATCACTAGTTTCTGTCGGAACAACATAACTACCTGGCCCTAAAGTTCTCGCTCTAAAAGCCCTAATACTGTTCGTTCCTCCTACTACAAACTGCTTAGATGCTGGAAGTGTTCTCGAATTTCCATAAGCAAAACCGGCACCGACAATCAATCTGCTGGCTAACTCGCTTTCTTTACCTAATTTTAAATAATGCCTAAAATCGGATCTGATTTTTACATATTGGCTAAAGGGAACATCGAAGATTTTTATGGTGTCGTTTTTCTTGATATTTGCTCCTGTAAGCAGTCCTGTTAGGTTTCCGGCCAAATCTAATTCGCCATTAAAATAGATCGTATTCTTTTTACGCTTCTGCATCGTGTTGGTATACGTGTAATTGTACGTTGGACCAAAAACAAGTTGCTTTTCGATTACTTTTCCTAAGGCTGGATCTTTATCAACATCTGCTAAATATTCTGGCGTAACATGATTTGGGCTTACATAAGTCACATCAATTACATTCAATTGATGTTCTTTGCGAATGTTTTCTTTCCACATATAACCGAAAGAAGTATTAAAAGAGTTTAAAGCATACAATTGTGTCCTTTTTTGGTATTCGTAACGCAAAGTTGCTCTAGTTCTTGGCACATATTCGCTATTTCCTTCAATATGAAAAGGGGTTATAAATCTTGGCCAAGTTAAACTTACTTCGCCTCCTAGTTTGTAAATATTTTTTCCTCTATTTACTCCGCCCAGCTGAAAATCGGCTCCTCCAAAAATTGACGCTGTAAACAATTCTGCACCGCGCAAAAAGTTTCGGTTATTCCAATTCAGATTTAATTCTGTACCAGTATAACTTGCTGAGTTCGTTTTTCCGATAACTTCAACTCTTATGAATTTCTTTGACAAAAGAGTCAAATAGTAATACGAATCTAAAGCATTCGGAATAGAATCTGACGGTTTAAATTCGTTCTTCACAAAACTGAAAGTCCCCAAATTCACAAATCGGTTTAAGGTCAAATTATGGTCTTTCCTGTTGTAAACATCTCCTTTTTTGAAATAAATGGTTCGATCGTAAATTCTTGGTTTAAAGGTATCTGCTGTATCAATTATAGTAAAATCTTTATACTGCACTATATCTCTTTTTCTATAAACCGCACTATCATTGGCAAGCGAATAATTTGGGTACACAAAGATTTTATCTATTTTGTATGAAGTTAAGGCTTTTACAGGCGTATCGTCTTTTATCACCAATCTGATTCGCACTTCGTGATCTCCTTTGCTGCTGTCTACTTTTGCCAAAATATAATCTGGATTAAAATAGAAATAACCTTTTTCTTTTAATCTGGCATCGATTCTTTCTCTTTCTGCTTTAATGATGTCCAAATCGTATGGATTTCCAACTTTAAGAAGACTTCTTTTATGGCTTCTGGCAATAATTTTTGACATTTTTAAGGAGTCGTCTGGAAAAGTAACGCTTTTTATGATGTACTGTTTTCTTGGCGTAACAATATATTCTGCCGTAACCCTTTTATTTCGAACAGTCGAATCGGCGCTGACACGAGTTTTAAAATAACCTCTATTTTCTGTAAAATTTCGTAAAACCGAAGCATTATAATCCAAATCAACTTGGCTGAAAAGCACTGGCGGTTCTCCAACTTTGTTGCGCAGCCAGTATCGTGTTCCTTTATCTTTTTTAGGCTCTCCTGCAAGATTGTATATCAGCAATTTAGGTCGAAGCCCCAAAAACTGTTTGTTCGGTTTTGGACGCAACAGTCCTTCCAATTCTGCTTCCAGCGCTTTTCGATCTTTCTTTTTCATGATCGAATCTTTTACTGTAACAGAACCGCCAGTATAAAGCAATTCGCCCTCAGGAAGATATTTCGTGTTGCTGCATCCTAAAACAAAAAATAAGGAAAGCAGCGCGATATACTTTAAATAAATATTTCTATGATTATGTCTTTTGCTCATTTCCTTCAATCGTTTTTTCGTCTTCGTTCTCTTGCAGTTTACCCTTTTCTTTATCCTCTTTCTTTTTTTGCTTTTCTTTTTCCTTGCGAATTTTTTCTTCTCTAATTAGCTGTTTTTCTTCTTCTGTACGATGAAATAATTCTCTGAATTTATTGTAGCTCATTGTAATTACAAAGGCGACTCCTGTCTCTATTACCTGACCTTCTACTGCAACCTGATATTGGTTTTTGCGATACGCACGAATCATGTAACGGCCATCTTTTGTCAGTTGATAATCTAAAGCGACATCGCCAGCAATATTGGTTGATTCTTCGTTGGCACGTTCCTGCCCTTCTACTCCAAAACTGCTTCCAACCGTAATTTTTAATCGATCGTCTAGCAATTTTTTAGAAACTTCAACATTCAGATCGGTTCTGTTCTGCATGGTTCCTGTCGTATAATCTTCTGTCGATTCTAAATCAAAATTGACTTCAAATCCTTCAATAAGATCTCCTGCCAGATTATTCAATTGCTGCGAAAGTATCTTGCTCACACTCTGTCTCGCAAAAGATTCTGCATTTATGCCACCGCTTTCGCTCGCAAAAGGATTTTCGCCCACAAATCTGTTCAATAATAAAAGGGCAAAAACTTGTTTATTAAGTTCGGCGGGATCTTGTTCCAGCTGTTTTAATTTTGCCTGTGTCATATCTACAACATCTGTAGAAACATTATAATTTCCTTTGGGAAGGACAATTCCAAACGAAATTTCGGGTTTCAGCAATTCTCCATTCATTTTCAATAAAGTCTGAAAAGGAAGTTTTTGTTTGTAGGTGTTTTGAACCGATGGAGATAGATTTTTCAACTGACTCCCCAATAAATCAATTGGCGCTGTGTTGACTTTATAAATGGCTGTAATATTTAAAGTTGCCATTGTCGGTTCGCCATTCCAGGTGATGAAACTTCCTTTCTGAATATCAAATTTTCTTTTAATTCCGTTGAAATTCATTTGATAAGAACCATCCGAAAATTCATATTTTCCAGTCAAAGTTGTTTTTCCCGATTGATCGATTCCTCCAACTAATTCTGCTTCTCCTTTCAAATTCAAATAATCGCCATTAGATTTATCGATTAGCAAAGTCAATTCGGCTTCTTTATTGATCGAAATAGCCACATTAACATCCATTCCTTTCAATTCCGACTGATTCAGTTTGTTCTGCATATCAACCGTTTGCTTCAAGTACAGATTATCTTCGTCAACAAATTCTACAATTCCTTCGCGATCGGCAATCGAAGGGTCTGACTGCGGCATTACGACCGTAAACTTCGTTTCTTTATTTATTTTAATAGTTCCATCAACAACGGGACTATCCAAATTTCCTTTGATATTCAGTTTTGTATCTAAAAATAAATCGCCATAAAACAAATCATTGTCTTTTGCTTGCGAATGGATGGCTCTAAAATCGTCGGCTTCAACAAGCAAATTGAAATTGTATTTGACAAAATCTGGAGACTGAATGGTTCCATTTACAAACAATTCGTTATCATTTTCATCAAAAAGAGAGAATTTATCAAATGAAATCATCTCATTGCTGAACGTGATTTTTTCATTTTTTGTTTTAAAATACGAATTGAGCTGCGTGACTCTAAAACCAGCATCATTAAAAACCAATTCTCCATTAATTTGGGGAGCCGAAGCATTTCCTGTCAGCTTAAAATTTCCCGACAAAAAGCCTTGCCCTTCAGTAATGTTTCCCATGCTAAAACCTTGAATGCTTTTGATATAAAGCTTATTAATGGCTACATCAAAATCAAATGTTCCTGCATCTAACTGATAATTTCCTGTTAGCTTCAAGTCATTTCCTTCGTCGCTCAAGGCTACATTTGCGGCAAGTGTATTGGCTGTTTTATTATCTACTTTTATTTCTAAATCTCCGACTTTTGAACCTTTAAAAGTAAAATCATCAATTTTTAAATCGGATGTAAAAGTTGGGTTCGTCATCACATTTTCTACCAATGCATTTCCGTTTATCAAACCTTGCATCAATAACTCATCTTTTTTAACCATGTTCATAATGGTTTCGATTTTGAAGTTGACAAAATCTACTTGCAAAGGCGCATTGTTTTGATTCCCTTGCGATTGCACTTTTAACTCATTTCCGTTATTGCTCAAATTGAATTTATTGACATAAAGCCTTTTTTCTCCAAACTCAATCGCATTCTCAGGATCAACATTCCATTTATCATAATTTAAAATGAAGTTTTCAGCGTCAAGTTTTACAATATTTTTAGACCCTTCTGCTTTAAATTCGCCCGCGATAAAATATTGCTGTTTTTGTTTCGCATCCTGAACTTCAAGTGCATAAGTCAAAATATTGTTTTGCACTTGTCCGCTCAAACTCGTAAACGGAATTTTTAAAGAACCGCTTTCAATTGTTGCCACAGAAACTGAATATTCCAACGCATTTTCTTTGGCTTCGATATTGATTTTCCCATCCGAAATGGTATTGCCTCCGTAAACAATTCTCGGAATAGTTCCTTTTACCGTTAAAGAATCGGTATGATTATTATAATTTCCATTTATCGTAAAAGGCTCTAATCCAGTTAATTTTGGCAACAATTTAAAAAGAACAGGATCATTGTCTACTTTCAGCATAAAAGCCAATCTCTGTTCGTCTGATTCTGCGTTGACTTTCGGATTTTGAAGGTCAATATATTTAGATAATGATTTTTGAAGTGAATTTGCCAAAGTCGTCAATTTGTATTTTCCGGTTACTTCGGCTTTTAGAAATTGAGACGAAATTTTAATGGAATTGCTGTCTTTATCCGCAAAAGCCAGTACACGAATCGAATCTAAAACAATCGGTTCTGCATCTTGCAAAACTTGAATGTTCGAAAGAAACACTTTTCCATTCAGAAAATCAGGATTACTATTGGCAATATCAGCATCAACATTTCCGCGAAGCTTCATCGGCCCTGCGTGCAAATTCAGTTTTTCTAAATCGGCAATATCTAAGTTCAGCTTTAATTTTATGGTCGGATATTTATCTTTTGTGTCGCCAGAAGCTATTAAATCGAAATTGAGGTTTGGGTCTTTCATCCCCGATTTTACTGCAAAAGAACCATTTTCAATATTTCCTTTTAATGCTAAATCTCTATAAGTGTATCGATTAAAAACTGCTTTTTGCACCAAACCGTCAACCACAGCATTTGCTGTTTTTGGATCTAAACCGTTTCCTTTAACTTTTGCTTTAAGCGTAATTTTTCCGATGGAATCATTTTTAATAAAACGTCCCAAATCAAAATCCAACAGATAAACTTGCGCATCGTATTTTTCTCTTTTTTTAACGCGCTGATCAAATAAAGCATCAATTTTTGCATTTCCAAAACTGCTCGCTAGAGTCATATTGATTTTAAAATTCTGAACAGAACCTTTAAATTTCCCTTGCAAACTTAATTGAGACGGCAGCTGGATATTTTTCGGAATTGTTCCCGCTGGCACCAGCATATTAATGTCTTTTGAAGTCGTCGAAGCTTTTTTAATATCCAAATCGTAATATGCTTTTTGCGCATCAGGCAATCCGGCAATTTTCCCCGAAAGAGAAACTTTTGTAGAACCAATTCCGCTCATTTCAAACTTCGAAATATTCAAATCTTTTACTTTTCCGCTCATACGGCTGTCCACATACAAAATCGCATTTGGATTACTTTTGAATGGATTTGTATTTTGAAGGTCGGGAACAAACAGCAAGATGTCTTTGAAACCAATTTTAGATTGTTTTAAATTGGCGTCAAGGGCAAGATTTCCTAAATCCTTCTGAAGTGATTCTAATGATTTATATTGGGCTTTAACTTTGTCTTGAAGAAGAGTTTGCGGTGTTTTCAAATACAGATTTTCCAACGAAGCATTTTTAGGTCCGTAAAAGAAATCGGTTTTGAAAGACTGGATCTGCAAGCCGCTTTTTTCATTTACCGTTAGCGTTTTTATATTTCCTGAAATCGTATCATTTCCGTAATATAATTTCTCGGCTTTAAAATTGAATTTATCCAAATCCAAGTGTGCATAGTCAATTCCTTTCGTTTTAGGTTTTGACTGCATATCATCAAATCTGAAAGCTATATTTTCCAGATTGGCATCGTTGAGTTTTACTTTCCAGCCTGCTTGTTTTATGGCTGTTGTATCTAAATCTGGAGTTTCAATTTGTTTGTCTTTTGCACCTAATCGCAGATTTCCGCTAAGGTTTTTTACTTCGAAAGTATCAAAATCTAGAAGCTGCTTATTCAGATCGATTTCATTTACCGCCAAATTTAAATTCTCCAAACGAATGCCCGAATTGAGTTTGGAATCTTTATTATCGTATAAAATATCGATTTTAGACAAAGTGATTTTATTCAATGCCAATTTAAAATCTGGCCGTTTCGAAACCGTATCAACTGTTTTAACTGAAACTTCAGCAATTTTCTCGACAACATCCTGATCTAAAACTACTTTTAAGCCATTTAAATTGATGGTCGGAATATTAAAATCCATTTTATCAAGATCGAACTTTTTGAATTTGGTATCAAAATGGGTCAGATTTACTCTGATATCATTCTTCGAAAAATCATCTTTAAAATTAAATTTAACCTGATCGAGATTTACTTTTACAACAGAAATTTTAAAAGGTTTAGCATCAGGATCTTCTGCTTTTGGTTCCTTAGACTCAAATGCTTTTATGATATAATCAAAATTGAAAACGCCGTCTTTGTTTCTGGAAATATTGGCTTTGACATTTTCCAATGAAACAGAATTGATTTCGAGTTCGCTGCTTACGAGTTTAAAAAGATCGACATCGACTTCTAATCGTTTACCAGCCAGCAAAGTGTCCTTTTTTTGGTCTTCAAAATAAAAACCTTCCAGAACTACATCTTTGGGAAATTTAATTAGAATTTTATCGAGAGAAACTTTGGTTTTGATTTTACCTTCTAGATAAGTAATCGCTTTATCTTTAACGAAATTTTGAACTGACGGAACCTGAATTAAGATAATTACAACTAATAAAAGTGCCACTATAGAAACCACGCACCACATTAAGATACGAAGTGTTTTTTTAAGAAAATAAACGGGTTTCTTATTCATACGTCAATAAAATCACTAAGATTAGAATTGCTTCTGAAAAAAGCAGGGTTACACATTTTACAAAAATGTAAAATTTAAACCTTAACAATTTACATAATTCTAAGCAATTATTCTAAAATTTTATTGTTTAATGACAGGTTTTGCTTGTGAAGACGCTCAGGCCCGAAGTTTTTTCGCTAAGTCTATTAAAATTTGATGTGAGGCTGCTTTTTTCCTAAGGCATCCATCTTTTGCTGGAGCTTTGCCAAAAACTTTTGGTGCTGTTCTGATTCTGGATTAAAACTGCGGTGACGAAGGCTTTTTTGAATTTCGTCTACTTCTTTCATCACAGGAACGCTTTCTTCTGAAACATAATTTTCGCTAAAAAGCTTCCAAATATAATCTATCGCAATTTGATTTGGATGCAGCATATCTTCAGAATAAAAACGATAATCGCGAAGTTCATCCATCATGATTTCGTAGGAAGGAAAATAGTCAAAAGCCAATCCCGAAGCCTCGGGACTTAAATCAAGAGTCTGATGTAAAGCTGTAAACAAATGCGATTTGCTCAATTGGTTTTCTACAAATCCGTCTTTGATGTGGCGTACTGGAGAAATTGTAAAAATGAAATTTATATTAGGATTCAAAACCTGAATGGCTTCAATTGTATTTTGAATGCTTTTTTGGATTGCTTCTGCCGACAGTAATTCTTTTGAAAATTGTTTTTGAGGCACTTTATGGCAATTGGCTACAATTTCGCCTTTTTCGAGATTTCTATAAATCCAAGAAGTTCCAAAAGTGATGATAATATGAGTGGCTTCTCTGAGCTGTTTGTTCGTTTCTGCTACTGCTTTATTGAGCGATTCTAACAATTCCTGACGGTCAGAATTGCTTAAATCCGAATGCGCCTCAAAGCTCTGCCAGCGCTCATTATGAAAAAAGACATCTTTTTCTTCAAACCATTCTTGTCTAGAAATTCGGTTAAATAATTTCTCAATTGAAGCGGGATTAAAAATTATTCCAAACGGATTGGTTTCGTTCTGAAATTTAAAATAATCAAATTTCTCTGCCATGTTTTCAGCAAAACAAGAACCAATAGAAAGTATTTTCGAATTATAATCGATCGGATTACTGCTTCTTGAAATTGGAATTTGGGTTCTGAATTGCATGATGTATAGTTTGAAACAAAGTTAAAGATTACTAGCCACTCTTTTGACACCTAATTGATAATTGGCACGATTAAATTTAGACAAAAAAACTGCACTCAGAATCACGAAGTTTGCTACAGCAAAGATTCAGTTTAATTTAAAAAAAATATAGGTTTAAAAACTTTGCGCCTCTGCGCCTTTGCGTGAATTTACCGAAACCAACCAGTTATGAAAAAAATTACATTTTTAATAACAAAAACCAACTCTAGAAACTAAAACAATTCCTTATTTTTGCATCTTCCACTTTTTTAAAATCTTATATGAAATTACTATATACCTACATTATCAGACATAAAATGCTTTTGTTTTTTGCTTTGATAATGGCTACTATCAACATTTGTTTCAGTTTATCAGACTCTGTAATTACCGGAAAATTAATGCAGGACTGCGGTGTTGGAATTGCAAAATACAAAGGAAACGAAATCGGATTCATAAAATCTTTAGCTTTCTGGCTCGGGCTTTCGCTGGGTGCGGCCATGATTTCCAGAATTACCAAAAACTTTCAGGATTATTTTACCAATGTGGTTATTCAGCGTACGGGTGCTCAAATGTATACAGACGGAATCAAAAAATCGCTTGATCTTCCTTATGCAGAATTTGAGGATCAGCGAAGCGGTGAAACTTTAAGCAAACTGACCAAAGTTAGAATCGATTCAGAAAAACTGATTACGCTTTCTATTTCTTTAATCTTCCAGACTATCATCGGTTTTATTTTCGTAATCGTATATGTTGCCAGAATCGATTTTAGAATTTCGATTATCTTCTTAATTACAGCACCAATTATTGCTTTGGTAAGTTTGTATTTAGGCAAGAAAATCAAAATCGTGTCAAGAAAAATTGTGAATCAGACCAATGCACTGGCTGGTTCTACGACAGAAAGTTTGCGCAATATCGAATTGGTAAAAAGTCTTGGTTTAACGTATCAGGAAGAAAAGCGTCTAAACTTAAACACTTTTAAGATTCTTCAATTAGAACTGCAGAAAATCCGTTTTATCAGAAGTTTGAGTTTTATTCAAGGAACCACTGTTCACTTTTTAAGAACCTGCGTTGTTTTTGCTTTGTATTACTTTTTATTTGGAGGAAAAATTATCGTTGGAGATTTATTGACAATGGTCTTTTTTACTTTCTTTATTTTTGGCCCTTTACAGGAATTAGGAAACTTTATTATCGCTCTAAATGAAACTAAAGTTTCTATGGAGAATTTCAGAAACTTGTTAAATGCGCCAAAAGAATTTCGTCCTAAAACTCCAAAACACGTTGGTGCAATTCAGAAACTGTTATTCTCAAATGTGAGTTTTCAGCATAAAACGGCCAAATTTAAAGCGGTTGAAAACATCAATTTCGAAATCAAACAAGGCCAGACTGTTGCGTTTGTAGGGCCTTCTGGATCAGGAAAAACGACTTTGGTCAAATTATTAGTCGGATTGTATACTCCTGAAGAGGGTGAGATTCTGTACAATGATATCGATTCGACCGAAATTGATTTATTGGATTTAAGGAAGCAGCTCGGATTTGTCACACAAGATGCTCAATTGTTCTCAGGAACAATTCGCGAAAACTTATTGTTTGTTAAACCAAATGCAACCGACGAGGAATTATATGATGCGTTAAAACGCGCTAGCTGCGATAAACTTCTAAAACGTGCAGAAGATGGTTTAAACACCACAATTGGTGAAGGCGGAATCAAAGTTTCGGGCGGTGAAAAACAGCGTTTATCTATTGCAAGAGCTATTCTTAGAAACCCAAATTTATTGATTTTTGATGAAGCAACTTCTGCCTTAGATTCTATTACCGAGGAAGAAATCAATGATACGATTAGGAATATCTCTGACAAAAATAGAATTACGGTTTTAATTGCTCACCGTTTGTCAACCGTAATGCACGCTGATAGAATTTTTGTTTTAGAGCAAGGTAAAATCATCGAACAAGGCAAACACGAAGATTTGATTGTTGAGAAAGGGCTGTATTATGCCATGTGGCGCCAGCAGATTGGGGAAAGAAAATAGTTTTTCTAAAGGTTCTGAGGTGCTAAGGAACTAAGGTTCTAAGGGACCATCCCAAAGCTCCGAGACTAAGTTTTTTTTCTGAATAGTGTCCAGCTAAAGCTGGATGGATATGATATAATAAATTAAAGTTGAAGGGCTTTAGCCAAACTATCATGTTTGGCTAAAGCCCTTTTTAATTCCTATTTTCTCATCCAGCTAAAGCCGGACGCAATTCAATCCATATTAAACACAAAACCCGACAGGTTTTAAAAACCTGCCGGGTTTGCTTTTAAAATATTGTAAAAAAACTTAGTCCCGAAGCTTCGGGATAGTCCCTTAGCATCTCAGAATCTTAAAATCTCTATTTAACAAAATCAACCGCTTTAGCTAAAGCCTCTCCAATTCCGTCAACATTTTTACCTCCTGCAGTTGCGAAGAAAGGCTGCCCTCCTCCTCCTCCTTGGATGTATTTTCCTAATTCGCGAACAACTTGCCCAGCGTTTAAGTTTTTCTCTGCTACAATTTCTTTAGAAATGTAACAAGTCAGCATCGGTTTTCCTTCGTGAGCAGTTGCGAAAACCACAAATAAGTTGTTGTAAGAACCGCCCAATTCGTAAGCTAAATCTTTAGCGCCTTCAGGGTTTAAATCTACTTGTTTTGCTAAGAACTGAACTCCATTGATTTCTTGCAATTCTTTAGCCAAATCAGCTTTCATATTTTTTGCCTTATCTTTTAATAAAGCCTCCAATTGTTTTTTCAATTGCGCATTTTCGTCTTGCAGTGCCAAAATCGATTTTACTGGATCTTGAGCATTTTTAAGCGCTTCTTTAATTTCAGCTAAAGAAACAGCTTGCGACTCAAAGTATTCTTTTGCCGCTTCGCTTGTAATCGCTTCAATCCTTCTGATTCCTGCTGCAACAGCTCCCTCAGAAACAATTTTAAAATGCCAGATATCAGATGTGTTTGCAACGTGAGTTCCTCCGCATAATTCGACAGAATCTCCAAATTTAATGGTGCGAACTAAATCTCCATATTTCTCACCAAACAAAGCAATTGCACCATCTTCAAGAGCCTGCTCTTTCGGAATCGCTCTTTTTTCGATCAATGGCAAACTCTCACGAATCCTTGCATTTACGAAGTTTTCTACCTCTACTAATTCCTCATCGGTAACTTTAGAGAAATGAGAAAAGTCAAAACGCAATGAAGCATTTCTTACCATCGAACCTTTCTGCTCAATATGAGTTCCTAAAATCTTACGTAAAGCCTGGTGCAGCAAGTGTGTAGCAGAGTGGTTTGATGAAGTTTTAGCTCTCTGATTAGCATCAACAACCGCGTTAAAAGTTCCTGTAAGGTTTTCTGGTAACGATTTTGCTAAATGTATTGTTTGGTTATTTTCTTTTTTAGTATCGACAATATAAACAATATCACCGTTTTGAGCTTCTAAATACCCTTTGTCTCCCGTTTGTCCTCCGCTTTCTCCATAAAATGGCGTTGCATTGAAAACCAATTGGAAAACCTCTCCATCTTTTGCGCTTTCAACTCTACGGTATTTCGTGATTTTCACTTGTTGCGATAATCTGTCATATCCAACAAATTCCTGAATATCATCTTCAATAATTACATTCCAATCTCCAGCCGTAACTTTTGATGCAGCACGAGATCTTTCTTTCTGCAATTGCAATTGCTCTTGAAATCCTTCTTCGTCTAATTTTAATCCTTTTTCAGAAAGGATCAAAGCAGTTAAATCAATTGGAAAACCGTATGTATCGTACAATTCGAAAGCTTTTTTACCGTCGATTGTATCTCCTGTATTATTTAAAATTACAGCATCTAAAAGAATTAATCCTTGATCTAATGTTTTTAGGAATGAATTTTCTTCTTCACGAATAACATTTGAACAAAGTGCTTTCTGCGTTCTGATTTCTGGGAAAGAATCTCCCATCTGCTCGCTTAAAGTCTCTACCAATTTATAGATAAACGGCTCTTTTGTTCCTAAGAAAGTAAATCCGTAACGGATAGCACGACGCAAAATCCTACGAATTACATATCCCGCTCCGGTGTTAGAAGGCAATTGTCCGTCAGCAATAGCAAAAGCTACAGCACGCACGTGATCTGCAACCACACGAATAGCGATATTCATTTTATTTTGTTCTTCACTAATGTTTGTTACTTCATTAGGTGTATATTTTGCTCCTGTAATCGTTTCTATTTCTCTAATTAAAGGCATAAAAACATCAGTATCATAATTAGATGTTTTTCCCTGCAAAGCCATACACAAACGCTCAAATCCCATACCTGTGTCTACGTGTTGAGCAGGAAGTTTTTCTAAGGAACCATCAGCTTTTCGATTGAATTCCATAAATACGTTATTCCATATTTCAACCACCTGAGGGTTATCGCCATTTACTTCACCTTTTCCTGGTTTCAGCGCTTTTTCTTCTTCAGAACGCAAATCAACGTGAATTTCAGAACAAGGTCCGCATGGTCCTTGATCTCCCATTTCCCAGAAATTGTCTTTTTTATTTCCTAGAACAATTCGGTCTTCGTCAATTAATGTTTTCCAAATATCCCAAGCCTCTTGGTCAAACGGAACGTTATCTTCTTTGCTTCCTTCAAAAACAGAAACATAAAGGTTCTCTTTAGGAATTTTGTACACTTCTGTCAGTAATTCCCAAGCCCAAGTGATTGCTTCTTTTTTGAAATAATCGCCAAAAGACCAGTTTCCTAACATTTCGAACATAGTGTGGTGGTATGTATCAATACCTACTTCTTCAAGATCGTTATGTTTTCCTGAAACACGAAGACATTTTTGCGTATCGGCTATTCTTGGACTTTTTGGAGTTCCGTTTCCTAAGAAAAATTCTTTAAACTGGGCCATCCCCGAGTTATTGAACATTAGGGTTGGGTCGTCTTTAAGAACAATAGGAGCTGAAGGAACAATAGTATGCCCTTTACTCTCAAAAAAATCTAAAAATTGTTTACGTACGTCTTGTGATTTCATATTTAAATTAGAAAAATGTGTCAATTTATTGTGTCAATTTGAAAACTAGATCATTAGCTAATATATTCATTTGATGATGCGTTAAGTTTTTTATAATGTAATCAAAAAACTTATAATTTAAACAATAAATTGCCTATTTTGCGCATTATCTAATGATAAAATAGCCCCAATATCTAATCATTAATTCTTGTAAAAAAAGTATCTAACAGCTGAAACATTTAGCAGTTTTATGCGACTAACTTATTTTACAGGGAGCAAAAATAGCGTATTTTAAAATATGGCGAAAGTAAAATATTATTACGACCCAGAAAATCTGGCTTATACGAAAATAAAAACCAGAAAAAGAATTAAAATTGGTTACGCCTTACTGTTTTTATTAGCCTCGGCATTGTTTGGCTTTTTAGTTTTTGTCCTTTTAATTAATACGCCTTATTTTGAAACTCCCAAAGATCGTTTGCAGGCGCGCGAAATTGAAAATTTAAAGCTTCAATATTCGATTTTGAATAAAAAACTGGACGAAATTGACGAAGCCGCAGACGCATTAGAAGAACGTGACAATAATATTTATCGCGTTTATTTTAACAAAACTGAAATTCCAGATTCAATTCGGAAAGCCGGTTTTAGAAATTCTGACAAGTATAAAGCTCTAGAGGGATATAACAATTCTCAATTGGTTTTGAATGCGACAAAAAGAGTTGACAAACTTTCGAAACAATTGGCGATTCAGTCCAAATCTTTAGATGAAATTTTAAAATTGGCTGGAGCCAAAGAAAATTTATTGCTAGCGATTCCTGCCATTCAGCCAGTTCGAAATGAAAATTTAAAACGAGTCGCGTCAGGTTTTGGATATCGCATTGACCCTTTCACGAAAGTGCGAAAAATGCATAACGGAATGGATTTCACCGCCAATACGGGAGCGCCCATTTATGCAACAGGCGATGGAGTGGTCGAAAGAGCTGACAATACTGCATCTGGATACGGAAACCATATCGTGATCAGGCACGGTTTTGGATATGAAAGTTTGTATGCGCATTTAAGCAAATACAACTGCCGTCCGGGACAAAGGGTAAAACGTGGAGATGTTATCGGCTATGTAGGAAGCACTGGAAGATCTGAAGGCCCGCACTGCCATTATGAAGTGCATAAAGATGGAAAAGTGGTCAATCCGCTGAATTTTTATTACGGAAATATTTCAGCTGTCGAATATGTGGCGATTTCGCAAATGGCAAACCAAGAAAATCAATCATTAGATTAATAGTACAAAAAATAGTATTTTTGAAATAAAAATAGAAAAAAATCGAACCATGCATATTGAACTTTCTAAAGATAAAAGATATTACAGTATTGGCGAAGTAGCCAAAGCTTTTAATGTCAATGCTTCTTTGATACGATTTTGGGACAGCGAATTTGACATTCTAAAACCTAAAAAAAATGCCAAAGGAAATAGAATGTTCACCCCAGAAGATATTACGAATCTCCAATTGATTTATCACTTAGTAAAAGAAAGGGGATTTACGCTTGAAGGCGCCAAAACACACTTAAAAGAAGGTCAGAAGAAAACGTTAGATAAATTCGAAATAATACGTAAATTAGAGTCGATAAAAACGCAACTGAACGATATAAAAAACGAATTGTAATTAAAAATAGAAATAAACTTAAATCAAAACAAATATGAAAAAGTGGTTAATCCCTGTAGGAATTATTGTAGCGCTTATTGCTATTATCGCATTTTGGTCGATTGGTATTAAAAATACCGCTTTACAACACAGCCAGGCTGTAAATAAAGAGTGGGGAAATGTTCAGACGGCTTACCAAAGACGTAATGATCTTATCGGGAATTTAGTAAACACTGTAAAAGGTGCCGCAGATTTTGAAAAAGGAACTTTAACTGCTGTAATTGAAGCTCGTGCAAAAGCTACTTCGGTAACAATTGATCCAAGCAATGTAACTCCAGAACAGTTAGCGCAATTCAACCAAGTTCAAAGCGGGGTAACTTCATCTCTATCAAAATTATTGGTTTCTGTTGAACAGTATCCAACTTTAAAAGCTAATGAGAACTTCTTGAAACTGCAAGACGAATTGGCAAGTACTGAAAACCAGATTTTAACAGCTAGAACACGTTTTAACGAAGCTGTACAGGTTTACAACGGCTACATCTTGTCTATTCCTAACAAATGGTTCTTGAGCGAATACAAAGAAAAACCATACTTTGAAGCTTCTACTGGCGCAGATAAACCTGTTGAAGTAAAATTCTAAGGAGTTTTAGACCACAATCTAAAATCTAAAATCAGCAATCTAAAATTACTCAAATGTCAAAAGTAGAAGATTTTTTAAGCAAAGAAGAAGAGCAGGAAATTGTTGAAGCTATTCGCATGGCCGAAAATAATACTTCTGGCGAAATTAGAGTACATATAGAAAAAACAACTTCTAAAGTCCATTTTGATCGGGCTTTAGAAGTTTTTCACGAATTGCGAATGGATGAAACTAAATTGAAAAATGGAGTGCTGCTCTATTTTGCAGTTGAAGACAAAAACTTTGTGATTTGCGGCGACAAAGGAATTAATGATTTGGTATCTAATGATTTTTGGGATTGCACCAAAGACATTATGGTAAATCATTTTAAAGCCGGCAATTTTAAACAAGGAATTGTTGACGGCATTCTGAATGCCGGAGAACAGCTCAAAAAATACTTTCCTTCTCAGGAAGACGATATCAACGAATTATCTAACGAAATCTCAAAAGGATAAATAATGAAAAATTCCATAAATAAAATCTCAAATCAAAATAGAATTTTTCAGATTACTCTTTTGTTTATCGCATTTTTTATCAGCAATACGATTTTTGCACAATTTGAGATTCCGCCAAAACCTAGTTTTCAGACTTCTGTTTACGATTATGCCAACATTTTAAGTTCGACCGAAAAAGCGCAATTGGAAGAAAAACTAATCCGCTACTCGGATTCTACCACTACTCAAATTGTTGTTATTACTATTGAAAGCCTAAAAGGCGAAGATGTAAGCCAGCTGGCAACTAAGTGGGGTCAGACTTGGGGAATTGGAGGAACAAAAGAAGATGATAACGGAGTTGTAATTCTTTTGGCAAAAAATGAAAAAAAGATTGCAATTAATCCTGGTTATGGATTAGAAGATCGTCTAACGGCGGGAATTGGAGGTACAATCATCAGAAATATTATCATACCAGAATTTAAAGCGGGAAGCTTTTATAATGGCCTTGATAAAGGAACTGATGCTATTATTGATGTTTTTAAAGGAAAATACAAAGGCGAACGCAAACAAGCAAAAGGGCAAGACTTTCCTATTTTCCCTTTTATAGCAATTGTTGTAATTGTTTTAATCTTACTGTCTCGAAATAAAAGAGGCGGCGGAGGAAATTCTGGCAACAATGGCGGTGGAGGCCCTAGCCTGCTCGATGTTATTATTCTAAGCAATCTTGGAAGAAGTGGCGGAGGCGGATTTGGAGGCTTCGGAGGCGGATCATCTGGCGGAGGTTTCGGCGGTGGCGGAGGCTTCGGAGGCGGATTTGGCGGTGGAGGTTTCTCTGGCGGCGGATCTAGCGGAGGCTGGTAATTTATTCTGGTTCTAATTTTCTTTGTTTCAAGTTTCAAGTCTAGGTTTCCATATTAAAAAATCATACATTTACATTTTACAATTTATTAATAGATGTTATCACATAAAGCAAAATACGCCCTTAAGGCCTTACTTTATTTAGCAGAACAAGACGAAAATCACATTTCTAGAACTGTAGAAATTGCTGATGGCGCTAACATTCCCAAAAAGTTTTTAGAGCAGATTTTGTTAGATCTAAAACGCGGACGTTTTGTAAGCAGTAAGCAGGGAAAATTTGGAGGATACTATCTAATTAAATCAAAAAATGACATCACTTTGGCAGAAATTCACCGATTATTTGACGGTGCAATTGCACTTTTGCCATGCGCTTCTTTAAATTTTTACGAGCCTTGCTCGGATTGCAAAACCGAGTCTGAATGCAGTCTGCGTCACGGTTTAATGCTGATTAGAGACAAAACTTTGAAGGCTATGGAAGGCATCACAATCGCCTCACTAGTAAAAAAATAAAAAAATATCTCATAAAGTCTAGTAAATCGATAGAATTAATTATATATATTTGCCAAAAATAATTAACTAATCATTTACAAAATTTTAACTCTTAACTCATGAAAGTACATTCTAGTCAATCAGGTGGAAAAAATCTTTTGCAAAAAAATTATAATAATAAATTCACAGCTGCAAATGCTGTTTCATCTATGATGTGTATGTGTTGGTAAAAAAAATTTAATTTTAAATTCTACTAATCACATATACTTAATATAAAAATGAAAACATCCCTAAAAAATATCTTTACATTACTTGCAGTTTTAACTTTCTCAATCTCTTTCGCCCAAAAAATTGAAGGAGTTGTAACTACTGATCAAAATACGCCTTTAGAAGCAGCCAATGTGGTCATTAAAGGAACAACTTTTAGCACAATTACAGATTCTGAAGGTCGATTTTCAATAGAATCTCAAGGAAAATTACCTGTTACACTTTTAGTTCAATATATTGGCTATAATACTGCCGAACTTGAAATCACTGCCATTCCAGCTTCGCCAATATTGGTTACTTTACGCGAAGAAAACAAACTTGTTGAGGTTGTAGTTTCTTCCAGAAGAAGAATAGAAAAAGTGCAAGATGTGCCAATTGCCGTTTCTGTCGTTACAGGAAAACAAGCAGAAGCAGCAGGAGCATTTAATGTTAACCGCATTAAAGAATTGGTTCCATCGGTGCAATTATATTCATCTAACCCAAGAAATACTGGAATCAACATTAGAAGTTTAGGTTCTCCATTTGGACTTACAAATGATGGTATCGATCCAGGAGTTGGTTTTTATGTTGACGGCGTTTACTATGCCCGCCCAGCAGCGACTACTTTAGATTTTATTGATGTAGAGCAAATTGAAGTATTGCGAGGTCCTCAAGGTTCTTTATTTGGAAAAAATACGACTTCAGGTGCTTTTAATATTACATCTCGCAAACCAAGTTTTACAACTGGTGCCAATTTTGAATTGAGTTATGGTAATTATGCTTTTTTACAAGCTAAAGCTTCTATAACAGGCGCACTAGGAAAAAAAGTGGCAGGACGCTTATCTTTTTCAGGAACTCAGCGTGATGGTTTAATTGACAATATTGTTACAGGAAGATCAACAAACACTTTAAACAATCAAGGTTTTAGAGGACAATTATTATGGACTCCTACAGAAAATACAAATGTTACTTTTGCAGGAGATCTTACGACACAGCGTCCTGACGGATATGCACAGGTTGTTGCTGGTGTTGCTCCGACTCAAAGAGCTGCATACCGTCAGTTTGATGCTATCATTAAAGATTTAAATTATCAATTGCCAAGTTTAAATGCTTTTGACCGCAAGATAGATCATGACACTCCTTGGCGTTCTGGACAAGATTTAGGAGGAGTTTCGTTAAACATTGACACCAAAATTGGTGGCGGAACGCTTACTTCTACAACAGCTTGGCGTTTTTGGAACTGGGATCCTTCAAACGACAGGGATTTTACAGGATTGCAGGTTTTAGCTAAATCTCAGAATCCAACAAGACAAACTCAGGTTACGCAAGAGGTTCGTTATGCCGGACAACTGACTTCAAAAATTAGTGGTGTTGCAGGGGTATTCTTTATCGATCAGACTTCTCAGACAAATGGTACAGAAGAATCAGGAAATGCTCAATGGAGATTCTCTCAAAGCTCAACTAGCCCTCTATGGAAAACTCCAGGTCTTTTTGAAGGCTACGGAATTCATACAGATGCGAGAATTAGAGCTTCTAGTGCTGCGGTATTTGGTCAAATTGACTGGGCTTTAACTGAGCGCTTCCATATTTTACCGGGTTTAAGATATAATTTTGACAAAAAAGATGCTCATTATGCCCGTAAAACTTATGGGGGGCTTCAAACTACAGATCCTGCCCTATTGGCTTTGAAAAAATCAGTATACTCAGATCAGGCATTTGATTCTGATACAGATAACACAGACTTTTCTGGAAACATAACGCTTACTTATAAAGCATCTGACAAGATTAACGTTTATGGAACATTCGCGAAAAGCTACAAACCTGTTGGGGTAAATGTCGCTGGACTTCCATCAAATTCTGCTGGACAGCCGATGACTGAACTTGCGGTGATTAAACCTGAAAAAGTGTATCATTATGAATTTGGCGTAAAAACTTCTCCGTTTAAAAATTCAATATTCAACCTTACGTTCTTCAATACAGACATTAAAGATTTCCAAACCAATGTACAAGCGGCTGAATTAGGCGTAAATCGCGGATATCTTGCAAATGCAGATAAGGTGCGTGTGAGAGGTGCAGAATTGGATGCTAGTTTTGTTATCAACTCGCATTTGACTATCAATGGTGCGGCAACTTATACAGATGGCAAATATGTTAAATTTACAAATGCTCCACTTCCACTAGAAGAAACAGGACTTGTTGTGAATGGAGTTCAAGTAGCTTATAAAGATGTTTCTGGAACAGAATTGCCAGGCGCTTCAAGATGGGCAGGTTCACTTGGAGGTGAGCTTTCTGATAATGCAAGATTCTTTGGTAATGCTGGAAAAATTTTCTTAGCTGCTGATGGATATGCTCGTTCTGAATTTTCTTCAAGCCCTTCGGCTTCAAAATATTTGGTTGTACAAGGCTATGCGATCTTTAATGCCCGTTTAGGTTTCCGTGCTTCTCAAGGTTTATCTATTCAAATTTGGGGAAGAAACCTTTTCAATAAAGATTACTATGAGCAATTATTGCCTGCAAGTGGTAACACAGGTCAATATGCTGGGGTTCTTGGCGATCAAAGAACTTACGGAGTTACATTTAGGTATTCGCTGTAACATGGTTAGTTAATTTTAGTATTAAATAAGAGATGCATTCTAAAAATGTGTCTCTTTTTTATTTCACAAAAAAAACTTCAAAACAAATTTTAAAATAGAAAGAAATAAGATCATTTGTATAAATTCGCAGCCTGAATTTATAGCTTTTGAACAGATTTTTTAAATTATTTTTCATAATACTCTTTGTATGCCAGTTTGTTACAGGGCAAAACCAAAGAAATATCGACCATCAGACTTTGACTTGGATTCGATACTACAATATTTTTCCGCTATCCGAAAAATGGGCTATTCATTCTGAATTTGACAATCGAAGCTTTGTAAATCCCGTTCATGAAAACCTTTTTGTTATAAGGTCACAAGCTCGGTACAGAGCGACTAAAATGATGGATTTTGGCGCTGGATTTGCTTTTTTCAGCGTGAATACTCAGAACCCAAACATTGATCCTGATTATTCTGTTCCCGAATATCGTGCACAACAAGACCTTACTTTAATTAATGATATTGCTAAAATCACTTTTCATAACCGTTTTCAGCTGGAAGAACGATTTATTCAAAAAGCAGATAAAAACGGACTGAAAGATGAATTTTCATTTGCTTACCGATTCAGGTACCGTTTGCAATCCATGTTTACGATTTGGGAAAAAGAAGGCAGAAGCATAAAAGGCACCATTTCTGATGAAATCTTATTCAATTTCGGAAAAGACAACCGCAGAAACACATTCGATCAAAATCGGTTTTATGTTGCTTTACGTTATCATTTCAATCCAAATCTTGGTTTAGAATTGGGCTATTTAAAAAACTTTCAAAGACGCGCCAGCGGTGTAGATTTCTATGATCGCGATATTATCAGATTTACGGTTTATCATAGGATTAATCGGAAAAAGCTATGAGTTATGAGTTGTGAATTGTGAATTGTGAATTACAAAAAAAGCCTGTCAAATTAATTTGACAGGCTTTTTTTGTAACCTCTGAACCTTTGTTCCTCAAGACCTTTGTTCCTTAAAAAACTAAGATCCTCTCTGTTTTCTTCCTTTTTTGCTTTCGGCAAAATTTCCAATTTTGTAAGCCAAAGAAAACATTACGTAACGTTTAAAACTGTATTTTCTTCATCTCGGATCGAAGTTGGTGAAATGGTTCGTGTTGCACTTTGATTCTGATTCAAAACATCGTACACTTTTACTTTTGCATATAATTTTTTATCTAAAAATCCGTAAGAGAGACTGGTATTCCAAAGGAAAAAGTCCTTTTTGAAATCGTCTGAAATATTCGAATTATAAGTATATCCAAAGTCATTTCCAAAAATTAAATTTGCTGGCCAATAAGACGTTGTCTGCATATTAATTCTGTGAATCACATTTGAAGTGGCATCTCTTGAATAATTTTCATAACGCGTTTCGTTATACGATAAACTATACGACGGCGCAATCGAAAGCACTTCTCCGTAATCATAAGAAGCATAAATGCTTGGCGTTACTACAACCGATTTTGCATAATACAAAACAGCGTTGGTAAATCCTTTATCAAAATTATAATTACCGCTTAAACGCAAACCGTATCTTATGGTATGGGCATCTTTTTTAATCTGCTGGTTCCAGTTTCCTCCAAGCGAAGCTGAGTAAGTTCCTGAAATATTTACATAAGTCGTGTTTCTTTTTCCACTATCATCATAAATCGAAGTAGAAACAACATCATTGTTGTAATAATCTCCCTTAAGAAATAAACTGTAACCGGAGCGTGTTCTAAAGTCAAAGTTTTTAAAATCTATCCCCGCGGTACTTTTCTCAATCGGATTCAGATTTGGATTTCCTATCACACTATTCAATGGATTATTTAAATCTGCAACCGGCATTAATTGCGTTGCTGACGGAAGCGCATTAGAATAATCGTATTTGAAGGTTAAGTTTTTAGAACGGTTGAATTTGTATCGAAGCTGTGCCGTGCCATAAGGCAGCATATATCTCTTATTCAAGTCTGTAGCTTGATTTAAGTAAAAAGAATGGTTATCAAACTCCACAATTGATGTTCTCGAATTTACATTCAGCGTAAATTTACTTTTCTGCCACGTAATACCCACTTTTGGCGTAATCGAATTTTGCTTTGATGTGGTATAGTTGGTCAGCGATAAATTTAAATCTGAATATTCTTGCGATGTTTCATCAAAATTAAATGTCTTTTGATCGCTCATAGAACTTTGCCAATTAAAATCGGTTCCGAAACGCAGTCTCAGTGAATCTGTTACTGGTTCTGTATATTCTAGATCAAGCGAATATGCATCACTTTTTGAGGTGTTTTTTGCATTCTGATTTCTTTCATCATTTGGCTTATTATCCTGATAAAAAATAGTCTCTGAAATGTTAATTCCGTTCGAATCGTTTTTAGTGTTATTGTTATTAAAAACCACACTTAAATTTCTCGATTGCTTGTTGAAAGTTTTATTGAAATTAATACTATTTGCAAAACTGGTATTTGAACTTTCTGAGTGTGATGTGGCTGTACTTTCGTTCAATGCATCGCCATTTTCATTTTCAGAAAAAGTCGAAGAAGAAGAGTTATTATTTGATTGAGACAAATTCAATTTAGGAGCAAAAACAATCTGCATAGTAGGATTGATTTTGTATTCCAACTCAAAATTGGCTTTGTTTCCTGTATTTTCATTTCTGGTTTTAGAATCGGCTTCGGTTAAAATATTTCCTGTCGGCAATAGACTAAGCTGATTGGATTTGCTTTCGTTTTTAGTTACTGCATTTGTAAAATTGTAACTGCTCATAAACTCCAAATCTTTTGTCCAGTCATCAGAATAATTAATTCCGGCCAAAGTAGATTGCGTAATTCCTTTTCCTCCACTGCTCGCGCCTTGGCTGCCGCCCTTAGCATTTCGTCCGCCTCCCATATTATCAAAAACCTCATCCATAGAAAATCCGGTTGAGTTGATATTGTTTGAAGAAGCCAATACGCTTATTTTCTGTTTATTTTTGAAAAAGTTCATCATTAAACTGCTCTCGTAGCGTTCGTCTGAACCATATCCGCCAAGAACTTTACCAAAATATCCTTTATTTTTCTTTTCGTCAATTGTGATATTTATACTCGAATAATCTGAAGTCGATTCTTGTTTGGACAATTCTTCTTTTTTGGTTTTAAAATCAGAAACCTGAACTTTTTTAATAATATCAGCCGGAAGGTTTTTAATGGCAATAGCTCCATCTTTATCAAAAAATGCTTTACCGTTGACTAAAACCTGATTGACTTCTCGTCCATTTACTGTAATTTTTCCTGTGTTATCAACATCAAATCCTGGCAGCTGCTTCAGCAAAGTCTCAACATTCGCATCTGGGCGCACTTTATACGAACCAGCATTAAACTCTAAAGTATCTTTTTTAATAGTAATAGGTGGTGCTTCGCTTTTAATTATCACTTCATTTAAAACATTTGCGTTTTCAAGCATATACAGTTTGCCAAAGTCTTTGCTTTCTGTAAGCCCCTTTTGTTCTTCGTAATAAGCTTGGTATCCCGTATAATTTACTTTTAAGAAAACTGGCTTGTCATACTTTTTAGTGTTAATAATAAAATTTCCGTTTTTATCGGTCGTAGCATATTCAATGATAGTTGAATCTTTTACTGCGGTAAAATAAACGGTGGCAAGTTCAAGCGGAAGCTGTGAGTTAATATCAACTACAGTTCCTTTAATAATGATATTGTTTTGGGCGTTTGCAGAATAAACAAAAGCTAAAAACAATAAAAGTGAATAAATTCTGGTCATAAAATTAGGTTAGTTAGAACAGTAAGACTTAAAAAAACGCAAAAGGTTTAATTGTAATTTTTACATTTATTCAAATATAATGCCAATAAAAAATTGATTTTGTAATTATATAGACACCAAACATAAAAAAATCCCCTATTCAAGGGGATTCTTTTTTTTATTTTTCTCTGATGTAAATATCGATTGGAACTCCTGCAAAATCCCATTTTTCACGAATTTTATTCTCAAGGTATCGCTTATACGGTTCTTTTACATATTGCGGTAAATTGGCAAAAAATACAAACTGAGGAGTTTGAGTTGGCAATTGCATACAATATTTAATTTTCACATACTTTCCTTTCATTGCTGGCGGCGGGTAAGCTTCGATTACCTTCAGCATATATTCGTTGAATTTTGAAGTCGAAATTCTTTGTTTTCTATTTTCGTAAACTTGAACTGTTGCTTCAAGAGCTTTCAATAAACGTTGTTTTGTTAAAGCAGAAACAAATAGAATAGGCACATCTGTAAATGGCATTAGTTCTTTTTTGATTTTCTCTTCGTAATCACGTGTAGACATAGTATCTTTTTCTACCAAATCCCATTTGTTTACCAAGATTACAACACCTTTACGGTTTTTCTCTGCCAGCCAAAAAATACTCTGATCCTGACCTTCAAATCCACGTGTTGCATCAATCACCAAAATACAAATATCAGCGTGTTCGATTGCACGCACAGAACGCATTACAGAATAAAACTCTAAATCTTCCTTAACTTTTGCTTTACGGCGAATTCCGGCTGTATCAACCAAATTAAATTCGAAACCAAAACGGTCAAATTTAGTGTCAATAGCATCGCGAGTTGTTCCAGCAATATCTGTAACAATATAACGGTCTTTACCAATCAAGGCGTTAATGAAACTAGATTTTCCAGCATTCGGACGTCCTACAACAGCAAAACGAGGCAATTCTGTTTCAGGTGCAACAGGCTCTGGTTTTTCAGGGAAAGCTTCGATCAAAGCATCCAATAAATCACCTGTTCCGCTTCCCGAAATACTCGCGAAAGTATAATATTCTCCTAAACCAAGGTTATAAAACTCTACTGCGTCTTTTTCGCGCATAGCGTTATCCACCTTATTTACAGCCAATAAAACTGGTTTTGTTACTTTACGAAGCAATTTTGCAACAGTTTCATCCATTGGCGTAATCCCTTCTTCAACATCAACCACAAAAATGATAACATCAGCTTCGTCAATAGCAAGCTCTACCTGCTTACGGATTTCACCCTCGAAGACGTCATCAGACCCTCGAACATATCCACCTGTATCAATGACAGAAAACTCTTTTCCGTTCCACTCGCTTTTACCATAGTTTCTATCACGGGTAACCCCAGATACTGAATCTACAATAGCTTCTCTTCTTTGTATCAGCCTATTAAACAGGGTCGATTTCCCCACATTAGGTCTTCCTACTATCGCAACAATGTTATTACTCATTTTTTTGTTTTTTAGTCCCGAGGCTTCGGGGTTAGACTTTAGATTTCAGACTCTTAGCTTCCTAAAAACCTAATCACTTATAATCCAAAATGCCTTATTTAAATTTTTTGCAAAGGTAGTTAAAAAAAATTGCTATCCCGAAGCCTCGGGACTAAGTTTCTTCGTACCTAAGTTTTTATTACTTTTTGTTTCAAGTTTCAGGTTTCAAGTTAAACGTCAAGTATAAAACTTGTCTCTTGAAACCTGAAACTTGAAACAATTAAAACTTTATTGATTATACCCGAAACGTTTCAGCATATTAGCGTTGCTTCTCCAGTTTTTGTTCACTTTTACATAAAGCTCAATGTGAATTTGCTTTCCGAAGAATTTCTCTAAATCGGCGCGGGCATCTGTTCCCACTTTTTTCAAAGCGGCGCCTTTATGCCCAATAATGATTCCTTTTTGCGTATCGCGTTCCACCATAATCACCGAACGAATTCTGATAATATTCTCTGTTTCATGAAATTCTTCTGTTACGATTTCTACTGCATATGGAATTTCTTTAGCATAATTCAATAAGATTTTCTCACGAATAGTTTCATTAACAAAAAAACGTTCTGGTTTGTCTGTCAATTGGTCTTTAGGATAATAGGCTGGTGATTCTGGCAGCAACTCGATAATTCTTCCGAAAACTTCTGGAACGTTGAAATTCTGCAAAGCCGAAATCGGGAAAATTTCTGCATTTGGCACTTTCTCTTTCCAAAAAGAAACTTGCTGTTCCAATTGTTCTTGATTTGAATTATCAATTTTATTTAAAAGCAATAAAACCGGAATCTTGGCATGAATGATTTTCTTGAAGAAGTCTTCATCTTTTAGGTCCTGCTCGCCTATTTCGACCATGTAGATTAAAATGTCAGCATCTTCAAAAGCCGATTTTACAAAGTTCATCATCGATTCCTGCATTTCATAGGCAGGCTTAATGATTCCTGGAGTATCAGACAAAACCAATTGAAAGTCTTCTCCGTTTACAATTCCAAGAATTCTATGACGTGTAGTTTGTGCTTTTGATGTAATGATTGACAATCGTTCTCCAACGAAAGCGTTCATCAATGTTGATTTTCCAACATTTGGATTTCCGATAATATTTACGAAACCTGCTTTATGTGACATTTTTTGCTTTATTTATTTTGCAAAGGTAGTCATATCAACTCAATACAGAAAATAAAACATTTTTTTAAGTTTTCGTTGGATTTTTAAAAAATCGACGTATCTTTGCACCCGAAACATCGCGGGATAGAGCAGTAGGCAGCTCGTCGGGCTCATAACCCGAAGGTCACAGGTTCGAGTCCTGTTCCCGCTACTAAAAGAAAACACCACTTACTACAAGTGGTGTTTTTTTTGTTTATACCAATTTATATTTCGTATCAATTACTTTTTAGCTTATACCCATTATAAACACAGGCTAGAATAATAAAAAACACGCTGCATAAGGATGATAGGGATCTTATGTTGTTCCAAAAATTCCAAGGGTCTTCGAAGATATTTCTCATTTGTCTTGCGCTTGCGCTTGAGGCATTTGTAATTTCAAACAGCTCCAGCTTATTATTTAGAGGAACGTTTATAAACGCCGTTACGGCAAACACACCTACTGAATAAAATAGAGTAGCTATAATGAGCAACAGAAATGATTGCTTCTTGTAGTGCAGAAAACTGGTAATGGGAAGCATAATCAAGGTTCCGAAAAAACAAATGAAAAATGGTATATTCTGAATCTCTCGATTGATGTTCTGCATGGCATTTAGAAATTCCTTATCGCTTAGTTTTCCCAATCCCAAACTCACCGAAATTGAGTATGAAAAGAAAAGTCCAGCCATGAATGCTGTTATCGTTGCCGTAATAATTAATAAAATATTTGACGCTCTCATTTTTAATTGGAAATACTAACTGTTCTTTTTAAATATTCATTGCTATTTAGTTGACGTATCATAAAATCTGCAACTTCCTTACGGGCAATTTTCAGATTGAGTTTTTTATAACTTCCATCAAAACCAATGCGATAAGTATTGGTAATTTGATCATCCGTAAAAGCACTAGGCCTAACAATTGTATAATCCAAACTACTGTCCAAAATATATTTTTCTTGTAATTTATGGTCTTGAAATGCTCTTTTTAGCAACATTCCGAACATAATATGTTTCCAAATAAAATTAAGATTTTCATAGCTTTCGCCCAAGCCGAGCGTCGTTTGGCAAATCAGTCTATTTAATCCTTTTTTTCTCATCGCCTCAATAATGTTTTTTGTTCCTTCTGCACGTATTTTACCTTTTCTGCCATCGCCTAAGGCACAAAAAACCGCTTCTTGATTCTGCACCGCGTTTTCAACATCATTCAAACTCAAAACATCGCCTACATGAATATGAAGGTTAGGATGAGAAATGTTTTGCATTTTTTGGGGATCACGAACAAAAGCTGTTACTACATCTCCATTTTTTAATGCTTGTTTTACGATTTCAATGCCAACTGTACCTGTGGCTCCAAAGATTATTACTTTCATTTTGTATCAATATTTAAGATTAGTGATACAAAATTGCAACAGATAAATGTTCTAAAATAGAATAAAAGCGACAGTGATTATTTCTCAAATGATTTTGGCGTTTTGCCAGTAAAAGCTTTAAAAACTTTTATAAAATGAGATTGGTCTGAAAATCCATTTTGATATACAATATCGGTATGTTTTTCATAATCTTTAACGGTCAATTGGTCCAATGAGGCTTGAAATTGGATAATCTTAGCAAACTGCTTAGGAGTAAGACCTGTTTCTGCCAGAAATCTTCGCTCAAAGGTGCGAATATTGAACTTTAATTTACCGGCAATTGAGCGGATATTTTCCTGACCTTTTGTTTGCAAGATGTATTCTATACCTTGTCGTATTTCAAAATCAAGATTTTCTTTTTTCTTTTCAAAATATCGTAAAAGCAATTTCGATATAATTTCAATTTTATCTTTTACGATTTCACTCAATTCTAGATGCTTTTTAAGCCACCTTATATCTTCTTCAGCATCATCAAAATAATAGCAATTATCATTTATGCTCTGGGGCTGTATATCGAAAAATGTCTTCAAAACATAGGGATACAACTGAAAGACGATAATAAGAAATGCGCCCGAAATCTCAAGCTCAATTGGTAGAATTGTTTGGCCGTAGAGAAAGACTTCTGGCATCTTTTTATCATGAGGCTTTACGATCAATCCGTGATCAGTTTGCTGAAACATCAAACCTGGACAGCCATCTGCAAAAAAAGGCAATGTCGTATGTATATTTTTATCTTCATTTTCAAACACCCAGATGTTTTTCACAAAAAGCGAAATAGAGTCTTCGGGAACAATATTTTGATAGTTCATATTCTTATGATTACCGTTTATAAAATAATTGTCAATGAGATTTTATACATTAAATATCTGAAAATTATTCAAAACAAAGTTAGAGACATTTATAAAAGATATGTTAATTCAAATGATCTAATACTAAAACAAAAGCTTCAGATTTCTCTGAAGCTTTTGTCTACTTGATCTCTTACTCAATCTTTATTAAATTATCTTTTAGTTTAGCATAAATTTCAAGGCTTATAAACTTGCCATTTTTAATTTCGCAGTTTTTCATAGTCCCTTCGTATTGAAAATCAAGTTTAGCCATCACACTTTTGCAATTCTTATTTTCCGACTCCACAAATGCTTCAATTCTGTTAAGTCCTAAACTGCCAAATCCATACTTACAAATTAACGGTATTGCTTCTTTGATAATTCCTTGTCCCCAAAAATTTGGAATTAACCAAAAACCGATTTCTGCTTTTTTATGTTCTTTACTTAAATTATTCAAGCCGCCTGCTCCGTAGAATGTTTTATTATCAGCAGAGCAAATAGCAAACCAAATTCCCGAATCGTTTTTTTCAAGGTTAGCAAAAAAAGACATTTGTTCTTTAGTTGATTCCAATGTTTGAAAATTCACTCCATAATATTTAATAACTTCTGGATGCGAAAGTCCTTTGAAAACATTTTCAAGATCACTATCAGCAAATTGTCGCAGCAAAAGTCTTTCGGTTTTTATAGCTGGAAATTCTTTCTTCATGATTTTTTGTTGGTTTCTGATCATCAATTTTCGTAGTCAAGGACTAACCGCTAACTTATTTTTGTATTCGCTAATTACAGCAACTCTTTTAATACTTTTTTTCCATTTTCGTTATTTGGATTTTTCAAGTATTCTTCAATCAACTGATTTGTTTTTTCATTTTGATTGATTTGATTGAAGATTGATTTTTAAACGAAAATAATGAAATATTATTACTACAATTAAAGATATTTCTTATATTGGTTATTCATGAATTTCAATTACAAACCAAATTATTTCTTATTTAAAAATTCTATTTAACTATTTACCACAAGTCCAAAATCAAACTAATATGAAAAAAGGGAGAATCCGTTTAGCTTTATCACTTTTTATTTGTTTTGCCTCTTCAACATCATTTGCTCAATTATCATCTGCTAAAATCGATTCTTTAATGCAAAATGCTCTCCAAAAGTTTAAAGTTTCTGGAGCATCAATTGCAGTAGTAAAAGATGGAAAAATAATTCACTCAAAAGGATATGGAGTTAGCTCTATTGAAACCCAAAAAGCAGTAGACGAATACACTAATTTTCAAATTGCATCCAATACTAAAGCTTTTACAACAGCTGCATTATCGATTTTAGAAGACGAAGGCAAATTGAAATGGACTGACAGAGTTAAAGATCATTTGCCTGAATTTAAAATGTATAATGATTATGTTACAGAGAATTTTAATATTCAGGATTTAGTAACGCATAGAAGCGGACTTGGATTAGGCGTTGGTGATTTGATGTTTTTTCCTGACGAATCTAACTTTACAGCGCAAGATGTGATAAAAAGTTTTCAGCATTTCAAACCTGTTTCTGCCTTTAGAACCAAGTTTGATTATGATAATTTACTTTATATAGTTGCTGGGGAAATAATAGCAAAAGTTAGCGGAATGAGTTATGAACAATTTGTACAACAAAGAATTATCACTCCTTTACAAATGAATCATACTTTCGTTGGAAGTTTACTGACTGACAAAACAAATCTTGCTGTACCTCATTCTTCAACATCTGGAACCATAAAAAACATTGACGCCTATGATATAGGAATAGCAAATGCTGCAGGAGGCATTTACTCTAACGTTGCTGATATGGCAAAATGGATGATGGTACGCTTAAATAAGGGTAAATATGGAGATGATCTAAAGTCGTCGCTATTTTCTTTAAAAAATCATGAAGAAATGTGGCGTTTGCACACCATCATGCCTACAGATTCTGACCCGAGATACAATTCTCATTTTAATGGTTATGGTTTAGGATGGTTTATATCAGACTCAAAAGGGAATCTTAAGGTCGAACATACGGGAGGCTTGCCAGGAATGCTATCAAAAGTGACGCTGTTTCCTGATCTGAACTTGGGAATTGTGATTCTAACGAATACTGAAAATGGCGGTGGCGGACTTTTTACTGCGGTATCAAATACTATTGAAGACAGTTATTTAGGCCTTGACGATTATGGCTGGACAGATAAATTAGTCCAATGGATGAGTGAAGACAAGAATAAAAGTGATGACGTAACCAAAAATGTGTGGAAAAAAGTAGCTTCTGTAAAAAATGTCAAAATAAAAAATGAAGACTTTATTGGTATTTATGAAGATAGCTGGTTTGGAAAAGCAGAAGTATTTTTAAAAAACAAACAATTGTGGATCAAATGCCTACGATCTCCAAAGTTAAACGGTCCAATGGCTTTTTACAATGCCAACACATTTGCTGTAAAATGGGAATACCAAGCCATGAATTGTGATGCTCTTGTCATGTTCTCCCTTGACGAAACTGGTAAAGCCCAATCTATTAAAATAAAAGGCATTTCTCCAGATATCGATTTTAGTTTTGATTTTCAAGATTTGGATTTCAAAAGGGTAGAAAAATAAAAACGTCTTTTTTATCGAACTTAAATTTAAGTACAGCTTCAGATTTCTCTGAAGCTTTTTTTATAAATATACTTTATCGACATAAAACCCGTTATTTCTTTACAATAATTTAATGTCATGTTTTCTCGACAACTGATTTTATATTATTAAATGTTTTCTTAAATTCGCAATTCCGTAACGAAAGCTTTTGTTTTCATTCTAAAATTATGATTTTCACATCAATACCACAAAAAAGAATTTTAAAATCTCTAAAAACAAATTATACTATAATTACAATTCAACACAATGCTTAAAAAACACAACCCCAAATTTTTATTTTTTACCCTTTTAACTTTATTTTTTTCTGTCACTGCATTTTCTCAAAAAAGTGTTTACGCTGGAATCGAAATTGGACGTAGAGCCATAAAAGTTTCTGTTATTGATGTAAGCAACATCAGAAAAGCAGATTACAAAATCCTTTCTTTCTGGACTGAAAGAATTCCTTTTGCTGATCATATTACTGCTAATGGCGAACTTACTCAAGAAGATATCACTAAAACTACTGTAACGGTTACCAACCAATTGCAAAAAATTAGAACTGAAAATAAACTTCTTGAAGAAAACATCTTTATCGTAGCGGCTCCTGTTTTTGCATCTGCCCGTAACTTAGATGTTCTTAAAAATAAAATTGCTCTTTTAACTGGAAAACAATTAGAGGTATTAGATGTTAACGAAGAAGCAAAAACACTTGTAAAAGGTGCTATTCCTCCAGTTGATTTTGCTAATGCTTTCCTTCTTGACATTGGTGCTCAAACTACAAAAGGAGGTTATATCGATGAACTTAAAGATGGTAAATTAGAGTTTATTCCATTAGAACTTAATTTCGGAACCATGACGCTTACTGATGCTGTAGAAAAAACAGTGGTAAACAAAAGTCAGGTAAACGATATGTCGACTTATCAGGAAAAATCTTTTGACTATAATGTAATTCTACGTAAAAAAACTAAAGAGTTATTTGATGCAAATCCTCCTTTAGCAAAAAAGAATAAATTATACTTATCTGGCGGAGCTGTTTGGGCATTTTCTACTCTTTTCTATGACGAAACTGTTAATAAAGATCATTATGTGGCTTTAACTCTTCAGGATGTTATTGATTATGATGCGGTTCTTAAAAACAACTTCGGAAAGTTTACAAACCTTGCAAAAACAAACAAAGAAGCTGCCAGAGTTTTAAGCACTTACGACCAAAAATATTTGATTTCTGCAAACAACATCCTTGTAACTTGTCTTGAAAGTATTCCAGATTATTCAACTAAGAAAATTTACTTTGTAAAAGAAGGACAAGTAATTTGGTTAATCTCTTATATTGCTGATCGTTCAAAAAAAATCAACACTAATTTTTAAGGATTTACTTTCCTAAATATTATTATCAAAAAGCTCCAGAAAAATCTGGAGCTTTTTTTATTAGAGAGTATTAACAACAAATATTTAATATTCCGTAGAAATATCACATCGGCAGAGAAAACATTGCCTCGGATTACCCCTATCGCGACATAGAAATAGACATAGCCCGTGGTTTCAACCACGGGAATACAATCAAAAAAAACAATACGTAACCAACAATACGTAACCAACAATATGCAAATCAATAATATGTACTCTCTGGTTTGAAACCACGGGAACACAATCAAGAAACAATGCGTAACCAATAATACAAACCAATAAAACGTACCCGTGGTTGAAACCACGGGCTATGTTTAAAAATTTTTATGGAAAATATTATTTTGAAAAAGCATAAAAAATACCACTACGAAATAAATTGTTTTTTTACGCCTAAATTAATCAGCTAATAATTCATCATTCAAAAAAAATATCGTAATATTGCAATATTAATATAAAACAAAATGGGAGCAACTAAAACGGAACATTTTACAGATGCGCAAAATCAAATTGCCACGATTGCAAAGGCGTTAGGACATCCTGCAAGAATTGCCATAATAGAATATTTATTAAAAGTGAATGAATGTATTTGCGGTAATATTGTAAACGAACTGCCTCTAGCCCAGCCTACAGTTTCTCAGCATCTTAAAGAACTAAAAAATGCCGGAATCATTAAAGGGAATATTTCTGGAAACGCTATTTGCTATTGCATTGATGAAAAAACAATTGACATTTTAAACTCTTATTTTTTAAACATCACACAAACCATTTCAAAATCAAAATGTTGCTAAAACATTTTTTTTGACAAAGTAAATCGCAATATTGCAATTAACAAATAAATAAAACGAGATGAAATTATCAGAAGTAAAACAGATTTTATCAACATTAGACAATGTTGAATTTCAATTGGAAAACGGATCTTTTGTGCCAGAACATTTTCATGTGACAGAAGTTGGAGTCGTTACTAAAAACTTTATTGATTGTGGCGGAGTCATCAGAAATGAAAAAGCGGTAAACTTTCAGCTTTGGGATGCCAACGATTTTGAGCATCGTCTAAAGCCGAATAAATTATTGCACATCATTCAACTGTCTGAAGATAAGCTAAACATCGAAGACTTAGAAATTGAAGTAGAATATCAAAATGATACCATCGGAAAATATGATTTAGAATTTAACGGAAAAACTTTTGTTCTAAAAAACAAAACAACAGCCTGTTTGGCACAAGATTCTTGCGGTATTCCAGCAGAGAAACAAAAGATCAGTCTCACTCAATTAACCAATGATAATGCTACCTGCTGTACGCCAAATTCAGGATGCTGCTAAAATGAAAAAGAAAATATTAATACTTTGTACTGGAAACAGCTGCAGAAGCCAGATTGCAGAAGGCTATATGAGATTTTTTGCAGGAAATAAAGCCGAGGTTTACAGCGCGGGTGTAGAAACTCATGGAGTAAACCCAAAAGCTGTTTCGATAATGAAAGAGGACGGAATAGACATTTCGAATCACACCTCTAATCATATTGATGAATACGCTCATATTGATTTTGATTTTGTCATTACGGTTTGCGACAATGCAAAAGAGCGCTGCCCGTTTTTTCCAACCAAAGCAATTAAGTTTCATTATAATTTCCCTGATCCGGCAAAAGCAACAGGAACAGATTCTGAAATAATGGAACAGTTTAAAAATGTACGCGAGCTGATAAAAGATTATTGCAAAAACTTTGTGGCAGAAAATTTAGCATAATGTTATGTCGCTCCTCTGGAGCTTTTTTGATAATGAAATTTAGATTTTCTACAAATATTTTGCTCCGCTGGAGCACATAATCCAAATTCAGTTTCTGCCAATGAAACATTTCTGCGGAATAAATTGCTCCAAATTTCTTTGGAGCTTTTTTATTTAACCTCAACACTAGATTTTTTGATTTGCATTTCATTAATAATATCCAAAAGCTCCATCTCATCGGTTGGAAATAATTGAAGCACTTGCTCCAAAACTAAACCCACATCTATAGAAGTTCCTTTATTGCTTTCATTTTCTAATGCCAAAATGCAAAGCTTTAACATATTTGCTATTACACAGCCAAGTTCTGAGTAATTTAAAACATTGATTTGTGCATTGTAACCTTTATCAGTGGGTTTTAGAATACTTAAATATTGAGCTGATTGTTTTTTGATGTAATCTACTTCACTTATTTCCATAATATTATTATTTAAAGTTATCTTTTATGATAACCAAGTAAGGCAAATATATAACAAAATTTGAATTATCATAAAAGATAATTGATTTTGAAAGAGACCATACAACAAAAAGTCGGAAAACGAATTCAGGAAATTAGAATTGAGAAAAACATTTCACAACAAGATTTAGCTTCAAAATGTAATTTTGAGAAAAGTAATATGTCCAGATTAGAAAAAGGAAATTCTAATGCAACACTTTCAACGTTAGAAAAAGTTTGCGACGCGTTACAGGTCGATTTAATTGAATTGTTTAAATTCTAATTTTTATTCGAGCAGAAAATTTAGCATAATGCTATGTCGCTCCGCTGGAGCTTTTTTGATAATGAATTTTAGATTTTCTACAAATATTTTGCTCCGCTGGAGCACATAATCCAAATTCAGTTTCTGTCAATGAGACATTTCTGCGGAATGTTTGAGTATATATAAAAGCAAAAAATGCGTAAGACCAAGACTCTTACGCATTTTCTCCGATGAAACATTATAAAAAACGCCTTTTACCTTCTTCTTCCGCCGCCGCCTCCGAAGCCACCGCCACCGCCCATACCGCGGGAACCGCCGCCCATTTGTCCGGCACTTGGTCGTGATGAAGAGCCTCCTCTATTAAAATTGGAGTTGGAAGAACTGCCTCTATTAAAATTGGAATTTGAGGAACTTCCTCTATTATTCAAGTTTGAGGTGCCTGCACTTGGCGACGCGCTTTGGCGAGTTCTGCCAGATGCATTGGTATTTCCTGCTGATGGACGCGAGCTACCGCGATTGCTACTATATCTATTATTTGTAGAATTGTCTCGTACTGTAGTCGATCTTGACCTATTATTATTGTAATTATTAAAACTGTTTCTGTTATTAATATATACATTATTATGACCGCCATGATAGTGGCCTCCGTGATAACCATGATGGTGATAATAATGGTTATGACGATAAATACCTACTGCCATTACTGTAAAAGCGGCAAAGTACGGCGGATAAAAGCCATAATAATAGGGAGGATAATATGGTACATAAGCTGGTGAATAGACATATTGCACTATTGGTACGGTTTCTACCACAACTGCTGTTACAGCTGGCGAACTTTCTACGGGATCGTTTCCGGTATACGCAGGATTTGAAGTTTTGGCTGGCGAAGATTTGGCTACGGGTTCAATGACATAATCTTTTCCATACAGCAATTCATCGCCTACGATCTGCATTTTTACTTTGCCATTTTTGTCTTTATCAACCAAAATAACGGCAACGTCTTGATTTTCTTTCTTATTGACAGCAACCTGAAGAATAAAAGTAAATGAATCACCATTTTTCTTTGTGACTACTTTTATAAAGTCTACTTTTTTATCCAGATTCAAATCTAAGTTATTGATTCCTGTTTTCTCCAAATTCAGATTTTTTTCAAATTCCTCGATAGTTTTTGATTTCTGAAAAAGCGTCATCACGGCGTACAAATCTAGATTGTCTCCCGGAAGCCCAAGTTCTTTGCCGTCTCCATCAGATTGGCAAAAAGCTAGCTGGGCAGACAATAGCAATGCCACTGTCAAATATTTTGTAAATTTCTTTATCATAGCAAGAGTATAAAATATTAATAAGAGGAGTAGAAAATGATTTTTTCTATACTTTCTACTCTTTACCCAGAAATCGTTTAGTGCTTTTTGGTTTTATCCAATTCGTCTATAAAAGGAATTGCGTCCTGAATTTCGGCTCTTATGGTTACTTGAAGATATACCTCAAGCTGTACAAACTTTGCCGCATTGATTCCGCCAATGGCTTTTACCAGTTTTGAATGCGTTTTGCTAAGGAGTTTTTGAGAATCCTGATCGTATTTTAAATTCTTGGCGGTCAATTCTGTGGCTTTTGCATCGCTTAAAGTCGCATAATTCTTTGCGTAATCCTCTAAAATCATAATCTTCTGTTGGCTCAACGCTTTACGCTCTGCTTCGTATTTATCGTAAATAGGCTTAAATGCCGCTGCTTGCGTATCTGATAAGCTTAAATATTCTTCGACTACATCTGCTTTCGATTTTCCGTAAAGGTCTTGAATTAAAAGAATCTCATCAACACTCGTTTGCGCCACCGCATTCAATCCAAGAATCGAGAAAAGTATAAATAGTATTTTTTTCATAATATCAATTTTATAGGTTTAATGTACAGAATGCTATTTTCTTAAAGACTGCTTACTCTACCAATCCATCAGAAGCGCTCATGTCTCTTACGCATACATATTTGCCATCTCTTTTTTCGAAAAAGCTCATATAGTTTCCTGTATTAATTGGCGTTTTAGTAGAATCTGTCACTTTATAATAACCTAGTTCTACTACCATATTACCATCATGAGAAACAAAAACCTCTTTGGTTTCAAATGATATGATATTGGTATTATTAGCCAAATCTGATTTTAAAAATTCATATCTCGCCTCTTTGCCAATAATTGGAGGTCTGTTCTGATAAAAAGTTATAGCATCATCTGCATAATATCCTATCTCTTTCAGCTGTCCAGCATTGTAGGTTGCCGCATATTCATTTTCTTTTGCCTGAATTTGCTTCTTAACTTCTTTTAAGTCAATTACAGTATTTTCGTCCTTTTTTGTATTGCAAGAAATCAATAAAACGCAGAACCCTGCAAGAACCCCTCTTGTAATTATTTTATTTTTCATATACATTTAATTTTCAAGTTGATATAAAACTATTTCCTTTTACAAACAGGTTCAAAAATTTGTTCGTAAACGCAGGTCTTTTTAATATTCTTCGAATATCTTTTGAAGTTCTGCTAAACTTCTCTGTTTTAGCAATGCCACCGACAATAAGATTCTAGATTTCTGCGGATTCAAAGCGTATGAAGCAATAAGTCCAAGTTCATCATCATTGCATTCCACATTACGGCTTACAAGTCCAGTCGCAACGCGTGTGCTTCGAACGACGATAATTCCTTTTTTGCTGGCTCTTGCACAAGCATCTAGAGAAGCTTTGTTCATATTTCCGTTTCCTACTCCAGCAATTACAATTCCTTTGGCACCGCGTTCTATAGAGGCATCAATTAAATCTGGTTTCATATCTGCATCGGCGTAAATAATATCGACACGAGGAAAAGAGCTTACTCCTTTCACATCAAAATCTGAGTTTTTCCCAAACTTTTGACTAGGATAATTAAAGAAATCGTTTGTTCCGTAAGATGTAATGCCAATAAGCCCTCGAAGCGGAGACATAAAAGTCTGAACAGCGGTTGTGCTCACTTTTGTTAAAGATTGAGCCGAATGTATCCAGTCGTTCATTACCAAAAGCACTCCGCGTCCTTTTGCTTTAGGATCGCCAGCTACGGCAATCGCATTATAAAGATTTAAAGGCCCATCTGCACTAATTGCCGTTGATGGACGCATAGATCCCACAAGCACTACTGGCTTATCTGTTTTTGCGGTTAGATTTAAAAAAAAGGCCGTTTCTTCCATCGTATCGGTTCCGTGTGTAATTACAAAACCGTCTACATCATTGCTATTGGCCAATTCATTAATTCTGTTGGCTACTTTCAGCATAATTTCAAATGACATATCCTGAGATCCGACATTTGCAATTTGCTCTCCTTTTATATCTGCTACTTTTAAAGCATCGGGAATTGCATTTACCATTGCATCAATCGTAACTTGTCCAGAAGTATACCCCGACTGCACACCGGTTTTAGCAGAACCGGCAATGGTTCCGCCAGTTGCTAATATTAGAATTTTAGGCTTTGTCTGTCCAAATATGCTGATGCTTACAGACAGCACCACTAATAGAATTATTCTTTTGCTGAAGTTTATATCTAATTTCATAATTTATTTTGTTTAAGGTTGAGGTTATTTTTGGCCCGTTAAAGTTGCTGGATCGAGAAGTTTTTTAATCTGATCTTCTGTCAGCAGTTTCTTTTCGCGTATCAGCTCGAGAATTCCTTTGTTGGTAGCCAAAGCTTCCTTGGCCAGTTCGGTTGTTTTTTCGTAACCCAAAATCGGATTTAGAGCCGTTACAACACCAACGCTTCTGTCCATATAATGGGCCAAAATGTCTTTGTTTACGGTAATACCATCGATACAGTTTTTTCTAAACAATGGCATGGCTTTAAAAAACAATCCTTGCGACTCCATCATGGCAATGGCCTGAACAGGTTCAAAGGCGTTTAACTGCAATAAACCAGACTGTGCGGCAACGGTTACGGTCAAATCATTACCCATAACTTTAAAACACAATTGGTTCATAAGTTCTGGCATAACCGGATTTACTTTTCCTGGCATAATTGAAGATCCTGGCTGAAGTGCCGGAAGATTGATTTCAAAAAGCCCTGTGCGCGGGCCAGAAGCCAAGATGATTAAATCGCTGCTTATTTTTGCCATCGCAACAGCCATACTCTTAAGCGTTGAGGAATACATTACAAACCCTTGCTGGCTAGTTGTAGCCGCAATAAGGTCTTTGCTCATTACGATTGGTTTTCCTGTAATTTTTGCAAGATGTGCCGCTACTTTTTCAGCATAACCCGGAGAGGCTGTAATTCCTGTCCCGATAGCCGTTGCTCCCATATTTTGTTCGCATAGATAAACTTCTGCTCTTTTTAAAGCACTAATCTCTGCATCAAGCTGGTTCCCGAAAGCATGAAATTCCTGTCCAACAGTCATTGGAACAGCATCCTGTCCTTCAGTTCGTCCCATTTTTAACACGTCTTTAAATTCTTCGCCTTTTTTATGGAATGCTTTCGCCAAAAGATCGGCCTCTTGAACCAGTTTGTCATTATGAAGCAGCAAAGCCACTTTTATAGCAGTTGGATACACATCGTTTGTTGATTGTCCCATATTAAGATCATCATGAGGTTCAATGTACTGATATTCTCCTTTTTTATGTCCGCTCAGCTCCAATGCGATATTGGCAAGCACTTCGTTCACATTCATATTGGCAGAAGTACCCGCACCACCTTGATACAAATCAACAAGAAATTGATCATGATATTTGCCATCAATTACAGCCTGACACGCTTTTTCTATGGCAGCCAGCCTATCTTTTTTAAGTCGCCCTACATCAGCATTGGCACGTGCCGCAGCAAGTTTTACCATTGCAAAAGCCTTTACATAATCAGGATACGATTGAGTCGAAAGACCGCTAATTTGAAAGTTTTCTAATGCGCGGGCTGTCTGCACACCGTAGTATGCGTTTGCTGGAATTTGTTTTTCTCCTAAGAGGTCTTTTTCGGTTCGGGTTTGGGCATAAAGAGAGCCTAAAGAAAGTCCGAACAATAGCAGATATTGTACAGTTTTAAACATATTTTCTTTTTTTAGTGATTAAAATAACGGAAGGCTTTACTGATTCTTTTTATAAAATGATTGTGAGAAGTTGTATCTAAAAGAAAACTGCAATTTGTTTATAGAAGTACTCCATCCGTCGTTAAAATTTTCGCGGTTACCCCACTGAAATTCTACTCCAACCATACAATTTTTCACAGGAGTATATAAAAGATTTCCTAAAATGTATTGCCCTTTTTTAAAAGCGGCATCTGTCTGTCCGTCTGAGTTATCGATATCAATCATTGAATATCCTATCGCGGTACTAAACTTATCACTCCAGTTATGATCTAAAAAGGCTACAACACCCACTAAAGGAAGCGCAACACCTTTTACCGGGGTTATCGGATTGCCTGGATTATTTTTGATGCCTACATCGACAGGAGCGTCGTTCATGTAGTTTTGTATTCCTTCTCCATATACAACCTGTCCTCTAAAAACATCGTTTTTACTAAAATTGATGTTGGTACTAAGGTTAAGTCCCCATCCTACTGCATCGCCAGACAAATCATACTGGTCATTATTTTGGTCTTTCCACTCAATTTTTCGCAAGATCCCAGCCAGCTCGATATATCCCCATTTTGTTCCCATGTGATATTCTGCTGAAAGATCTGGCAGCGGAAATCTCGCTTTTACGCCTTGCAGTTCTACACGATTAGCATAATCTCCCTGATCGGCACTTGCTCCAGGTCTTTCTAAAGCAATGGTTAAACGGGTATCGCCTTGAATTGGCATATAACGTATTTGGATGTTTCTAAAAAACACCATTCCAGTTGGCCCCCAGTATTCTAACGAATTCGGGAATACCCCAATATCCATAAAGGGGCTCCAAGTTTGCCCTGCACCAAATTTTCCTAATTCGGCATAAGCATGGCGAAGACGAAAAGTAGTCTGTCCAGCATCGACACCCGTGCCAAACAATTCGAACTCAAAATGTGTTTTTAGTTCGCCAATTCCAGTATCAAAGTAATTTTTAAATCCTAATCTGGTCTGGCGCACAGAAGCGTAGTAACTGCCATCTGGCCCATACTCGTTCTTGAAAGCTGGCAGTTTTGTTGGTCTTACCACATCGTACCAATCTGATTGTATCTGATTGAAATTATAACCAACATCAGTCATAATAAAACCATAGATTTCCATGCTTTTATTTCCCTCGTCTTGAGCTTGAACAAAAGCGGAAATGAGAAAACAAATTATAATGGCCCGATGCCTCATCGTGACCATCTGTAAAAACCTTTTTTTCATAATGATTATAGTTTGTTTATTGTGGGATACTACTATTTCATCTGCTTTTTACAATCTTGGCTTAAAATAAAATGGGGTTTATTTTAAAAAATCTGCATTTCTCAGTCCGGTTTTATACCTAGATAATCTACGACATTATTGCTTAAAAGTTTTTTTGTTAGGGGAGACAAAAAATCTTGCTTCCTAAGGGGCATTTTCTGTTAAAAAACACACAAAACGAGGTATTTTCAACTGACTATCAAACAAATATAATCAATGCTAGCGCACCATTAGAGTTATTAACCGTTACATTTAACGGTTAAACCATAAGATAAATAATACTAAATATGTTAAATATTCACATATTTTTATAACTTTGTTAGTATAAGGTTTTAACATTTTATACGCCCCATTGACTTTTTTTTGACGTTAATAATTTTCAACTAATTTTATTATGGAGTCTATAAAAAAAATCCCCCCGGATACAGTCTATAATGAACTGGAAAATGTTTTAAAGTTTTATTCTTTTAAAAACTCAATGCTGCTAAGTAATTTTCTGCGATACATTGTTACAGAAACCTTAGACCAAAGGCAGCAGCACATTAAAGAATATTCTATAGCTGTAAATGCTTTGAGCAGGCCTTCCCATTTTAATCCGCATGATGATGCAATGGTTCGCATTCACGCAGGAAGGTTAAGAAAATTACTTAACGAATATTATTCTACTGACGGAAAAGATAATTCTGTCATCATTCATGTCCCAAAGGGCGGTTATGTCCCAGAATTTATTCATAACAGTAAAATGAGGCACGTTGATTTGCCTGCCACCATCAATAAAACAAATCCTGTGATTGCTGTTTTTCCTCTTAAATCGATGGTTCACCGACCAGATTTAGAGGCTTTTTCGCAGATTCTTGCTGAAGAAATAAGTGCAGAACTCTCTCGTTTTCAAGACATTTCTGTAATAGGGCATTTCTCTTCTGATCTTATTTCAAAAATTAATGAGAATGTTCTGGAAGCGGCCAATCTGCTCGGAGCAGATTTTATTATTACAGGGCATATTCAAATTATCGATAACAAGCTGCAGATCAGAATAAATCTGATAAACTCGTCTTCAGGAAAGTTTGTATTGACAAAGCTGTTTACTCCTGCTACAATAGATGACGGCATTAGAATTCAGAATGAAATTGTAAAAGATATTGTTGCTTCTATGGGCGGTTATTATGGTATCATTTTTAAAGAAATGGTAAAGACCGCACCCTCAAAAATATCCAACAATTCTATTATTTTAAGGGCAATCTGCAGTTATAACGAATACCAATCTTCTTATTCTGTAGAAAATTATGCTAATGCTTTATCGAACTTGAATGAAGCTGTAGAATCAGACCCCAACCATGCAATTGCTTGGGCAATGCTAGGCGAAATTCATTTGGCTTCTATTGCCTTGGGACTAGACAATTGCAAAAAAACAATCGAAAAAAGTAGCCATTGCATTGCAAAGGCCTTAAATATTGATCCCAACTGTCAGCAGGCTTGGTATGCCTTAACACTTATAAGCTGTTTTAAAAAAGATCAGGACAGCTGCCTTTCTGCCGCAGAACAATGCATAAAAATAAATCCTAATTCATCTGGAATTACTTCAGGAATTGGCTGTATGCTCATATTTGCAGGCTATTTTGAAAAAGGCTTTAATCTATTAGAAAATGCAATCCGTATAAATCCTTCACATCCTTGGTGGACTACTATTGGATATTGCTGCTATTACATTCATAAAAAAGATTATCAGAAGTCTCTGTATTGGGCAGAAAAAATGGATTTTAGCGAAACCATCTGGGATTCTTTACTAAAAGCCGCTTCTTTATCACTCTTAAATGAAGATGTAAAAGCAAAGATACAACTGCATAACCTTCTAGAACTACAAACTCTAACGGCAACAGAAATCAAAGAAATTCTTTCTAGTTTTATGCTGTCCGATGAAATTATTTTTAGAATCGTAAACAGTTTAAAAAGAATCGGGCTAAAAGATGACATCTAACTCTTAAAATGAAAACTACAAGAACTATTTACCTGGCTGATGTTCGGAATATGAAAAAGCTTTCTTTGCCGTTCGCTTTTTCTTTTCCAATAATTTAAGATGGTTTTCGGCACAAAGAATTTTCTCGCTCGTGCCGCTTTTTTGTATTTCTATGAGATAATGAAAATCTCTTTCTTTTGAAGTCGATTTTATTATTAACCCTTTTTTAAAGTCCATTTTTCTTTCGATTATGGTCGCCTTATAAGATCTTCCACTTATTGCCGTGTAGAAAACCTCCTGTCCTTTTACAAATTTCATTGTTTTAGCCGTTTATTTTTTAATCGCTGCTAATACTTCTAAATATGAAAAGCTAATATTAAGGGGGTTAATTAGTTTTTCTGTTGGGCGAATGTATAAAGTTTGGAGAATTTACCACCCCGTATTTATACCTGTTTTCGTCTTAGGATTTGATTAATTTGACTTTAAACCCTTGAAAAGTCAAGCTTTACTTACTTTTCTTAAGGGCGTCCAGCAATTCAATTAAATCTACGGCAGCATAAGTTGAACAATAATCAGATACGGCATAAGGCAGAATCAGACTGTTGTTATGAATAATTGCTCCGCAAGAATACACCACATTTGGCACATAACCTTCTCGTTCATCTTCTAAAGGAGAAAGCAGCGGTTCTGTCAATCTTCCTATTTCTTTTGAAGGATCATCGAGATCAAATAATGATGCTCCTATACAATAGCGTCTCATTGTACCTACACCATGCGTAATGACAAGCCAGCCTTCTTCTGTCCATAACGGAGAACCGCAGTTTCCTATCTGAGTCAGCTCCCAAGTAAATTTAGGCTTTTGCAAAAGAATTGGCGTGTTCCATTGTGTTACTCTGTCAGAATACATAATGTAATTGTTAACGCCGTCAATTCGGGCAAGCATGGCATATTTGCCTTTTATTTTTCGAGGAAACAAAGCCAGATTTTTATTCTGTGCTCCTTCTCCATGAAGAGGCATCACTCTAAAACTATAAAAATCTTCCGTAGAAATTAACTTTGGCAGAATCGTATGCCCGTTGTAAGCGGTATACGTCGCCATTACCCGAGTCGAACCATTATCATCTGTAAAACGCACAAAACGAGCATCTTCTATTCCTCGGCTCTCCGAATCAGAAATCGGAAAGATGACACGTTCTGTAATGTCAGAATCATGTTTGAACTGCAAATCGTAAAAAGAGTTTGCCAGCCACAATATCTCCTCCAGCGCCACTTTTCTCTCTTCGCGAATCAAAGGATCTTTTAAAGCCTCTATCAGCATATTTTTCAGAACGGCAAATTCAAATTCTTCTGGAAGATCCTGCATAATCTGACCAATGTATTTATCCGTTGTATGCATCTCATACAGTTTGGTCAAAAATCGCTCTTTATTAAACAGGGTTTTATGTTCGATTTCTGCCTGATCAATATGATTTCCTATTTTCATGATATGCAGATTGTTCTCGCGATCCAAAATGGCTCTTCTAAAAACAATCGACGAAATATGGCCTTCACCCGTTGCGCGAAAGGAAATAATAACTCGTTTCTCACCTGCTTCCAACCCCGTCTGATCAAAATCTTCTACAATTGAAGGATTAAAAATCGCAGCCGATTCTATGGCATATTCCATTGTGCAATAAGACCCAATAAGCATTTTACGGTCCAAAGACATGGCTTCGTAATCAATCTGCATTCCTTCTATTATAGGACGAATTCTTTCGCAGTGCCTGAAAAATACTGCCGAAATATTTCGGTGCCTCCTTGCAAACTCGCGAAGGGTCTGCTCCAAAGTCTGGAGAACTTGTTTTTCGTCGAGCATCATTATCCGAAGCACCATTTGCTGGGTCCTTTCCTGCCCATTCATAAAATATCGGGCAACAACTCTTTTGGAATCTGGTAACAACTTTACATTTTTTCGGACAACGGATACTCGCATAACTGGAAATTTTATGATAACATCATTAAAGGAATTATTTATTACACAACAAGTTAGTAATTTTTGTTAAAGAAAAAAACTTAATTTTTTATTAAAACTTTGGTTTACCTTATAATTGAAGGTTTTGTTTGTGTCCATTTCATCAAAAGTTTTTTCATAATTTCGTCTTTAGACCAGCAGCTTAAAACCATGAAGAATACAGTTAAATTTTTGAGGGAAGAAAAAAACATGACTCAAAATGAACTTGCCGAAAAATCGGGGCTTTCTCTACGGACTATCCAGAGAATTGAAGCTGGAAATATTCTTAAAGGCTTTACTTTAAAAACCATCGCTGAGGCATTGGAAACGCTTCCTGAAAATCTCATTATTAAAAAGGAAAATATTCAAATTGAAAGAGCCAAACTTATCAATCTTTCTGTTTTATCAGGGCTTATTATTCCGTTTGGAAGCGTTATTTTTCCTTTAATTTTAACTTACAAAACCCAAGATGCGACAAATAAAGAGTTGGGAAAACAAATTGCAAGCCTTCAAATTGTTTTAAGCCTTATACTTTCCGTTTTAATGATTGCAAGCCCGTTTGTGCAAAATTCATTTACCTTAAAATTTCCCCTTTTTATTATTCCTTTAATTGCTATTCTTTGCTTAAAACTCATTATCGTGATCTTAAACGGAATCAGTTTAAACCAAAAACAAGACTTAGCTATAAAACTGAAAAACAACTTCTTATAAACACAGTCATAAAATTGACGTAAAACTGTCGCATTGTTTTTGCACGAAAATCGAAATTGAAACCCGAATCTTGCAGAAAAAATAGACCATGAAATTATTTAAGAAAATTGCAACCGTATTTTTAGTTATTATCGTTTTATTCTTGCTCGGAGGATATTTGTATTTTCAAAAGAAATTTACTCCGCCAGAGAACTATTTGAAGGTTTTGGGAATTGCAGAAAATATTCCGACAAAATGGATTTCAAGTAGCGAAAACGCCCATTCTGCTCTACTTTTGCCTATAAAAATAAAAGGAATCGATCGAACATTTTATATGCAGTTCGATTCGGGTTCGCCCGTTACTGTTTTCTACAAAAAACCACTAGAATCTATTGCTGAAAAATTTCAAAATCAGTTAAAAATCGATACTAAAAACAATACCATTTCAACTGCCTTTAGAATCGGAAAAATGGATGTGGTTTCAAATGATTTTGAAGTTTTAAATTATGGCGAAAAGATCAGCTTTGACAATTCAAATGCTGTCAATATTATTGGCACAATCGGAACCGATTTATTAGAAAAGCGAATCGCCATTTTAGATTTCAAAAACAATCAATGTTCTTTTATTGAAAAAACTAAAGAAGATGATTTTGCCGATTTTGAATTCAAAAAACGCAAGATTCTTATTCCTTCCATAATCGAAAAAGAAAATCTGAAACTGCTATATGATTCTGGAACCAGCGGCTATGAACTGATTACGACAAAAGAAATCTGGCAGCAATACCGCAATAAAAACAGTAAGATAAAAACCGAAAAAGGAAATTCGTGGGGCAATATTCTGACTGTTTATTCCGCTTCCGCGAAAAAGAAAATACAATTTGAAAAGTCGATATTGAATCTATCTGAAGTGACTTACATTGAAGGCACATCAGAACTGCAAAAATTCTTAATGAAGCGTTCTGGAATGCAGGGAATGGTTGGCAATAAATTATTCCTGAATCATAAATTGATTCTGGATTGCCAAAACGAAAAATTCAAATTGGAGTAAAAGTAAAATGCTACAATACGAAACTATTTTAAGAGTTGATTTTGATGATGTTTTTGACGTTTTCAATAAAAGTTTCAGTGTCTTTTATTTCTTCTTTAATCAATTGATGATGATCAGACAAATGGTGCTGTTCCATCATATCTTTCTTTAAATATTTAATCATCGATTCCAGACTTCGCGTATCCTCCTGATTTTGTCTTTTTAATTCGCGCTGTTTGCTTTCCAGATATTTTAAAGTCTCGTTTAACTTTTGAACATTTAATTTTCCCAAACTTTCTTTTTTAATATTTATAAAAACAATAGCTGGAAATGTTATACTATTCAATATGCTCCAAAAACCAATACCACTTGAATACGCCCCGCTCCCAGCCATTGTTATTGGTACATACGTACAAATTGAATCTTTGGATCTCAGAAAATTCATATTTTTTCTATAACGTTTCGCTCAAAAAAATAAACTTTTGTCTTACAGCATTTTATGCTCAAAACATAGCTTCGTGATTTCTCTTTTTTGATGAAAAGAAAAAAAGGATAAGCCAATTCATTTAGTAAAAACACAACTTTCAGATTCTCAAAACATTACCTAAAATATCCTAAAATTGTGAATATCTATTTGAAGATTTAACTATTATTTCTGCAGCAAGATTTATCTTTGGCATCCTTAAAATTTAAAAAGAGATGAGCGCAATTTGGTACGAATGCAAAGTAAAATATAGAAAGACAGATGAAACTGGAGGACAAAAAGTTTTAACCGAGCCTTACTTGGTTGATGCTTTGTCTTATACAGAAGCTGAGAAAAGAATGACTGAAGAAATGGCCGCTTATACTAGTGAAGAATTTAAAATCACAGCTATTAAAGTGGCAAATTATGCCGAAATACATCCTTTTGAAAATGCAGACAGATGGTTTAAATCTAAAATCACTTTGATTGCTTATGATGAAGAAAGCGGCAAGGAAAGAAAAACAAGTATGTATATGCTCGTTCAGGCAAATGATGTTCGCGAAGCTTATGACAACACGCTTCACATAATGAAAAATACAATGGGCGAATATTCTATTCCGGCTATTACAGAAACACCAATTATGGATGTTTTCCCTTATTTCAGCGGTGAAGAAGGCGAAACAGAAATGCTGGAAAGATTTAATGCTCTAAAAGCTTCTAAACCAGAGAAGCCAGAAGCAGAAATAATCGACCACATGGAATTTGAAACTGTCGAGGAATAAGACCTTTCGATCGAAGATTTTTTCTGAAAAATTGAGAATAAAAAAAGCAAAATAGAATCCTATTTTGCTTTTTTTGTTTTAAGTTCATTTAAAAAAGCATTTTTGCCAATGGCGTTACTGCCGAAGCAGATTTTGGCAATAAAGCTGTAAGTGCATCAAATTGCGTCGGACTAATATTTTTTTTCATTTTGGAAATAAAAGACTCTCTTGTGGTCGTCATTTTAGAAGTATAACCTGCCTTATCAGTAGCCATTGTAGGCAGAATATTTTTCTTTTTGTTTAGAGTTTCGTTTACCAATGAATTTACCACCGGTATTTGGGCATCGGTTAATTTCAATTTTGGAGATAGCACCCCCATAACCTGATTTGAGATACTCGCAACATCAAACGCAGGCACTGCTGTTGTAGATGCCTTAGTGGCCGCTTTTGTAACGTCTCCTATACTTTGTGCATTTGCAAATGAAATTGTCCCTAAAAAGACAGCTAAAATCAATAATTTCTTTTTCATGATATTTACTTTTAAAGTTATTTGCTTGATACTAAAGGTAATAAAAATGTTAATTCGATTCACATTTCAAAACCATAATCGTCTAAAAACCCGCGCTTTAGACTATTTTATTAAAAAACATTCCAAATATTTAAAAATCAAAATAAGTCCTATCTTAGCTACAGAATTAAGCGTTGCTTGAAAAACCACTTACAACACAAAAAACGAAACAAACCTAAGAAACCGAAATCTACATGAATAAAAAAACATTTATTTTAATTGGGTTTATCATTTTAAAATTCATTCTTCAATATGTTTTAATTAGTCCAGAATACGATTTACAGCGTGACGAATATCTTCATCTCGACCAGGCAAATCATTTGGCTTGGGGATATTTATCTGTTCCTCCTGTCACTTCCTGGTTTTCGTATCTAATTTCGCTTCTTGGAAATTCGATTTTCTGGGTCAAATTCTTCCCTGCCCTTTTTGGCGCACTAACGCTCTTGATTGTCTGGAAAACTATAGAACTCTTAAAAGGAAACCTTTACGCCTTAATTCTTGGTGCTTTATGCGTATTGCTTTCGTGTTTGCTGCGTCTAAATACGCTGTATCAGCCCAACTCTCTTGATGTTTTGTGCTGGACTGCATTTTATTATATTTTGATACAATATATTACTTCGGAAAATACAAAATGGCTTTATTTTGGCGGAATCATTTTTGCTTTCGGTTTCTTGAATAAGTACAACATCGTATTTTTGTTTCTCGGATTAGTTCCTGCCATTTTACTTTCTAAACAGCGAAAAATACTCGCAAAAAAAGAGTTTTATTTTGCCTTGATTTTAGGATTAGCACTAATTCTGCCAAATCTTTACTGGCAATACAGCAATCATTTTCCTATTGTGCATCATATGAAAGAATTGGCCGAAACCCAATTGGTTAATGTAGATCGAGCCGATTTTCTGAAAGAGCAGATTCTCTTTTTTATCGGCGGATTGCTGGTGATTTTAGCCGGACTTTATGCCGTTTTATTTTATCAGCCTTACAAAAAGTATCAGCTCTTTTTTGCAGCGTTTGTTTTCACACTTTTAATTTTTATGTACTTCAAAGCAAAAGCGTACTATGCCATTGGGCTGTATCCTATTTACATTGCTTTTGGAGCTGTATTTTTATCGGAGATCTTAAACAGCAGATGGAAACGTTTTCTGAAACCTATTTTTATCCTAATTCCGTTATTGTTTTTTATTCCGATGTACAATATTGCTTTTCCAAATAAAAATCCTGAATATATGGTGGCGCATTCTGAGAAATATAAAAAAATGGGAATGCTTCGCTGGGAAGACGGAAAAGACCACCAGTTACCTCAAGATTTTGCCGATATGCTGGGTTGGAAAGAATTGGCTAGAAAAACAGATTCGCTTTACGCATTACTGCCCAACCAAAAAGAGACCATCATCCTCTGCGATAATTACGGACAAGCGGGAGCCATTAATTTTTATTCGAAAAAAGGAATCAAAGCCGTTTCTTTCAACGCTGATTATTTGAATTGGTTTGATCTTAGCATTTCGTACAAAAATCTAATTCGCGTTAAGGAATTTGACGAAAATAATGAAGAGCATAAAGAAACTAGTCCGTATTTTGAAACGGCTGCTATTGGCGGTCAAATAACAAATCAATATGCACGGGAATACGGAACTACAATTTTTGTTTTCACGAATGCTAAAATTGATATTCGCAAAAGATTGGAACAAGAAATCAACGAAGAAAAAAATGATATTATCAATGATTAATTTCAAAGACATATCTTATTTAAAAACAGGATTCCCCAAACAGCAGGCAGGCTTTCATATTTTGACCAAATATAAAGTTTTAGAAAATCTTGCCGAGTTTGACCCTATTCTGGTTGGCACAATTCCGATAAATATCGATATTGAAAACAGCGATTTGGATATTGTCTGCTGTTGGAACAACAAAGCCGCATTTATAGAAAGAATTAAATATCTATTTGAAAAAGAAAACCAATTTTCGATTCGCGAAACCGTAATTGATCATCAGGAATCGGTTGTTGCAAACTTCTTTATTGAAACTTTCGAAATAGAAATCTTCGGGCAAAATATTCCGACAGAACGTCAAAATGGCTACAGACATATGGTTATTGAAGACCAAATTCTTCGTTCTAAAGATGAAAACTTTAGGTTAGAGATTATAAAACTGAAAGAAAGCGGTATAAAAACAGAACCTGCATTTGGCTTGCTATTAGGCTTAAAGGGAAACGTTTACCAAGAATTACTGGATTATAAAATTTAAGAAAAATCGTCTTTTGTAAAAATTTTAAAAAATAAATTCCTAAAATAACTTGCATAACCGTATTTAGTGTGTATCTTTGCACCCGAAACATCGCGGGATAGAGCAGTAGGCAGCTCGTCGGGCTCATAACCCGAAGGTCACAGGTTCGAGTCCTGTTCCCGCTACTAATTGGGACAAAGAAGAAAATTTCTTCTTTGTCCCTTTTTTATTTAGCCCTATAAGCCTGTTAATACTGTAGATGAGATGCACCACTTCGTTTACTCTAGCGGTTCGAAACCCGTTTTCAGAGATCGTAAAATTCTCAGGAAAAATCGAACCTAATAAATCTCTCGATTCAATCCAGTTGCCATTTTCATAATATTCGTTAAGTTTCATTAGGTTCTCTACTCCCGCTTTTAAAAGCTCTTGAATATCTTTATTCTCATCATCGATGCCAGATAATTTTAATTCAAGCCTTCTTACCATCTCTCCGTAATCTGACTTCATATCTCGGTAGTCCGAAGCTTCAATCTGTTTTGTTGCAAGTAGATCTCTTGCATTTGAGATTCTGGCTTCATAATCTTTGATCTGGCTTATAATTTTATTTTTTTCTTCTAAGACATCCTTAATCTGCTCTTTATAACAGTCGCCTATGACATTGGCATAGATATTTTTAATTTCAGGAATCGGCATATACTTTTTCAGGTTTTGTATAAATATCTCATTGGCTGTTTCCGAATTTATCCTGTATCTGCAACCTGCACTGCAATGGTAATAAGGATAATATTTATGTCGTCCTTTAGATATACTACCCGTGAGTATTTTTCCGCAGTCGGGACAGATAAAAAAACCTCTCAGCGGAAAAGGCTTGGCTGAAAGAGCTTTTGGAAGATATTTGCGGGATCTTCCGTCAAGCACGTCTTGAACTTTATAGAAAAGCATTTCCGATATTAATGCTTCATGCTGTCCTCTCACTAATGTGCGTTCCTCATCCTTGTATTTAGGAACTTCGATCTTTCCGCAGTAAAGCGGGTTGCGGATCGCTCTCCAGAAATGGTTCTTGCCTGCCTTAAGCCCCTTTTCTTTTGCCATGTGAAGCACCTGTTCCGTATTAAAGATTCCTTTGGAAAGTTCTTCAAAAGCCCATTTTAAAATAGATGCTTCTGGCTGGTCGAATGCAATATATTTTGTGCCGTCTTCTTTAACTCGGTTAACATATCCAATGGGAGCAATTCCCATGTATCTTCCCTCTTTTCTAGCTCTTCTCATTCCGTGAAAGGTATTCAGGGCTCTTCTATCATTCTCCACCTCGGGAGCAGCCAGATAAAAAGCCAGCATCATTTTGTTCTCGGGTATTGAAAGATCCAAAGGCTGTTCTATAGCCTGAGGCTCAACTCCCAATTTTCTCAGCGTACTGATCATCTGGTAGGCATCTCCCGCATTTCTGCTGAACCTGTCCCATTTGGTAAACAGGAGAAGATCGGTTTTATTCTTATGCTTCTTTAAATCCGCAAGCAGTTTCTTCCACTGCGGACGGTTGAATGTCTTTGCCGAATGGTCTTCGTAAATAACATATCTTATTTCAACTGCATTTATTTCGCAATACTTGCGAAGCATTTCTTCCTGATTTCTCTGCGAGTAGCCCCTGTCTGCCTGTTCATCGGTACTCACTCTCACGTATAGGTCTGCTATTTTTCTCATCTTTTTTCTTTAAATAGTTTGAAACTGCCATGTTTCCCAGTTTTCTTAAAAATTCTAAAATCATTACCGCCTGTTCCAGCGTCACTTCCACTCCTTCATCTTTCAGCATTTTTCTGGTCTTTTCTGCCGTCATTTTTCCTCTTTCTTCTCTTCCATCCTTCTCCATTTGAAATTCCTCTTCATTAAAAAAAGACCGAATCTCGGTCTTTTTTGTTCCACAATCACTGTCCGCTCTAAAGTTAAAAAACTTTTTTCATTTTATCCTGATCAAAATATGGTGGGGATAATACAAATATAAAACCTAATCAACTGAGGATCATAAGTAAAACTTACCTATCATCACTCAATACAATGTTATGATTTCAACAAAGATAAAATGCTTTTCTCTCAATGTCATGGACATAATATGTTCATGAAAACGGTACTTAAACCATTGATATGCCCAGTATTCATTTATCTTCTTTCTTTTCATTGAGCATTCTGTATATTTCATCCAGAACCTCTATTTCCGCACTTGGAATCAGCTGAAGGGCAAGTTCCAGAACAGAGCCTATATAAATCTCCCTGTTATCCAGTTCATCCGAATAAACAACATTCAGGCACATTCTAATCAGATTCACTCCAAGACAAGTCATATCTGCATAACCGTAAAATCTTATCTCACGTATTGATTCCCCGTCTTTGTCCTTGGCAGGTTTCAGAAGCTTAAAATGATAAGATGCAAAATCTTTAAATTCTTCCAGCGTTTTTATTTTATCAGTTTCCATAATTTTAAATATTAAAACTTTATGTCGGCTATTCTGTTTCTTCTTTATTTTCTGAAAACAGATCCGTAATCTCATTTAAAAATTCAAGTTCGTCAACTGGAAATAACTGCAGTGCAATACCCAGTATAAGCCCAACATCAATGTATTGGTTTTGAATCGTAGGCGGAACTTCTGCGCTGTCATGATCTAAAGCGATAATGCACAGCTTCATCAGGTTTCTGACAACAGAACCGAGTTCGCAATAGCCATATACCCTGATCTCTGCATTATACATCCCTCTTTTATCCTCTGCTTTTTTCAGGGTATTAAGCAGTTTTCCGTTTAACACCCTGATGTATTCCAGTTTTTTGATTTCATCGGTTTCCATAACTTCGGCTTTTATGCTGATAAAGCTTCATCCTGATGAATTCCTTCAAGCCTCTCCAGTTCTTTCTGAATCAGAACTTCTGCCTCTTTCATAAAATCACGGCATCTGTCTTCCATCAGCCCATAGTACAGATAATCAAAACTGTTCCTTCTGCTGAATCGAAGCGTGTTTGGGTTCTTTTTCAAAAGCTTGAACATATTTTTTTCATCCCTGCTGTTTCGGGGAAAATATTCAGAAGTCAAACTCGTGAAGTATTCGCAAAGCTCAAATAAGTAGCCCAGAGAAAAATGGTTAGGCGTATATCCCAGAAATACCCTTATAAGGGAAAGGCAGGTCTGTTCAACTATCTGATGAAGGGAGCACATTCTGACTTCATAGGAAAAATACTGGTCGTTATTATAGATAAGATCCCAGATCGATGCAGTAACACTTCTTCTGTCTCCTGCGTATGCTGAAGTGCTTTTTACATATCTCTTTTCTGGATTCTTAGCCCAGATTATCGGCGATCTGTATGCATCTATATGGATTCTCTGCGCATTCTTAAAAATATTCCAGAAGAAATACTGCTGGTCTCCATATAATTTGACGATGTTTCTCAGGCTGTGCATGAGAATGGTTACCGTGATCTGTCCTCTTGATCTGCTCTTTATTTTATCGGTGAGGTCATTGCCTATGTTATCCTCAAACTCTTCCGCTATGACCAGCAGATAAAGATGGACATGCTTTTCTTTTTGGACGGGCTTCTGAAAAGGCTCATTAAAAGTATAACTGCTTTTCTTCTCTGCAAAACAGTAAATGCCTATCGGATCGATGCTCTGTGAAATAACTCGATAAATCAAGTCGGATGCGGTGTTTTGAATTGCTTTCATAATTTTACTCATTTTAGTTAATACTTGTCTGAAAAATTGTATTTTTGTTTAACACACAGGCAAGTAAGCAATTACTTGTACGGTACGGCATCAAATTTTACCGTACCGTACATGAGATTTTTTGTATCATACATGAATCCCACTTTTTTATTCTTAATTATTATCTTTGAGCTATGAGTACATTAACAAAACCAAATCACATGGGGCGCAAGATCAGCCGTATCCGTGAACTGAAAGACATGAAACAGGAAGCGCTCGCACAGGCTATGGGAACAAACCAGCAGACTGTTTCTATTTTGGAAAACAGCGAAACCATTGATGATGAAAAATTAAAAGAAGTGGCAAAAGCTTTAGATGTAAGTGTGGAGGCCATTAAAAACTTTTCTGATGAAGGCGTAATTAATTATTTCAACACTTTTAATGAAGCTGTTGCAAATAATAATTTTGGGCGACAAGACACTATTAACTTTAATCCGCTAGATAAGGTTGTTGAGCTTTATGAACGTTTGGTTCAAGCAGAAAAAGACAAAGTCGAATATTTGGAAAAATTACTGAAAGCCAAATAAGCTTTTAAAATATATATTAATTCAAAAAAATAAAGAGACTGATGAGTCTCTTTATTTTTTTGAATAATTGCTATTCTATGTTTATGTCCATATCAAGGAACTAAATGCCTAAATAAGTTAGGACTAGCACTTTTGAATAGTATACTTGACAATTCTTTAGGAATACCAATTTCAAATAAAAATCCACTTACTAGTAACATTTTTAATCTTTCAGATAAAAACAGTAAATCTCTTTCAGGAATTACTTTTTTTTCTAGGGATGTGCTATAGTGAGTGTAATAATTTCGTAGATTTTTTACTTGCTTAACAAAATCAGCTTTTTCTGGAATAATCTTATCTATTACGTCATTAGAATATTTCTCAGTTAATTCTGTTAGTCTTTGTGATAAATCTAGATGATTACCAAAGTGTAGCTGTTCTTTCATCCAGTTATGATACTGTGGTAATTTTTCTAATATTTCTTTTTTCATTGCCTCATATTCTTCCTTCGGTATTTTTGTATGATCATAAATTCTTGAATGCAAAGTTTCTGCTGATTGTGCAAGATTGAGGAATGTATTTTCATTGAATACTGCTCCATTATAAAATTGATCAAACAAAAGATTAAAAGCAGGGCTTAATCGATCATACTTTTCAAACCAGTTTTTTATAATTGACGGAAAAACATCTTTAATTTTCGTATAATTAAAAAGCATCTCAAATGAATGTCTTTCTTTTTTATTTTTTCTTTGACGGCTACTTGAATAATAAAATTTAATTGGTTTTCTATATTTTCCAGCCATACCAAAATCGTTTTTTAAATTATTATTATAAAGAATAATTTTATAAGGGTAAACGCTTTGGTATATCCCCATAGTCAGAAAATTTTGAAAACGGTTTAACAATTGACGCATTTCTTGTAAACCGATTTCGTTTTTAGAATTAAGCTCTAACCATGCTTCTTGAATGATATATTCATGTTTTTGAGAATAAACATGAGGTCTCGAAACATGAAAAGTAAATTTCCCGCTATGGTTTTCATGAAGATCAAACTGAATGTCTTTTGGTTTTATATAATTTATGCTATATGAATTTTCAATCGTTGTTTCATTATCAATCTGAAAACCTGAGATATCGAGCCACTCATCAAAATTTTGTAGTGAACTCGCAATAGTATTAAATTTAAAAGATTCTTCATTTTCAAAATGGTAGCCATTTAAAATGAAGTTAACGAAAAACGTTTCCTTTATTGGCCCAGCTATTTCATTACGTACTGATTTTATTTCTCTAGAGCTCAAATAACAATGATAAAGTGTGATTGATTCACTGTCAACAGAAGTTCCTAAAATTATAGCACCATTGTCTAACGAATTAAAATCCTGAAGACTTATATTCTCGTCTAAAGCCCCTATTAATTCTAGATAAGAACCTTCGACAGGATCAAATCTCAATACACCTGAAACTTTTTTGTCTTTGTTACTCGGTAAAAACCATAAACCTTTTATCTCAAATCTTTCTGTCATAAATATTGTCCGATTTTAATATTATACTTCCTTATTTCGAATCAAAAATATAAAAGTTGTACGCAATAATTTTGCGTAGATAAAATGACGGTTTACAAAAGTTTATTTTTAGCTTAAAGCCGTTTACACTATAATTCAAAAATCTATATCTGCTAATATAGTAGATACAATCTTAAAATTTAAAAATTATTGTTAAAAGAAAAAAAGCAAAGCAAGGTATTGGACACAGTCAGAGAAGTGCGCATAACATTTTTCTTCGTTCCTCAAAAAATGCCCTTCGGGACTTATAGCACTTCAACTGTCTGACTGTCCAATTAAAGACTGCTTTCTTTTTTTCCTTTTTCTTTTTTAAGTATTTCATTGTAACATTCTACAGCCATCATGCACATATTTTACGCATGATCGATTCAAATATTTTATTTAAATTAGAAGCCTGCTTTTAAAAATCTCCAAAGATCACCTCGTTCCTGTGATCAGCAAGATGAACGGTTGTTTAACAACCGCCTATCTTGCCACCCATTGCCTCGGAACTCGGCGGTGGAGAAACTTAAAAGCAAAGAGTTTGATAATAATGAAAATGAAAGATGATGAAAAGAGAAAATTCAAACAGAACACGAATCGTGGGACTGCGATTCACTCCTTTGGAGTATGCCGAACTGGAAAAAAGATTCAAAGCAAGCACCTGCCGAAAATTAAGTGACCACATCAGAAGACACTTATTTGACAAACCCATTGTTGCCACTTACAGAAACCAGTCTTTAGACGATTTGATGGAAGAAACAGCTATACTTACTTCCGAATTGCGGGCAATCGGCAATAATATCAATCAGATTGCCAGAAAGATAAACACGCTCAACACAGTTTCCGATTTTAAAGGGCATCTTTATCTGTTCGAAATCCAGAGAAAAAGACTTTTTGATAAAATGGAAGAGGTCTCAGGCCACACCCAGAAAATAGCAGAAAAATGGTTGCAGTGATAAAAACAAGCTCGTCCATAAGAGGCATTCTGAATTACAATGAAAATAAAGTTGAGCTCGGAAAAGCTGAATGCATAAGTGCTGTGAATTATCCGCTGGAGCTGGAAAAACTGAATTTCACTTCAAAATTAAACCGCTTTCTAAAACTGGCAGAACTCAATACCAATACGAAGCGGAATTCGGTGCATATCTCGCTCAACTTTGATCCCTCGGAGAATCATTCGAAAGAAAAACTGGCTGAAATTGCAGACACCTATATGGAAAAACTGGGATTCGGCAGACAGCCATATCTTGTGTATCAGCATTATGATGCAGGGCATCCGCACTGCCATATCGTGACAAACAACATTCAGAGAGACGGAAAAAGAATCGATCTGCATTTATTAGGGATCAGAAAATCAGAACCTGCCCGAAAAGAAATTGAAGAAATTTTCGGGCTTGTAAAAGCCGAAGGAAGAAAACAGAAAGAAAACTTTTCATTAAATCCGATAGATGTTGACAGAGTCCAATACGGAAAAGCAGAGTCCAGAAAGGCGATCAATTCAGTTTTAAACAAGGTTTTATTTGACTATAAATATTCAAGCCTGCCTGAACTCAATGCCATTTTGAACCTCTATAATGTTCATGCTGACAGAGGGAGCGAAGAATCGAGAGTTTTTAAAAACAATGGACTGCTTTACAAGATACTTGACCAGAATTCGAAACCGATAGGCGTGCCGATAAAAGCCAGCGAATTCTACAGCAGACCAACTTTAAAATTTCTGGAGGAAAAATTCAGGGTAAATGAATCAAAGAAGCAATATTGCAAAAGCCGTGTAAAAAATGCTTTGAGACAGGCTTTTTTTGATAAAAGAATAACTTCGGTCGAGAGATTATCCGAAAAGCTCAAAGATGAATCCATTCATACTGTTTTAAGAAAAAGCAGTGAGGGAAAACTTTATGGAATTACTTTTATCGACTTTAAAACACAGTCAGTTTTCAATGGAAGCAGTCTGGGAAAAGAATTCACTGCACAGGGAATTCAGAAAAGCTGTGCATTGAACATTCTTGCACTTGAGAGAAAACATCAAAGCGGTCTTTCAACTGCTTCTGAAAATTTTCAAAATATTGAATTAAAAGAATATGTGAAAGAAAATCTGGCCGATATATTGCTAAGAGGAGAAAAAATAATAGATTATGTTTCGAAACAATTTAAACAAAAAAAGAAAAAGAGACTTTATAAGGGAATTTAGAATAGTTAAGAGTGTAAAAATGGCGTCAACTTTACCTCCAATTTTCATTAGTCTATCCATATTTTTTTCATGACCTAATTTGAAACAATATGGCAAAGCAAAAGCATTTAAATGCTTATTAGAAGATAAAAAATGAAATAGACGACCAGCTGGTCGTCTATTTTTCTATTTAATAATTACAAATTTATATTCTCTCTCAGTTAGTTAAATTACTAACATATAAAAACACCTAATCTGATACACTACCACTGCCATAAAAGCAAAAACCACTCCGTTATGGAATGGCTTCTTTGCTTTTGTGAAATGTGAATTATCTAACGTTTTTATTGCCAATTTCAATAATTATACTATCTCCAAATTGTTTCAATATTCCATAAGTATTGAAGACAATTTTTTCTCTAGTAAAACTTGCTTCTTTTATTGGAGGATTACTATAAAACGTACGATTATTTATCATAGAAGTAAAGCTATCAGCTTTGTCATCGGTCTGACAAATATAAATATCTTTTTCTTTTAGTGACTTTGCATGATTAACTAATCCTATTACTTTTAAATCAGGCACAATAACAAGATATTTATATAACTTTTCATCACCAGACACGTTCAGTTTATTTGATATAAGTGCATCGTTAAAACATAGAATAAACTCATTAATAATTTTTTCATTACCATCAATATTAGATTTGACAATCCTCGAATATAATTTTGCAGGTATTATTGTTCCAGTATTACTGACAATATTATAGTTTGATAGTTCAGGTAGTTTTCGATTGCATCTTAAAACAAACATATAAAGTATTAAAAGTATTGTAATAAGACTAATAATGATAATTGTAATTTTGTATTTCATGATAAATTATTTTTAAGGATATTGTTTGTATGCTGGATTCATGTATGTATTTGGCATTGTACCGCCCGCACCTCCAACGTATCTTCTATAAACATAACCTTTGTTGCCAGGGAAATTATCGTAATGGCTTTTATTAGAACCAAAATCAGTGACATGAACTTCATTGTGTCCAGCACCTATTGATTCTGTACTTGAAATCATAATCGCAACATGCCCTGTCGCATTAGAAAAATTACCTGTTATAGCAACAATATCACCTGCCTCTGGTGAACTAACTATTATCCAACCTGGGATTTGATATTTTGGGTCAGCCCATTGACCCGCAGTTACAGGTGAGCCCAGTCCAATTAATCTTTTTAAGAAATGTCCATTTCTAAGAGATGGTGCGACACCAGTCTTTTTTAATATATCATACACAAATTTATTACATTTATTTGTCTCTTCAGCAAAATCATCTTTACTACCTTCGTATGAATAACTAGTCGACTTATCTTTACTTTTGGCATTTTTAACAATTTCTTGCTTTTTTTTATCATCTCCAGGTCCATCATCACCAGAATCAGAACCATCAACTTCTTCATTGGCATCAACAACATCATTTCCATGTGTAAAAGTTCCATTTCCACTATTTGTCCATTTGGTATCTTTATTTTCATCTGACTTACTCCACAGTTCATTAATAACATCTTGTGAGAGCATACCATCTGGGTCAATAAATCTAGTTGGATTGTTATAAGCATAATTGTATGGTGACCATCGTCTTGACATTTCTGCCATTGGATCAATGTTCATCCATCTACCAAGTGCAGGGTCATAATTTCTTCCACCATAGTCATAAGTGTTAAGCTGTAGCTCATCCTGAAGCTCTTTTCCATTGTACTTATACTTATAAGGGTTTGCAACTATTTTTACAAGGTTTTGCCTGTTAAATACAAAAATTTTAAGAACATGATTTTGCAGGATAAACTTACTATTTTACTGCTCAAATCCAAAAATAAATCTTTAAAATAGCATTAAAAACAGCTAAACTTCTGCTAAAACATATTGTACGTCTGTTGAGTCTTTTCAGATGGGTTCTGAGCGTCAAATTTTTTCTTTCAATATGGTTTGTTCCAAAACGCTTTACAGAATGCATTTTCTCATTAATTAGATACTTGTAGTTTTTTAATCTGTCAGTAAATATCTTTTTTGCTTCTGATAATTTAAGAGTTTCCAAAACACGATTCAGAGTTTTATTGGTTCGTTTGCCTACATTAAAACTCACCACATTTTTAGAATTCTTTTCCAAAGCATAAACCAGCCAGATATAATTTTTCTTGTGTCTGATATAAGTACACAGCTCGTCGACTTCATACGTTTTGCCTTTGCTGATAATCGGCTTGGTAATATTTCGGGCGATAAAAACGATTCTTTTCAATAATGTTGTGGCTGATATTTTCAGTATTCTTGCCGTGCTTCTTATTCCTAAACCTTCTTTGGTTAATTGGATAATATTCTGGTTCATCTCTTCCCTATAAGCTTGATAATTATATTTTTCAACTCTAGTTTTCCCACATATTCTGCAAATATATCTTTGACTGCCAGACTTTGTCTTTCCATACTTTATCATCTTTCGAATATCACCAACACATCTGTAACACCTAGTCTGGTTTGACTCCATTTTTTTCGATTTAAGGCATTATAAAATAAAAAAACAGCCCAAAGGCTGTCTTATTTTTTATGCTATATTAATATAAATATCTGATTTTCTGTAAATGTTAGAGGCATTAATTAACCACCAACACATCTGATACATTACCTAAAATAAAAAAAAACAGCCCGAAGGCTGTTTTAATTTTTATGCGATATTACTATAAATATCTGATTTCCTGCAAATGTTAGAGGCATTAATTAACCACCAACACATCTGATACACCTACCTACGACTCAGCTAAAACTTCTCTTTTGTAAATTTTCCATATACCATTCTCTTTTAGTAGAAATACAATCTCTGTGGTTCCGTAATGTCCAACTGATTTGGATAATAACAATACAGCTTTATTTTTATATATTTTAAAGTTCTCTATATCGATTCTTCCAGCATATTTCATGGTTTTGTCTTGTTCATTCTCATTAAAGAAAAAGTAATATTTACCTATACTTTTCGGAAAATTAGAATCTAAAGTGACTATTGAATAAGATTTTTTATTTATAACATCTTTAAAAACTATTCCTAAATCTTTATTCTCTTTAAAATAAGCAGTTGTCGATTCTTCCAATCCTTTAAGATATTTTGTTTTTTGAAATAATTTTACTGATAATCTAGGATATGAAATAGAATCGCTTGAAGTAGTTATGAATGCTCCCCTACTGTATGCAATTGTATCTACTATTTTTAAAAAATTATCTTCAATAAACTTCTGCCCATAATTAACCTTAACATTTTGCTGTTCAACAATAACTTCTTTTTTACATGAAATCACTAATAACAAGCAACAAAAATTCGCTAAGTAAATGCATTTTTTTCTCATATTTTTTATCATATTTTTTTTTAGAAAAGTGGTGGTAATTTATATGAATCTTTAAAACTCCATTTGTATTTTTTAACTAGTCCTTTATTTTCAGTGAAATAATTATAAGCATCATTATCGATTAACCCAGGATTGATTACATGTCCTCCAAATGTATCTCTTTCCCATCCCCAACCCATTTCATCAGTATCAAATTTTCTTAAATTATTTACTCTTCTTCCAACATGAATAAATTCATGTAATATGGTAACTGCAATAAAAAAAGAATACACTTGTAATTCATCATTTTTTTTAATGGTTTCGAACATTTCAGCGTTCTCAATATTAAGGTAAAAAAATTTGCTGCTTTCGGTATAGCCAGGAGGATTATATTGGTTCTTACTTTCTAATTCGCTAATTTCCATCAATATACTACTATTTGAATATTTTAATTTTTCCAAAACCTCCATAGTTGAATAACCTGACCACTTAGATAATTTCTTTAGTATTTCTGGATTTGCTTTTACATATCCTCTTAATTGTCTAAGGACTGCCATCGTACGAGGATATTTTTTTTCATAACCAAAAGCATCTTTAGGGTTAATATTTGCTGGTGAAGTTGTACTCTCAGATGTACTCTCAGTTGAATCAGTTTTTTTACTACCATCCGTATTTAAACCATAACTTCCCATTGCTTCTGAAAAAGAAATACTTTGCCCTGAACCGTTTTCATAACCACCTGTATTCCAATTATAATGTGCACCAGCCATTCCACTCGGGTCAGCCCAATAAATTGGATTTCCATTAAATCCACTATAAGGAGATTGGCTATAATGAACAATTGGGTCGTGAACAACCCATCTAGCAATTGCTGGGTCATATTGTCTAGCATCCATATCATACATGTTAAGCCCCAGCTCGTCTTGAAGCTCTTTCCCGTTGTACTTATACTTATAAGGGTCGGTAAAATTTTTCTATACAATGAATGACCACTTGCAAAAAATCTCTATATAAAAGAAAGTCCTTCAAACATTTCCCAGCTTATGCGAAAGTAGATTTAGTTTAATTATTTTCCTAATAATTTTTTAGTCTGCAAATAAAAAAAGCTCCCATTTCTGAGAGCTTTGCGCTGTTATTGAAATAATATTTTACAAAGAGCTGGCTTTAATTCTTACGATTTTACCGTCCTGCATTACAACGAGATCGCTGTTATTTTTCTTTTTAAACTCAATTAATTTTTCAGAAACTTTATCCATTGCCTCTATAATCTTCTTCTGAGTCGGTGTCGTTGTTGTTTTGTGTTCTCCCATGATTGGTCATTTTTGAGTTTATCGAACTTGATTTCGTTTATAATTTCAATGTCATTGCCTAAAGTTTTTTGAGCTAATAATTCAGCTTTTACAGCTGTATTGTCAAAAATCAATGCCTCATTAACTATAGGCAAATATATATCAAATAAATTGGCTATTCCGTTTTTATATCTGCGTTTAATAACATCGGTTTCAATATTATGTCCACCTTCCTGAACCCTCGTCTTGACCCTCTCGATTGCCAGATCAACACTGTCGAGCCAAAAAAATAAAAGAACCACTTTATAGCCTTTTTCCTGAGCCGAAATCACTTTCTGCTTATAGCTTTTTGTGGCCAAAGTCGTTTCGAAAGCAAAGACTTCATTGTTGGCTAATAATTCATTGATTCGGTGAAGCATTATCCTTCCCGATTCAAAGGCAGCTTTTTCAGGCTGGAAAGGAGAAAGTCCTTTGGCAATTTCGTCCGCATTTACAAACTCCTTACAGTTTAATATTTCGGGAAGTATTGTAAATGAGGCTGTAGTCTTGCCAGCACCATTACAGCCTGCAATTATGTAAAGATTTTTATTCATCACTACAAAGATAATAAATTACAGTTTTAGTGTACATTATTTACACTTTTAGTTTATTAAATGTTGGCAAACAAGTAAGGTATAATATTAATAAACTTTCATCTTGCTTTATTCCTAAATTATGGAAAACCGTAAAAGCAACATTACTTTAAAGCCGAAATTTACCATCCTTATGTGCAGTCTACAGCTATTAGTAATTTTAAATTAATCTTATGCTAAAACGAACTATTTTAATTGAAAACAAAATTTCAATAACGACAAAAAATAATCAGCTAGTACTAAAATCAGAAATGAAAGATAGTAGTGTCCCAATTGAAGATATCGGTTTTCTTGTTCTCGATCATAATGAAATCTACCTAAGCATCCCTGCTATGAATTTACTCGTTGAAAACAACATCTCAATTATTATCTGTGGAAAGAATCATCTACCCAACGGAATGCTGTTAAACCTTAATAGTCATCATATCCAGCAGGAAATATTCAAAAATCAAATCGAAGCCTCTATACCATTAAAAAAACAACTATGGCAACAAACAATAATTGAAAAAATTAAAAACCAAGGGCAATTGCTTGAAAAAATAACAGACTCTAAAAATAGTTTTGCATTTCTAGCCAGCAAAGTGTTAAGCGGAGATTCATCTAATATGGAAGGAGTAGCTGCACAGCAATATTGGAAATATTTTCCACAACCTAATTTAGAATTTGATGGAATTAAAAGAGAACGTTATGGAAACTATCCTAATAATTTCCTGAATTATGGATATGCAATTTTAAGAGCTGCAACTGCAAGAGCTCTTTCCGGAAGTGGCTTACTTAATACATTGGGAATTCATCATAAAAGTAAATACAATGCTTTTGCACTTGCTGATGACATTATGGAACCATTTCGTCCCATTGTGGATGAAAAAGTCTTTGAAATTATGCAAAATTTTAAGGAGCAAGAACTAAACACTGCTATTAAGGCGGAATTATTACAAATACTAACTAGGACAGTTTATTTTAAAGATGAGAAAAGCCCTTTAATGATAGGTTTGCAAAAAACTGCAAGTTCACTCCAACAATGCTTCACAGGAAATCGAAAAAAAATTAAATATCCAGCCTTATGGAGCTTAACGGATATAGAATAATGTGGCTTTTTGTTTTTTTTGATCTGCCCACGGAAACAAAAAAAGATAGACGAAATGCATCTGGATTTAGAAACAATCTATTAAAAGATGGCTTTTCGATGATGCAATATTCTGTATATGTAAGACATTGCGCAAGCGGTGAGAGTGCAGACGTTCATGAAAAAAGAATCCATAAACTTCTTCCTCCTTCAGGAAAGGTGAGCATATTGCGAATAACCGACAAACAGTTCGGAAATATTTTAAACTTCTGGGGAAAAGAAACCTTGCCCTCAGCACCGCAGCCCACCCAATTAGAATTATTTTAAAGCGTATTAGTCCAAAAACTAAACATAGAAATAAAAAAATGCCTCAATCATGGGGTATCAATCCATAAAAGAAGCATTTTTTTAAACGATATTTCAGCTTAAAAACCTATATATCAACAGAAAAGACATCAACTAATATCGTGTTTTCTAATCTTTAATCAAACCACAACACTGCTTACACGCGCCTTATCCAGTACATAAATATCGTGTTTTCTAATCTTTAATCAAACCACAACCTTGCCTGTCAAATGATTGTATAACGCAACAATATCGTGTTTTCTAATCTTTAATCAAACCACAACCTAATATGGAGATACTTATAACCGATATAGAATATCGTGTTTTCTAATCTTTAATCAAACCACAACATACTCTGCTAAAATATTGATTGAGAACTTAATATCGTGTTTTCTAATCTTTAATCAAACCACAACTTACCTTCCATGATCTAAAAATCTGAGTCAAATATCGTGTTTTCTAATCTTTAATCAAACCACAACCGGTCTCGCTAGTATGTTTGACGCAGGACTAATATCGTGTTTTCTAATCTTTAATCAAACCACAACATTTTTCCGCCTTTATGTTTTTGGCTTAGTAATATCGTGTTTTCTAATCTTTAATCAAACCACAACCCTGTATCGGGTACGATATTACGTTTTCCAAATATCGTGTTTTCTAATCTTTAATCAAACCACAACCATTTTCTTCTGCTGTATTAACGATCTGATAATATCGTGTTTTCTAATCTTTAATCAAACCACAACCCAATTTCGTTCATTTGTCCATATAATTCCAATATCGTGTTTTCTAATCTTTAATCAAACCACAACCTGCACCGTGCTGAGCGGATTTGATGCCCAAATATCGTGTTTTCTAATCTTTAATCAAACCACAACCCAAATTGATGGTTTATGGCTCCCCATTGGAATATCGTGTTTTCTAATCTTTAATCAAACCACAACTGATGTTATCTATAATAAGATACCATCGAAATATCGTGTTTTCTAATCTTTAATCAAACCACAACCTGACGGTCCTACTGACCCGACTATGTCTTAATATCGTGTTTTCTAATCTTTAATCAAACCACAACTGTGCTTTGCACTAAAAATCGTTAATTATGAATATCGTGTTTTCTAATCTTTAATCAAACCACAACGGCAATCGTGGTTATTTGTCGTTTAGTGAAAATATCGTGTTTTCTAATCTTTAATCAAACCACAACCTGACGGTCCTACTGACCCGACTATGTCTAATATCGTGTTTTCTAATCTTTAATCAAACCACAACGTCAGGTTCTGTAATAAGAGTTCTGTCTGCAATATCGTGTTTTCTAATCTTTAATCAAACCACAACTGTATCCTGCTCAATATTAGGAACTCTAGCAATATCGTGTTTTCTAATCTTTAATCAAACCACAACTAATCGCCAGCAACTGTATATGTGTGTGTAATATCGTGTTTTCTAATCTTTAATCAAACCACAACATACTGTACCTTGTGGTAGGTGTCCGCATTAATATCGTGTTTTCTAATCTTTAATCAAACCACAACTTTCCTATTTCTGCTCAGTTTCTTATATGGAATATCGTGTTTTCTAATCTTTAATCAAACCACAACCATTTTTCTTGATATACCGCGCTGTCCTGAATATCGTGTTTTCTAATCTTTAATCAAACCACAACGATAATTGCTCCGTCAATTCCTTTAAGACGAATATCGTGTTTTCTAATCTTTAATCAAACCACAACTTTAATAGCCATTTTAGAATGCTTTTATTTAATATCGTGTTTTCTAATCTTTAATCAAACCACAACCATTAAAGTCCTGTGTATCTTTGCAGAATGAATATCGTGTTTTCTAATCTTTAATCAAACCACAACTCTGCTTTTTTAGATGCTGTATCTGCTTCTAATATCGTGTTTTCTAATCTTTAATCAAACCACAACCTCCAATTTTTTTCATCGTTTCCATATCCTAATATCGTGTTTTCTAATCTTTAATCAAACCACAACTTATCAAGATTGTCTAAATCAAAAATTTCAAATATCGTGTTTTCTAATCTTTAATCAAACCACAACCGTAAGAAGATTTTAAGCTCGGGTCAGCCCAATATCGTGTTTTCTAATCTTTAATCAAACCACAACTTTGCCGTCTAAACCTTTGCCTAAGAGTAAAATATCGTGTTTTCTAATCTTTAATCAAACCACAACTTCGCGCTAGATGAGATAGAGACCAGACAAATATCGTGTTTTCTAATCTTTAATCAAACCACAACTTTCTGCGCTGTTCGTCAGTAGTAGCCAGTAATATCGTGTTTTCTAATCTTTAATCAAACCACAACTTTCTGCGCTGTTCGTCAGTAGTAGCCAGTAGTATCGTGTTTTCTAATCTTTAATCAAACCACAACGGAAATCGTTGAAACAAAAAACGAAAGTCGATTTCCGTTGTGGTTTGGATGTTTGATATTAAATATATGAATGCAATTAAACAAGTTAGATTTTTTCCAATTTGCCTGATGGCAAAACTTTAAAATCAATTCCTTCAATAAATGCAGAAAACTGGCTATGATTCATCTTTCTTGTCGGCTTATTTTCACCTAACTTAAAAACTCCGTCTGGCTTAAAATTATCTTTTTTAATTTCATCAGATTTTCTAGCCTCATTAAAAAAGCGAAAAGTTAGTACACCGTATTCAAACTCATTATTCCCTGATTTAATTCTTTGAATGGTCAATCCTTCAATAATATATTTCCTCCCTGCAAAATCAATTATTTCTGTTATATCTTTCGGCTTTTCATTTTCCTTGTCATAGAAAACAACCTGCTGTCCTCTTCTTAAAACTACATCCCTACTATTACTTTTTGCAATTGGAATCTGTATTTTCTTCCCTTTAGCATCTTTCTCTTTAAACAGAGGATAATAACCTTGCCCTTGTTTTATTAGTTTTGCCAAGTTAAAATTATTAATTAACTCAAATTCTCTTTTACCATCTAGGTCATAAATTGCCATTGCATAATTCTCGTCATTTTGCCCATACACTTTTTGTTTATGTTCGTGACGTGATTTGGATAATTGATTATGTTCCTTGATCTCCAACGGGTTTTTAACTGAATTAGCATACAATCTCACTTTATTAATTGCAATCTGCTTTTCTTCATTCATCCAAACTTTTTTACCTTCAGCTAATTTATTTTTTTGCTGTGGATTGGACGAAATCACCAAAACCTTATTTTCAATGGCTTCTTTTACCTTTTCTTTTACAACCTCATCAACAATATTTTCCACATCAGAAGCTTTGATATTTTCTAGATCTTTTCGAATGACGTAACGGATTTCTTCATTATTCAAAGGATTTTTAATTGCCCCATAGATACTGTCTTGATGTAAAGACCCCCGAATAGTATCACCTTGCTGCAACCTTGGAATTTTCTTTCCGTCTTTATCTATCTTGTAAATTATCTTTTGATTTGCATCTTTTTTTAAAATAGTTTTACCATTAGTGTCTGTTTCCGTTTCTGCAACATATTGTTTTTTACCTCTAATTCTGACAATCTTTTTTGACTGTTTTTTTATATTATCTGGCATATAATGTGAAACCAAAATCTCTTCTTCTATTTTCTTTAAATCTTCCTTAAAAGTTTTCCAAGGCTTAGAATCAGCTAATAACTTTCGTGCGGCGTTAACTTGCTCTTTATCTTCCAAAACCCAAGCTTTAGCTAATACATCATACTTCTCTTTGGTCATACAGGCAATTGTAATAGCATCAATTGCATGATGGGTATGTTTACTTCTGTCTTTTTCAAAAAAGTATTTTTTATCATTTTCTTGATAGCTTTCTTGGATACCCCAAATTTTTCTGAATTCCGCAACCATTCCGCCTTTTACACTTTCCACTCTATTAAAATACGATTTTAGATAAGCTTGAGCGTATTTAGTTATAATTCCTGTGTCTGGAATCTGACTGTTCTTAAAGCCTACTTTAGGTTCTTCCCAAATAAATCGCTCATATTTTCCCTTTATATAATCTCTCTTTAGTGTTAAATAGTGTCTTCGTCTTATTTTTCTATCCTTTACGTCCTTTGTTGCTGCAGCTTTTATAGAGCGTGTAATTATTTCAATCTCTCTGCTTAAATTGTCGGCTTCTTCTCTCCAATGAGCTATCCTCGGAATGATTTCAAGATGGTTATATAATTCAATAGGCATTTTATTTCCTTTAATATCTCTGTTGAATCTTTGACTGCAAAGTGTTTTGTTCATTTGAGAATTATCTTGAGAAATACTTCTTGGAATAGTATGTTCGATATCATACTTTGGATTGCTTCCGATTATATCACAAATACTTATATTTTTACCCTGTTCATATATTTCCGCTCTATTTTGCTCAAGCCACAGCTGATAACGCAGTAAATCATCTTCGGTCGGCTCAATCTCTTTTCCGCATTCTTCTAAATAAAGCTTCCTTATTTCTGAAGCTGCTTCTTTTCGGTTCTTCTCTAATTCATTTTGATAGTCCTGAATACCTTTTCTTTTATTAGCATCGTTGAGTTCACGAGCCATTTCTATATGAATTTTTGTTTTTTCATCAATATCCCCTTCAAAAATTAAAGTATTCAACACTTTTCGTAATTGATGTAAGGCTCGCATCGCCATCGGATTTTTTATAGAAGCAGTCAAAGGACTGCCTAGCACTAATTTTTCATTTCCAAATTCATCTTTGATGATTTTCTTTTTGAAAATCTCAATATCTGATGGATGATAAAGTTTTTTCAAACGCCTTTCATTACTGCACAATACTTGCCCATCTTCATTTTCACCATTTAAGAATTCTAAAACCTTTTCGTCCAAGCGTTTAATTTTTACAAATTCATGGGTTTTTAGCTGCTCAATAAATATTGGAAATAATTTATCCAACACAGCTTGTTTATCTTCAACGAAATTATAATTGAAAAATGGGAGCAGTTTTTTATTCAAATCATTTTTATAAGTATCTTCTGCTTCCTTCGAATAATAGCAATTATCCGTTTTGCAGTCTTTTATCAAAGAGTTCACTACTTCTAATAGACTATTTTCATACGTATGATTTTGTATAATTAAGGCTATCTTATCTTGAATATATTTTCTTTGTATTTCATCACTCCAAATTTCCTCATCAATAATATTTTCAACATTTGCCATAAATACTGCATGGGAATATAACAGACCTTCTTTGACATATGGCAGAATCTTATTAATGGCATTTAAACTCAAACTTGCATAGTCTTTTTTCAGACGAATTCTGCTAAAAGCCTTTGCATTTTTATCACTTAAACCAAGTTTATTCTTTGCATATCCATATAAATAAATATCTGAAGTTGATACTGATAGTAGGTGCCATAAATCTTTATAATCAACAGTTCTAGAAACTTCTTTTTGCTTTGAATTTAATGTTTTATAAGTAAATGTTTTTGTTTCCCAATCTTCTCCAATTGTGTTTTTTAAAGATGCAGAAAGGGGACAGCCTGTAACTGTATCTGTTGATTTATAATTAAACCAGTAATGAAATTCATCCTTTCTAGATGATTTATAAAATCCAAAAGTAGCTCCTTTGGGAATCAACTCTTTTGCTAAATCTTCAAAATTGAAATTATCTTTCTTTCTTAAAAATTTAGGTATCAGACTTAACTTTTCATCTTGAGATAGAAATCTTAGCGTCTTTTCTGATTGAGTTCCAAATTTAATTGTATTCAAATAAGTCCACATTCTGTACTGTTCAAAATCGGGATGGGAAATAGAACAACGAGATTTGCTTTTTTCAAAAGAACATTTTCCAATCAATCCCTTTTGTGATTTTAAAGGACGCTGAAAGAAAATAGCTTTGTATAAATCTTTAGCCAATGCAAAATATCTTTTTTCTGGCAACGCCTCATTTTCATTGACACCTTGAATTCCTTGAATCTTACAAACTATTTCAAACTCTTTTAAATAATGTTCTTCTCTTGCAGTATATTTATTTCTTATTTTATCTCTATTATATAAACTAAATAAATATTGTCCTAATGTTGAAAAATTACCATTTTTAATTGCCTGGGAAATTTCTCCAATTTCCCTTTTTACCGCTCCTAAATCTTCTTTTCTGTTTAATCTGGCAATTATCTCTTCTTTTGCTTTAACAATATCATTCCCATTTTTTATAGCAATAGCTTTCAGCGCGTTATACAATGTTTTGAGTTTAGACTCTCCATCGTCTAGATCTTTTTTAAATCCGCCTTTGATATTTTCATCAATAATTCCGGTATTAAAAAAATAGTCTTTTAATTCAATAATTACTTCATCCGTAGAACCTAAATCTTCAATTATTGTTTGAATAATTGGACAATGTTCTTCTAATATTCCCTCAGCTGATTGATCTAGTCTATTGCTGAGGAATCCACGTCTCTGCGCAATATGATATAATGCTCTTCCAAATTCGAAGGCAGTAACCTTTCCTCTGCTGGCTTTATCTCTTAAAGCATAAGGATTGATATTTTTATCTTCATCTGTTCGAAGCCATTTTAAGAATTCAGGGTTAAGCGGATATTTTTTAAATCCTGATTTTTTCCATTCTTCCACTTCATCAATAGATAACGGACACATTCCATTTATTGAAAGAACTTTTAATGTTTGATACTTTCGCAGTTTTCTTCGGTATTTTATTTTCCTAGCGCTTCTATAATTGGTACGTTCACTGGCACGTGAACTTTCAATTCCTTTTTCAGATTTTACCCCTTCAGAAAAAATTCTGACTCCTTTATCAACTAGAGAAAAATCATCCCCATCTTTGTCCACAATTGCCCATCCAATACTATTTGTTCCTAAATCTAAACCTAATATTTTTGCCATGATAAAATCGTTTTTTAAACAACTTCGAAAGATAAATAAAAAACAATTTACCGCTTTACGGTTTTCCTTTTTATATATAATTTCTTTTTATATATATTTGTAACTGATTAAAAATTCTAATCTTTAATCTTATCACAATAAGGCTATATGCCGTAGATGAAAATCTTTAGTCCTGCTTCGGTGGGACTTTTTTTATTTTTAATCATGTAATTAAAAATAAAAAAAGCTCCTATTATTAGGAGCTTTAAATATTAGGAAAATATCGATTAATCATTTCCCGTTGCTGGGTACTGTTTACTTTAATATACTTCTCAGTCGTTCCCGGCCACTTATGTCCTGCAAGTTCCTGAACTCTTTCTAATGGAATGTTTTTCTCATTAAGCCAGTTGCAGATCACGCTCATTCTGATAGTCTGGGGATTTAATTTCCTGTCAGGAAATAATGCTCTTAAAGGCTCTATCATGGCATGAATGCTATTTACAACAATAGGCTGTCCAAGCTTTGTCAATATGAATTTATCACTGCTCCCGCGAAGCAGAGCAGGTCGGGTTTCATTTATGTAATTATGAAACAGTATCATCTGTTTTGGCACAAGCTCCAGCGTTCTTTTATTGAGATTGGCAGAGCTTTTAATGTAAACTGTGCCGTTATCAAGATCAATATCTTTTAAAGCCAGTATGGCAATCTCATCGCTGGCAAGTCCCTGATAGATTAAAAGGGAAATCAGAACACTGTTTCTCATGTCAAGATGTTTGTAGCGGTTCTCCCGTTCCATTAAAAGCTGTAGTTCCGCACTGTTGAATAGATCCTGCACCTGAATAGTCTGGTTACCTTTTATCTTGATATTAAGCTTTCTGCAGGGATGGTCATTTCTATAGCCGTACAGCACCAGATAGTCATAATATTTTTTTATTGCTGAGAGTATTCTGATTCGGTACTGCACGTTGGACTGCTTCTGGCTGACTTTATCCATGTGTTTGACTATATCATTGTACTGGTATCTCTTAGCCTTTGGATTGGTCTTTAAAAAGTGATTGATTGTATAGAGGTAGCTCTCCGCTGTTTTTTCTGTTACTATTCCTCTGAGGTAATTTTTCAAATCAGGTTTCTTGTTTTCCATTGGTTACGTTTTTAGAAGTTTACTACTGGTTTTCTTTTCTTGTTCTGAATCGCATAGATGTAGGTGGTATTGATCTGCGTATGTCCCAGAAAACTCCGTATAAAGTCAATTCCCGCATTATTCTCTGCCAGATGATAGGCAATGCTGTGGCGCAGGCAGTGAAGCGTTATTTCTTTCTGGACAAGCTCGAATTTTCCCGTCTGCTCAATCATCTTGTTTAAAATCTCATTAAGGTTTTCGCCTGTCGATCTTCTGCCTCTGCTGTTGATGAAAAAGGCTTCCTCATTCTGGTTTCTCCCAGTCAGCCTTTCAGGCCTTTCATCCCTGACATACTTTGTCAGATAGTTCAGAACAGTATCGCTCATTGGAACTTCACGCCTTTTGTTTCCTTTTCCCTTCCTTACAACCAGCATTCCTTTATTAAGGTTCACATCTTTTAAATCAAGATTAGCTATTTCAGATCTTCTCAGTCCGCATCCGTAGGCAATGGAAAGCAGGGCTTTTTCCATTTCATTTTCCGCATGATGGTACACCAGTTTTATTTCTTCAATCGTTAGAATGTTTCTCGGTTTCTGCGTTCCGCCTGTGATCGATGGGATATAATAGGTATTCTGGATTTCTTTATTTTCAAGCAGATAAACCTGAAAAAGCCCCTGCACAAAAAGATGCAGTTTTATTGTTTTTTCAGCCAGAATGCCGTTTCCTCTTTTCTTTGGTCTTGAACTCAGATAATCCAAATACTTCACCGATTCTTTTGAGGTTACATTCTCGATTCTGCTGATTCCTGCCTGTTCCAGCCAGATCAGAAATTCCGTTATGATGTTTTTATAAAGATTTGATCTTCCCTGCTTGTAGTTCCTGACTTTTACAAATTCTCCGAATGCTACTGCAAGTCTTAGAAATTCTCTGCTCTGTATCGTTTTTTTCATTTGATCTTATATTTTTTAATGTAGATTTTGCTGTTCATTTTCTGCTTTAAAAAAGTGTGCGCTTGCACACTCCGCGGAACGCGGAACACCAGTATCGTATTGCCAGTATTTTCAAGGCTTCCAGTGTTCCGCTGGCGTTCCGTGGTGTTCCACTTTTGAGTTTTTAGTTTCCTTGATTTCTCTAAAATTCTTCAAGCTGTCTGTGCAGTTCTTTTCTGATCCTGCTTTTGAGTTTTTCCATATCATCCCAGTAGGAGATCATGAATTTAAAGCCCCTGTTAAAAGAGCCTTCAACAGGCTGGATATATTCAAGTTCCTGTAGTAACTGCATATATCTGAAAGCGGATGTTTTGCTGATATTGAGTCCCTGTCTTATCTCTCTTGCCGTGAACTTTTTTGACGTTCCTTCTTTCTGCTTTTTTATAAAATCTTTCAGGTTCTCAAAGAACTGTCGGGTGCTTTTATCAAGCTCGTCCACTTTGATTATAATCGAACTGAAGAAAACATCAACGGCTGATTTAATATCTGCTTTATCGGTTATAAGCCTGCCCTTAGAATCGGTTTTTCTCTGGTGCTGGTGGAGAATTGTAATCTGGCAGACAAAGTTTTGGAACTGCGAGTTCAGTCTTCTGAGCATTCTGGCTTCCAGCGGAAGACTGAGCTTATCGGCAAAGGGATTTACAACCTCATAGGATTTAAGCACCCGCATTACATTTCTTAGAAGCTGTTTTGCCTGCTCTTCCTTTTCGCTGTCTGCCTGTCCTGCTGTTTTCAGGTTCTGTTTTTTAATGATTCTCAGCGTCTGCTGTTGGCTTTCATCAACTCCCAAAATCACCGAACGGCTCATATTGTCATAATATACCTCGGCTTTAGTGGTTGTGGTAAGGCTGGCAAAATGCGCCTGAACCTGTTTGATCTTTCCCCTGTTGTTTCCGAATATGTCTTTTACCACAGTGGAGCTTGTCAGGAATTTGGCAGACTGCATTTCCCTGAAGGCATACTGCGCCTCTTCATCAAGCCCGTCAAAATCCTGAATGATAATCAGCTTGTTGATCAGCTCCTTATCCCTGTAGTGATAGAGCGATTTGCTTGTAATTCGTGTCATATTCATCACATCCTCCTGAGGCATGCATCCTGCAATCCCGTTTATCAGATGGCTTTTTCCCTCACCGCTTGATCCCTGAACAAGCCCGTGCATCAGATAGGGCATTTTGTAGCTCGATGCCAGAATGAAAAGCACAATTCTGTTTTCTTCTTCGCCCACAATGCCGTTCTGCTCCAAAAGCCTGTCTATATTTTCAAGCAGTCTGGGTTTTCCGAGAAATGCGACCGCATTTTCTTGCGCCTGAGGCGTAAGCTCCTTTTCGGCAAAACGTTCCGCAATCGGGTTTATTTCAGCCTCAAAAAGCGATTCCCTGTGCTGTTCCAGAAGATCGGTAAGCGTTACCAGATCTTTTTCAAGGCTCTCATAATCAAATCCCTGCTTTTCGGATAAGTCCGTGCACTGGGTCTGAACGCCTGCAAAATCGAACAGGTCGATTTTAAGCCTGTGTTTTTTGTTTGTATTGTATTCCACAATCTGAAGCGAAATCCTGAGATTCCCCAAGTCCATCGGCAGGTTTCCCAGAACAAAGAAAATCCCCGAGAGGCCTTTGTAGCTGATTTTGTAGCCGTTTACAATCTGCAGTCCTTCGCCTGCTTTTTCTGTTTTTGCGCTTTTTAAAAGATTCGATATCCCTTCCGCTCCATAATTGACCCACATGTCATTCAGACTGTGCCCCTCGGGAAGTTCCGCTATCGAAAGCGGAACGTCTGGTCTTGCCTCCTGCATTTGTAATCTGATCTTCTCCATTTTCTCACCGCTTAAAGATTACTATTGATTCCAGTCCATTCAATGATTTGATAATTTCAATATGCTCATCGAGCAGTTCCCCGTCATGAAGCGCTATGACCGCTTCTCTCTGATCCAGTATTCTGCTCTGCATCAGGCTGGCGCAGTCAATAACAGTAGGCGCCAGATAAAGCTTTTTAGTCAATGGATGAGGATATGCAGGATAGATTCCCTTCTGGTTTAGATATTCCTCCTTAGGGCTTTCCAGATCAAAACGGAGTGCAAAATAATTTACAATCGCATTCTCTCTGTCCAGCAGGGGGAATATAAGCCCATAGCGCCCGAAGACGGTATAGGCAGTCAGAGAATCATCCCGCACTCCTGCATCACTCTTGGTTATTACTCCAAGCTCCTCAAACCTTTCTTTGGATTTAAGGGTCTTGCGGTGGTGGAACTGTCCCGAATTAAAGCCTATTCTCAGGTCTGAATATTCCAGTCCGATGCTTTTCAGGTACGCTTTAGGCTTTACGGCCTTTGAGCTTCTGATGCCTGTTTCAAATGAACGGAACAGTGATTCTAAACTTTCCATATGCTTTAATTTTTTAAATTGATTTCTGTGTTAATATAAACACAGCGATGCCCTGCCTGAAATCATTTTTCAGGCGGAAGTGCGGTATGTGCGTTAATTTTAAAGGCCGTCTGTGACAGGGACAGCCGTTTATGAGAATAGAAATCTATATATAGATTTCTACCGCAAAGATAAACCAGAATTCGATACGCATCCTGCCCAAAATTTGGGCAGGATCATGTAAAGATAATCGGTATTGCTTTCTTTTTCAATGGTAAAATATACCTGTGAAAGCCGTAGAACGTAGTTTTTTATTCGGTAAAGATAACATGCATTTATGTCAATGTCATGGACATAATATATCCATGAAGACGGTTATGGCATTATTGGGAAACGCCATGTTTATTTATCGACACTCTTCTCATTGAGCATTCTGTATATTTCATCCAGAACCTCAATTTCTGCACTTGGAATCAGCTGAAGGGCAAGCTCCAGAACAGAGCCTAGGTATATTTCCCTATTATCAAGTTCATCCGAATAAATGATATTCAGGCACATTCTAATGAGATTCACTCCCAGACACGTCATATCCGAGTAGCCGTAAAATCTTATCTCGCGTATTGATTCTCCGTCTTTATCTTTGGCAGGTTTAAGCAGTTTAAAATGATAAGATGCAAAATCTTTAAATTCTTCCAGTGTTTTTATTTTATCAGTTTCCATAATTCTAAATATTAAAACTTTATGCTGGCTATTCTGTTTCTTCTTTATTCTCTGAAAACAGATCCGTAATCTCATTTAAAAATTCAAGTTCATCAACTGGAAATAATTGCAGTGCAATTCCCAGTATAAGCCCAACATCAATGTTTTGGTTTTGAATCGTAGACGGAACTTCTACGCTGTCCTGATCTAAAGCGATAATGCAGAGCTTCATTAGGTTTCTAACAACTGAACCAAGTTCGCAATAGCCATAAACCCTGATCTCCGCATTATACATCCCTCTTTTGTCCTCTGCTTTTTTCAGGGCATTAAGCAGTTTTCCGCTTAACCTCCTTATGTCTTCCAGTTTTTTGATTTTATTGGTTTCCATAACTTTATTTTTTTTTATGCAGATAAAACTTCCTGCTGATGGATTCCCTCAAGCCTCTCAAGTTCCTTCTGGATCATGGCTTCCGCTCCTTTCATAAAATCACGGCATCTGCCTTCCATTATTCCATAGTAATCGTAACCATAACTATTGCTTCTGCTGAAACGAAGCGTGTTTGGATTCTTTTTCAAAATCTTGAACATGTTTTTTTCATCACTGCTGTTTCGGGGAAAGTATTCAGAAGTCAAGCTCGTGAAATATTCGCACAGCTCAAATAAGTAGCCCAGTGAGAAGTGATTCGGGGTATATCCCAGAAATACCCTTATAAGGGAAAGGCAGGTCTGTTCCACTATCTGGTGAAGTGAACACATTCTTACCTCATATGAAAAATACTGGTCGTTATTATAGATAAGATCCCAGATTGATTCACTAACATTTCTTCTGTCTCCTGCGTATGCTGAAGTGCTTTTCACATATCTCTTTTCTGGATTATTAGCCCAGATTATAGGCGATCTGTATGCATCTATATGAATCCTCTGCGCATTCTTAAAAATATTCCAGAAGAAATACTGCTGGTCTCCATATAATTTGACGATATTTCTCAGGCTGTGCATGAGAATAGTTACCGTTATCTGTCCTCTTGATCTGCTTTTTATTTTATCGGTAAGGTCATTGCCGATATTATCCTCAAACTCTTCTGCTATGACCAGCAGATAAAGATGGACATGCTTTACTTTCTGAACAGATTTCTGGAAAGGCTCATTAAAAGTATAACTGCTTTTCTTCTCTGCAAAACAGTAGATGCCTATTGGATCGATGTTCTGTGAAATAACTCGATAAATCAAGTCGGATGCGGTGTTTTGAATTGCTTTCATAATTTTACTCATTTTAGTTAATACTTGTCTGAAAAATTGTATTTTTGCTAAACACACTGGCAAGTAAGCGATTACCTGTATGGTACGCTATCAAAATGTCCCGTACCATACATGAGAAAATATGTATCATACATAAATCTGGCTTTTTTATTCTTAATTATTACCTTTGAGCTATGAGCACACTAACAAAACCAAACCACATGGGGCGCAAGATCAGCCGTATCCGTGAACTGAAAGACATGAAGCAGGAAGCACTCGCACAGGCTATGGGCACAAACCAGCAGGCTGTTTCTATTTTGGAAAATAGCGAAAACATTGATGATGAAAAATTAAAAGAAGTGGCAAAAGCCCTAGGAGTAAGCGTGGAAGCAATTAAAAATTTTTCTGATGAAGGCGTGATTAATTATTTTAACAATATATACGATAACGACATTACTGGTGGTATTGTTAATGCACCGTATTCTAATCACTGTTCGTTTAATCCATTAGATAAACTAATAGAAGCTCATGAACAGCAGATCAAACTATATGAACGTTTGGTTCAAGCCGAAAAAGACAAAGTCGAATATTTGGAAAAACTTTTAAAAGCCAAATAAGCTTTTATAAAAGATATATTAATTCGCACAAAAAGAGACTTTAAAGTCTCTTTTTTGTTTAACAAAATTACAATTAAATATTCCGTCGCATTATTTAATTCTTTCTGCGATAAATTCTTCTGCAATTATATATGGCTGTCTAAGATTAAAATCATTAGGACTAACATCTTCATTGCCAAAAATTAGAATTTTAGCATTTGGTTTATCTGCATACCCTTTTTTTTCACCAACGAGTTCACTTTTTATTTGAAAGCCTAAATTATTCTTTTCACAAACTTTCAGTATGGAATTCCCTAGAGACTTAGGCATCATGATTGTTCTCTTTGCATAATTTTGGTAGAATTCCTCATTATTCCAAAAGTATTCATTTACAGTAATCCAATTTCCTGTTTCTCTCTCCAGAGCATTACTGATATCTCCAATAAATTCATTTACATTAGCTGGCCTGCCTGTGATTTCACATTCAATTTCGCTTTCATGAAAGATTAACAATAGAGGATGATGCTGCAAAATTTTCATTTTAACATAAGGCAAGGTTAAGCTCCAAAAAAAGCCGTCAAATTTTTCAGTATTTCTGCATGATAATTTCCACTCTTCATATTCAACAGGTATATCATAACTGTTCTGATTAATTGAAAGTATCATTTCCAAAGAACTAGTTGAAGTTTCAAATCTATAAGATTCAAGCTTCAAATCGCAATCATTATAAAACTTTTTATCGTTAGTTTTTTTAAGTAGTTCTTCTATCATGTCATTTTATTTTTAGTAAGTATATGAGCTTTCTGTTATTATAAAGATTAAAGATTTCTTAGTAAACCTTATAAATTTCTTTATCTATTAGTTTTCTTAGTTCTAAAATTGTAATTCCATTTTTTACAGTTTTTCCATCTTCAAGATTAAAAAAATCAACGTAGCCAATTTTAGTAATTGAATTAAACTCTCCCAATATATTATCAAGATATAACCATGCAATTGTCTGATATTTCTGTTCATCAAAATGCATGTTTCTTATAAAAATCTGCAAGTCGAATTTTTCTTTTTCAGGATTTAATTCAGCAAATATTTCTATGTCTGAACTAGGAAACTCTAATCCATCATATTTAAAATGAATTTTGTCTCTAGGCTGTCTAAATTTTTCAATAATCCAATTATCTATTTCAGGTCTTGAATCAAATAATTTTTGAGTATCTTTTATACCCTCAAATTTTCCATCAGGAGTTAAAATTAACACATATTTCTCGTCAGAATGCTTCGTTACTTCAGCAAAAAGCAAACTTGAAAATTTCCTGATTTCATCAGTCAGTTTGTTATATACTGTGTAATCCGTTAAATCGGAATCTATGAAACTCTCCAGCTCTTTCCTGTTATTTAAAAAATAATTCCAGAATTTCTTTTCAGGGGATAATTTAATATTCTTTAAAAAATTTAACATTCTTGTTTTATAAATTTTACACGCTCATTTTTCAAATACTTGAACTTAAACCAGATAAATTAACAATACGTTTACAGGTCGCTAAATGCCTTAACTACCGATTCTCGGTAATCACGATCTTTCTCTAGAAGTTCAATTGTTTTTTCTTTAGTATTTACATTGAAGTATAATTCACAATAATCTTCCTCTTTATCATTTTCACCATCTCTAAAAAACAGTTTAAATTTATAACAGCCTAAATTTTCAGCTTTGAATACTGTTTTGTTTAATGAAAATGCCGTTGGAGATAACGTTATAATAGTGAACTTTTTATCAGTTGGGAATTTATAAAGTCTAGAAATAGATTTTAAAAATTCATCACTTTCTTTACCTATAGACGAAATTTTTATTGCATTATAAATGAAACCATTTTTCGCGTCAAGATTTCCATGACTATCTATTCCACTCGGCAAATCCGACTTAATCTCAAATTTTAATCCCGCGACCTTTGAACCAGACAATCCTTTAGCTACATACACAAAGGAATCTTCTCTTTTTTCTTCAGAAACTATTTTAAGAAAAACATCTTTAAAACCTTCTTCTTGTTCATCTGCTCTGGTAATTTGTTCGAGATTGATTGATTCTGATTTTAATGATTTATTACACCCAAAAAATAAAGAAAATAAACTCAAGATAATTATTTTTTAAAATTGTTTCATAATGTATTTTTATTTTCAGTCTCGCTTTCAGAGACTAAGTCTAAGATTTAAGCTAGTCCTGTTTTAGAATTCCCAGCCAATTTTCTTTTCCCATTACCAGACCTGTTAATTTATCTAACACCATGGATCCTCCGTAGATCATTTATATCAGCAATAAAAAATCATTTTTACCATTTCAAATTTTTATAGTCGAAATCATCATCATTTATTTCAAGTTCAGATATTTCACAGTTTAGCTTCTTAGCGTCTGTTTCTAAAAACGTTAGATAACTTTTATATTCCTCTGTATAAAACACACCTCTTTTTAATAAATCAGGTAGTTTTCTGAAAGCTCGCTTTCCACCTCCTAAAAGAAAGAAATCAAGGTTAATGCTTCTCATAAATTGATATATATAATCATTACCTCCATAAAGCCCATCTTCTATAAAACCAATTAAATTCTTAGCTCCAATTTCATCATAATCCTTCATTGCTTTTTCGAGCCAAAATTCAATTAAAAGAATTTGTGAAATGTCAAGTTTATTAGTTTCACTATATCTCATATTAAATTTCAATGAAGCCAGTGAAAATAAAAAATGAACCCAAGATATTTGAGCACCATAATGAATTTGTTGAGTAAATGAAAAATGACTGTTGTCTCGTTTTAATCTATCTCCGTCCTTTGCCTTACGAATTTCATAAGAAAACCCACTAATTAAATCATCTCTATTCTTAAATCCTTTTTTGTTTAATTTGTTTTCATCATTCCAAAACTTGCTGATAATTTCATAAAAATTATTTAAATCTTCAGATGTCCCCCAAATTTCAACTCCTAAACCTCCTCTTGTCGGAATTATATATATCATTATTCTGTTCTCTTTAAAATTGTTGTTATAGACTTGGACTTTTGCGTTGGTAAACTTTTAATATTTCCACTAAATGTCCGTCTACTATCGCAAAACCGATTTTGGTGAACAAGATTTCTTGTTTATCGTCTTAATGATATATTTTCATGAACCCATTTTGCTTCTTCCTCTGCTGTTATATTATTCAATGTGCTATTTATTCTACTAAATGTTGCATGAGGAAAGTCGTATGGTTTACTGTCGTCAAAATATGGTCCAACAACTCCTAAAAACCAACCGTCTTTTGCAGCCCAATGTGGCTCATTAACTCTGCATTTGAAAACTTCATAATGGACAAAATTGTTTTGTCCATCAAAGTCATAAGTCACCCGTTTCAAGTGTTCTATTTCATCAGGGCAAGCATTAAGTTCCGTTGGAAATTCCAACCAATTTGCAAGATTACTTTCTGCACCTTTTACAATCGTATAATATTCTTTCGGAAAAATATCGGTCTTATTTCGGTCTCTTAAAAGTTCGTATGATGATTCTCTTGTCAAAAGATTTTGAGCAAACGGCAAAACATCTTTTTCTGTTAAGTTTTGTCCGCTTTCAAGTTTGTTGTAAAGTTCTTTTACTCTTTCAAATCGTTCTGCGTTCAGTTTACTATTTTGTCGTTTTACCGTTACAAGTCTGTAAAGACCAAAAATTGCAATTACTAAAATTATCAGTCCTAGTATTATTAAAAACGTTTTCATTTTTCTCGTTAATTATTCTTTATTATGTAAGTTAACTGTCTTTATCTCCAACATCTAATAGGCAATTTACTTCGAATGTCTATACAGATGTTCACGAGGTACAAAGTAGTGTTTAACCACAATACTACATAAAAAAAAGAGAGAAACTTTACGGTTTTCCACAAAACCAAAATTCTTTTCTATGACATCAAAATTACGCTCTACAGTAAATTATATTTCAGACAGTTATTAAAAATCCTAATACGTAAAAATGTTTTGAAAGAAAAAAAGCAAAGCAAGGTATTGGACACAGCCAGAGAAGTGCACATAACATTTTTCTTCGTTCCTCAAAAAATGCCCTTCGGGACTTATAGCACTTCAGCTGTCTGACTGTCCAATGGAAGACTGCTTTCTTTTTTCCCTTTTTCTTTTTTAAATATTTCATTGTAACATTCTACAGCCATCATGACCATATTTTGCGCATGATACATTCAAATATTTTCTTTAAATTAGAAGCCTGCTTTTAAAAATCTCCAAAGATTGCCACGTTCCTGCAATCAGCAAGATGAACGGTTGTTTAACAACCGCCTATCTTGCCACCCATAGCCTCGGAACTCGGCGGTGGAGAAACTTAAAAGGAAAGAGATTGCAAGAGTTATTATATGATGCCAAAAATTCTTTTATTATTCCGTTTTAATCTTTAATAAAAGTTTCAGTAATTTTCTAAAAGCATTTTTCTGCTCTTTTACTTCATCGGTTTCCAGCAATACATTCATAATTTCCAGATCCCTTTCATAATCCCAGACAAAAATTCCAAGAAATCCAGACCCCCAGAAGTCAATATTCCCACCAATTTTTCTTGAATTAAATTCTACTTGATTAAGACTTCCAAAATCGCCTTCTTCCCAGTATTTATGTTCGGTTTTAAAACCTGTCATTTTTGGTTCAACAAAATCTTTAAACCAAAAAGAATCTTTTGCTGGATAATCCAGCAGTTCATTTAAAAATAATTTGGAAACACTCATAAAATTTCAGACGTAAATTGCCTACTAAAGTACTTTATTATAATCATATCAAACAAGACTTCAAGCTGTAGATAGATTACATTAATTTCATTTACTTTTTTGGGTTCTAAATTTTCAAGAATCTCTGCCAGCGAGTTCCGAGCAAAAAAGGCAGCAAGATTTGTGGTTGTGATACAACCAGACATCTTGCAGATCGCAAAAACACCGCGATCTTGAAGCTGTTTTTTAATCAGTAAAACAAAAAATAAGTCTCAGAAAATTAAAAACCGATCAAGTTTTATATGCTGTAAAAGGTCAAAAAAAAGCCGTTTATTTAACTCAAATTAAAATTTATGAAAAGAAAAAAGAGAAAAAGAAAGCCCTTAAAAATAGGATTTCAGACAGATAAAATGCTATAAGTCCCGAAGGGTTTCATGATGAGGAACGAGGCATGAAATTATGCGCATTTTCTTAGTCTGAAATCCTATAAATTTGCTTGCTTTTTGTCTTTTTACACACTTTAATTTGAAACTAAAGCAAAAAAATAAGGGTGCAGAAATACACCCTTAACTATGTCTCCAATATTTGTTAGTACATTCACATCTTTAATTTAATCAAAATCTTTATAAAATTAAAGGATGAACAAATTGCTCATCCTTTTTTATTTAAAAAACTAATTAGTTTCTTTGACTTATGATTGAGTCTATTTTTCTTCGATCCCATAAAAGCAATGACATCTTTCCTATTTTGAATAGCCTATCAGGGTTAACGTGATTATCTAATGCCCATCTTATCCATTTCTTGATCATAAATTCCCAATATATCCAACCAATTACACCTCCAATAATGGCACTTACTTTCCCATTTATTTCAAGATAAGCAGTTAATCCAAACCACACTGCAATTATGATTATGATCGAGGGTATATTAACCAATAAATATCCTCTGTTTATTAGCTCTAATTTGGATAATTCTTTATTTTTTTTCATATATATTTAATTAAATTAGATGAAAGACTTTTAATCTCTACTTAACTAACTTCTTACATTCAGACAATTTTAATTTCAAAGTCGCTTCCATCTGGTAAATCTTTTATCTGATGATAAATAGATGAAGAAAATTCAAGATTTTCTGTATATGTCTTTAAAACAAGATTTTCAGATGAATATTCTCCCCCTAATATGAATGGTAACTTTGGACAATATCTGTATCCTAATGAAAGATTAGCTATATTTTCAATTTTCTCAGTTAGAAGACCTTCTCCTGTAAAATAATCGGAATCTTCCTTAAGCTGGTTTATAAAATCTTCAAAGCCAAATGCTAATTCAGTTAGCTCTCCCGATTCTATATTAAACATAAAAAAATAATTATGTATGTTATAACAGAATTGATTTCCAAAAACGTCCTCAGCTATAAATGTTAGGTCTTTACAAATTTCACCATATAATTTTCTAATTAATTCATTCATAAATACCAACGAATGAAAAGAAAATTCATTAGAATTTCCGTAAAAATGAAGAGCATCTTTAAAGTAAAATCCAGCATTACCGTTTCTTATAAAATCTTTATATCTATCATCTGAAATGTAAAAACTTAAATCAGTTTCCTCACTATTTAGCGTTTTCGTTTTATACTCAATTAATACATTTTTCATTCAATTTATTTTTTTGGTAGATTAATTGGAATTATTCTAACTGGCGTACCATCTGGAACATCTTTTAATTGGTGTCCGATAGAAGCACCTGCACCTCTATTATCTGATGGGTCTATTTTTCTAACACTCGCTTTTTCTCCTGTATTAATAACAGCAGGAGGAGCTTCGTCTCTATCTTTTCCTTTTTCAGCTTTTGTCCCTTTCAAATTTTCACCTCTTCTTGTTGATGCACCCTTTCTATCAACTTTTCCAACATTGCTTTTTCCTTCTTTTATAGCATCTCCAAGATGTTTTGCAGATTCAGGATGTTTATCAGCATCAATAACCACCGTTTTAACTTTATCTTCAGTGGAATTACTTAAAAGACTTTTAGCAATGGTTCTAGTTCCACCAGCTAAAACGGCACTTGATACAAGTGTTTTATTAGACTTAGAGGCATTATAATTTCTTGTATCAACTTTAGCGTTCCCAGTTGGAGCATTTGCAAACTCAGAAAAAACTAATGCTGCTACAACAAAAACACATATCGGACATCTTCCGTCTGGGTCTTCAAATCTAACAGGATCATTATAACCATAAGAATATGGATTTAGATTATCTGTATTAAAAATTCCTCCGCCATTACCTAAAGTCGTCTTCATTGCGAAAGCAACTTCATCTTCATCGTCTTGATCAATATCATTAGGATCAAATTTAAAGTCAAGATCATTTAATAATGGATCCATCGTTGTCCATCTGCCTATTGCTGGATCATAAAATCTATGTCCATAAGCGTAGAAGTTAAGCCCCAGCTCGTCTTGGAGCTCCTTACCATTGTACTTATACTTATAAGGATTTACAAAACTGCTATTATGTAGTAAGAACGTACATTTCTCTATTTCCTAGAGGCTCAAATGTAATATTTTTCATTTTAAATCATTCTTTTTTTGATTGAAATAAGCTGTCATTGCGTTAAAAGCTTTACTCATCGGTAAAGAACCTAACAATAGAGTATCGCATTTAGTAGCTTTTCTGCCTCTTTTTGGAAAAGTCATATTCATTGCATGTCTTATAAGAAAAAATGCCAAAACAATTATTAGGTTATCCATAGGTCTTGATTTTATATTTTCGTTTACAAATTGAAATAATGATTTCTTGATTGATGGTTACAACATGTAACTTTCTTTGCGAAGGTAATTTCGAGGTCTGAAATAAAATAGGACACTACATTTTCACAATAAAAGGCATCATGTTAATCATTTACAAATTGAAGAATGATTTTCTAAAATATTGGTAATCATTGGTAACATTCTTCTTTGCGAAGGTAATTTTGTGTGATGAAATAAAATAGGACACTAAATTTGGATTATTTCAAAACCAAAAAACTCCAAATCAAACAGTTATGATTTAGAGTTTTATTGTAATTTTTAGAATTCCCAGTATTGACAAGGGATACAAGTAGGACAGTTTTATAATTTTTTTTAGCTTTTTATTTTTGAATTTGGCAAATCAATTCCTTTAAAAAACTCTTCAAGACTAATTTCCAACACTCTACAGATTTTAATAAGTGTCTTTAACTCAAAATTAGCTCCAGTTTCTAATCTCCAGTAAGCGGAACGGCTCATCTCCAAAGCAAACGCAATATGCTCATAGTTGGAGAATCCTTTTGCTTTTCTCAGTTCTTTAAGTCTCAACGCTATCGCATTAAGTTCTTCCATATTGTTGGTTTGGGTAGAATCTTTCATACTCCAAATCTCAATATTTTGTCTTTTTTGTGGTACTCTACAATTTAGTACACTATAAAATAGAATTTTTAATATATTTGCCTGAATTTTAACACATCTTAAAAACCAAAAAATGAACAATCCATTAAAAATTATCGTGAGAGTTTCCGCTATCGTTTTTGCACTTCTCTGCTTTGCGGGCTACATGTTCAGTCTTCATGTCCACAATGAATACGTAAAAGAGCATCCAAAAACAAAAAGCCTAGAAGACCTGAAAGCATGGGCGCAGAGAGAAATCGTTCAAGACTACTGCAAAAGATACTCTTATGTGAAAACCATCAACAATGAAACAAGCCACCAGCGTGAGCTTAGCCGTGTCGATAACAGCAGATATCTGTACGTTCCGCAGTTGGTTCGAAATGTCGTTGAGGATAATGATTTGCCTGACAGCTACGCAGACGAATTATTCCACTACGTCAACAAAGAGATAGATAAATGCCAATAAATAACCTAATTAATTTAAAACACATGAGAAAAATTGTACTTTTTGCATTGCTAAGCGTCCTATTCACGAACTGCCAGTCTGATGACTCCGAGCAGGAAAATACGGATAATTCAAAATCATCCATCAGCTTCACGTTGAACGATAAAACACAGTATGTGACCGCTACTGATGTTTCTGGTTCTGCAATTGACGTTACATGGTCGAAAAGCGAGGCAACTGCGAACGCTGAGAATGAATACAGCATTTACGGCAGTTTCATCATCAAAAATCCTGCATCAAATGACAATCCTGATTCTGGAGACATGTATTTCCAAATCGTGACTTCTGATGCAAAGCCGACTGCGGGAAAAACATACGACATTTCGTTCAGCTATCTTAATTCTGGCGTGAATGGCATTCCTCTGGCTTATGACCCAACGGTCTGCTACACCAGCACTGATTTGTTTGAAGGAACTAAAACAGCAGGCAAAATCAAGATAATCAGTTTTGACGGAACTACTCTTAAAGCTGAATTTTCAATTCATAATCTGACCAACAAGAATCCGTATTCCGATTTTGGATTCTGCAACGGAAGCAGGATAACCGAAAAGTCATTCAGCATTTCAAAAGGCACTCTGACAGCTGTGATTGAGTAGAAAGAGTTTTCTAAGTTTGAAAAAGAGGGATTTATCTCTCTTTTTTTATGCTCTTAAATCAGGCTATCACATTATCATAGCGGAAAATACCTGTTTATCAGTTCTCTCTGTTGCTGGCTGTCCGCTTTGAAATACTTCTCGGTCGTTCCAGGCCACTTATGTCCTGCGAGTTCCTGAACATGCTCCAAAGGCAGTTCCTGTTCATTGAGCCAGTTGCAGATAACGCTCATTCTAATGGTCTTCGGGTTGAGGTTCTTATCTGGATACAACGGTTTTAACGGCTCAATCATGGCATGGATGCTGTTCACTGCGATGGGTTTTCCCAGCTTTGTAATAATCAGCTTATCGGTTGCGCCTCTGAGCATTCTGGGTCTCACTTCATTGATGTACTTGGAGAACAGCAGTATCTGCTTCGCCAGAAGTTGGAGTTTTCTGCTGTTGAGGTTGCTGGATGCTTTGACGTAGACTGTTCCCGCATCCAAATCAATATCCCGAACATTGAGCCGAATTATCTCATCGCTGGTCAATCCCTGATAAATCAGCAGATTCAAAAGAACGCTGTTTCGTGTATCAAGATTCTCATATCTGTTTTCTCTGGTCAGAAGCAGTTGAAGTTCCTCTGAGCTGAACAAGTCCTGAACCTGTACCGCCTGATTGCTGTTGACCTTGATATTGAGCTTCGTGCACGGGTGGTCTTCTCTGTAACCGCTCATAACCAGATAGTCGTAGTACTTCTTGATAGCCGAGAGGATAACGACCCGATATTTGGCATTGGGCTGTTGTTTTCCGATTTCTTCCATATACTCAACGATATTCCTGTATTTGTATCGTTTGGCTTTCGGATTCATTGCCAAGAAATGATTAATCGCAAACATGTAGCTCTTTACGGTCTGCACGCTGTAGTTCTGGAGCAGGAAATTTTCAATTGTCGGTTTAGTCATAGGCATTTTGGTTTAAAAGGTGGTTACTGGTTTTCTTCTCTTGTTCTTGACAGCATAGATGTATGTGGTATTGATTTGCGAATGACCGAGAAATCCACGTATAAAATCAATGCCTGCATTCTTTTCCATCAGATGGCTGGCAATGCTGTGCCTGAGGCAGTGGAGCGTTATGTCTTTCTGGATTAGCTCATAACTGCTGGTCTGCTCGGTCATTTTCTTCAATGTATCGTTGAGGTATTCGCCATTCATCCGTTTACCGCTGTCATGGATGAAAAATGCATCTTCATTTTGATTTGTGCCTTTCAGCTTTTCATGGCGTTCCTCGGCTATGTATCTTTTGATGTGACCTGCAACCATATCGCTCATAGGAACTTCACGCCTCTTGCTTCCTTTTCCTTCCCTGACAATGAGCATTCCTCTGGAGAGCTGGACATCTCTAGTGTTCAGAGCTTCAATCTCAGACCTTCGAAGTCCGCAACCGTAAGCCACTGACAGCAGAGCCCGCTGTAAATCGCTCTGGCAGTGCTGGTAAAGGAGTCTGATTTCTTCAACGCTCAGGGCATTTCTGGAATTTCCGCTGTCGCCTGAATAGCTTGGAATGTAGAACGCTTTTTCAATCTGCCTGTTCTCTAAAAGATTCAGAACAAAAAGACCGAGAGCAAACAGATGGAATTTTATGGTCTTTCCTGCCAGAGTTCCGTTTCCTCTGTGTTTGGGTCTGCTTATCAGATGTTCGTAATAGCTTACCGATTCTCTGCCTGTTACGTTTTTTATTTTGGCAATTCCTGCATCTTCAAGCCAGATAAGAAATTCAGATACGGCTTTCTGGTACATTGTGCCTTTTCCCTGTTTGTAGTTCTTCACTTTTACATAGCTGTCAAAATCACTCAGAAGATTTTGGAATGCTGTATTTTTTATAGTTTTTATCATTTGTCTATTCTTTTTTTAATCATCATTTGAAAACTTTCCTTATGCATATTTTCCAATTTGAGGAACACCAGTGTTATATTGACAGTAATTGCTGGTGCTGGCGTGTTCTTTTAGGCGGTTTTCAGCTGGTCTAACTGTCTGCTGAGGTCTTCCTTAATCTTGGCTTTCATCTTCTCCAGATTGTCCCAATAGCTGATTACATACTTGAATCCTTTGTTTGGCGAGCCTTCAACTGCCTGCACGTATTCCAGCTCCTGCAAGGTCTGCATGTACTTGAAGGCTGAGGTCTTGCTGATATTGAGTTCCTGTCTTATCTCACGGGTCGTAAATTTGTGCGTTGTTCCGTTGGTTTGGCTTTTAACATATCCTTTCATCTTTTCAAAGAACTGTCTTGTGCTTTTGTCGAGCTCGTCCACTTTTATGATAATTGAGCTGAAAAATATCTCAACGGCTTTTCTCACATCTTCTTCGGTGGCTATCAGTCTTCCTTTATCATCCTTTTTTCGCTGGTACTGGTTCAGGATTGCAATCTGAGCGACAAAATTCTGAAAATGGGCGTTGAGCCTTCTGAGCATTTTGGCTTCCAGCGGGAGCATAAGCTTATCGGCAAACGGATTCACTACGTCGTAGCTCTTTAGGACTCTCATGCAGTTTCTCAGGAGCTGTCTGGCTTCCTGTTCACGTTCCGTGTTGCTGATGCCTGCATTTTTCTGGTTCTGCACTTGTATGATTCTCAGGGTCTGTTGAAGGCTTTCATCCACTCCCAAGACTACCGAACGGCTCATGTTGTCATAGTAGACCTCTGCTTTTGTCGTGGCGGTCAGGCTTGCAAAGTGGGCTTCAACCTTTTTTACTTTTGCCCTGCTGTTGCCAAGCGGGTCTTTCACTACCGTTGAACTGCTCAGAAGTCCAGCAGACTGCATTTCCCTGAACGCAAACTGCGCATCTTCATCCAGTCCGTCAAAATCCTGTATCAGTATCAGCTTGTTGATTAGCTCCTTATCCCTGTAGTGGTACAGGGATTTGCTTGTGATTCTGGTCATATTAAGAACGTCTTCCTGAGGCATGCACTGGGCAATTCCGTTGATGAGGTGTGATTTTCCTTCTCCAGAACTTCCCTGAATGAGTCCGTGCAGGGTATTGGGCATTTTGTAGCTTGAAGCAAGCGTAAACAGCAGAATCCTGTTTTCTTCTTCTCCAACAATCCCGCTCTGTCCAAGCAGTTTGTCGATATTCTCAAAAAGCTTCGGCTTTGAAAGGAACTGCACTGCTTTTTCACTGGCTTGCGGTGTGAGTTCCTTTTCGGAATACTGGTCGGTTACTGGATTCATTTCATCGTCGAAAAGCTTTTCCCTGTAGTCTTCCAGAAGGTCAGTGAACTGCAAGAGGTCAGCTTCCAAAAGCGTGCTGTCAAATCCGTGCTTCTCGCTCAGCTCCCTGCACTGGCTCTCTACGCTGGTAAAGTCAAACAAATCAATCTTAACACGCAGTCTTTTCTGGCTGTCGGCTGGAATTATCTGGATGGTAAGCCTCAGGTTTCCCAAATCCATCGGCAGGCTTCCAATCACAAAGAAAGTTCCTGTTTTTCCTTTGAAACTGATTTTGTAATCGCTTAGAATCTCCAGTGTTGGGATTGTCTTTTCTTTTACTGGACTCTGCAACATATCGGCAATTCCGCTTGTTCCGTAATTCAGCCACATATCGTTGATGCTGTGTCCGTCTGGGAGCTGAATCATGCTTACTGGCAGTTCTGGTCTGATGTTCTGTATCTGGGTTTTTATGCTGTTGTTCATTGTCTTAGTTTTTTATGATTATGATTTCTTCAAGTTCGTAGAGTGATTTTAAGGCTTCTGTATGCTGTGGCAATAGCTCTCCGTTGTGCATCGCCATGACGGCATCCCTGTTCTGGAGTGCTTTGGACTGCAACAGGCTGGCGCAGTCGATGACTGTTGGAGCGAGATAGAGCCTTTTGGTGTTTGCACTCGGATAGGCTGGATAGATTCCTTCGCTGTTGAGGTATTCCTCCTTAGGCGTTTCGAGATTGAAGCGTACGGCAAAGTAATTTACGATTCTGTTCTCTCTGTCCACCAGCGGAAAAATCACTCCGTATCTTCCAAATGCTGTATAGGCTGTCAGGTCTTGCTGTCTTACGCCTGCATCGCTCTTTTTAAGCATTCCTAATGCTTCAAATTCATCTTTTGACTCTTGGGTTTCTCCATGATGGAATTGTCCTGAATTGAAGCCGATTCTAAGCTCTGCATAGTCCAGACCGATGCTTTTTAGATAGTCTTTCGGTTTTATTGCTTTGGTGCTTCTGATGCCAGTTTCAAATGACTGGAAAAGTGTATCTAATGTATTTTTCATAAGCTTTCTCTTTTAGTTTTTTAGGTAATTTTTGGGCATAAAAATCCCGCTTCGATTATTAGGTCGAATATTCAATTGAAACATGTTTGTGATTTTTAGAGCTTGCTGTTCAGCTTTACAGCTTGCTCTTATTCCATTCTTTAGCTGTCAGAATGGCGAAAAGATTCTTGCAATAATCTTTTCCTTTTGTTTTGTTTGACAAAGTTAAGTGATATTTTTGAGATAATTTTTTGGGTAACTCAATCACGTTATGTAAAACGGCTTAACTTAATTGACTTAAGTCTTTCTAAAAAACAAAACACTGATTTTAAATAAGTTGGTTTTTCATAATTTTTATATTTGTTAAAATAGCTTAAAAATAATTAACATATTTTAACAAATAATCAACACAATTAAATAACTTAATTTTAAATTTAATTACGTATAGCCTAACTCAATTTAGTTAGGCATACTCGAAAAGACATTTATTTCTTACATTTAAACACTCAAATACAGATTGCTGATTTCCTGTTCTCGGATTCCAAGATAGATTTTAGTGGTCGATACGCTCGAATGGTTGAATAATTGAGACAACAACAGCAAAGCTTGGTCACTGTACTTGTTCACTTCCCAGACTCTCCTTCCTAAGGTTTTTCTCATAAAGTGGCTTGAATACTGACCACGCACTTTGTATTTGGCAAAAATGTCTTTCAGCTTGCTGTTCACGTATTGGATGCTGAACGGCTTATCTCCCGTGCGGTTGGCGAACATCAAATCGCTTTCGCTGGCTTTGAGCTGGACAAACAGACGGCTCAGGATGGTCTGCAGTTCTGGGTTGATGGTCACTTTTCTGGTCTTTTTGGTCTTCTTCTCGGTTATCGTGAAGTAATCCTGATTCAAAACCTGATTCCAACGAAGCTGGAGCAGGTCAGAAATTCTCAGACCAATGTAAGAGCCTGTTGCAATGAGTAGCGCAAATTTCAGGTCGTTATCACGCTCCAGCTTCAAAACTATGCTCTGCATCTTTTCCCACTCTAAAAAATCGCTTGTTGTCTTTTGTCCTTTTAATGCCATAATTCTTGATTTTAGTTTCACTTTTCTACCTTAATATATGTATCTGAAAGCGGTCGATTATTCATGCTCTGTAAACCGTTGATTTCATTGGTTTTACATGGTCGCTTTCACTTATATCAAAAAGTGAAACAAATGTCCAGGTCTATTTTGGATTGTGCAAGAAAAATCCTGGATTTCCTGGGCTCACAGCTTTTTGGGTCGTTTCAGGGCACAAAAAAACGAGGTTGTTAGCCTCGTTCTTTGGATTGTATCAATCGTGAAAACTCTAAAAATTCTTGGTCGGTAAAATTACCTCTTTTAAAACTTATTGGCAGTTTGAGCGGTTGCGACTTCAATACCTCTTTGAGCTGAGAAAGTGTAAGCTTAATTCTCATCGTCTGTAGTATTTGCGCTCTTACTGATAAAATCCCAATCTTCTCCGCTCAGACCGTCTTTGGACATGTAGAACAATCCAGCTTTATATCGGTCATAAACACTTACATCGGTTCTGTCGTAGTTGAAGTAGTCCTGAATATCCGTTACAATCTGCTCATGAAGTTTCTTATCAGCAATGTAGACCACAAAATGATTGTGACATCCTTTTCTGTTTGGGAACTGTTCAGTTGTAAAGAACACTCTGATTTCTGTTGATGCTCCGTATTTTTGGTTCAGATAATCATACAGACCGTGCATCTGCTTAAAACAGCTGGTCTTATTGCGGTCTGCTCTGTACGCTACCGTGAAGAAGAAACTCCAATCCATCTGCCAGAAGGTATGTTGCAGGCTCTGTTTATCTGCCAGACAGTCAATGAGGTTTCTCATCGATTGGTTTTCCTGTCTCAGGGCTTTGTTCTCATCGAACATGATTTCACTGTCAAAGTATCTGGCATGGTCAGCAGGGAACATTCTCTTTCCGCTTCTTAGGCTGGTTTCAGCAAATAGGTCTTCATTCTTTTTGTAGAATCTGTAAATCGTGCTTTTGCTTGATTTGGTGCTGATTATAAATTTCTTCAAATTTTCATATTTCATTTCTTAGGTTCGTTACTATCTCGTTATTGGTTAGATACAGGAAGTCCATACAAGGAGGTTAGTCAAGCATCTTTACAATAAATACTAACGAATCTTGAAAAGTGTAGCTTTTTGGCACTTTTTTTTCAAAAATATTTTTCTGGATGGAAAAATAAGCGTTCCAAAATGACACACTGGTCAGTAGAGTTTGAAAAACTGTAGAGTTTCACTTGGAACACGGATGGTAACGGTTGGTATAAGTACACAATTTTATAGTACGGGGAGGTAATTTGAGGTTTAAATCGTGGAATTTAGTACTTAAACAGCCGATACAGGGAGGGAGGGTGCTCTGAGTGCTATTTTTCAAATCCATTGAGATTGCCTAGCAGTTGCAGGCTAACATGAATTCTATTTTAACAGTTTGGTACACTTTAAAGTGCTATAAAAGCAAAAGCCACTCCGTAATGGAATGGCTTTTTTAGTATACTCCTTTATTTATTCTATACTACTCAAAATGCTTACCACCACTTTTTCTTATTGGCAGTTTGACTATTTTCAATTAAATCTATGCTTTTTATCACATTAGAATATAACATCTCATCATATGCGTCGTTCCATTCAATAATTTTGTAATATGCTTTCATTGCTAACTCGAATCCTACTGGTGCATTATATGATTTATAAAACAATATTTGTTCTTCTTCTGAATTTGCTTTTCTTATTTTATTATCAAAAAAATCTTGAATGTAAACTGGCTCTGTTCCTATTTTATAGTACGGTAACTTAATTTTATCCAGATTTGATTTCACATTGTCAATTACAATCCATTGTTTATGATAAAATTTTGCATCAAAGGTATTTCCAAAAAGAAGGATATTATCGTTTAATAATTCTTCAATCTCAGGTCTGGAACGATACGAACCTTCAAAAATTACAATACTAAAAGCATCTTTTTTGTAAAAATTTACAATCTGTCCATAGCATTTTGAATTTTCACTGATGGAAAACTCAAATATATCTCCTTCTTTTAATTTCATATAAATAATTATTATTTCCGAATTATATTTTTTTTGTTCGATGCTCCTCCTTTCGGATTCGCTTTATTTGTTGGTCCTCCTAACTTATCTAAAGCTTTTTGTTCTTTAAGGTCTAATGAAGTAGGGAAACTTCCATTAGCACTTCCTTTATCAATTACCGTAAACTTGAAATGAGAATCAGGATACGCACGTGCATGTTCCGCTTGTCTTGCTAAATATCTAGCTTCATTTTTCGCTTGTCCAACATATGGCTTCAAAGCACCTGTTAAATCTTCTCTCAAATAAATTACGCCATTAGCACTAGGTCTAAATGCTAACACAGAAGCCGCTGCTAATACTTGCTGGGGGTCAGTCCATTGGCTTAACGCCTCACTAAACGCCATCATCATTGCATTAGCCCCTGTAGGATTTTGCAAATAATTAATAGCATTTTGCCTTGACCATTGTGTCGTGAATCCATCTAACAATGCATTCATTTCATTTGGATTCTTTATTCCTAAGAATTCAGATTTAAAATGGTCATTCCAGTCTTTTGAATTGTAAAGATTTGGGTCAGTATATTTTATCAGCTCTTTAAAATCTTTCAATTTTGCATCTGGAACAATAACAATATCATCACTTCCATCATCTGTATCAAGAACTACATTACCTTTTGTATCTTTATATACTGTTTCAAAATTATTATTAGATGATTTTTCCGCACTCAAACCATCTGGGTCAGTATATACAATTGGATTATCATTAGCGTAATGATACGGTGTTAAATCATCTGCCAATTCAGATAGTGGGTCAACATTCATCCATCTTCCAAGCGCAGGGTCATAATTTCTAGCACCAAAATCGTACATGTTAAGTCCTAGCTCGTCTTGTAGTTCTTTTCCGCTGAACTTATACTTATTCGCTGTCGGCAGATAATCATTATACCCTTTGTGCTTTAATCCAAAAGGATAATAGTTATTCTCTTCAATAATTTCAAGAACCTGCGTTGTCGGGTTTTTAGCGTAGGTTATGCGCATGTTTCCTAAATGGTCTTTGTACTGGAAAACATACGAAAGCGCTCCTGCCGTATTTTTTACATACCCCTCTGCCGTCGGGAAAAACTCCAGAACATTGTCCTTGTACTGGTAGCCTCCCAAATAATCAGTAACGGCAGTAACAGTGCCTTCGGTAACCGCTTTTTTCAGTTTCTGCCCAGAGGCATTGTAAAAGTACTCAATGCTTCCTGTTGTTCCAAATGTTATTTTCTTCGGCAGATTTAAATGATTGTAACTTATGTCAGTGATATTTTTGTTCTTATCGGCAATCATATTTCCGTTATCATCATAACTGTAATCATCCCCAATTTTATTGGCATCGTTAAATCCGCTGGTGTTATTGGAATTATCTTCAACTTTAGACAGCTGGTTTGAGTTTGCCGGATAAGTATAAACCAAATCGTCCATATCAAGATTGCCTACTTCAGGGTCGTAATCTCCCTTGCGGATCAGCTTCATTATATTTCCGTTTTTGTCATAAGACAGATTTTCGTCATAGGCGCTTGTAGCCATACCGTTCTTTTCATAAACGGCATTGGTAAGACGGTTCAGATTATCATATTTATAGCCATAAGCCCTTTCGTTTAAATCTGAAGCCGTTTTCCAGAATGTTTCTGAGATGTTTCCATTGTAGAGTGCCCTTACATCTGATATATCTGTCTGTGTGGTTTCGTAATTAATCTTGAAGGCAAATAAATCGACAGGGTCTGTATCCTGCTGCAGATTGCCCGTTTTATTAATTTCTTTCAGCCAGCCCCTAATGTTATACTTATAGTCCACTTTCTGAAGCGGGTTTCCAACGCTGCTACCGGTTTTCTTGCTAATCAGCTGCCCTAAGGCATCGTAAGTATTGTCAGCCAAAAGTTCTACTATTCCGCCATTTACCTGATGTGTATGGGTAAGCAGTCGGTCTTGAGGAGAATAGCTGAATTCTTCTCTTACCGCAATCTCTGGATTGCCAGAAGTTCTTTTGTGTTTTGTTACTGTATAGAGTGTTTTTCCTGTAAAATCAAGTTTGCTTTCGCTTGAAGCATAACCTCCTAAATAGTTTTGAAGGTAGTTTTTTACCGGTCTTGCCTTATCATCATAAAATATTGTGCTGGTTTCGCCTGCTGTTGAAGAAGATGTAGTCACCGCTCTTGTCCAGCTTCCTGAAGCCATGCCTTTCACATTTTGCAAAATAGACTGGCCTTCTATTGAAGTCGGAGGCGTCTGTGCATTTGGAAAAGTATAATCATCATAATAATTAACAGTTAAAAGCTTAAAGCTTGTCGGTGCTATAACATTGCTGTAATATGCTTCGATTCCGTCAATTGTTCCGGAAGTCTGTTTTGTTTCAAATAGAACCGTCGCTGCATTTTGCGCATCCTGCAAAGATTTACGCGTCGCTGCATTTGAGGTCTGGCTGCTCCAGCCTGTGTAAATTGGTCTATTAAAAGCATCATATTTAGTGATCATCCATCCCGATGCGGTCTCATCTTTAAAAGGAGATAATGCAGGTCCTGTTGCAACGGGCCTATCAAGTTTATCGTAAACAATAAATTCCCATTGTTTTCCCGGCAGTTTTTTCTCTACCAGACGGTTTTTACTGTCGTATTTGTATTGATAGCACAAACTATTTAAAACATTGAAATCTACGGCGCCTTCTGCTTTTGGCGGAATCACGTAAGTGAGATTTCCATAGATGTCATAGACATAATAAGTATCGTGTCTGTCTCCTGCATTGTAGGTTCTTTTCAACACAATCTGGCCTTCTTTATTCTTAAATTCTTCTGTGCCCGCATTAGATCCAGGTGCAGTGTTTTCATCATAGGTAACGCTTTTATACAAGGCATTTTCCCCATATGTTCCGTCTTCTGAAATGGAAATATCATAGAGTCCTGAACCTTCATTCCAAGAGGCTGCTGCCTGATACATTTTTACGGCATCTGCTGTCAGATTGCTCTGATATTCCATTTTTATTTCATGCCCGCTGCCCATTGCCCATGGATTTCCAGGGGCAGCCTGCTTTAAAACTCTGTTTAGCGGAGAAGACTCCAGTTCTTTTTGCGAATATGGATTAGAAGTATTACCATATTTATCTACATTGTAAAAAGCTAATGTATTATCTTTCGCATTGGTTTCAAACGCCATATTAGCCGAAGATGATTCATAAGGCAAATAATCCTGAAAATCTCTGCCTAAATTATCATAGCCAATATGAGTGACAATATCCTTACCGGCAGTGGATTGCCTATTGGCAATTTTTTGCACAGGTCTTCCCAGCCCATCAAAATAAGTTATGCTGGTTTGTGCCTGTTCCAATGAGGGAGATTCTAAAACAGTGTCGATTGGCTCTTTGTAAATTTTACTGATAACATAATTCTGGTCGGAAGGGGCAATGATATTATTGCAATCTGAACTGCTGCCCGAGATAAGAGGACAATTATCTGTATTGTTTCGCACATATTTCCCAGCTGGCATTGTGCATTGCTGAACATAATTTGACGGATCTCCTAAACCATCTGAATCATTGTCGGCATACCATTTTGTATCTGGATTTAAGGTATTATCACCGTCATGACAGTCTAAATTGTTAGTTACATAACCATCTGGAACTTTACTGTAGAACACACTTGAAGCAGGATTTCCAAAACCATCCTTATCTACATCCCGATAGAATGTTTGCGGAGCTATGTTAGTAATATTTCCGGTGCTATCATCATAATCTGCTGCATTAGATACGTAGCCTATCGGCTGCGTGCAGCTGATAACTGTTGATGAAACCGATCCAAATCCATCTCCATCTGTATCTCGATACCAAACTGAATTTGGATTAAGCAAATTAACAGCATCATTACAGTCCGCATTGTTGCCAACATATCCATCTGGCTGCAGACAGCTCAACAGCACTACACTATTATCTCCAAAACCATCTTTATCAAAATCGCGATACCATTTTGTTTCGGGATTAATCATTTTATTGAAGTCATTGCAATCTAAATTATTAGCAACATAACCTGCCGGCATATTGCTATAATATACATAATTTGCGGGATCTCCAAAAGTATCAGTGTCATAATCTTTGTAAAAATACTGTGGAGCAATATTGGTTATATTGCCTGTGGAATCATCATAATCAGATGCATTGTCCACGTAGCCATCCGGTTTTTGACAACTTTGCGTCGTTACGGAGGCAACTCCATAACTATCCCTATCTACATCACGATACCAAATTTTGTTGGGATTAACTGTCGCATCAAAGTCATTGCAATCAAGAGCATTATCGATATATCCTGCCGGAGCTATACTATAATACACAGTGTTAAGCGGATCCCCAAAACCATCACGGTCAAAATCTCGGGAATAATATCGAGGGGGAATATTGGTAATGTTTGCTGTGCCATCATCTTGATCTTCATAATTGAGAACATACCCCTCTGGCTGAACACACGTTTTTACATAGATTTCTCCCGACCCGAAAGTATCTCCATCTCCATCACGATACCAATAGGTGTTAGGATTAATTTCCCCACGACCATCGTTGCAATCTAAGTTATTGGTAACATATCCAGCAGGCATATAACTATAGTACACCGCTACTGAAGGATTGCCAAAACTATCTCCATCTCTATCCTGATAAAAATATTGTGGAGCAATATTGATAATATTTCCTGTAGAATCATCATAATCAGATGCATTCCTGACATATCCAGTTGGCTGCAAGCATTGGGTCAGAACAATAGCTGGATTTCCGTAAGTATCTCCATCTGAATCACGATACCATTTTGTATTAGGATTAATCGTTCCATCGTTATCGTTACAGTCCGTATTATTTGTAACGTAATATATGCTGGGCCTAACACTATAGAGGCGGCCTTGAGTGCTTCCAAAAGTATCGCGATCCTGATCCAGATAATACATAATCGGAGGGATATTGGTGATATAACGGTCATTATCGTCCAAATCAACATTATTATCTACATAACCTTCGGGCTGATTAACGCTTTTAATAGGCTGGTATTCTAGCCCCTTCTCCCCAAATCCATCTCCATCAAAATCCATATACCAATATGTTGCAACTCCTCCTCCAGCCCCAGCCATAGTAGTAATTCCCGATTTTGCATCTTGCCCAAAGCAAAAATTTGCAATAATTAATAATATTATTGAGAATAGTTTTCTTTTCATAAAAATTTATCTTAAGCTTTACAATTATAAAACCATCCAATCCCTAAAATATATGCAGATAAAGAATTGCTGTTTGAAAAAGCTTTGGTGTTGTATGTTTGATTCTTTGATTGCTTCAAATCTATCTATTTACTGAACTGTAGCAAGCCAGCTAAATGTATTGGATCTGTGAAGTTTTTTCACCTATTATCTGCCCGTTATTCTTTTTATTACTTTAACCGAGTCAGTTCTAACATCCGTTTTTACATTGATAATATATACCCCTTCAGCATATCGGCTTAAGTCTACCGGGACTGTCCTGCCTGAAATTGAAAAATACTGCAGCGTGCGGCCTGCCATATCCACTACAGCTGCTGTCCCTTCTTTAAAATCATATCCGATTATAACATTTGTATAAGTGGAAACAGGATTAGGAATTGCTTCAATGCTTGATTTCACTTTTTCTATTTTGGCTTTATCCTTAAGCTTGACAACCCAGAAATCGCTAGATCCTATATTAGAATTTTTATCTTTTGAAGAACCCGAATTTGAAGTTCCGGCCATTAAATATCCCCCATCTCTGGTTTCAATCAGTTTGCGAAGAATGTCTTCGCCGCCGCTTCCGACGCTTTTATTCCAGACTTCATCTCCATCTCCATTGATTTTCAAAGCTATGTAATCGTTTATGCCGTCTTTTTCTTTGGCAGCCATTCCGACTGCTTTTGACACTAAACTGCCGCCTCCAGATTTAGGGCGTGAATTGCGTGCATGACCTCCAATTAAATAGGTATTATCTTCATTTTCAACTAGCGAGGTTAAAATATCTACCTTACCAAAATCAAAAGTTTTGCTCCATAGCACTCCCCCGTCCTTATCTAGTTTAAGAATCCAGTAATCTGTTCCGTTGGCAACGATTCCTCCTTCTGTTGTCAATGCATTGGAGCTGTTAGAATTTCCTCCTAAAATATATCCCTCGTCCTTAGTCTGATGGATCACGTAAGGCTGGTCATCGCCATCTCCTCCATACGTTTTCTGCCACTGTATTGCTCCTGTGTCATTTATTTTTAAAATCCAATAATCGCCAACGCCTTTATTTGCTTCTGTTTTATCGCCAGAAATGGGAGAATTAGAGTATCCGGCAAGAATATAACCGTTATCAGAGGTCTGTTCCATACTTCTCAAAATATCAGAATATTGGCCTCCATAAGTTTTCTGCCATTGGATAACGCCTTCTCTGTCTAATTTGACAACCCAGTAATCCATGCTTCCTCTGCTCTTTTCAGATTTAGAATAGATATCTGCCGCAAAAGAGTTTTCATCCAATTTTGAAGCAGAAATCGAATTTGGGCTCGAACTTGACGATCCCCCAAGAATGTAACCTCCGTCTCTTGTCTGAAAAGCGCATAACAGTTCATCCTGACCGCTTCCTCCAATTGTTCGCTGCCATTGTTCCTCTCCTGCAGCATTTAGCTTTATCACCCAGAAATCGGCAAGGCCCCTACAGGGGTCTTTTTTCTGAAAACCTTTTGAAGAACTGGAAGTTCCAGCAAGAATAAACCCGCCGTCTCTAGTATTTTTAATGCTCTGAAGAAAATCAAAGCCAGTGCCTCCGAAACTTTTCTGCCAATCCTGTTCGCCATTCTCTTTCATCTTCCAAACCCAAAAATCTAAGTCCCCATGATTGTCATCATCTTTATTGCCTGTTTTATTTGAGAGCGAACTTCCGGCTAAAATGAAGCCATAATCAGCTGTCGGTTGGGCATCAAAAAGGTAGTCAGCATGCGTGCCGCCGTAAGATTTCTCCCAAAGTATATCTTGAGAACGGGCAAAAAAAGACACAAAAAAAAGTAATGGAAAGTAAAGTCCCTTCATATTCATTTCGTAGGATTTGTATTTGCTTTTTTAAAATTCGGAGGCGAAACTAATAGTTTTTTTGTAAAATTCTATAAGAAATTCCGTAATTTTTTAACTAGTGTCTAAATATAAAACCACAGATTAAAAAAACATCTTAAAAAAACACAGTCTAGGCAAGCAATAAAACACAAAATCCTATGCAAAAATAAACGATGGCCAATTTTCGCGAATAATAAAAAAAATAGCCATTAACACTAAAAAAACCGCAAACATCATTTCCAAAAAAAGATGACTGGACACTAATTTTAACATTTCATCATTACTGTTTAGATATTTGCCAAAATGAATCAATTCTCCATCAATGCACTAATTCTGTCAGCAAACATGGGGATCAAATAAAAAAAAGAAAAAATATTTTAAAAAAAACATTGAACAGTAGTTAAAAAAATTAAATTTGTCGGATTTTTACCAAACATATTTATCCTAAAAAACATTGGAGATTTTGAATTATAAAATTAAAGCCGAGAAAAAACTTTTTGATAAAAACACATTAAACAGAATTGCAACTGCGTTTACGGCGTTAATCTGCTGTAATTTGCTATCAGCCCAGACTGGCGAAAAAGATAGCTGGACCACAATCTCTGATTTCATGCCTAAATCGCCCGAAGCGCAGGCATTCCAAAAATACGGTGACTATAATGTTAATTTCGCTAAAGGGCTTGCCAACATTTCAGTGCCACTACACACTTTAGAAGCAGGCGATTACAAGCTTCCCATCTCGCTTAGCTACAATCCTTCAGGCATCAAAGTTAACCAGGAAGCCACTTGGGTCGGATTAGGATGGACCCTGCAGGCAGGAGCTCAAATAACCCTTGATGCTAGGGATAGCCCCGACGAAACAGTAGATGAAAATATGCCTGATTTAGATGCAGTGTCCAACTTGTTAAACCAGACACCGCCATGGGACTATTGCAATTATGAAATATCGCTTCTTAGAAATAATTCCTGGATCAAAGATGTATATCATTTCAGCTCGCCAACCGCACAGGGAAAGTTTATTATCGGAGATGTTCAAGATGCAAACAGAATATTAATCTATCCTCCTGATGCTTTTAAGGTTGAAACTTCAGAAAACAAACATAATCGACAATTCAAAATTACCGATCCGCAGGGCAACGTATATCTGTTCAATAACACCAGAGAAACTTCAAGATCAGTTGGTGTGGAACATGACACCAATTATTATACTACTGCATGGTATGTTGATCAGATAAAAACACCGTCCAATAATACCATCGATTTTGCCTATACAAATGACGGCTGGCATTCCAATACCAACACAAATGATCAGATCATCGTTTCAAAAACTTACAGTGACTGTAGTCCTGGAGCTCCGCAAACAGAAATAATGACTGGCTCCATAAAACGAAATTCCATTAATTCTACCAAAACATTCAAACTTAGTTCTATAACTTATAAAGATTTTAGGATTTTGTTTATTGCACAATCAGGAAGATTAGATTTAGCGTCTCCAAGTTTATTGGATCAGGCTCGTTTTCCTACTGAAAATATAGTTCCTGCGTATCTAAAATTCATAAAAATTCAAAACAAAGTCAATGATGCTTTTGCTGACAGCAAAGGATACGAACTAACCTACAGCTATTTCGATCCTGGGGGAACAGAATTAGAATATGTTCGCAAAAGATTAAAGCTTTTAGCGGTAAATGATCTAATCGACGACAACATAGCTACAAAATTTACATATTCTGACATCAATCCCCCGTCAAAAAATTCTAAAGAAATGGATGCTTGGGGCTATTACAATGGAGCAAGCAACAACCTGACTCTAGTGCCGCGACAACATATTTGGCTTAACAACGGAAAAGTAACTTTAGGTTCTGCAAATCGCGATGTGAACACAAATGCCGCACAAGCAGGAATCCTCACCGAAATACAATATCCCACTAAAGGCAAAACAAAATTCATTTATGAATCCAATTCCTATTTCGGCGTAGATGAACTCAATAGGAACAGAGAAGTTATCGAAAACTCGCATATAGTTCAGGGCAAAGGCTCTCCGCTGAGCACTTTAGAAGAAGATTGCGACAGCTGTTTTGTTTATAATGAAATTAAATATGACCTTATCGACGCAAGTGCCAGACTTGCTTTTAAAATTAACTATACAGGAAATTTAACCATAAACAAATATCAATATGCCAGAGTTAGAGTTTATAAAAATGGCAGCAGCGCCCCTATTTTTGACAGTTCAAAAGTCCGCTCCTCTATGGCTTTTGATGAATCCGTTAATCTAAGCGGTTCAGGTTCTGTTTATATAGAGGCTTTTGGACAAGAAATGAGTGTCCGCGATCTTCAATTGATTTACATTAAACTAGATGATATTCCAAAAAACGTATCAGGTCCTGGGTTAAGAATCGCAGCAATAGAAAATTATGCCGATGATTTAACGCTTGCAAGCAAAAAAAAATATTCATATGCAATTCCGGACCAAGGCAGCAAAAGCAGCGGAAGGCTGGTTTTTGATGCTGTTCGAAAATTTGACCCTGAAACCTTTAGAACCTATGAGAAAATAAGATGCGGAAGTCAGTTTGGAACGTTCTGGAAAATTGACTACAACACGATATACAGTGGCCAATCCCCTTATTTTTTAATGAACGAAGTATACTATACGGATGTAAAAGAAGAAAATATTGATTATACAAATGTTCTCAAAAATGGATATACTGCATATAATTATGACTTTACCCCTTCTTACAATAGCCAGGATGGCTCCATAAATATAGAATTTGACTGGCTGCGAGGCAACCTTTTAAGCAAAAAAGTGTACAATTCAAACAATAAAATACTGCAGGAAGAACAGAACGCCTATTTTGAAGACACCTCAAAAACTACAACTATTTCAGGAATAAAAATTTTCACAAGAGAAAAATTCATAACCTGCCCAAATGTTAATGGGCCACCCCCAAACATAGTCCCTTTCCAAAATATGGGATACAGATATGTAATCTCTTGGCATTATTTAAAATCAAAAACTGTTACCGAAACATTCTATGATGCGTCTAACAATGTCAAGAGCACAGTGGTTAGCAGCACCAGTTTTAACTATAATAATCCAATGCATATGCAGTTAAGCAGCCAAAAAACCACTTCGTCAAAAGGAGAAACCTTGGAAATCAAGCACTTCTATCCAGGAGACAGTGAGTTGGATGCCGAACCCTTAATGAGCAATTTGGTTGCGGCTAACAGATTGATCCCTATTAAAACCCAAAACTTTGTCAAATCGAATAAAATTTCAGAAAGCAAAAAAATATTCAAAGATTGGGGAAACCAATTGATTCAGCCTGAAATTATCCAGAGTTCTAAAGGAAACGCTCCATTAGAAAACCGTATTAGAATAGTGGAGCTTGACAATACCAATGGCAATCTGCTGCAGCAGAAACAGGAAAATGGAATTGACATCACCTATATCTGGGGATACAATGGAATATATCCAATTGCAAAAATAGAAAATATGTCCTACCAGCAGGTTAAAACTGCCTTAGGCATGAATGATGAAGCGATAAGGTCTCTAACTGAAGTGCCTTCGGGATTCAGAGCGCTTCTGCCTGCCAATTCATTTGCAACCACCTATACCTATAAGCTCGGCATAGGGGTAAGTTCAATTATTGATCCGAAAGGCATAACAACAAAATTTGAATACGACAGGCTTGGACGTTTAGTGCTTACAAGAAATCAAGACAATAAAATTGTCTCGGAAAACAAGTACAATTACAGATATTAACATTAGATTATTCGCTGCTAATCATCTGAAATTCATTTAAAAAATTCACAAAAAGCCTGAAATATATTTTTTCAGGCTTTTTTAAATTGCATTCAGTAAAGAAGTCCGTTAAAAAACTTAAAATCCGTTAAGTTCCAATACTTGATTTATTACATAAAGAATATAATACCACTCAATACCATTGTTAATTCCTGTAAACTTTTAACTACATTTACACTTCCCTTAAATCTAACCATGAAGCAAATTTTATTTATAACAGCAATTCTTTTTTATTGCTCTGCCATGTCTCAGCATATAAATCAGTCCAAAGGTTTTAAAGAAAACAAAGGCCAGATCCTGAATCAGGATGGCAAACCAAACAATGAAGTTAAATTTTTATTGACGCATAATGGGTTAAACATTCAATTGCGCAAAAATGGTTTTTCATATGACGTTTACGAAAAAAGAAGAGCCAATCAAATGTCTCCATTGTCAGATATGAAAAATATCGCAGCATCAGAATCTAACACAGATTACCAGCTCCACAGAATTGATGTTGATTTTATAAATGCTGCTCCCAATGCAAAACTTATTGCCTCCCACAAATCAAGAGACTTCAGCAATTACTACAATGTGCCGGGCAATGCAAATGGAGTTATTGGAGTGCATGAATACGGGAATGTCATATATAAAAATATCTATCCACATATCGATATTGTTTTTACCGTGCCTGAAGATGCAAAAAAAGCAGTCGAATATAACTTTATTATACATCCTAAAGGAAAAATTTCAGATATAAAATTAAAGTTTAAGGGTGCTCGGACTAATTTAAAAAACAATAAAATTCAAATCAATACTGCATTTGGAATCATGGAAGAAATACTCCCTGAAAGCTGGATAGAAGAAAAGAATCGTAAAAGAAAAATAGACGTTACTTATGATCAGGTTGGCAACAATATGTATGGTTTTAACGCTAAAGGCAGGATTCTCAATAAAACTGTGATTATTGACCCTGTGCCTGTCCGTTTGTGGGGAACCTATCATGGAGGGGAAGGGGCTGATTTTGTCGCATCAGTTTTTACAAAAAATAACTTCAGCTACATTGGCGGCAATACTTTCAGCAAATTAAACATGGCATCAAATGGAGCCCATCAAAACACTTTTGGATCATTAAACGCCTCTTATGATAGCTTTTTTGCAAAATTTAATGCCGATGGAACAAGGTTATGGGCAACATATTACGGAGGCAGCAAATCAGAAGATATATTCAAAATTGTCGTTTCGGATAATGATAATGTATATGTTGGCGGCTCGACAATGAGCGATAATAATATAGCAACTCCCGGCAGCCATCAGCAGGCGCACGGAAACTATTGGGATGGTTTTTTAGCCAAATTTGACAAAGACGGAGTTAGGCAATGGGGCACTTATTATGGCGGGCTATCGAATGATGATGTTAAAAGCATCACTCTTGACTCCAATGAAAACATATACATTGTAGGCGCCACTTACAGTAAAGAAAACATCGCAGACATTTCCTCATTCAAAAGCAGTTTAGACAGCTTCAATACGGGAGATGGCTTTATCGCCAAATTTAATAGGGACGGACGCAGAGAATGGGGAACCTATTATGGAGGAACAGGCCAGGACATCATTTATGATTCTAAAGTGGATACTAATGGCAATATCATCCTTATAGGTTCAACATTCAGCAAAAATGGCATTGCTACGGCTAATTCATTTCAGGAAACGCATACCACTTCCGATCGGGAAGGATTTTTAGCAAAATTTACCAGCAATGGAAATCTGGTCTGGGGGACTTATTTTGGTGGGGAAAAAACAGACTTCTTTCACGATCTGGGAATAGATTCCCATAATAATCTGTATTGTCTTGGCCAAACCAATAGCATCACAGGAATCGCAACGGCTGGCATTTTTCAGGAAAATTTTATTGCTAATGGTTCCGGCAATAACGGAGCCATTCTGAAATTCGATCCGAACGGTTTTAAAATATGGGGGTCTTATTTTTACCCAGAAGCTTTAGGGCTTTCAGTTACTAAAAATGGAACAATATACTTTACCGGACGTACAAAAGCCGGTTTCTCCGCTACGCCAAACGCTTACATGGAAAACCCTTACAGCAATGCTTCAGGCACCGACTCTTTTTTAGTAAAATTCAGTACAGACGGGGAAAGAAAATGGTCTACCTATTTTAGCGGAGAGGCTGCTGATGATGCTCTTTCAACTGCTGCAGATGAAAATGGAAATCTATATTTGGCTGGCAGCACCCAGAGCTTGCTGAACATAGCAACACCAGGCACACATCAGAACACCAATTACACCAATCTCGCATTTAATTCTGGAGATGCATTTCTGGTAAAGTTTAACGACTGCGAATCTAATTCCCATATTTCAAGCAATTCCCCCATTTGTATTGGACAAACTCTAGAACTTGCTGCTTCAGGAGGAACCGCTTACAATTGGAGCGGGCCAAACGGCTTCACGTCACAAGACCAAAATCCAGCAATAGCCAATGCTGCAGCAATAAACAGTGGCGAGTATAATTGTATAATATCAGGGGCGCCTGGAAGCTGTCCAAGCACTTTATCTTTAAAGGTCGCTATTGGAGATAACATTGCTCCTATTCCAACTATTGCAGTTTTAGCAGATGTGAGGGGCAGCTGCCAAACCATAATAAACACAATTCCGACAGCAACAGATAATTGTGCAGGATTAATAACTGCTACAACTGAAAATTCGTTGGATTTTACTTTGCCGGGAATCTATACTGTCACATGGAATTATAATGATGGAAATGGGAATATTTCCAAACAAAATCAAAAAATTATCATTGAAGAACAGCCTCTGCCAATTGCGAATTCTCAACAAACATTCTGCTTCAATGATCACTTAAATATAGAAAACATAGAAATTACAGGCATCAATATCAAATGGTACGATGATGAAATTCAAGGCAATATTATTCAAAAAACAACAGCTCTTGCAGATAATCAGATCTATTATGCATCTCAAACCTTAAATGGTTGCGAAAGCAGAAGAATTCCTATTCATATAAAAATTGTTCATCCAAACAAACCTTCAACTGAATCTAATCAGTCTTTCTGTTCAGATCAGAATCCGATTATTTCAGATCTCAAAATTACAGGCGAGATTACAAAATGGTATGACTCAGAAACGGCAGGGACTCTTTTGCCAAAGACAGCAATACTTGAAAACAATAAAATATATTATGCATCTCAAACCGTATTCGGTTGCGAAAGCGAAAGAACTCCTGTTCGCGTAAATATTACAGGTAAGCCTTTAGCTCCGACAGGAGACACTAATCCGATATTTTGCAAAAGTAAGAATGCTACCTTAAACAATATAAGCATTAACGGCCAAAATTTAAAGTGGTATGATGCCAATACTGCAATAACTGCACTTTCCCCTAATACTGTTTTACAAAATGGGACAACTTATTATGCATCACAAACGATTGCCTGCGAAAGTGAAAGACTCCCAGTCTCAGTTACTGTCCTTCAAGATGATGCCCCAGTAGCGGAAAGCCCTCAGTTTTTTTGCGCTAGCCAAAATGCTGTTTTGAAAAATATTGCAATTATGGGGCAAAATATAATGTGGTTTGACTCTCCAACAGGTGGAAATATTTTAAATGAAACAACGAAGCTTAATAATACAATATATTATGCAAGTCAAAATTTGAATGGCTGTGAGAGCCCAAGAAAAGCAATACTCGTCAAAATTATAGAAGAGCAAACTCCTGATGCTGATCCTGAGCAAAATTTCTGTTCAAACCAAAATGCAAACATTAGCTTCATTAAAGTTTACGGACAAAACATAAGATGGTACTCTTCCCTATTAGACGAAACAAATCTTTCTGAATCAACGCTAATTGAAGATGGAAAAACATATTATGCTTCCCAGACAATACATAATTGTGAGAGCATGAGAACTCCAGTAAAAATAAATATAAAAAATGCGGCCGTTGACTGCCCTGATCCCAGTAATGAAATTTCTTTTCCAAAATTTTTCACTCCTAATGATGATGGATATAATGATACATGGATAATCAATTCAGAATATTTAGCAACAGGCTCTGCTATTAGAATTTTTGATCGATTTGGAAGATTGATTGCAGTACTAACAGCTAATAATTTTTGGGATGGAACTTATAAAGGACTTGATATGCCATCCTCTGATTATTGGTTTGTGGCAACAGCTGCAAATGGAAATGAATTCAAAGGCCACTTTAGTTTAAAGAGATAAAAAAAACATTAAACAATTACCTGAATTTATCCACTTTACAAATAATGAGACGAAAAATAAAATTAGAAATACACTTTTAAAATTTCATATTAATAAAAAATCTAGATAACCAATCAATAGACAGCTTCTAAATCGGACTTAAAATTTTCAAATCACTATGAAAATGGTTCGAGAATTGTCCTTTTGGGGCTACTAAGAAAAACACCACTTGAAAAAGCTGGTGTTTTTTTGTTTTCATCTTTTTTCTGGGTTGTTTTAATTTTTACAGCTATAACACTATAAACAATTGATTATCTGAAATATTAGAAAGAATAATTGGCTACCAACACATCTGATACATCACCCTTTTTATTCACTCAACTTATTTTTCGGAAGTGATTATAGAATCTTTCTTTGTTTGCACCACTTTTCCGTTAATTATTTTCTCATAAGTTCTATATTCAACAGGAATTGTATCTAAATATTCAGTGGTAACAGTAACTATTTCTGTATATTTTACTTTTCCAAGTTTATCAAAATAATACGATTCTGCTTTCTCACTATCTTTATCAAAACTGGTCGTAATGAGTTTTCTATTAATAGCATCTATTTCAATACCATTCCCTGATAAATTCGATGATACGAATCGTTTTGTTTTATTGTCGAACAAAAAAACATATGTTGTCTCAAAAGCAGCCATACTTCCATAGCTTCTAATTAGAAAATCTTCAAAACCATCAAAATTAACATCCTTAAAATTATCAGGAGAATAAAAATCAAACCCATATTTTAAACAACATTCGGTATCATAAATTAAAACTCGGTTTGTTTTATAGTCTCTTAATTTTATTAAATCCATAGACCCTTCTTTTGTCAAAGTATCAGTATGTTCCCAATAACATTCTATTCCGTTTATTTTGAACTGCTTACTTTTTATGATTATACCATACTTATGAGCAGGAATATCGCCAGCTGCTTTTGCTGCTGTATCTGCGGCAATAGCGTTTTTAGTAGATGAATCCCTAATCGTTGATTTTTTGCAACTTGTTAAAATTGCGATTTGAACTAAAACTAACAGTTTGAAAGTATTTTTCATATTAAGGAATTATTATTTTTAGTTACAACCCGAGTTCTGAATGGTAATCACGAAGAGTCAAAGAAACAGCTAAATAAAATTGTTGAATTACAGAGAACTTTATTTTGGTATTTTGTTGTATTCTATTTTTATTTTTTCTCTTAGTGCTCCACCATATCCTTGCAGTTTTATAGCAGATTGATAATCTTCTTCTACTTGTTGTTTTTTTAATGAGGCAGCCAATTTCTCTGTAATTATTACTTCATCAACAAAATATAATTTATAAACTCCATAAGTATCTTTATTTAAATCTGCATAGCTTTTTTTGATTAAAGCATATAAAGTATTTTCTTTTGCATAAAGTGATAAAATATCATAACCTATAATTTTACTGCCCCAAAATGTAGTTTCCTCTATATTTTTTATTTCATAGATGTAACGCTTATTGTCCCAATGGTTGTTACTGTCATATCCATCGTGATCTTTAATGATATAATTCTTTTTGAAAATATAGGATGTTGAAGACTTCCATCCCATGGTATTAACACTATTTGGAGCAAGCAAAGGAGCACTTATCATGTCTAGATCTTCTACCTTTTCGATGTAGCATTTATACACTTCTTTTTTCGTAGAAAATAAATCCCAGTTACCTTTTATATCAGGAATGTATTCATAATTAGGTTCGCTTTTTATCAAATCTTTTAAGTCATATAAAAAAGTTGGGATTTTAAAAACTCCTTTTTTAAAGGCTATACTATCAAAGGTTACGGTTCGCAAACCTATAGATGGGGTATAAATACGCATAGTATCTTTTTTAAATACAATATCTACAAACAAATTTTCTCTACCATCACCACCTTCTACGTTTATTTTGTAATAATCAGGGTATTTATAACCGTGAGTTGGAAAGAAATTTGAAGTATTATAAGTGATGACTTTCCAATTATCACTAGATAAATCTACCATTTTTTTATCATTGAATATTTTAAACTCAAAAGAACCATAATATCCTGGTTGTCCAAAAACAAATCCATTTATAAAAAACATTAAGGTTAAAAAAATAATTGGATTTTTCATTTTCACTTCATTTTTCGTTTTTAACGAGCATTGGCTATAACTTATTTATATGTGTTACAAAGCCATCCAAATTTGGGCAGATATGTTTGATAAATTTCACATATTATTTATTTATAAATATATAATTTTTCCACAACAAACTACTAAAGGAGCTTTTAATTTGATTGATGTTTTTTGATAATTATATGAGTAGACATGCAAACAAAAAGCAGATAAAAATTAAGATGCATATGCTAAAATATTGTAATAATCCAAGATGATCTGGTTAGATAATTTAATGCTTCCCGCTACTAAGAAAAACACCACTTAAAAAAGATGGTGTTTTTTTTTGTTTAAAACATTAACCGCTAAACAGGCTCATATCCGCCACGGCGGACACAGGTTCGAGTCCTGTTCCCGATACTAAAACAAAAGCTTCAGATTTCTCTGAAGCTTTTTGTTATTATATCTCATTCTGTTCAAAATGGTATGCTCTTAAGGGAATCAAAAAACATTGAAAGACTTTATTCCTTCTCTACTGCAATTATATTGGATGATTTATTATAAAATCAAGATATTCCATGCAAAGCATTATATCTATTAGTTTAAATTCTGTTTTTCCTATAAATTATAATATTCTGTTTTTTGCTTCAACAATTCCGAATGACCTCCAGATTCTACAATTGCACCATTTTTCATTACTAGAATCTGATCTGCATTTGCAATTGTGCTTAGACGATGAGCAATTACGATTACAGTTTTTCCTTTCTTTTTAAAATCTTCTATAGCCAGTTTAACAATCAACCGCAATGATACCTCTACATCAATTTCCATGCAATTGGACAGTCTCATTCCTTTATCTAAAATCTCTACACTGACCCAAGGTATTTTTGTGGGGCTGTATCTGACAATTTTGACGAACGCATCGAGCAGAAAATTTTTCACGCTGAAATTGTTGTGGATAACTATAATGTTGCATCTGAAACCAAAGCATATCAAAAAACACCTGATATTTTATCCTTTGCAGATATACATGGTCAGGATAACATGAAAAAGGAAATAGTTCTTAATTATCGACAAATAAAAATGGATATTGTTCAGATTATTGAAATTGAAATTGAGCGTATTAAAAATGACCCGAACTTAGAACATTTAGTAAAGAAAAAGGTTTACCTCAAAAAGGATGTATAAATACCTAAAAAACATTATTATTTCAGTCTTTAAACTACATTTTATCAGATAAAAACCTTTTTAATGATTAATAAAAAACAGATTAATCCAAGAACAACAAGTGGAGTTACATTTTAAACAAATCTGCTAACTAGCAACTTTAATTAATTTTAAAAAACTTAATTATTTTAGTCTTATAATGATGTTTTTACGACATATTAAGACATTTAAATTATTGATGTGAATTTATCTTTGTCATCTTATTTTATTAGTAATTAAGCTAACTTTATTTTGTACTTAAACCTCAATTAAACAAATCTCTTAATATAGTAACTTGAATTAATTTAAAAAAACTCAAATTATTTTAGTCTTATATCAGCGTTTTTGGTGTTGGCGAATTTGTATTGTAAGAACACCTTAAAAAAAATAATACAATAAAAATGATTACAAAAAAACATATACTATCACTAATTGCAATATTCATTGCTTTTTTATCATTCGGTCAGGAAAGGGCATTTCCGTTAGGAAATTATACAATTGGTCAATCAACTTTTACTGATTTTAAAAAGAGCTTGGGAAAACAAAAACTCAAATTGAAAATAATTTCAGATAATAATGAAACAGAAAGTAATTCCAAGCAAACAAAAGTGTTTCTGTTTTCAACAAGAAAAGAAAATGTTAAATATAGAACACCTCCTTTTGGTCCGCCATATAACTCTAGAGTAAAATGTGTCATTTTATTAAATTATATGATAAAAAATGTAGTTTTTGATAAGATTGAAATGTATTTTTTTGATGATACACTTAGCTCGGTTAAAGGAGAAAAAAGAGGATACTTTTCTGAAGCTTTTCTAAATTTAGATAAAACAATGGATGAAATTAATAAAGTTAATGAACCCAAAAAGACGGTTTGTAATAATTTGTCTGTTGAATTAAAGAACATAATTATTCGCTTTTCCAATCAGTATGAAAAAGGAAATTATTACTTATATGAAACAATTAATAATGAATGTAAACCAGTGAATAATTGTCAATTTTCAGTTGAAAACAGTAGCAGGATTAGAAGAATTTCAGCACTAGAAATAAATGGTCTCGAATCTGATAAAACAATTGAAAGGAAAGATAGTTATAAGAATTAGAATTATGATTTTAGGAAATATTTTTTAATATCTAGAATTACGAGCTTTTATTAACGAATTAAAGAAGATATTAATAAAAGTATGGAAATGACGATGTTGAAATTAAGAATTATTGGAATATACTTTTGTGTTTTGTTTTCGGTTTTGGGACAAAATGATGCAGTAAAATTTGAAATTAATTCATTACAATCCAGTTTCTTTCTAAGCTCTTTTTCTTAAATAAATTCTATGCTTCTATATGTTGAATATAAAAAGCACGAATTACTCCCAATGGGTTGTTTTTAATAATTCAAGATTTTGTAGAAGAAACCTAAAGAGTAAAAAATGATAAATAAACGATTTAAAAATGATATTTTTTAATTTAAAGAAATCTGGAAGCATTTTTCTGCCGGTTCTACCGTTGATTTTGATTTTTATTTTTGTTTTAGGACATGCCTATACATCTTGACTCCTTTCTCCTCTAATAAATCATGAAACCAATCCAGTACTGGTTTATTTAGGGTTAAATTGGTGGAGTATATTATTTGTCTTATTATTTGATCTTTCATGTAGATTAATAATTGGCCTTTATTGTCTCAATTATTTGATAAGAAAAATTAAAACCGTATCACGATTAAAAGTGTTTTTATGCTTTTTAGGAATTTGTTGTTTCTATCAGTATATGTTATATTCTTTTTTTTGGATAGTTAATAATTCCCTTATTTATATAGATATGTGTACTGTGTACAGCGAATATGTAGGTTTTTTTATATATGTTGCGACGGAAAAGATTCAGTTTTTTGTCAAAACAATCACTTGGATTGTTGCGAACTATGTGGCTTACAAACAAATTAAATTAATAAAACAAAAATTGGCTAAATAATAAGAGAAAAAGAAAATGGAGTTAACTACAAATCAAAAAGAAAAAATCCAAACGGCTTTTCAAAATGGAAGTTTTGATTTTAATAAAGAAATTCAAAATTTGGTAGATGAGGGTTTTTCTAAAGAGGAAGCTGCTTCTACAATAAAAGTTGAAATAGATAAATATAAACAGGAACTTTTTGAACAGAAAATGAGATCGGAATCTCAGGAAGAAAAACAAAAAATCGCTGTAATAATTGTAGCATTGATAGGAGTTATCAAACCCATTTCTAATATAACTTCACCAGTCTGGCTTATAATTTCAATTATTCTTGCTGGATTTGTAGGTTATTGGGCATATGAAGAGAAGCCATTTACTGGAATAACAGGAAGTATTTGTATGGTAACAACATTGCCTGTTACTTATAATTGGTATACTTCTGGGAGGGAAAGTATCATTAATATCGAACTTTTAATACCATTAGCTATTTCCATGGGACTATCCTTTTTGATTGGCTGGATAATTGTTAAGTTGACATAATTTTTCTCAAAAAAGTTTATAAAAACAGTCTGAATAAGCCGAAAAAAGACTTTAAAAGTAGTAAGCGAATAAATTAAAATATGACTATACGTAGCGTGTATAGAGCTAAAAATTAAATATAGATTTTCAATAATTAATTCTTTAAAAAATAAAGAAGTTATTTGTTGGAATTTGTGAAATCTGTATTGTTTTTTTTAATCCGCTTAGCGAACAGTCATATAAACTAATTCAATGCGATGAAACGAATTTTTTTAATGTTTTTGACTATAATAAGTTGTATAGTAGGGCATTCTCAACGTAAAGCAGGTTATAAATTTGATAAAGATTTAATTTTGTATCTGCCTTTAAATGGAAATTTAACGGATGAAAGTAATTTGCAAAACACTTGTTTTTCTCTTGGAGTTCAGCCAGAAAAAGATAAAAATGATAATATAAACGGTGCTTTATCATTTGAAGATAATGCTTCAATAAGTGTTGATAACGTTGAAAATTTTAATGAATTAGCCTCTTTCACATTAAGCAGCTGGGTTTATCTAAATGAATATGCTCAGCATAATAATATTATTTCTAAAGTAAATCCAGGTCGGGATTTTAATCTGCAGATTACAGCAGACGGGACTGTTGATTTTCACACTTATTATAATGGATACATACATTTTCTTTCCAGTTATAAAGTACGTTTGAATAGATGGACTCATATTGCTTTTACATTTGATGGGATTTTTTTTAAAATATACATCAATGGAAAACTCGATAGATTGGCTAAGATGGTAATTGATCCAGAAATTGCTCATATAAAACTTCCCGTAAAAATTCTTTGGACTGGAAGAAATTTGACAATTGGAAATTTAGATGCTAATGCAGGAGAAAATTTTAGAGGACGACTGGATGAGATAAGAATATATAAAAAAGCACTAACCGTTAATGATATAGCACTTTTGTATAACGAAAAAGCAAAAAAACAAGGAGCGATCTATCCTCTTGAATATACTGACAGAAGTAGTTTAGAGCCACTTTTTAAATCAGTAATCATTGATGATGGAGGAATTAAATAAATTAAGGAAGCTTAAGAATTCTAATTATTTCTATAGTACCTATTGACTAAATTTTTCAAATGTGATTATCCGAAATCTTTGCCTTTTCAATATTGGATGCCTTGCCTTGAATTAATGAAATTCCCCAAAAAAAAGTTTATAAAAACAGTCTGAATAAGCCGAAAAAAGACTTTAAAAGTAGTAAGCGAATAATTAATAATATAAATATGATAGTTTGGTCTGGTAGAGGATTTCTCTCGATTTTGGTTTTAGTTTTATCAATGTTTCTTTGTGTCTCAATTTTTCCGGTTTCATTTTCAGAATATTGTTTTATAATCTCCTTTTTTGTTGCAGTACGATGATGAAATTCAAGGCAATATTATTCAAAAAACAACAGCTCTTGTAGATAATCAGATCTATTATGCATCTCAAACCTTAAATGGTTGCGAAAGCAGAAGAATTCCTATTCATATAAAAATTGTTCATCCAAACAAACCTTCAACTGAATCTAATCAGTCTTTCTGTTCAGATCAGAATCCGATTATTTCAGATCTCAAAATTACAGGCGAGAATACAAAATGGTATGACTCAGAAACGGCAGGGACTCTTTTGCCAAAGACAGCAATACTTGAAAACAATAAAATATATTATGCATCTCTAACCGTATTCGGTTGCGAAAGCGAAAGAATTCCTGTTCGCGTAAATATTACAGGTAAGCCTTTAGCTCCAACAGGAGACACTAATCCTATATTTTGCAAAACTAAGAATGCTACCTTAAACAATATAAGCATTAACGGCCAAAATTTAAAGTGGTATGATGCCAATACTGCAATAACTGCACTTTCCCCTAATACTGTTTTACAAAATGGGACAACTTATTATGTATCACAAACGATTGCCTGCGAAAGTGAAAAACTGCCAGTCTCCGTTACTGTCCTTCAAAACGATGCGCCAATAGCTGAAAGCCCTCAGTTTTTTTGTGCTAGCCAAAATGCTATTTTGAAAAATATTGTAATTATGGGGCAAAATATAATGTGGTTTGACTCTACAACAGGTGGAAATATTTTAAATGAAACAACGAAGCTTAATAATACAATATATTATGCAAGTCAAAATTTGAATGGCTGTGAGGGCCCAAGAAAAGCAATACTCGTCAAAATTATAGAAGAGCAAACTCCTGATGCTGATCCTGAGCAAAATTTCTGTTCGAACCAAAATGCAAACATTAGCTTCATTAAAGTTTACGGACAAAACATAAGATGGTACTCTTCCCTATTAGACGAAACAAATCTTTCTGAATCAACGCTAATTGAAGATGGAAAAACATATTATGCTTCCCAGACAATAGATAATTGTGAGAGCATGAGAACTCCAGTAAAAATAAATATAAAAAATGCGGCCGTTGACTGCCCTGATCCCAGTAATGAAATTTCTTTTCCAAAATTTTTCACTCCTAATGATGATGGATATAATGATACATGGATAATCAATTCAGAATATTTAGCAACAGGCTCTGCTATTAGAATTTTTGATCGATTTGGAAGATTAATTACAGCACTAACGGCTAATAATTCTTGGGATGGAACTTATAAAGGACTGGATATGCCGTCCTCTGATTATTGGTTTGTGGCAACAGATGCAAATGGAAATGAATTCAAGGGCCACTTTAGTTTAAAGAGGTAAAAGAATGTTAAACAGTTATCTGCTTTACAAATAATCAGATGAAAAATAAAATTCAGAAATACACTTTTAAAATTTCATAATAATAAAAAAGCTACATAACCGATCAATAAACAGTTCCTAAATCGGATTTAAAATTTTCAAATCACCGTGAAAATGGTTCGAGAATTGTCCTGTTAGGGCTACTAAAGAAAAAAAAGCTTCAGAGAAATCTGGAGCTTTTTTATTTATTTTATTTATTTATATAATCAAGCAATTCCCTGAAAAACGATATGCTTATTAGTTTAAATTCTGTTTTTCCCATAAATTATAATATTCTGTTTTTTGCTCCAACAATTCAAAATGGCCGCCAGATTCTACAATTGCTCCATTTTTCATTACTAGAATCTGATCTGCATTTGCAATTGTACTTAGACGATGAGCAATAACAATTACGGTTCTGCCTTTCTTTTTAAAATCTTCTATCGCTTGTTTAACAATCATTTCAGAACCTGTATCTAAAGCTGAAGTGGCTTCGTCCATTAATAATATTTCAGGGTCTTTATATAAAGCTCTTGCAATCGCAATTCTTTGCTTCTGCCCTCCCGAAAGCATCGCTCCGTTCTCACCAATTTGGGTTTCAAAACCATTAGGCAATTTCTCAACAAATTCAAGAATTCCTAATTGCTTTGACAAATCTAATATTTTCTGAATGTTAGGAAAAGAATCGCCTAATGCAATATTTTCTATAATATTCCCCGAGAATAAATTCAGCTGTTGCGGAATAACTCCAATAAGCTGCCTCAAACTTTTATAATGTATAAATTGAGTGTCATAATCACCAAGGTATATTTTCCCTTCATTTATTGGATATAGGTTTTGCAACAGTGAAATCAATGTTGTTTTTCCGCTGCCGCTTTCTCCCACAATTGCTGTCGTTTCATTTTTTCTAAATACAGCGTTAAAGTTTTTAAAAACCTCCATTCTGGAACCATATCTAAAACTGACATTTTCAAACTTTATATCACCAATATTCTCCCTTTGCATTTCAATTTTATTCTCTGTTTTTTCACGTTCCAAATCCATGATTTCAAAAAGCCTATCAGCTGCAATAAGAGCATTTTGTGCTGTTTTATTCATCCCTATTAAAGAGGCGACAGGTGATGTAAAATAGCTTATTAAAGCATAAAATGAGAATAGTTCGCCTGGCGTAATGGCACGATCAATCACATAGCCTGATCCTACCCACATAAGAATTACTGTAAATAAAGAAGCTAAAAATTGCGTGGAAGTTCCTGAAAAAATACTGTTCAATCCTGATTTATAAGCTGTAAACAAGAGTTTGACAAATTTATTTTCAGTTTTTAGATTCGAAAATTCTTCTATTCCAAATTCTTTAACTGTTCGCACATGCGTAACGCTTTCAACCAATTGAGTCTGAAGCTCGGCTGCATTCTCCATTATATTTCTTTCAACTTTCTTATTGAATTTATTAAGAATGAAATAAATCAAACCGTAAAAAGGCACTACCATTAAAATAATTAAAGCTAATTTCCAATGATAGGTAAACATCAATACAAATGAGAAAATAACAATGAAAACATTTACAATCATATCAATTGCCACTTCATTAATAAATGATCTGATTTTGACGGCATCATTTATTCGTGATGTAATTTCACCTATCTGCATGGTATCAAAAAAGCGCTGAGGCAAATGCAGTAAGTGCTTATAATACCCGAGAATTAATTTAGCATCAATCAACTGCCCAGTTTTCAAAACAAAAATACTCTTTTGAGTGCCGATAAATCCTTGCAGCAAAATCACACCAATCATACAGACACTTAGCAAATTAAGAAGTTTTCGATTGCCTTCTACCAAAACATAATCTGTAATCTTCTGGACATAAATAGACATTGCCAATCCTAAAACCGTAAAGATAATTGCACCAAACAATGCCTGAATTAAAATGGTCTTGTGAGGTTGAATCAAATGCCAAAAGCGCGTCAGCGGTGACGTTTTTTCATTGTACGCTTTAAAGCTATCATTTTGAGCAAAAAGTATTAATACGCCAGACCAGATTTTCTGAAACTCTTCAAAAGTATATACTTCCATTTTACCTAGACCTGGATCCATTACCGTAATTTTGGACTGATTTTCAACTTTAGCCTTTTCAATCTTATATATTACCACATAATGCTGCAGCTGCTGTTTTACAAAAATATGTGCAATTGCAGGCAATGGTATTTTATCTAGAGAATCTAGCCCACCTTTAACTCCTTTGGCGGTAAAACCCATTTTTTCGGCTGCTTCAATAATGCCAAGAACATTCGTGCCTCGTTTATCTGTATGGGCATATTGACGAATTCTTGCTATTGGGAGGTTAACCTTGTAATGATTTCCAATAGATGCCAAACAAGCAGCACCACAATCTTTAATATCATGTTGTTTTATTTTTATAGATGCCATTTTTTATATTAATTATCGATTGATAATTGTTTCGGATTTAACCAGTCATCTATTTTATCAAATAGCAGGTCGAAGAGACTTCTTCTGGTTAAGATGTAACGGGTTGTGAGTGTCATACCTTTTGACACATTGGTTTGGTATCCCGACTTTAATCTCATTTTGGTCGTGCTTAATTCACTTCGAACTTTAAAGAAAGTTTGATTTTCTTGAAAAGAGACATTATGGTCAATATCAATAACTTTTCCTTCAAGCAATCCCCATTGATTATAATTGAAAGCATCTAATTGAAATTTTACTTTCTGGTTTTTATGAATAAGCCCAATATCGCTAGGAGAAACCATACTTTCTACTATTAAATGATCTACTGCTGAAATATTTAATATCGTTTGACCGGCATTTAAAAATGAGCCCTCCTGAAGACCTGAAAAACTTTCGATTGTTCCTGAAATTGGAGCTGTAACAACATAGTTGTTTTCTTCAACTTTAATTTTTTCTATGCTCCCACTCAAAGTTTTCATTCTCTCTTCAAGGTCTCTTTTTTGATTTTCCCAAGCAGATTTTTGTTCGCTTATATAACTTTTCAGCGCTTCATTGGCCGAACGCAATTCATATTCATATTTTTCAAACTCTACTTTAGCAATAATACTTTTATCATATAAGCCCTTATTACGGTCATAGTTAATTTGTGCCTGCGAAACCTTGCTCTGCAATTCATTTTTACGGGATTGAAATTTTAAAAAATCTTCTTGCGCAGTCGACGTTTTTAAAGATCCCTTTTTTCCAGATAAAATTGAATTTACATCCTGCAAAAGCGATGCGACAGAATTTGACACTTCTTTTTGAGTTTTTTTTTCGGTTTCCAGATTCTGCATCGCAATTCTGAGTAAAGTATCTCCTTTTTGCACTATAGCATTATTTTTAATATTTAGCGAAATAATTCGGCCGCTGACAATAACCGGAATAGGGACATTATCTGTTGTGCTTCTTATAATTCCACGGCTCTGGCTTGAAATGTCAACTTTTATTACAGGTAATAGAAGTATAAAAATTGTGACAAATAAAACAAGAATTAAATAAATGGATATATTTTTTGTCTTGTTTTTAGTTATAAGATTCTCGATTGTGTTTATTGGATCAGAACTAAAATTCATCTCTCTTAAGTTTAAAAATTATCATCAAGAAGATATATTGTATTTAAAGATTAAAAACCAAGTAAAAACTTTTAGTTACACTAAATTTATTGGGTAGCTAAAAAATTCTTGTGATAAATTACTTTAAGGAAAATAATACTTAATAATAAAAACAATTCCGTTATACAAAGTGTGGGCTACTAACGGCAATAATATTGCATTCTTTTGATTTTTACCTCTTAGATATAAAAACGCAAATAATAAACCACCAGCAAAGGTGTACAAAAAATAAAAAACATTGTAGAGATGAAATGATGCAAAAACAAGGGCTGAAATAAAACAGCAGTATCTTAATCTCATCTTTATGGTTTTACAAATTTCGATAACAAGATATTGAAATAGCAAGGTTTCAATTAAAGGAGCAACGATAACAAACAAAACTATTTTTTCCTTAAAAGTGTAGTGGTCATTAAACCCCTTGCTCAAAGGAATATCAAAAAAATCTGAAACAACCGAGAACATATAATTATTAAAAAAATTTAGAACAACGATAAGCACTATCAGCTCCCACTGTCTAAAACCAAATACAATATTTTTTACTTTTGTGATCATATATACTAATTTCAATAAAGAGGCATTAATGCCTCTTTATCTTATAACTTATTGGATTATAAAATTTACCATCTTTGATATACTTCCGGCTGAATATTTCTGTACGCTTTATACATCGCCCCAGCAGCATAACCAACGGCATAGGCTAAATCTTCCCAAATTCCACCATCAATTGTCAATAATTCTTCTGAATTTAATTCATTCACATTCAATTCGTTTAAATTTTTCATTTTTAATTATTTTTTAATTATCTACTACCTGCTTTAAAGCCGTCACTAACTCCTTTTTTTATTTCATCCCAATGATCTACAATTTGGGTAGCGAACCATTCTGCCCATCCCCCACCATCAATAGAAGCGCTTTGCTCTCTGCTAAGCTCAACTAAATTTAAATTTTCTAAATTCATAATTGATTTTTTAAAATGATTAAACATTTGAATTAATTTATTCTTGTAATGGCCAATTACATGACAGAAAAGAAATTTGTTTCTTGCAGCGACGTCCTACTGTAAAAAATGCCTCACTTTTCTGAAACCAAAACTAGACAAACCTCATTATGCTCACAAATGTTGCCTATCGAAATTCAGGAATGTCGATAGGCAATTCATGAATTTTACAAAAAACAAAACACAAATAAATGAATATCAATAACTTAATAAAGCAACAAAAAACATACACTTTATTAAGATAATTCTATAAAGATCATATATTTTTGTAAGAAATTCTAAATACATGTTTTCGCATAAATTTCTAAGAGCCTTATTTTTACTACTAGTTTCTTACTTGTTGACTGCTCAAGCTGCAAAAAGAGACCTTACAAAATTGTCGTATGATGAATTACATGACTTATATTTTGACAATGTAGGCAACCCTAAAAAACAGATACTATATACAAATGCCTATATGGCTAAGGCAATACAAGAAAATAGTAATATTAGAAAGGCTAAAGCCAATTATCAAATTGCTCTATTTTATTATAGATCTGACAAAGTCAAAGCAATTCAATATCTTGATAGTGTTATTAAATATTCTGAAGGAAGTAATGATAAATTTTTTCCAGCTGCCGCTTATTGCGAAAAAGCTGATTTTCTAAAATCTCAATTTAAGTTTAAGGAAGCAATGCTTAATTATAACAAAGCTGAAAAAGTGTCACTCCAGACTAATTTGGACTACTATTACGTAGTAAGAGAATATATAGGAATTACTAAATCTGAAGACTTAGAGGAATATAAAGAAGCTTTAGAAATCTATAAAGAATGCTATAACTATTACAGAACCAAAGATTTTAGAACAGGAAAATGTGCTGGCGATTATCAAAGTGTCATCTTTGGCATTGCAGATTGTTTTAAATCTTTGCATAATAAAGACTCTACTTCTTTTTATAATAAATTAGGATATAAAGAGGCTACTATAACTAAAAATGATTTTTTTAAATATCTTTTTATACTAAATGAGGGAGCAAACCAAGTATTAAAAAAGAACTATAATGCGGCGCTAGATAGTATTAACAAATCATTACCAAAAATTATTGCTCATAAAGATACGGGTAATGAACTTGCAGCTTATTATTATTTAGGTAAAGCTTATGATGGACTGGGTAAAAAAGAAAAAGCTGCTGAAAATTTTATTAAAGTAGATTCTATTTACAATGCCACAAAAGAAATTAGTAAAGAGTTTGTAGATGGCTACCCTTATTTGATTAATTATTATAAAAACTTAGGAGAAAAAGAAAAACAATTAAAATATATCACTATTTATATGACTATAGATAGTATTTTACAGAAAAATTATCGGGAATTAAATAAGTTAGTCTATAAAGAATATGATATACCACGTTTAATTTCTGAAAAAGAAAATCTAATTAATTCACTAAATAGTGATAAAATAAAAAATCGCTGGGGGCTTGGATTTTTATTTTTGTCAACTCTTGCTATAGGCGGCTTTGCGTTTCATCAATATCGTACAAAAAAGCAATACAGATTAAGATTTGAAAAATTAATCGGAGAAACAAATACTACCGAAAATAAAAAACTTATAAATGAAAATGAACACAAAATTGATCAGAATAAACTTGAAGGGATCGGCATAGCTGAAGAAGTGGTAAATCAAATTTTGAAAAAACTAAACCAATTTGAAAAACAAAAAGAATATCTAACACCTAATATAACAGTACAAACATTATCTGGCACATTTGAAACCAATAGTAAATATGTATCAAAAATTGTTAATGTATACAAAGAAAAAACATTTACTCAGTATTTGAATGATCTGAGAATTGAGTTTGCCATTAATCAATTGCAAGAAAATAACAAGCTAAGAAAATATACTGTTCAAGCACTTGCCTTAGAGTTTGGTTTTAACAATGCAGAATCTTTTTCGACTGCTTTTTATAAAAAAACAGGTATTAAACCGACTTATTTCATTAAAGAATTGGATTTAGCAACATAAAAACAAAACACTAATTATTAATAAATTAACCCAATGCTAAGCTCGAAATTCAGGAATTTCGACAAGTATGCTAACTTATTTTTCCACTATGCAAATTGGAGCTCCTATATTTGCAGTAATAACAGCAATTTAAAATTTTATAATAATGAAATCTAAAAAAGAAAAAAAGCAAGTAAAAAAATTTGGTCTTGAAAAATTCGAAATCGCTAAACTAAAAAACTTACATTTAATTGTTGGCGGAGGCGATGATCCTATAGATACCAACCATAAAAATCAAAATAGGACAGATGGATCTTCAATCAATTGTAATAAATAAAATTTAGCTAGGAAAATATTCTTTTTACGCATTTATTCCTAAGTTATAAAAAATATCAAATATTCTGCAGGACATGAGGCCATTTTTCATAATTGTTTTTCTTCTATTCTTTTTTTTAAGTTGCTCAACTGTTAAGGAGTCGAGTACTTTTAAATCAATTAGTATCTCAAAAAAAGAATTTACTACTTTACAATCACAAGACTGGTATCAAAAAGATTTTCTTGAAGACACTATTCCAGGAATCTCATTAGAAAAATGGTATCGTTTAAATAAAAAAAAGATAAAAGATAAAAATGTAATTATTGCAGTCATTGACACTCAAATTGATCTCAAACATGAAGATTTACAAGGCATAATATGGTCCAATTTAAAAGAGATACCAAACAATGGAATCGATGATGACCAAAATGGTTACATAGATGATATTAATGGCTGGAGTTTTACTGGAACTAAAAGCGGAAGTTATGTCGTTTGGAACAGATATGAATATGTTCGAATAGTACAAGAATGGGGTAAATTGTTTAGAGACAAAACTGAAACTCAAATTGCCTCTAAAGATTTGTGGAAATTTAAGGAATATCAAAGAGCGCTTAAGGCTTTTGAGGAAAAGAATAAATACTATCGAAGATGGTTTAAATCCTTAAATTATAAAGCCAAACTTTATCCTTTAGCTAAAGATACATTAAAATATTTCTTCCCGAAAGAAAACTATACATACGAACAATTAGACAGTTTATATAAAAAATATAAAAACAATGATAAGGAGTTTTGGCAAAGACGGGATGATGACGATAAAGATCTTGGAGCATTAATTGGCTCCATGATAGCTAATATAGATATGCACCAAAGTACTTTAGAAAAGTTACGAGATCAACAAACCCAGTTAGATTCAATTGTCAATAAAAATTTAAATTTAAGCTATAACGAACGCCTTTCTATTGGTGACAACCCAAATATTTTAGAAAAAGGTTATGGTAATAATAAGATTAGCAATACCATTGAAGGTGTCAGAACCATTCAAGATCATAATACTATGGTTTCGGGAATTATTGCCGCTAATAGAAAAAATAATATTGGCATAAAAGGAATCACTGATGTAAAAATTATGCCTCTAAATATTTCTCCTTCTGGAGACGAACATGATAAAGATATTGCAATGGCAGTTCGTTATGCCGTTGATAATGGAGCCAAAATAATTAATATGTCTTTTGGAAAAGAATTTTCAATGCATAAAGATTGGGTATCTGATGCTTTTAAATATGCCGAAGAACATAATGTCCTTTTGGTTCACAGTGCAGGGAACGATAGTGAAGATTTAGACAAAGTAATTCACTACCCTAATGACCAAAACTATGAAGGCATTAGAGGGATCTGCAATAATTTTATTAATGTCGGTTCAACTACTAAAAATTTAGGAGAAAAATTAGTCTCTGATTACTCTAATTACGGTAAGGAAAATGTAGACTTATTTGCACCAGGAGAAGACATTTATACTACTGGTGCTGGCAATATATACAAAATAGATTCTGGAACTTCATTTTCAGCCCCTATGGTATCAGGAACTGCTGCTATAATTTGGTCTTATTACCCGAATCTTACCGCAAAAGAAGTCAAACAAATCATTATGGATTCAGGGACTGCTTATTCAATAGATGTAATATTGCCAGGAACTGAAGACAAAAAAGTTCCGTTTTCTGAATTATCTAAATCAGGAAAAGTTCTAAATGTTTACAATGCGATGCAACTTGCAGAAAAGGTTAGCAAGAAAAAGAAATGAAATCACAGTTTAAAATTTCATCCTTTTCACAATTTGTACTGAGAACACCTCTGTTTCCTATTTCATTTTATTTGGATCTTCTCAAAAATTACAATTGTGAAAAGGCAACTGCTGTTTACAAAAATGCATTGGTCAAAGAAGCTTTAAGTCTAGCATCGCCCGAACTAGTAAATGAGTTAAACAAATGGGAAACTTTTAAAGCTGATTCTTTTAATGAAAAAAAATCAGCTTTAGAATTTACTTTACTCAAATACATTGCAAGAATGTCTTCAAGATGCACGCCTTTTGGACTGTTTGCTGGATGTTCTGTTGGAAAAATTGATACTGAAACTAATGTAATATTAGATTTGCCTGAAAAACACAAACGGCTTACTCAATTTGATATGCAATTCTGGGTAGCATTATTGCAAAATATTGCCAAACGAGAAACAACAATTTTTAACTTAAAATATTACCCTAATTCTTCTATTTATGAATTTGGTGATTTTTACAGGTATATTGAATACAAATACATAAAAACTAAACGTGAACATAGTATTATATCTTTACGGAAATCTGATGCATTAAAAGAAATAGTATTAAAAGCGAAATCAGGCTTAACTTTAAATGAAATGGCTTCTATTTTAGCAAACAATGATTCTGAAAAAGAAGAAGCGTATGAGTTTATTATGCACCTTATAAACTTCCAATTTTTAGTAAGCGAAATAGAAGCCACTGTAACCAGTAATAATGAATTAGAAAGAGTTTTATCAATTTTAAAAAACATTCGAGATCTAAAAAAAGAATATCAATTTTTAAAAAACATAAATAAACAAGTTTTAAATTTAGATACTTCTTTAATTCCATCTGAAAACCAATACAAAAAAATCAAAAAAAATATCTTGGAAGAAGGATTCGGATATGATGAAAAATATCTCTTTCAAACCGATTTAACTACAGCCACTCTATCAAATAGTTTAAATTCAGGTATTACAAAAAAAGTAACCAAAGGACTTCGTTTTTTAAATGGCATACAGCCTAAAAAAGAATCAAATCATTTTAAGCAATTTATTAAAGAATTCTCTAAAAGATATGAATCTCAAGAAATGCCACTTATGACGATTTTGGATACAGAATCTGGATTAGGTTATCCAATAAATCATGGCATGAATGATTCGCACGAAATACTGGAGGCTTTCTCTTTTAAACAAAAAAAAGATAAAAACGAAAATCAAGTTTGGACCTCCTATGATTTTATTTTAGAGAAAAAACTTCAAGAATGTCTTTCAAAAAATCAAATAAAAATAGAATTATCAGAAAGCGATTTCCCTGATTTTGATGCTAATTTTGATTATGCTCCCGTCACATTTTCAGCACTGATCGAAATTTATAATAATAAAAAATTAGCCATTGAATCTTCAGGGAATATAAGCGCCGCGAAATTTTTGGGGCGATTTTGCAATGGGAATTCTGAGATTCATAAGCTAACCCAAGAGATTATTCAAAAAGAACTAAACTATTACCATGATAAAATCTTAGCTGAAATTGTTCATATTCCGCAATCCAGAACTGGAAATATTTTGCGAAGACCTGTTTTAAGAAATTATGAGATTGCCTATTTAGCAAATTCAGGTGTTGAAAAGAAAAACATTATAGATTTAAATGATTTATTTGTGTCTATTAGAAACGATAAAATTATACTACGTTCTAAAAAACATGATAAAGAAGTTATTCCTTGTCTCTCAAACGCTCACAACTTTTATAATAATTCTTTACCTGTATATCATTTTTTATGCGATTTACAGTCACAAAATACAAAGCCAATATATAACTTTAATTGGGGAATTTTAGAATCACATTATAATTACTTTCCGAGAGTTGAATACAACGAAATTATACTGTCAAAAGCAAAATGGACTATTACGAAAGAAGAAATAGCTTCCTTTTTAAAATTAAGTGGCAAAGATTTGTTAGAAGTATTTTCAAATTGGAGAACCAGTAAAGATATTCCATGTCTCGTTAATTGGGTTAATTCTGATAATACTTTGTTATTAGATTTTCAAACAGAAATTGGAATTCAATTGTTTTTACAGTCAGTTAGAAATAGAGACAAAATTGTTTTAGAAGAATTTCTATTTGCTGGCGAATCTATTGTAAAAAACAGTGCTGGAGAAGGCTTTAGCAATCAATTTATAGTATCCTTTTTCAAACAACAATCATAGATGCAAAGAAATTTTTGTTTAGGAAGTGAATGGTTGTATTATAAAATTTATACAGGAGTTCAAACAACTGATTTGGTTTTGCTTGAAAAACTATATCCTGTTATTTTACAATTAAAAAAGAAAAAAATCATCCAAAAATGGTTCTTCATTCGATATAAGGATACTGACACACATTTTAGAATTCGATTTCTAGTCGAAAACAGAAAGGATTTAGCAAAAGTAATTCAAATGCTTTATCATCCGACAAATGTTTTACTTCAAGAAAATTTGGCATGGCAAATTCAAACTGATACTTATAAAAGAGAACTGGAAAGATACGGTGAAACCACTATTGAAGATTCTGAATTTTTGTTTTGGAAGGATAGCGAGTTAGCTATTCAATATCTTTCGCTAAAAAAAACATTTGCCAAAAAAGAAATGGAACTGTTGTTCAGTTTTTGTTCCATTGATTCTTTTTTAAATTCTTTTTCTTTATCGCTTTTAGATAAGTACAATTTAATGGATAGGTTACAGCAATCTTTTAAAGAAGAATTTGCTGCAGATAAAATATTAAAAAAAGAACTTGATAAAAAATACAGAGAACTAGATGACGAACTTGGATGCTTTTTAAGAGGAGAAACAAAAAAAAATTTTCCTGATTTTTTCGAAATCATTGAAGAAAAACAAAATCAAATCGCAAAAAAAATATTGGAAATAAAAAATGTAATCCAAATAGATCTTTATGACTTTTTAGCAAGCCATGTTCATATGATGATTAATAGACAATATACTTCTAAACAAAGAATGTACGAGCTCATTATTTATGATCATCTATACAGATATTACAAAACATTAAATTATCAAAAAACAAATTTCCTTATATAAATGATATTTTTTAAGGTTTACTTGCTATTTATACTTTTTAAATCACCATAAAAACGATTCGAGAATTGTCCCATTAGGGCTACAACGACAAAAGCCTCAGATTTCTCCGAAGCTTTTCTGTTTTTCTATACTTTTTCTGAAATTTTCACATTCGTTGCGCTCACTAGAAGAGTGATCGCGCTATCAAGGAAAAAATATCAGATCATTATTTTTTTTCTAATTCTGTTTCGGTATGCATCACGCACGCCCACTTATTATTTTCTCTAATCCAAGTTGAAGTACAGACACACTTTATAGGTGCTTTTTGAACGTCATCTACGATCTCAAAATCGAGATGATACCCCACTACGGCAGTATTTTCGGCAATAAGCTTTTCTTTTACAGCATAGATGTCCAGTACTTTTATTTTATTGGTCTGTCCAGAATCGAACATATTTTTGAACTCTGCCTCACTGATGCTCTGAACACCGTTTTTTCCAGCAACTATGCAAGGAAACAGCGTCAGATTTTTTACAGTTTCATAATCATTGTTTTCAACTCCCTGCCAGTATTTTTTTTCCAATTCTATGATTTGTCCTTCCATATCATCTTGTTGTTAATTAGACATTTCACAAATTTCAACTTAATATTGTAATAAAATCGCTCTTTTAACATAGATTTAATTTTCATAAGAAAAACGTCTTACACTAAATCTTCTTTACTTATTAAAAACAGTACGCTTTACCATAAATTCAGGTCTACTTTTCAAAAAAATATTTTCCTAACCCTTTTTTAACTTGCAATAACTTTTTATCACTTGCAAAAATATTCTTTCAAAAATAAAATTTGTTCATATTTCTAAAAATTATTTTTCTCTTAAAAACAACAATAACTCCTCCTCGCAAACATAAAACAACCATTTATTAATCAAACAAATACAACCGAATTAACTTCGAAAAACAACAAATATTGATGTTCCAAAATATTTTTCCATCAAAAAAATCAAAAAGTTTTTTGCAAAATGCTTTGGATATCTCAAAAATAATCGCACTTTTGCACCCGCAATAGCAAAGCAGGTCCGTTCGTCTATCGGTTAGGACGCCAGGTTTTCATCCTGGTAAGGGGGGTTCGATTCCCCCACGGACTACTTACTAAGACAAAAGCTTCAGAGAAATCTGGAGCTTTTTTTGTTTATATTTACCTTGTCAAATGTTTTAGAAAAGACAATCAAAAAAAATCAACCCAAATCTTAAAATGAAACACAAATTAATAGCCCTTTTATTTGTATTCGCCTTTGCAAATATGTCTGGACAAGCGCCCGCCAGCAAAACTAATTCTTCCAACAGCAAATTACCCGCTGAAGAAGCCGTAACCAACAAGTCTTTAAAACCGCTTAAAAAGATTTCTTTAGACGATTCCTCTATTTTAATTTACGATTACGACGGTTCTCTTTTTTCATGGGACCTAGAAGTCGAAAGCATTGTCTGGACGATAAAAGCTTCTGACGCTCACACAGAGATGTGCGCGAACAAAATAACCATTCATGATGGAGTTGTTTATATCCCGTTTATCAATGGTGAAATTTATGCTGTCGATAATGGAACAGGGACTATTTTTTGGAAATCTAGACTAGGAAACATTACAGACCAAATTGTTCTAAAAGATCAGACTCCGATTATAGCCAACGGAAAGCTTTTTATAACTGCGCAAAATCAAAATCAGAGCAGCAATTTGTATGCTTTGGATTTAAAAGATGGAAGCTTGGCTTGGAATTACAAATTAGACACTCCAAACAACGATATTGAGCCATTGTTTTTCGATAATAAGATTTTCACCCAAAGCGGGACAAATGTTTATTGTTTTGAAGCTAATACAGGAAAATTGCTTTACCAAAAAAGCTTTGACGAAACAATGAATGGAAAGCCAGTTACAGATGGCGAAAATATTTTTATTGCTGGCGATAAAAACTGGCTATACGCTTTAAAACCAAACAGCTTAGATGTTTTATGGCAGTTTAAAATAGACGAAAACCAAAACAATGTGAAGGAACGCATAGTGTGCCATGACAAAAAACTCTATTTTGCCGCACAAGGCACAGAAGTCTCTTCTATTTACGCTGTTGATTCTAAAACAGGAACTCAGCTTTGGAAAACAGATTTTAAAGGCGATAATGTCGAGTATATCGTTAAAGAAGTTGATAATCTTTGGGGCTACACCCGCAACAAGAAACTTTTTGAATTGGATCTATCAAACGGCGAAATAGCTTTTGAAGAAAAACTAACTACCCTGCCTGTTTCTAACATTGAATTTCCTGCTGATGACAACCTGCTTTATTATTATTGCGATGCCGGCTTAATTCAATTTGATTTAAAAGAAAAAGACGAGAACGTATTCTATATGCGTACTTCTCTTAAAGATGATGTTTATAGCGCTTACTTAAAAATCATTCGATAAAACACAAAAAAAAGAAGCTTTTTCATGAACCGAAAAAGCTTCTTTTTTTTTTTACTCTTTTGAGAAAAATTTATGCTCTAAATAAAGCATATTTATTATAATTGAACAAAACCCTATCATAAGCAACATAAAGCGAAATGATCTTCTCTGTTGACTCATCAAACTTGATTCCGTTATGTTTTCTAAACAAATAAATTTCTTTTAAGCAATTAGAAAGACTTTGGTGAATTTCACTTGTAAAAGTTGGCAGTTTTTTATCTCCCACCAAAAGATCGATCTGGTAGTTTGAACTGCTTTTTGATAAGTTATTACCAATAATTCTAAGTGTAAAAGTGGTCTGTTTTCCGTATTGTTCTCCCTGATATTGCAGTGTCATGATTTCTTTTTATTAAGTGATTAGTAATACCGCCGGTTTATTGGCTTTTGGTTCTCCGGATACTTTTATTAAAGTTATAAAAATTTAAGCAAACATAAAAAATTCCATTCTAAATTAAATGTTATTTTTTAAAGAACGTAACCTCTAGAAACCATAAAACCGTAACGAATTACGGTTTTGGCAATTAACTAAATATATTTAATCAACTTGTTTAACGAGTGTAAAATTCATTCATAAGCATCGATTAATTTTGGGTAAACTATTGTAATTTATTTTCTTGGTTTATTTCTAATAAAAATGGATTTCCGTTTTCATCCATCATGGTCATATTTAATGCATCTAACAAAGCGGTCTTTTTTGAAACTTCGCCTTTAAATTTATTGTATGAAAGATTTAATTCTTCCAAATTGGTCAGCTTTTCAATTTCCAAAGGGACAGCTCCTGTAAAATCATTGTCGAACAAGCTAAAATTCTGAAGTGCGTTCCAATTAATGACTTCATTGGTCAAATTTCCTGAGAGCTTATTATTGTTTAACAACAGTACTTTCAGTCCAGAAATTTTATAAATCGAAACAGGCAGTTTTCCGTTAATTTGATTACTAAAAACAGCCAAAACTTCCAGCTGATTCAGCTTTCCAATTTCTGACGGAAGCTCTCCTGAAATATTATTCATAAAAAGCTCTAAATCTTTCAGTTTTGCCAATTGGCAAATTGAAGCTGGAATCGCACCCGATAATTTATTATCAGCAATATTGAGCAATTCTAACTCTTTCAAATTAAAGATTGACGAAGACAATTTTCCTTCAATCTTATTCTTTTCCAGATTTAGCGATTCTAAATTTGTAAGATCGTAAAGCGCTTCAGGCAATTCTCCTTTCAGATTATTATCTGCCAGATTCAGTGCCACTACTTTTCCATTTTCAGCTTTAACACCGTACCATGTAGAAACAGACAGACTTAAGTCCCACTTGTTTTTCCATTGCAAACCATTTGTTGCGTGATACAGTTTTATAAGCGCCTCTTTTTCTTTATCCGAAACAGTATCTGCCAAAACGTTTAGCGAAAAGGCAAATAATAAAGAAAAAGTAATTAAAATTCTCATAACAGATTTGGGATTTGTTATTAGCGTAAAATTATACAATTCATAGCTATAATACACTAAATATCGCCAAACTGTTGAAAAAAATTTTATTTGAAAGATTTATACTACTTTTGATTATTTTCTAAAACCTGCATTTTTTTTGATTACATTTGATCAACTAATTCTAAAAACCTCACATTATGCAAATTAACTTCGCCTCTTTATTTATTGCTGCAATTGTTACGCTCGTAACTGGTTTTATCTGGTACAGCCCAAAAGTATTTGGAACGATCTGGATGAAGGAAAATAATCTTACTCAAGAAGAGTTAAAAAAAGGAAATATGCTTAAAATCTTCGGACTTACGTATGTTTTCTCTTTAATGATTACGATGACTTTAATGTCGCTAACCATTCACCAGTCTGGCGCAATCGGAATGGTTGGCGGGCCACCTTTGATGGATAGCGCAAAACCTTCATTCGCGGCTTTTATGGCCGATTACGGCATGGCTTACAGAACTTTTAAACATGGCGCGCTTCACGGTTTTATGTCAGGTTTATTTTTTGCTTTTCCTTTAATCGGAATCAACGGCTTATTTGAAAGAAAATCTTGGAAATATATCTTTATCCATAGCGGATACTGGATTCTTACTTTAACCCTTATGGGCGGAATCATTTGTGGATTTGCTTAATTAAGGACTTAAAAACCCGTTTGAGAAACTGATCTCAAACGGGTTTTTCTTAATAATAACTTAAAGCAGATCAGTTATTCTAAATATTATCTAATTTTGAAGAAATTAGCTCACTCTTTTGAATACAACCTATTCTTTCCAGATTTACAAAAGCGCATCTTTATTGCCTTTAGAATGGAACTCGCTTGCTGAAAACAACATTTTTTTGACACGAGAATATCTCGAAGTACTGGAAAATTCTTCTCCAGTCAATATGACTTGCCATTTTATCGGTCTCTTTGAAGAAAAAAAACTAATCGGAATTGTACTCACGCAGTTTTTATTTGCAGAAAAACTCGAATCTTTTGGAGAGCGCGACAAATGTCTAAAAACTTCGGTGCGCAATTTTGCTTTAAAGAATTTTGCTTCGCACGTTTTGTTTGTTGGAAACAATATGCTTACTGGACAAAATGCCTTTATTTTTGACAAAAGCATCAAAGCATCAAAGGCTATAAAAACGCTTCACAAGGCCATTAATCAATTAAAAAAAGATCTAAAAGAAAGCGGAAAAAAAGTTCACATTACGAGCATAAAAGATTTTACTGCAAAAGAAATTGAACCACTTCAGGCTGAATTCAAAAATAACTACACCTTTTCGACCCAGCCAAATATGATTTTTAATATCAAAGAAAACTGGAAAACAGAACAGGATTACATTGACGCTTTGTCCAAAAAATATCGCGATCAATACAAACGCGCGCGAAAAAAATCAGAAGGAATTGAAAAACGTCAAATGTCGCTTTCTGACATCAGACAGTATGAAGACATTCTTTATGACCTCTATTTTCATGTGGCCAAAAATGCTCCTTTTAATACCTTTTTTCTAGCTCGAAACCATTTTAGTTTTTTCAAGGAAATAATAGGAGAAAATTTTCTTCTTTATGGTTATTTCTTAGACGAAAAACTGATAGGCTTCAACACTTTAATTAAAAATGGAGACGTAATGGACACCTATTTTTTAGGTTATGATGAAAGCGTGCAGCGCGAAAAAATGCTGTATTTAAATATGCTTTACGATATGATTGCTTATTCTATCAAAAAAGGCTTTCGTGAAATTGTCTTTGCCAGGACAGCTCTTGAAATCAAAAGTTCTGTTGGAGCAAAACCCATAAAAATGTACGGCTTAATTACACACAGCAACACTTTAATCAATCACAACATTTCGAGATTCTTCAATTATTTGGAACCCAAAACAGAATGGCAAGAGCGCAATCCTTTTAAATAAATTAATTGTGTCGCTCCGCTGGAGCTTTTGAGACTTGTGAATCAAACATTTTCTATAAATATTTCGATCCTAATAGAGCTTTTTTTTTAGCTTTGGAATAACGAAATATCTATAGCAAATTAGCCCCAAAACTAAAAAGCTCTAGCGAAGCGACTCGATTAAATAAATCAAAATTACGGAACGGCAATTTTCATTTGTTTATGCAGAATATCAATTTCTAACGAAGTTTGCGCTCCGCAATATTCTCCATCAATTTGAAAATTAACGGGGTAATCTGTTTTTATTTGAGCTTTATCAGTCGAAATAATCACAATATCATCAGAATCAATTGGCATATTTCCGGTAATTATTTTTCCAATTAAAAGCAGGTCGAGGCTTTTTAAAATCACCAATTCAAACTTTCCGTCATTCATAGCGCCATTTGGATTGATAATTACTCCTGTTCCATATTTCTGCGAATTGGCAATGACAATCATCCTTGCGATATGCTGAACCGTTTTATTATTAGCCGAAATAGTTGCTACAAAGGGCTCTTCAGATTCTTTGAGCGTCGTAAAGGCCTGTAGTGCATATCCCCAAAATCCGCGAACATCACTTTGCTCATAGTTTTTAACCAGATTTGCATTTAAACCAAGATCGCTCAGATGAATGCTTTTTTTGCCGTTAATGCAAATCATATCCATTTCGATATAATGGTGCAAAAAGGCAATTTTAAGATTCTCCTCTACTCCAGCAGGAAGATTCAGGTCTACTGAAAGTCCGTTTGCAGAACCCGCAGGCAAAATTCCGATTATGACATCTTGTTCTTCCATTGCTTCGGCTACCATTTTTATCGTTCCGTCGCCTCCAGCAACAATAATACGTTCTGGAGCAGTTTCATCATATAAAGATTGTATTGCTCTTAAATCATTTTTTCCAGTTGTTTCATACACTTCCAAATCAAAATGATTCGTTGCCGCAAACTCTTCTACAGCAGCAATCAGATCCGATTTATCCAAGTCTCCAGAAATAGGATTTACAACAAACAGAATATTCTTTTTCAACATTTTATTTTTAATACCAATTAAATTGAGTAAATTACAGTTACATAAATATACATAATTAATGAAACCAATTCTACAATTATATCGAGGTTATGCAAATGAACAAGAGCTAATTGTAATGGGGCACGTTTTAAAAAGGGAAAACAAATACAATTTTGAAAAGAGGAAATTAAAAAATGCCACTTCGATTCTCCGATTGTTCAGAATAAAAACCATTAAGAATTTTGATGTTTACCTACACTACAACAACGAAGTAATCCATACCAAAACGCTAGACGATGGATACTTTAAGTTTTGCATTCCGCTTGAAAAGGAAACTCATTTTGGATGGATGCCTTACAAAGTCAGCTTAAAATATCGCAACGAAACCACAATCTGCAAAGGCAGCTTTATAAGACCTCATAAAGGAAAACTAGGAATCATATCAGATATTGACGATACTTTCTTGATTTCACACACGAATAACTTCTTTCGAAAGCTTTATATTTTATTATTTAAAAACGTAAACGACCGAAAAGTTTTCAAAGATGTTGTACCTCACTATCAAGCTTTAAGCTCAGCAGGAAGAGATAATGTAGAAGAAGTAAATGCTTTTTTTTACATTTCGAGCAGTGAATGGAATTTGTATCGGTTTATTGCCAAATTCACGAGAATTAACAAATTGCCAAAAGCGGTTTTTCTGCTAAAAGATATCAAACGGGGAATTACAGATTTTTTCATGAGCGGAAGAGGAAACCACGATCATAAATTTGAAAAAATAAAACACGTTGTGGAGTTCTACCCAACACTAAAATATGTTTTAATGGGCGACGATTCGCAGCACGACCCTAAACTTTATGAAAGAATCTGCAAAATATTTCCTGTTACTGTAGTTGCTGTTTATATTCGACAAACTGGAAAATCTCCTAAAAAGGAAGTTCAAAAGATTCTAAAAAATCTGGAAAGTATAAATGTTTCGGTTTGTTATTTTAAAGAAAGTAGCAAAGCGATTGAGCATTCTAGATCTATTGGGATTATTAAGTAGTTTGTTTCAGGTTTCAGGTTTCAGGTTTCAGGTTTCAGGTTTCAGGTTTCAGGTTTCATGTTTCATGTTTCATGTTTCATGCTTCAAGTTTCATGTTTCAAGTTTCAAGTTTTGTTGGAACGGTAAAGTTTTACCGCAAAGCACTTACGTTTTTTTTGATCTTTGAGGTTTTATAAAACGCAAAGTTCGCAAAGCTATCTTCTGATAAAACTTTGCGAACTTTGTAGATTTAAACTATAAAAATTTAGTGTGTTTTGCTGTAAAATTTACGCATCAGGTAAGAACTTGAAACCTGAAACCTGAAACTTGAAACAAAAAAACTAAGCATTAAAACTATCAATCTCTTCTGAAACTACTTCCCAGTCGATTAATAATTGCTCTAAATCTTGTTTCTTTTTATTGTAAGCCGTAAAAAAGGAAGCGTCTTCAATATGTTTGTCATAATTGGTTTCTAACATCTTATCGTCATGCTGGATCTGTTTTTCTAACTGCTGAATCTGGCTTTCAATTTTACTTAATTTGTTCTGAAGTGCTTTTCCTTTCTTCTGATCTTCGTACGATAATTTACTTGCTTCTTTTTCTTTCGGAGCTGGTGCATTTTTTACCACATCTTTTTTCTCTACTTCACGCATATTTTCTAGATTGCGTTGTTCTAAGAAATAGTTGATGTCTCCTAAATATTCTTTAATCTTTTGATCTTTAAACTCATAAACAATATTAGACATTCCTTGAAGAAAGTCCCTGTCGTGAGAAACTAACAATAAAGTTCCTCCGAATTTTTGAAGTGCCGCCTTTAAAACGTTTTTAGATTTAATATCCAAGTGGTTCGTCGGCTCATCCATCAGCAAAACGTTAATTGGTTGTAACAACAATTTACAAAGCGCCAAACGGTTGCGTTCTCCTCCAGAAAGCACTTTTACTTTTTTCTCCACATCATCACCACGGAATAAAAACGACCCCAACATATCACGTACTTTCATACGGTTGGTGTCTGTTGCCGCGTCTTCCATAGTTTGAAGCAAAGTAATCTCGCCATCCAAATATTCAGCCTGATTTTGAGCAAAATACCCCAATTGCACATTGTGCCCTAATTTGATATTTCCTTCGTATTCAAACTCGTTTACTAACGCTTTAATAAAAGTAGATTTTCCTTGTCCGTTTTGTCCAACAAAAGCAATTTTACTTCCTCTTTCTACCAATAAACTAATATCTTTTAGAATCGTTTTGTCGCCATAAGCTTTTGTAACGTGTTCCGCTTCAATAACAACCTTTCCAGGCTCTTTAGAAACTGGAAACGAAATATTCATTACTGAATTATCATCTTCATCAACTTCGATTCTTTCTACTTTATCTAATTTTTTAATCAACGATTGCGCCATCGAAGCCTTTGAAGCTTTTGCACGGAATTTCTCGATTAATTTTTCTGTTTCTTCAATCTTTTTCTGCTGATTTTTTTGAGTTGCCAATTGCTTTTCGCGAATCTCATGACGCAACTCCAAATATTGAGAATAAGGTTTATTGAAATCGTATGCTTTTCCTAACGAAATTTCGATCGTTCTATTGGTTACATTATCCAAGAACATTTTATCGTGCGATACAATTACCACAACTCCAGGATAATTGCGAAGGAAATTCTCTAACCAAATGATACTTTCAATATCTAAGTGGTTGGTTGGCTCATCCAGAAGCAATACATCATTAGATTGCAATAAAAGTTTCGCAAGTTCGATACGCATTCTCCATCCTCCAGAAAAAGTTTCAGTTTGGTTATTAAAAACTTCTCTTTTAAAACCTAAACCTAAAAGAATTTTTTCTGTATCTCCAACATAATTGTATCCTCCAAGAAGATCAAAACGATGGGTGTAATCTGACAGGTCCTCAATAATCTTAGCATACTCTTCGCTTTCATAATCAGTTCTCGTCACCAACTGATGATTGATTTCTTCTAGTTTTTTTTCAACAACTTTAATTTCTGTAAAAGCCTCATATGCTTCTTCCAAAACGGTTCTGCCTTGCTCGAAATCAATATCCTGACGCAAGAATCCCATTTTAATATCTTTCTCTTGAGAAATTACTCCTGAATCAGGTTTAAAATCGCCTGCTAGCATTTTTAGCATTGTAGATTTACCTGCCCCGTTTTTACCAACAAGACCTACGCGGTCGCCGGCACCCAAACGAAAAGTAACTTCTTCAAATAAATAGGTTCCTCCAAAAGAAACGGAAAGATTGTGTATATTAAGCATAATTTGTGACTGTTGTTACAAGAAATAAAGGCGTAAAAATGTACCTTTGATAAAATTTTTGCAAATGTTAAAAAAAGGATCGAAACTAAATAGCATTTTAACAGGAAGTTGTCCAAAATGCCAAAAAGAAAGCATGTATGAAGACAAAAATCCCCTTCATTTGAGTAAAGTTCTCAAAATGAACGATCATTGCAGCCACTGCGGATTTAAATACCAGATTGAACCTTCTTTTTTTTATGGCGCCATGTATGTTAGTTATGCGCTAAACGTAGCTGTAGGTGTTGCTGCTTTTATCGTTTCGTTTGTATTTTTTAACACCACAATCGAGCAGTCATTTTTGGCAATTATTATAACACTGGTTATTTTATTCCCATTCGTTTTGCGTCTTTCAAGAAACTTATACATTAATATGTTTGTTTCTTACGATCCTAAGGCTGGCCAAAAGTAGTCCCTTTCAAATATCTTTTATGGAAACGCTTAATGTCTGCCTCTCTGTCTAGCGGCACATTATTTTCAATATGATCGTACAATGCTTTTGCCATTGCAGGCCCAAGCATTACCCCACGCGTTCCTAATCCGTTAAGAATGTGGAGAGACTGATGTTTTTCATGCGTTCCAAGCAAAGGTCGTCGGTCTGCAACTGTTGGACGGACACCTGCAAAGTGTTCTACTATTTTGAACTCGCAGTTAATGATTTCTTTAATGCGCTCTAAAAGCTCTTGTTTTCCTTCTTCTGTAGGCTCGGCAGTTTTATCGTGCCAATTGTAAGTTGCTCCCACTTTGAACAGATCGTCGCCTAGAGGCAAGATAAAAACGCTAGTATTTACAATTACATCAAGATTTAAATCTGGGGCTTTTATAATAAACAGCTCTCCTTTTGTCCCATCTAATGGAAGATAATTAAAAAAAGGATTTTTATGCATCCCAAAACCTTCAGCAAAAATGAGATGACGAGCCTGAATATTTTTATATTGAATTCCTGAATCTAAAAATTCTATATCGCTAAAATCAAAAGATTCTTCTCTCAACAAATTATTCTTTAACAAATATTGCCTGTAGGCATCTAGCAATAAAGCCGTATCGACATAACCTGTATGCAAAACTTCTCCATAGTCAAATGGAGAATCAATACTGTTATATTTTTTCGAAATTAATTTAGTCGACAAAAAAGGCGAAAGATTGATTTTATCAGAAGCGGCAAACCAATTGTTCTGCTCTTCAATTGAGAAGAACTTTCTTAAAACTGGCATTTTAAAATTGAACTTTTTATTTAACTTTTCTTCTACTTTATCATAAAAGTTATTCATCAATACAAGCTGCTCTTTTGCATTCCAGACTTCACTAAAACGCTTTAAGATTACAGGATTATACAAACCGCCAGCAACTCTAGAAGAATTCTGAGATTTGTCATCTAGAAGTAAAATTGTTTTATTGTTCTTAAGGGCGACTTCGGCAAAAGAAATTCCAGCCAATCCAGATCCGACGATTAAATAATCAAGCATTGTGAAGTGTATAGATAAAATAAAAAAACTCTTACTACAAAGGTAGCAAGAGTTTTTCTTATTATGAGTTTATGAACTTAGTAATTCCACATATCTTCTTCAAAATTACGAATCTTCTCTTTAACCCTTTCCGATTCTAACAATTGACTTTGTGCATTATCTTTAATGTAATCTTTGATTTCGCGATCTCCATAAACATTTTCTTCTTTATATATTATGGAATTAAAACGTCTTGAGTTTAAAATTTGATCAAATGAAATTGGCATAGCCGAGTTCTTGTCATTGAAAGCTTTTCCTTCATGCAATACTTCTCGCGCATTAGGGAAGAAGACCCAGAACAGCTCAATATAATCCTTTTCATCACTATTCATAGTGTAAACGTCAGGTGTTACAGGGCAAATTCCAAGCAAACGATATTTCAAATCACTTTGCCTTTTATCAAAATACCAAAAACCTTTAATTTTATACTGAGTCACATCGGCGGCCGTAAGATCTTGCTTCAAAATATATTCAGCAGGAACTGTTCTTGTAGGCCCGACAGTTTGGTCAACATATGTAACCTTCTTGTTCTTTCCTGTACCCGTAACTACCTTTTTCTTCACAACACGTGTTCTATAATCATCCGGATATTGATTGATAAGCTCACGACCAGCATCTGTGGTATCAACTCGAGATAACGCGCCTTGAATATCTTTTAAGCTCTTTTTTGTATTAAAATAACTATCTGCATAAACCTCTGTAATTCGGCCCTCTCTGATACCCTTAGTTAAAATATCGTACAGCGAACGTCTATCAGGCCCAATATTGGCTGTGTCGACAGGAAAATATAATGGAAAATTGATTTTTTCATTTAAATCAATTATTTCCCAAACCATTTTTCCCATCAAGATATCTCGATCATCAACATAACCATATGCAAGAGGCTTATCGTTATCAGATATCATTTGAGCTGGTGTCTTAATCCCAATCTGATCGGCAGTTTTGGCATTAAGTAAATTAGACTGAGCATAAGAAGATAAGCTTCCAAGAACAGCAACAATAGCAATTAATAAATTTCTTACTTTCATCATGATAATTTTTACAGAACATTAAACGAAATTTTATTATAAATATTGTTATTTTTCTTACGTGTGCAAAAGAAGATTAAATACTATTCTACGTCATATCGCTTCCAACTTTTTGACATAAAAAAAACTCTTACTACAAAGGTAGTAAGAGTTTTTTAATTATTATGCTATGTATCAACTTAGTAGTTCCACATATCTTGTTCGAAATTACGAATCTTCTCTTTTACTCTTTCAGATTCTAACAACTGATTTTGCGCGTTATCTTTCATATAATCGCTAATTGCTCTGTCTCCGTAAAGGTTTTCTTCTTTGTAAACAACAGCATTAAAACGTCTTGAATTTAAAATCTGATCAAATGAGATTGGAAGAGCAGAGTTGTTGTCATTGAATGCTTTTGCTTCATGCAGTGCTTCTCTGGCATTTGGGAAGAATACCCAAAACAATTCGATATAATCCTTTTCATCACTATTCATAGTATAAACGTCTGGAGTTACTGGGCAAATTCCTAGTAAACGATATTTCAATTCACTTTGACGTTTATCAAAATACCAATATCCTTTAATTTTATACTGGCTAACATCAGCAGCAGTAAGGTCTTGTTTCAAGATGTATTCAGCAGGAACCGTTCTTGTCGGTCCAACTGTTTCTTCTACGTAAGAAACTGACTTGTTTTTACCTTTACCAGTAACTACTTTTTTCTTCACAACACGTGATTTATAGTCATCTGGATATTGGTTAATTAACTCTCTACCTGCATCTGTTGTATCAATACGAGATAAAGACCCCTCGATATCTTTCATAGATTTTTTAGTATTGAAATAACTATCAGTATACACTTCAGTTATTTTTCCATTTTTGATAGCTTTAGTTAAAACATCATAAAGGGAACGTCTGTTAGGACCAATATTAGCTGTATCTACTGGAAAGTACATTGGAAAGTTGATTTTTTCATTTAAATCAATGATTTCCCATGTTGTTTTTCCCATCAAGATATCTCTATCATCCACATAACCATAAGCCAAAGGCTTATCATTGTCAGATATTAATTGAGCAGGAGTTTTAAGTCCAATCTGAGCAGGAGTTTTAGCATTTAGCAAATTAGATTGCGCATTAGAAGCAAAACCTCCAGCGATAGAAATAATAGCTATTAAAAAATTTCTTACTTTCATCGTGGTTCGTTATAAGATATTGAACGTAGTTAACACTACTTTATTATTGTATTTCGTAAATTACAGGAGCAGTTCTTGGCAATAAATAACTACCAGCTCCAACAAGTTTAGTTTTAATTTCAGAAATAGTAACTTGGTCTCCTTTACCTGCTCTTGAAAGTACTTGTTTGCATTGCGCATTCATTTTGTTTCCTGTAACAACAACCGTAGGCTGTCCAGCAATCTTCATATTGAATCCAACAACATCTAAACCAACTTCAAAATCAAAATCAAGAAGTTTAGCTCCAATAGTAGCAATCTCTAAGTTAGATTTAGGACCTTTAACAACTCCCATCTCACCTCTAATTGTTCCTGTTGGACCAGGAATACCTTTAATTCTGAATGTTTTCTTATCAGTTACTTTGTCACCGTTTGGTAAAGTACCTGTTACAGAAATTGTAGTTTCAGTACCTTGACCTGGGCTCATGTTATATTTTCCTGGTTTTCCAGCTGAAGATAAACCTGGCGCGCTAGCAACAATTTTGTTAGCATCAACACCAGCAAAAGATACAGAGATTGGGTTAACAACTCCTCTATATACTACGTTCATTTTATCAGCAGAAATTGTAGCAGCGTTTGGTCTTGGAACTACAACATATTTTCCAGAGAATTTTAAAGGAATATTTTTTCCATCCTCTAAGAAAGTAAATTGTCCGTTGATATCTTGTTCTCCAACTCCACCAGCAGTTAAAGAGATAACAGCTTGTCCGTTTACGATTTGTCCAGGACCTTGGAAAGAAGTTGGTGTAGTGTTTTCATCATAACGACCTAAAACAACTTTACCAGTAACTTTTTCACCTTGGAAATAAGCATTTTTATCTAAAACAACAATTGCTTGGTAGTTGCTGTAAGAAGCAGCAGCAACTGCAGCTTTACCTAACGCACTGTTGTAAACGTCTGTTTCAGTTTTTTTAACATCATTCTGCCAAGCTGAAAGTTTAGCAGCAGATGCAATAGCTGGGAATCCTTTAAAGTGGTACGCTAAGTATTTTTCTTTAAGACCTTCTTTATTTTTTACATCAGAAACATCAAATTTCTTTTCAACCTCAGCAATAATAGCTGCGTATTTTTTATCTGTTCCTAAAGCAGCTTTGATATCAGCTTTATATTTTTCGATTTTAGCGATAATTTCGTTACCTTTTTTAGTGTAACCGTCTCCTGTAAACCAGTCGTCGATATTATCACCTCTATCCATAGACTCATAAGGCATTTTTCCTGTTGCTTTATCAACTTCAAAACCTTTTACAGCCTGAGCTTTTAGAGTACCTATATAATCATAAAATTCTTTTGTAATTGTCTCAACTTTGTGAGCTGTTACTGCAGCAATCGCAAATTCTCCTTTTGCTTCAGCAGCTTTTTGATCCAAAGAAGTTAATAAACCTGCATTTGTCTCTGTTGATGTTTTATTTGCACCTTCAAATTTTTCATTCATCAAACCAAAAGCAGAAATAACTTCTTTTGATACGTTCATTGCTAACATTGCGATGAAAACCAGATACATCAGGTTAATCATCTTCTGTCTAGGGGTTAATTTTCCTCCTGCCATTTTTTTCTAATTAGTTCTTTATTAATAAATTTAATATTTAGTTAAAAACTAATTATCCTTTGTTACTCATTGCAGAAAGCATACCACCGTAAACGCTGTTTAAAGAAGCAATGTTTGCAGTCATAGATGCCATTTGCTCTTTCAATTTAGAAGCGTTTTCAGCAATTTCTTTGTTAGCTTCAGCGTTTCTAGAAGCACTTTCTAATTGTACTTTATATAAACTGTTTAATGATTCCATTTGAGCAGCAGCAACAGATAATTCTTCAGAATATTTCTTTTGTCCAGCGATTGAATCTACAGTTGGAGCAATTCCTTTAGCAGCAGATTCGAAGTTTTTGATGCTGTTTCCTAAACTTGACATTAATTCACCGTCAATTTTAGCTTCTTTTAATAATGTGTCTAATTTTTGAGATAATAATCCTTGAGCATCAGCTTGAGATTCAGCTTTAGGTTTTCTTTCTCTAGCTTGTCCGTTAGCTAATTCTGGGTAAACTAGAGTCCAATCTAGTTCTTCTTCAACTGGTTCGAAAGCAGAAAGTGCAAAAATTAACGCCTCAGTCACCAATCCTACTGAAAGCATAACTGTACCTGTTAATGGTCCAATCTCAAAGTGAGTAATTTTGAATAAAGCTCCAACGATTACCACTGCCGCTCCCATACCATAAGCGAAATTCATTGCTTTTTTACTTAATAATGCCATAATACTTTTTTTTTTAGGTTTAAAATAGATTTGTTGGATATTGAATTAATTATAAATTACTTTTTTCTGTTTCCTGTAACTTGAGTACCCATGTAATCTTGTACAGTTCTGAATCCGATATAACTTCTAGCAGAATCAGCATATTCGTGATCACGTGTGCTTACCTGTAGGAAATAAGCAACGTCTTTCCAAGAACCTCCACGAACTACTTTTCTTTGGTTTTTACCATCGATTACGTTCGGGTTCATTGTAGACACATATTCGTAAGCGTTTGGATTATAAGCTGAATCTGTCCACTCAGAAACGTTTCCTGCCATATTGTATAATCCGTAACCATTTACATCGTATGATTTAGCTTCAACCGTGTAAAGAGCCTCATCAGCAGCATAATCTCCTCTACTTGGTTTGAAGTTTGCTAAGAAACAACCTCTATCACTCTTCGTATAAGGACCTCCCCATGGGTAAGTTGCAGACTCCAGACCTCCTCTAGCAGCATACTCCCACTCTGCCTCAGTTGGCAATCTGAAAGAGTTTACTAAATCACGTCCTTTTTTCTTAGATTTAATGTAGCTGTTTTTGTTCAAAGTTCTCCAAGCGCAGAATGCTTTAGCTTGTTTCCAAGTCACACCCACTACTGGATAATCTCCGTAAGCCTTGTGCCAAAAATAATCATTGTGCATTGGCTCATTATATGAATAAGCGAAATCTTTAATCCAAACTGCAGTGTCAGGATAAACATTTACCTGCTCAGTTTTTACGAAGTCACTTCTTTTTCCAACTTTTGCTTTTGCAGCAGCTTGAATATCCATCCAAGAATAACGGAATTTCAATTTATTTACATCAATTGTTCTTAAACCATTGTATGATTCTTCAATTGGCAAATACATAGAATCCATTACTTCAGCGTAATACTCATCTGGATATGCTTTTGTATCTTTAATTAACTTAACTTTTCTATTTAATTTTCTTCCAGCATACGGATCATCTTTTGTACCTACACTATAGTAGTTATCGTACATATATTTATCATAAGCTGTCATTTTTTCTGGATCAGAATCATTAAAAGCGTAATCAGCAATACTTCCGCCTTTTTTACCTTTTCCATCAGTAGCTTTTTGCCCTGTCTCGTCTGCTAAGATGGCTAAACGAACTCTCATTGTAGAGTCTTTTACCCACTCCACAAATTGACGATATTCACTATTTGTAATCTCAGTTTCATCCATATAAAATGAACGAACAGTTACAGTTTTAGTTGGAGCATCTTCTACGTTAGCTAAATCAGCGTCTGATTTACCCATAATAAAAGACCCACCAGGAACTAATGTCATTCCATAAGGCTTCTCAGGATGCCATTTCCCTCCTGTAACACCGACTAACTCACCTTTGTCACCTGACTTACCACAGCCGATTACTAGTGTTAACATTGCTGCAAATGCAATAAACTTCTTCATATAAATTTGGGATTATCTATTCATTATTAAAAGTCCGTAAACGTATTTATTATTTATCTAAAAAACAATACTACTTGCGAATTTATTTTACCGTTCAAAAATAATGTTAAATAAAATAAAAAAAAAATATTTTATCGATAAACTGCTTCAAAAAATCGATGTAAAACGTTAATTTTTATATATTATATATATTTTCCTACTAATTAATTTTAACCTTTTTTAGGAGGTTTTAAAAATTTAAGATTTCACTTAAATTTTCGATCTATAAAGCATTTTTTCGTTGCGCTTTCCACCATCTTTCTGGCAATTCTTGATTGCAAGCCGACAAATATTCATCATAAGAACACGGTAATAACGTATTTCTTTTCAGTTTATTGTGACCATTTGATTCATATGGAATTTCTATCCACCAACGGTCAGTTTTATCGCTTTTATAAAATATCAACTCTTCATCATCCAACGGCACTATATACTTTAAGTAGTTTGCCCTGCTTCCAAATGGATATTCTTTTGAACGATAATGATATCCTTCAATAAAATACCACACAATCTGAGCAATAATAACCGATTCGGCCAATGTGCTATTGTGATTAAAAACTCCAAAAGCAGAAACTTTATCGCTAATGCCAGCATATCTAGCCAAAGCACAAATCTCTTTTCCGTTGAATCCGTTTGGCTCAAAACTAACCATATTCCCTGAAGCAGAAGACTTTACAGAATTCAAATCGATACTCACCAAGTCGGCATCTCTAAAAACTGGCTCAGCCAAAGTAATTTTGTTTGAAATTTCACCTAATCTATAAGCATCAAAAAACAATTTTTCGATCAAATCGATTTCTTCTTGCGAATTATAATAAGTCTGATATCCTATATTACAGAAGTTGAAAAGGTTATTAGGTTCATCAATAATAATTTTAGTCAGATAGGAATTAGCAGAAACTGACTCATTTTCTTTACCAAAATCAAATTTATTATCGACGGCAACCAAATTTACCATTTGCTCTAAATCATCGTAAGCACGGTACAAAGCATAGGTCAAATCCTGAGAACCTCCCAGGACTATAGGAATGACTTTATTCTTAATTAATGCAGCCGTAACCTTCTTTAATGCGAAATAAGTATCCTCTACAGAAGCCCCTGCAAGTATATCTCCTAAGTCTGCAATTGAAGCATCCCAATTACCCGGAAACATACCATAAAGCTTTTTACGCACAGCAGAAAGATTAACTTCGTTAATCATATTGATGTTTGTACGATCTTCTAAAACACCAATGATAGCGATATTAATCTGCTCAATATCAGGAAACTGATCTTGGGTATGAAAAACAACTTTACTCCCAAGCTCTTGTGAAGACAGTGCACCGACGAATTTTATAATTCCGTCATTAACTGGTTCTAGAAAATCAAATTCCATTTATATACTTATTTCTTTTTAGCAGCTGTTTTTTTAGCTGGAGCTTTTTTAGCCGTTGTTGTTTTTTTAGCAGCAGTTTTCTTTGCTGGCGTTTTTGCTTCGATCATTTCTTGAACCTGCGCCAATGTTAATTTTGTTGCATCAACATCTTTACCTAATTCAATTTTAATTTTCCCTTTCAGGATTACAGAGCGCCCCCAACGAGCTTTTTCTACTACTATTCCTTCTTCTTCCCAATTATGAATAACTTTATCGATGTTTTTCTGAAGTTTTTCTTCAATTAACTCCTCAACATCAGCTTGAGAAAGATTATCAAAATTGTATTTCTTGTTTACATTCACAAAAAGTCCGTTCCATTTAATGAATGGTCCAAAACGTCCCACTCCTTTTTGAACAGCTTCTCCTTTGTAAACTGCAATTGGCGCATCAGCAAGTGCTTTTTCATCAATTAATTCTTGTGCTCTTTCTTTAGAAACATTAAGCGGATCTTCTCCTCTCGGCAATGAAATAAAAACGCTTCCGTGACGAACATAAGGACCGTAACGGCCATTATTCACTTCAACTTCTTCTCCTTTATATTCCCCTAAACTTTTCGGAAGCAAGAACAAATTCAAAGCCTCTTCAAGTGTAATGTTTCCAATATTTTGATCAGCCATTAAACTGGCAAACTTTTTATCTTCATCATCTGCTTCTCCAATCTGAGCCATTGGCCCGAACTTCCCTAAACGAACAGAAACTTGTCTTCCATCAGCATCTTTTCCTAAAATTCTTTCCCCACTTTCGCGTTCAGCATTAGCTTCAACTTCTTTTACGTTTGGATGGAATTGGTTGTAGAAATCTTGCATCATTTTTGCCCAATCTATATTTCCTTCGGCAATTTCGTCAAAATCCTGCTCAACTTTCGCAGTAAAATTATAATCTAAGATGTTTCCAAAATTCTTTACTAAGAAGTCGGTAACAATTGTTCCGATATCTGTTGGAACTAATTTTCCTTTATCAGAACCTGTATTTTCTTTAAGCAACTTCTCACCTACTTTATTATTCTGCAAAGTAAGCTGCGTATAATTGCGCTCTACGCCTTCAAGAGTTCCTTTTTCAACATAATTTCTATTGATAATTGTCGAAATAGTTGGCGCGTAAGTCGAAGGACGGCCAATTCCAAGCTCCTCTAATTTTTTAACTAAAGACGCCTCTGTATAACGTGCTGGCGGCCTTGAATATCGTTTTGTGGCTGTAATATAGTTATTGTCCAGTTTTTCGTTCACTTTTAAAGCCGGAAGCATCCCTTCTTGCTCTTCTTCATCGTCATCGTGACCTTCTAAATACACTTTTAAGAAACCTTCAAAAAGCAATACTTCTCCAGAAGCTGTAAAAATTTCGTCGTGATTATCTGCCTCAATTTTTACATTCGTTCTTTCTAGCTGCGCATCGCTCATTTGCGAAGCCAAAGTTCTTTTCCAGATCAAATCGTACAAACGAGCTTGATCGCGATCGATATTCACCGAATGGCGCGACATATCCGTAGGACGAATTGCCTCGTGCGCTTCTTGCGCCCCTTTATTTTTATTGGCAAAAATTCTCGGTTTAGAGAATTCCTTTCCGTATGACTTTATGATTTCAGCTTCAGCCGCATCCATTGCCTCTTTTGAAAGATTCACCGAGTCAGTTCTCATATAAGTAATAAGTCCCGCTTCGTACAAACGCTGCGCTAATTGCATTGTAATTCCAACAGGCAAGTATAATTTTCTTGCCGCTTCCTGCTGTAACGTAGATGTTGTAAAAGGTGCTGTTGGAGATTTTTTGGTAGGTTTAGTTTCTAAATCGGCTACCTTATATTTAGAACCGATATTTTGATTTAAGAAATCTTCGGCTTCTTTTTTAGTATTGAAGTTTTTAGGCAATTTTGCCTTGAAAGCTTTTCCTGCTTCGTTTACAAATTCTGCAACAATTGAATAAGTTGCTACTGCGTTGAAATTTTGAATCTCGCGCTCTCTTTCTACAATCAGACGTACAGAAACTGACTGCACACGACCAGCAGAAAGACCTCCTTTGATTTTTCTCCATAAAACAGGAGATAATTCGTAACCTACCAAACGATCTAAAACACGACGTGCCTGCTGTGCGTTTACCAAGTTATAATCTATTTCTCTTGGATTGTCTATTGCTTTAAGAATCGCAGATTTTGTAATCTCATGAAAAACAATACGTTTAGTCTTTTTTCTATCCAGTTTCAGTTCTTCCGCCAAGTGCCATGAAATAGCCTCTCCCTCGCGGTCCTCATCGCTCGCTAACCAAACCGTTTCGGCATTCTTAGAAAGTGATTTTAGTTTTGTTACCAAGGCTTTTTTATCGGGAGAAACTTCATATTTTGGTTTAAAACCATTTTCTACATCTACTCCTATTTCCTTTGATGGTAAGTCGGCTATGTGTCCATAACTTGACTCCACCTGAAAATCGTTTCCAAGAAATTTCTCGATCGTTTTCGCCTTTGCAGGTGACTCCACTATTACTAAATTCTTTGCCATTGCTCTATTTTTCTGCAACAAAAGTATCTATTTTTTTTAAATATTAACCTTACGAATGAATTTTTGAGGTATTTTGATATTATGAAACTTAAAATTGCAGATTTATCTGTAATAATCTCGATAATATATATAGGTATAACTTTTAATGATTTCTGACAGAGAAATTCCTTTATTTTAGATTGCAAATTTAGATTTTCGATTTTTTCGCCACTTATATCAATTGAAAAACATCCAAAATGTACAATCTAAAATATGCAATCTAAATTTTTTAAAACATTGTTAATTCTTTATCTGACATCTTGTCATATTCGTTTCAATTACGCTATCTTTGCACTTTGAATTTTTACAATGGAAAAGATTATTGAAGAAAGCAAACAAGGCGAAAGTCTTGTTCTAGAAAATAAACCTGAGAATACTAAAAAACTTTTTATAGAAAGCTATGGCTGTGCGATGAACTTTTCAGACAGTGAAGTCGTGGCTTCCATTTTGTCTGACGGAGGATATAATACAACTTCGGTTCTTGAAGAAGCCGATTTGGTTTTGGTGAACACTTGCTCTATTAGAGACAAAGCCGAACAGACTATTCGTAAACGTCTTGAAAAATACAACGCTGTTAAACGTACAAATCCAAAAATGAAAGTTGGTGTTTTGGGATGTATGGCAGAGCGTTTGAAAAGCCAGTTTTTAGAAGAAGAAAAAATCGTTGATCTTGTTGTTGGTCCTGATGCTTACAAAGATCTTCCGAATTTATTGGCCGAAGTGGAAGAAGGACGTGATGCCATTAATGTAATTTTATCAAAAGAAGAAACTTACGGAGATATTTCGCCTGTTCGTTTAATGAGCAACGGAATCACGGCATTAGTTTCAATTACTCGCGGATGTGATAATATGTGCACGTTCTGCGTTGTACCTTTTACACGCGGACGCGAGCGTAGCCGTGAGCCGCAAAGCATTATGGCTGAAATTCAGGATTTATGGAGCAAAGGCTATAAAGAAGTTACACTTTTGGGGCAAAACGTTGACAGCTATCTTTGGTATGGCGGCGGTTTGAAAAAAGATTTTGTGAACGCTTCTGAAATGCAAAAAGCCACTGCTGTTGATTTTGACCAATTATTAGAAATGGTTGCAGCTGGTTTCCCTAAAATGCGTATTCGGTTTTCAACATCAAATCCACAGGATATGCACGAAAGCATTTTGCACGTTATTGCAAAATATCCAAACATTTGCAAACACATTCACTTACCAGTTCAATCTGGAAGCAATAGAATTTTAAAAGAAATGAATCGTCTTCACAGCCGTGAAGAATATATGGCTTTGATCGACAAAATTAGAGCAATTGTTCCAGACGCTTCTATTTCGCAAGATATGATTGCCGGCTTCCCAACAGAAACCGAAGAAGATCATCAAGACACTTTGAGCTTAATGGAATATGTAAAATACAACTTCGGTTATATGTATTCGTATTCTGAACGCCCTGGGACTTTGGCCGGAAGAAAAATGAAAGACGATGTTGAAGAAGAAACTAAGGCTCGAAGATTACAGGAAATTGTCGATTTGCAGCAAAAACACGCTTGGTTTAGAAGCGAAGAATTTGTTGGAAAAACAGTGGAAGTTTTAGTTGAAAAAGTTTCTAAGAAATCGAAAGATGAATTCTCTGGAAGAAATTCTCAAAGCATAACGGTAGTTTTCCCAAAAGAAAATTACAAAATTGGAGATTTCGTCAACGTAAAAATTACAAGCTGTACGAGCGGAACTTTAAAGGGTGAAGCTATTGGTTTGAGCAGCATGAATTAAGTTTTTTTTAGCCACGAATTTCACGAATTTACACGAATTTTCTTTCAAAATTTTCTATAGATTTGTTTCAAAAAACAAACATGGAATTGTATAGAAAAGAAGAATACTATAAAATTGTCGGAATTTGCATGGAAGTTCATAGAATATTGGGCGGCGGGCTTTTAGAAGTTGTTTACAAAGACGCCTTAGAATATGAATTTAGAAAACACAATATTCCCTATGAACGCGAAAAAGAATACGATATTCAATATAAAGAAATTGTTTTAGCGCATAAATTTTATGCCGATTTTGTAGTCTATAACGAAATCATCCTAGAAGTGAAAGCATCAAAAGAAATAGTTGATGAACATACCGCTCAAACAATAAATTATTTAAGATTAGCTGATAGCGATTTAGGAATTATCGTTAATTTTAATAAAAAAACTTTACAACATAAAAGAGTTATACATTAACACGATTTCAAAAAATTAGTGAAATTCGAGAAATTCGTGGCAGACAAAAAATACAAGCCAAAGTTTTAGGTGAAACCTGAAACAAATAAAAACTTGAAACAAAATCTAATATGGAAACAGTTCAAGCAATAAAACAGCGATTTGAGATTATTGGTAATGATCCAAAATTGAATCGCGCTATCGAAAAAGCCATTCAGGTTGCTCCAACTGATATTTCGGTTATGGTAACTGGGGAAAGTGGTGTTGGTAAAGAAAACATTCCTAGAATTATACATTCGCTTTCGCACAGAAAGCATGGCAAATATATTGCCGTAAACTGTGGAGCTATTCCAGAAGGAACTATCGACAGTGAACTTTTTGGACACGAAAAAGGAGCTTTTACAGGCGCAACAAGCACGCGTGAAGGTTATTTTGAAGTGGCTGATGGCGGAACAATCTTCTTAGATGAAGTTGGAGAATTGCCATTGACAACTCAAGTAAGATTGCTTCGTGTTTTAGAAAACGGAGAGTTTATAAAAGTAGGTTCTTCACAAGTTCAGAAAACCAACGTCCGTATCGTTGCTGCAACAAACGTGAATTTATTTAATGCTATTGAAAAAGGCAAATTCCGTGAAGATTTATACTATCGTTTAAGCACAGTCGAAATTACACTGCCTCCTTTACGCGAAAGAAACGACGATATTCATTTGCTATTCAGAAAATTTGTGGCCGATTTTGCGCATAAATACAAAATGCCGCCTTTAAGACTGGATGATGATGCTGTTCAGCTTTTACAAAAATTCAGATGGAGCGGAAATATTCGTCAGCTTCGAAATGTGGCAGAACAAATTTCTGTTTTAGAAACTAATCGCGACATCAGTTTAGCTACTCTACAATCTTATTTGCCTGCCGAAGGAAGCAATCTGCCTTCTGTTATTAACGACAGCAAAAAAGAAAGCGATTTTAGCACTGAAAGAGACATTCTGTACAAAGTGCTTTTTGACATGAGAAGCGACCTGAACGATTTGAAGAAACTGACTTTAGAATTGATGAAAAATGGAACTTCTAAAGTGCAGGATATTAATCCGAATCTGATTCAGAAAATATACGGAAACCAGCAAAACGACAGCGAAATTGATTTTGAAGAAGAACCAAGAACTGCTGTTATGACAACTCCTGCTGTTCGTGAAGATAATTACCAAATGCAAGACGATAATTATCTATTTGCTGAAACTATTGAGGAAGAAGAAATTTTGCGTTTGGAGCAAAAAGAAATCGAAATGATCAAAAAATCATTAGAAAAAAACAAAGGAAAACGTAAAGCCGCAGCAGACGAATTAGGTATTTCTGAAAGAACATTATACCGCAAAATCAAGCAATTCGACTTATAATAAATCTCAATTTTTAAATTCCAAATCCCAAATTAGTATATTTGGCGAAATTTGGAATTTGACTACTATAATTATGAAAAAAATATATTCTCTTTTCGCATTATTAAGCCTTTTTATGTTAAGCGGCTGCTCTGTTTATAACTTTACTGGGACTGGAAAAATTGACGCCAAAACATTTCAAGTCAACTTCTTTCAGAATAATGCCGATTTAATTGAGCCTGGGATCGATAGAACTTTCACCTTGGCTTTACAGGATTTAATTATGAATCAAACCAATTTAAACTTGGTTAGCAACGGCGGCGATTTGGTTTATGAAGGTGAAATTACAGATTACCGAATCACTCCAATGACAGCAACCGCGGACCAGCAGGCGGCTCAAAACCGTTTATCGATTCGTGTTAATGTCCGTTTTATGAATAAAAAGAAAGAAACAGATGATTTTGAAAAGTCTTTTGAATTCTATTATGATTTCCCTGGAAGAGATTTGCCAACAGGATCTGTTTTAAATGAAGCGATCAGAGTTATTTTTGAAAGAATCACGCAGGACATTTTTAATGCATCATTGGCAAAATGGTAGTTTTGCCGTTTGTTGAATCGTTTAATCGATTAAACAGCTAAAAATAAATCAACAATTAACTGATTAAACCCAAAAAAAACAAATAATGAACGTCAGCGATTATACCTACTTAATGAACAAACCCGATGCTATTACAGAAAAGCAGGCGGATGCATTAGGCAGTGTTTTGAATGAATTTCCATATTTTCAAAGTGCTCGCGCATTACGATTAAAAGGACTTTACAACCAAAACAGTTTTAAGTATAATTATGCTTTAAAAGTAACCGCTGCACATACATTAGACCGTTCTGTTTTATTTGATTTTATTACTTCTGAAGCTTTTACTTCTATTCAAAATGATTTCTATGAGCAGAAACTGAGAGATCTTCTTGAAATTACCGTTTTTGATAGTGAGATAATTTCACCAGAGCAAATTCAGAAAGCTATTGAAATAAAAACAGATCTTGAAGAACAGCCTGCTTCAGATACAGTTAAAGAAACTGCAAGTTCTCCTATTGAAACTCCTTCGATTACAGAAATCGAAGAACCAATACAAGCTCAGGAACCAATAAAAGCAGAAGAGCCCTTAATTATTGAAGAGCCTAAAACAGTTCCTGAAATCGACCCTTCTATTTTCCTAGCAATAAAAGAAGCGCATTCAATTACTTTCGAAAAACCTGTAACAGAAGAGCCTAAAAAACTTCCAGAAATAGATCCTTCTATTTTTCTTGCTATAAAAGAAGCGCATTCAGTTACTTTTGAAAAACCTGTAATCGAAACGGAAAACAAAATTGACGTTGCAGATTCAATCTCAAACATAGAAGAAGAAACAGCGATTTTAACCGAAGAAGCAGAAGTAGTAAAAACGGAAGAACCTAAATTTGATCGTGTTGAAAATTCTATTTTAAGTTCAATCAAAGTTTCTGAAACAGTTTCTGCACCCGAACCAGAAAAAGAAATTGAAGAGCCAAAATTTGACCGTATTGAAAATTCTATTTTAAGTTCAATTAAAGAAGCAGAAGCAGTAAGCACTGAGCAATCTGTGGAAACTGAAGAAGCAAAAGCCGATACTATAATAGAAGAACCTCTTTTTAATTCGGTTGAAGAAGATGAAGACGACAGTGTTATTGAAGAAATGGTCATTCCGGAATTTAAGATGAATACCATTGAACGATCTATTCTTTCTTCAATTAAAGAAGCAGAAGCAAAAGCACCCGAACAACCAAAAGAAGAAATTCTAGAAGTTCTGCAATCTGAGGATAAAGACGAGGAGGAAATTCAAGAAGAAAATGAAGAACCGATTGAAGAAATAATTGAGGAAGAACCTAATGAACCTGCAAAAACAGCTGCAGAACATTTAGAAATCGGGAAGCCTTTGGATTTTTCTCTTAGCGAAAAACATTCGTTCCAAGAATGGCTGCAGTTATCTCGAACTGAACCTATTGACCGTTCAGACGAACTGTCTCCAGAGGAAAAAGCGGAGAAAGAAGCTGAAGAAAAAGCAAAACTAGAAGAAGAGAGACAAAAAAAGGCTGAAATTATCGATAAGTTTATTGAAAGCAATCCGAAAATCTCTCCTATTAAGCCAGGAAACAGCTCTCCAGCAGTACAAATTGAAAGCAATATAGAGGATAATTCATATCTAATGACCGAGACTTTGGCGAGAGTTTATCTGGAACAAAAGAAATATACAAAGGCAATTCAGGCATATGAAATATTAATTTTGAAATATCCAGAAAAAATTACTTTCTTTGCAGACCGCATATCGGATATAAAGATTTTACAACAAAATAACAATAACAATAATTAAGTAATGAGCACATTTTCAATTTTTTTAGTTTTAATCACAATAGTTTGTTTTCTATTGATCGTAGTTATCATGGTACAGAACCCTAAAGGAGGCGGATTGTCTTCTACTATCAGCGGAACGCAGATGTTAGGTGGAGTACAAAAAACAACTGACTTTTTAGATAAAAGTACTTGGACTTTAGCTACTGTTTTAATTGTGCTAATTTTACTTTCTAGCTTAAGTTTCTCAGGATCTTTAAGTGATACAGAATCTAAAATCATTGACAAAACTGAAGCTCCTGTAAATGCTCCTGCAGCTCCAGCACAAGGAAATACTCCTGCTCCTGCAGCACCAGCTACTAAATAATTTTAGCTCGATATAAAAATCTAATGCCAGCCTGTCAAAGCTGGCATTTTTTTTAAGAAATAATGTCAGTTTTTCTAGCATGGCATAGTTTCTGAAAGTTTATAGAACAGAAAAAAATCGTATAACTTATAATAATATAAAATCATGGCTTTAAACATTAAACCGCTTTCAGACCGCGTACTTATTGAGCCTGTTGCAGCTGAAACTAAAACTGCCTCAGGTATTTTTATTCCAGATACTGCCAAAGAGAAACCACAAAAAGGTACTGTAGTAGCAGTAGGAAACGGAACTAAAGATCACACAATGACTGTAAAAGTTGGCGATACTGTTCTTTACGGAAAATATGCAGGAACAGAGTTAAAACTGGAAGGCACTGATTATCTAATCATGCGCGAGGATGATATTTTAGCGATTATCTAAAAAATATTGTATTAAGTACGAAGTATTAAAAAATTAAGAACTTCATTTAACTTGAAACAAATCAAACATTAAACAAAAATTAAAATGGCAAAAGATATAAAATTTGATATTGAAGCACGTGACGGTTTAAAACGTGGTGTTGATGCATTAGCAAATGCTGTAAAAGTAACTCTTGGACCAAAAGGTCGTAACGTAATTATCGGAAAATCATTTGGTGGGCCAACTGTTACCAAAGATGGTGTTTCTGTTGCAAAAGAAATCGAATTAAAAGACGCATTAGAAAATATGGGTGCGCAAATGGTGAAAGAAGTTGCTTCTAAAACCAATGACTTAGCGGGTGACGGAACTACAACTGCTACAGTTTTAGCTCAGGCTATCGTAAAAGAAGGTTTGAAAAACGTTGCTGCTGGTGCAAATCCAATGGACTTGAAACGCGGTATCGACAAAGCTGTTGAAACTATCGTAGCTGACTTGGCAAAACAAGCTAAAGTTGTTGGAAGCGATTCTGATAAAATTAAGCAAATTGCTTCTATCTCTGCTAACAATGACGAAGTTATTGGTGAATTAATCGCTACAGCTTTCGCTAAAGTTGGAAAAGAAGGTGTTATCACTGTTGAAGAAGCTAAAGGAACGGATACTTTCGTTGACGTTGTTGAAGGAATGCAGTTTGACAGAGGATACCTTTCTCCTTACTTCGTAACAAACCCTGAGAAAATGGAAGTTGAATTAGACTCTCCATACATCTTGTTATATGACAAAAAAGTTTCTTCTTTAAAAGAATTACTTCCAGTTTTAGAGCCAGTTGCACAATCAGGAAAACCATTATTGATTATTGCTGAAGATGTTGACGGTGAAGCTCTTTCTACTTTAGTAGTAAACAAATTAAGAGGTGCTCTTAAAATTGCTGCTGTAAAAGCTCCAGGTTTTGGAGACAGAAGAAAAGCAATGTTAGAAGATATCGCAATCTTAACTGGAGGTACTGTTATCTCTGAAGAAAGAGGATATACTCTTGAAAATACAACTATCGAAATGTTAGGAAACGCAAAAAGAGTTTCTATCGATAAAGACAATACAACTATCGTAAGCGGTGCTGGTGAAGCTGATATCATCAAAAATCGTGTAAACCAAATCAAAGGTCAGATGGAAACTACTACATCTGATTACGATAAAGAAAAATTACAAGAGCGTTTGGCTAAATTAGCTGGAGGTGTTGCAGTTCTTTACGTTGGTGCAGCTTCTGAAGTTGAAATGAAAGAGAAAAAAGACAGAGTTGATGATGCTTTACACGCAACTCGCGCTGCTGTAGAAGAAGGAATAGTTGCTGGTGGTGGTGTTGCTTTATTAAGAGCTAAAATTGCTTTGGCTGACTTAAAAGCTGACAATGCTGACGAAGCTACTGGAATCCAAATCGTTTCTCGCGCTGTTGAAGCTCCATTAAGAACTATCGTTGAAAACGCTGGTCTTGAAGGTTCTGTTGTTGTGGCCAAAGTTTCTGAAGGAAAAGGTGATTTCGGATACAACGCAAAAACTGACGAATATGTAGATATGCTTACTGCTGGAATTATCGATCCTAAAAAAGTTACTCGTGTAGCATTAGAAAATGCAGCATCTGTTTCTGGAATGATCTTAACTACAGAATGTGCATTAATTGATATTAAAGAAGAAAATGCCGGAGGCGGAATGCCAATGGGAGGCGGAATGCCAGGAATGATGTAATCGTTCTCTTCTTAAAAATTAAAAGCGCTGGATTTACTTCTGGCGCTTTTTTTTAGCCACAACTCAACCGAAGAGAATAGCCACGAATTCACGAATTATTTTCAAATCTCTGTGTTTATTTTTTGCCACAGATTAAAAAGATTATCACAGATTATAATCCTTTTAATCTGTGTAATCCGTAGCTAATAAAAATATAGATAAAGATTATAAAAAAATAATTCGTGAATTCGTGGCTATTCTCCTTGGTCAATTCGTGGCCATCCCTTTATTTAACATTCTCTTTTTCTTTAAAAAATCTGTTATCAATACCTTTGCGGTTCTATTTAAAATTGCACAATGAGAAAATTCACAACTCACTTTTTATCTTTTACATTTTTACTTCTTACTACTTTTTTACAAGCCCAAAGCAATAAAGACAATTACGTAGTTTTAATTTCTATGGATGGCTTTCGCTGGGATTATGGCAAAATGTATAATCTTCCAAATCTGAAGCAAATTGAAAAAGAAGGCGTTCATGCCAAATCAATGAAACCGTCTTACCCAAGTAAAACTTTTCCAAATCATTATTCTATTGTCACGGGACTTTATCCAGATCATCACGGAATCATCAACAATGTTTTCTTTGATTCTTCTTTGAATCAGTCTTTTTCATTATCAAGCAATGCTAAAAATGATTCGAGATTTTATGGCGGAAATCCGATTTGGAATTTAGCTGAGCAACAGGGTATAAAAACAGCTTCTTTCTTCTGGCCTGGTTCTGATATTGATAAACGAAATCCAACTTACTTTAAAAATTATGACGGTAAAATTCCATATGGAGCCAGAATTGATACCGTTATGAAATGGCTGCAGCTTCCAGAAAAACAGCGCCCTCATTTGATAACTTTATATTTTGACGAACCAGATCATACTGGTCATAATTTTGGTCCGCTTTCGCCAAAAACCGAAAAAATGGTGATTAAAATGGATTCGATTATGGGAGAAATATCTAAAAGATTAGATCAACTGCCTATTGGAAAACAAATCAATTTGATAATCGTTTCAGACCACGGAATGGCCACTATCAGCAATGATAAAAAAATAGCCGTTTTAGATTATTTAAAACCAGAATGGCTGGGCTATAAAGATGTTGTGAACCCAATTATGAGTTTACAGGCAAAATCTGGCTATCAGGATTCTATTGCTAATGCTTTGAAAAAAGTTCCACATATTAAATTCTGGAAATCGACTGAAGTTCCAAAAAGATTGCACTACGGATCAAATCCTCGTGTTCATGATTTTGTCATTGAAGCCGATAAAGGTTGGAGCTTAGTAAGCAAAGAAAGTACTCATATAAATGGCGGAACGCACGGTTATGACAATAACGAAAAAGATATGCACGCTATTTTTTATGCAAAAGGCCCTGCGTTTAAAATCAATAAAAAAGTAAAAACGTTTCAGAATGTTTCTGTATATCCTTTAATTGCTCATATTCTGGGTTTACAGATTGGTGAGATTGATGGAAAACTGAGTGATGTTGAGGGTACGCTACGCAAAAATTAGAAAATGTGTCAATTTGATAATTAGATAATTTGACGATGATTGTCACCCTGAGCGGAGTCGAAGGGCGCTCCAATTGGTACGTGGGCTTCGACTTCGCTCAGCCTGACAAACAAAAACAAACCCGACAGATTCTTTAAAATCTGTCGGGTTTGCTGTTTTTTGATATACTTATGCGTAGAGGCACTGCAGTGCGTCTACGCTACAGATTTACGCTACTAATTTCATTATCTAATTATCAAATCGACACATTATCTTATTTTCAAGATACCACTTTATAAGTTGGATCTTCAATAACATTCACTTTAATAACAGCATCAGCATTTTTGAGCAGTTGCCTGCAGTCGGCGCTTAAATGTTCCAGCTCTACGGTTTTATTGAGCTGATTGTACTTTTTAGTAATATTATTCAAAGCTTCAATGGCGGACATATCAGCAACTCGGCTTTCTCTAAAATCTATTATAATATGATTAGGATCGTTCTGGATATCAAATTTTTCTAAAAACGCAGTAGTAGAGCCAAAGAATAATGGGCCAAAAATTTCATAATGCTTTATTCCGTTTGCGTCAATATAATGTCTTGCGCGAATTCTTTTGGCACTTTCCCAAGCAAAAACCAGAGCAGAAATAATCACACCAATTAAAACTGCCAATGCCAGATTATGCAGTACAATGGTAATTAAAGCCACTAGAATTCCAACAAAAATATCATGTTTCGGCATTTTATTAATGATCTTAAAACTTGCCCATTCAAAAGTGGTTATAGCCACCATCATCATAACGCCTACCAAAGCCGCCATTGGCAATTTCCCTATTACTGGAGCTCCAAAAAGTATGATCATTAAAATAGTCAAGGCACCAATAATTCCAGCAAGTCTTGCTCTCGAACCTGCTCCGAGATTTACCAAAGTCTGCGCAATCATTGGACAACCGCCCATTCCGTAGAAGAAACCATTTAGAATATTTGAGCTTCCTTGTGCAATACATTCTCTGTTGCTGTTTCCTCTGGTTCCTGTAATTTCGTCAACTAAATTCAGCGTAAGCAAACCTTCAGTCAAACCAACAGCGGCAACAATTACCGAATATGGAAATATCACTTTAAAAGTTTCGAAAGAAAATGGAATATTCGGAATATGAAAAGGAGGAAATCCGCCTTGAACCGAAGCAATATCTTCTACCGTTTTGGTTTCAATATTAAAAATAATCACAATTGCAAAAACAACCATAATGGCTACTAAAGATGCAGGAACTGCTTTTGTAATCTTCGGAAAAATTAAAACAATGGCAATTGTCAAAGCAACTAAGCCAAGCATAATATACAAAGGAGTGCCTTGAAGCCACGAAACTTGTCCATTAACAACCGTTTTAAACTGTTCTAGCTGCGACATAAAAATCACAACGGCCAGACCATTTACAAAACCAAACATAACAGGCTGGGGAACTAATCGAATAAATTTTCCTAATTTAAAAAGTCCGATACAGATCTGAACAACACCTCCAAGGGCAACTGCAGCAAAAACATATTCTATTCCGTGCGATTTCATCAAAGCGATTAAAACAATCACGGTTGCTCCTGCACCGCCCGAAATCATTCCTGGCCTTCCTCCAAAAATAGCTGTTACTAGTCCAGCAATAAAAGCCGCATACAAACCTACCAACGGCGGAAATCCAGCCAAAATAGCAAACGACAACGATTCTGGAATCATGGTCATCGCAACAGTTAAACCTGCTAAAATTTCGTTTTTGTAATTGACTTTCTGATTAAAATCGAAGAGTTGGAACTTTTTTTTCATGGCGTAAAATTAGAAAAATAATACGCAAATGAAGACACCTTTTATACTGATAAAAAGTTAGTGGAAAAGCAACTAAAAAAAACAGTTAAATCAGATTAGCTGTTCGAGAAGAAAAAGAAAAATAGAAAGTATAAAACTTAGCATTTAAGATTTATTTTAAAATTAGAAGATTACACAAAATACTTAAAAAAAACACAAATACGTTAGCGTATTTACACCTGTTTTTCAGAAATAGAAAATATAAATTTATTCTAATCGCACACAAGTAAAACCTAAACCGCACACATGACTCACAACATTATCACATTGCAAATCAACACCTTCTACTCTCAAAATCTTATCACAGTCTTCCAAATCAAAATTAATTTTATAATCTGGGAACTGATTTTGCATAACTGTTATGATATAATCTCGATCAGATTCTTTTTGGACATTTGTTTTAAAAACTTCCACAATGACCTCTGCTTCTTGTAATTCTTTAAACTGGTACATTTTATTTTTTTATTAAAAAGATTATAGAAACTCAAGATCAAAAATAATAGAGAAGTCCATACTTTAACAGCAATTTTATACCAATGGCGTATGATTTATACGAATGGCGTTAGTATAAATTATTCTTTATAAATGCTTACAAACTATACGATTATATTATTTTTGCCGCTATGACAATTGCAAAAATCTACCAGAATTTTTTTCTACGAAATTTAATCGTTAATACTCTTGTTTATTTGGTCATTTTGGCCTGTATTTATGATGAAGTGAGACTCGACGGACACAGCTGGTCTTATATTCTCAGCAAAATTGCCATGGGTTATTTCCCTTGCATAGTCTGGATTACGGTTTTTAACATCTGCATTATCAATCCTTTTTTATTCCACAAAAGGTTTAAAATCTTTTTCACGCTTCTCGCAATTTATTGGACTGGCTTTTACTTTTTTATGAATTGGTTTTTTCCGCTTGTCGGGTTGGGGAATTTAAAAACGCTTCAGATTGTATCACTGATTATAAACGGCTGTTTTTTTTATTTTCTGCATATTGTAATCAGTAAAAAAATGAGCCAGGCCGACAAAGACATCATTAATTTCAAATCGGAGCTTTCATTTTTAAAACAACAGCTGAATCCGCATTTTTTATTGAATGCTATGAATAATCTTTACGGAGAAGCCTTGGCCGAGCCAGAAAAAGTTCCAGATCGAATACTAAATCTTTCAGACTTGCTGCGCTATCAGATAGAGGCTTCAAAAAAAGATTTTGTTTTAATGCAGGAAGAAATTGCTTTTATTAAAAAATATATTGAATATTACACCTTTCGAAACGAAAGACTATCTGTAAAACAAAACATTGAAGGTGTGCATGACCAAATAGAAATTCCGCCTTTGTTCTTTTTGCCTTTGGTAGAAAATGCGGTGAAGTTTTCTGCCGAAACTGCCGAACCGTTTATTAATCTTGACTTGAAAGTACAGTGCCGAAGTGTATGCTTTACTCTTAAAAACAATTGTTTGGATACAGAATCAAGGCTTTCGAGCACTGGAATCGGAATAGAAAACTTAAAAAGAAGATTGGAAGTATATGGCTTAAAACATACTTTATGCTGTAGAAAAGAAAAAAACACATTTATCGTAAAATTGAGCATATGGCACTTACCTACCGCTGTCTGATAATTGATGACGAATCGCCGGCACACAAAGCCTTGATTTCGCATATTTCCAAATTTGACGAACTTGAGCATTCTGGAAGTGCATTTAATGGCATGGAAGCCATAAAACTGCTCAACGAGAATCAATATGATATTATTTTTCTTGACATTAATATGCCTGTTATTTCTGGTGTAGAATTGATGGAATTACAACCCAAGCGCCCACTCACAATTGTAACAACCGCTTATTCTGACTTTGCGCTTTCTGCCTATCAAAACGATGCCATCGATTATCTTTTAAAGCCTATTTCGCTTGATAAGTTTTCTAAGGCAATAGAAAAAGCCAAAACGTATCATTCAGGAAATAACATAAAAAAAGAAAACAGCAGCGACGAAAAAACACTTTCTTATCGCTCCAACGGACAGGCAATTGAAACGCCTCTTTCGGATATTTTATATATTGAAAGTCTCGGCAACTACATGAAATTGTACAATTGTAAATTAAAATCTCCTATTGTTATTTACGGCTCACTTGCCAGTATAAGCGCCGAGATTGACTGCGCGCATTTCGTACAAGTCCATCGGTCCTATATTGTAAATACAGACAAAATTTCTGCCGTTACAGCCAAAAACCTTACGATGGCAAATGGCGACATTGTTCCTGTGGGAAGGAAGTATCAGATTTTATTAAACAATTTGTCTATTAAATAATCTTTTTTAATGAGATAATTTGCCAATTATGATCATTAGATAATTTTTTAAAAGCTCGCCTCTGTTAGTTGGGCTTTTTGTTTTGAACAATTTAGAAACCATTTTTTACTAAATTTTATCAGACAAAAATTCGCTGCATTATAATGATCGCAAAGATTTCAAATTTCATCTGCTACTATTTTTATTTGTTTTAAATCTATAGTAATTATCCGAATTCGCGATTTTGTTCATTATTTTCTTAAAAAAAATAGCGAATCAAGCTACTTTTCTTACTTAATTCTTTAAATTCGCCGCACAACCAAACCACTAAGCGTTTATAAACCAATGAACATTTTTAATTTTTTTAAGCGATCCACTATTAAATGCCCCAGATGTCTTGGTAAAAGATTTGTTGACTTGGAAGATATTATTCGTTTAAACCGACAATTGAAATGGACTCCTGCTCCATGCGCCTACTGCGATGCAACGGGAAGGGTCCCCAAAGAACTGCCTAATATAGTTGCTGTTGACTGTATGTACCTTACCATCGATTTGCCAGAATCTGTAATAGAAAAAATAAAAGAAGGTGATCATGAAACGATTGAAAAAGGAAAACAGCGTGAACTTTTTATAGATCATCTAATAGAATTCGCAGAACATCATTACCTCACTCAAAATCTCGATGCAGAAAGTATTGCCAATCTATACTTGAACACCGAAGCAGAAAAAGCTCCTTATGCAGTAAGGAAAGAAGAATTAATAAAATATATTCAAGGTGTAATTGAACTTAAAAAAACGGTATCGCAATAACCTTTACACCCCAATTACTCAAAATCTTCTGCCATTTACAAAAACAGGTATAAACACCTATAGCCACCATATTATTTTGTGCTAATATTGTACTGAATAATTTTTAGTTTAGGCAAGGTTTTCTACTAGAAAGCTTTTTAATTTTTTGTCACTTTTTTTTTGGAACAGAAAGTGGGATTTCAAATCGCTGGTACCGATTGGAAATTTCACTTTTTTTGTTTTACCTATCTAATCGCTTATTTTACCACAAAGAGCGCAAAGAATTACGCAAAGTTCACTAAGTTTTTTTTGAGAAGTTTGTGAGACCACTACGCTTTATCTAGATAAAGCTTTGCGAACTTAGCGATTTTATTAAATCTCGCATTAAAAAATCTTAGTGCACTTTGCGTTAAAAAAGGGAATATTTTTACCGCAAAGAGCGCAAAGAATTACGCAAAGTTCACAAAGCTAAATCAATATTTTTTTTGCGAATTCTATAACAGAGCCCGTGGTTTCAATCACGAGGACACAATCCATATTGCTGAGCATCCCGCGGTTGAAACCGCGGGCTATATTTGAATATTGCACAGCAATTAGAAATCTTTTTTAAAACACAAAGTTCGCAAAGTATATTTCTGTCTAGCTTTGCGAACTTAGCGATTTTATTAAGTCTTGCATTAAAAAATCTTAGTGCACTTTGCGTTAAAAAAGGGAATATTTTTAACGCAAAGAGCGCAAAGAATTACGCAAAGTTCACAAAGCTAAATCAATATTTTTTTTGCGAATTCTATAACATAGCTCGTGGTTTCAACCACGAGGACACAATCCATATCGCTGAGTATCCCGCGGTTGAAACCGCGGGCTATATTTGAATATTGCATTAAAAATTCTTAGCGTGCTTTGCGTTAAAAAAACATCACAATTAAAGTCTAAAATCAAATTTCAGGCAGTATTTTTGCGTTCTGTAAAAGCCACGAAATTAAGTCCACATGACTAGAGAACATTATATTCCGTTTAACAAAGAATTTTTACTGGAACAGCAAATTGCTGCCTTCGCTGAAAACTCGCAGAAGATTGATGATTTCAAGAAACTGTTCGAAATTATCGAACATTATTACCATTACGAATCTTTTAATCTTAACCGAAATCTAAAACAGCATTATGCGCTCTATGATCCAGATTTAAGCGAAAAAGAGCGCGAACAGTTTATCAATAAAAGCAATTTCCCTATTTTTAAAGAAACGCTGCTCAAAGTTCTCGAACGTGGCAATTATTACAAAATCAATCAGAAAGCCCTAAACGACGCTTTTAATGAATCTGACTTGATTGGACTGAATCTTTCTATCGATTTTAATGCTTTTAAAGATTTCGAACTTTATGCGCGTGGGCATCATAAAGCAAAAGAAAAAGTCAAAAAATATTTTTTCTGGACCAAAGAGGTCGAAATTGAATATTATGATCGTGTCTTGATTTACCTCAATTACAGTGAAGCCGATTATCTAAAAGAAAAGAAAGTCAAATTAGGGAAAATGCCAATCGATCCAGGTTCTATTGCGCTGAAAATCTTTAAACGTGTTCCTAAAAACGATATTGAAACTATTTTTCCAAATGCCATTCCGAAAATGTCTCTTAAGGACAAATTGCTGCTTTGGGTTCCTGGTGTTTTTGGAGGACTTTCTCTATTAAGCGCCAAGGTGATTCCGGCCTTGATTAATATGTATGAAGCTTATCAAACGGGTGAAACAATCGATTTGCTAAACAGTAAAACTTCGTTAAATCAAGGTTTAATAGCACTTGGAATTTTAGGAGCTTATTGTTTTCGTCAATACAATAATTTCATAAATAAGAAAATCAGATATTCTAAAACGCTTTCAGACAGTTTATACTTTAAAAATGTTGGGAATAACAGTGGTGCATTTTATTCTTTATTAAATTCTTCTGAAGAAGAGGCTTTAAAAGAAACTATTCTCGCTTATACTTTTTTACACGAGAGCGAGGATCCTTTAACCGCCGAAGAATTAGACCATCAGATTGAGTTTTGGTTTAAAAACAAACTAAATACCGATTTAGATTTTGATGTGAATGATGCTTTATTAAAATTAAAAAGCATCGGTCTAGGAATAGAAACTAATGGAAAATGGGAAGTGATTCCGCTTAATGAAGCGCTTATTAAGATTGATGAACTTTGGGATAATGTTTTTCAGTACAATCAGAAAGCTGACGCTCTAAATAATTAAAAAATGTATACTTACAAATGTTCTTGCTGCGGAGAAGTTTTTGAGCAAATGCCCTTATGCTTTGGGAATGAATTCCCTGCTTATTATTTTACCATTCCGCCCGAAGAAAGAGAGCAAAGAATAGAATATGGAGGAAGTTGGTGTTATGTCGATGAAGAGCATTTTTTTCATCGCGGCAGATTAACCATTCCTATTATTGATTATCACGAAGATTTAGTTTTTAATGTATGGACTACGATAAGCGAAGATAATTTCTGCCTAAGAATGGATTTATGGGAAGATCCAAACCGAGTAAACCAAGAGCCTTATTTTGGTTGGATGCAGACCAATGTGCCTACTTACGGCGAAACTTTATCTTTAAAATCTATTGCTATTGAACAAGGCTTAGGTTTAATTCCGGAAATAAAAATGATTGAGGAAAATCATCTCCTAACTTTAGATCAAGAAAACGGGATTACACTCGAAAAAGCTATTTCTATTGTAGATGAAATAATGAAAATGCAGCACGGTAAAAGCTAAAAGAAATTTTACTAGATTTACGCATCTAACCTTAAAACCACAAAAAATGAGAACATTAGACCAATGGTTTGCAGAATATGCCGTAAGTCATCAGAACCCCACAAACAAAGCGATACATTATATTTGTGTGCCTGCCATTTTCTTTTCTATAGTTGGTTTGCTAATGAGCATTCCGAGTGCGATCATCGCCAATACGCTGCAATTGAATGCGCCTGTTATTGAAAATTGGGCATTTTTAATTCTACTTTTTGTCTTGGTTTTCTATATCAGATTATCAATTTCTATGGCGCTAAAAATTGCTATATTTTCTGGAATCTGCTTAGTTATCAATTATTATATCGGACAAATTGTTCCGTTATGGATATTCTCCATTGGCGTTTTCGTTATTGCTTGGATCGGACAGTTTTACGGCCACAATATTGAAGGCAAAAAACCTTCTTTCTTAAAAGATCTTCAGTTTTTACTGATTGGTCCTGCTTGGGTCGTTGAGAATTTGTTTTCGAAGAAATAAAATTAAGCTCTTAATTATTTACACCATATCAATTTTAGAAATATAAACTAAAGGACAAATTTTATTTTGTCCTTTTTTTATGACTAAAATATACTCTGAATATTTTTCTATATTAGCCTAATAAACCAAATCCTAAAATGAGAAAATTATCTGTCTTATTAGTTTTCGGAATTTTGCTTTCAGCCTGCAAGAAAAATGACGACAAAACGATTTCTGACATCAGTAAAACAAAAAGTGATACTATTCAAACAAAATCTGTTACATCAACAGAAACTGGCCATTCAGAATCGCTTTTAGAACAATTTTCTAAAAACAAAAATGAAGTTGTTCTCAAATTAAAAACACTTTCTAATAAAGAAGCCAATGCCTTGTACGAAAAATATTCTGAAGAAAACAGCTCTTTATTGCAGCAGATTGCCGAAAAAGAATCAGCAGTATTAGATAAATTTTACCATGAAGATGAGACTGATAAAAAAGCGGTAAAACTTTTGGGCGAAAAACTTTCGAAGCACCAATTAGAGTTTTGGGAAATTGGAGAAGGATATGTTGAAATAGAACCGTTACATGATTTTTATTATACCATTTTCAAAGATTACGTCACAAGCGATTACAAAGAATATTTGCACCTAAAAAGCGAAGAAAACAAAACACTTTATTCGGCAGATGCCGGACTTGTAATATCTTTTAAAGATTTGGGAGACAGAATAATTTCATGGGAAAATTTTATGACGAAATATCCTGATTCAAAATTGATTGTGTCTGTAAAAGAAGAATACAAAAATTATCAGATGGATTATCTAGTCGGTCAAGACAATACGCCAACAGCTGAGCGAGCAACAGATGAGAAATATATTTATCCAGAAAACATTCAAGAATTTAACCGATTCATGAAAAAATATCCAAAAAGCCCCACAGTTCCTCTAATTAATTTGTTTATGGAGAACTTTAAGAGCGAGAGTATTTTTGATTTATTAAGAGCCGAACAGGACAAACTATAAATATGATATTTAACAACCAACAATCTAAATATGGAAAATAAAAACCAACCTATAACATTTGTTTTTTGGATAGTTGCAATCATTTTGGGCGCAACTTTATTCAAGCAATTTGACTTTAAGAATCTAAAATTTGAGAACCCAGCAATGGCAGTTATTTATGGCATTGTCTTTCTGTTTTCGGTTTACTATATTTTTAAAAATTCTAAAAAGCAGCCAAAGTGAGCGAAAGCCAAAATTCCGCATAAAAAAATTAATCAAAAAAGTACAGACATGGAATTAAATTTCAAAGATTTCCCTAAACTAATTACTGAAAGATTAATATTAAGAAACATTGAAAACAGTGATGTTATTTTAATCCATAAATTACATTCTGATGCAACTGTAAATGCTTTTGTTGGAAGAGAGAATTCATCAAGCTTACAAAAAGCAGAAGAGTATATAATTAAAATGCAAAATTTAATTGCGAGAAATGAATGCATTTATTGGGTTATAACTGAAAAAGAAAACAACGATCTAATTGGTTCAATTTGTTTATGGAATTTTGATGTTGAAAATGAAATTGTAGAAATAGGATATGAAATGTTGAGTGAATTTCAAGGCAAAGGAATAATGACGGAAGCAATCAAAAAAGTGATAGAATATGCGTTTGAAAAAATAAAAGCAAAAATAATAACTGCTTTTCCGTCATCTGACAATATTAATTCTGTATCAATATTAAAAAAAATGAACTTTAAATTGGAGAATGAAAAATATAACAACACCCATCAGAATATAAAAAATCTGGTAACTTATACTTTAAGAAATAATCAAATTAAAAACTAGAAGAAAATATTAAAAATTTTCGAACCATAAAAAAGCCTGCAAAGTTTATATTTTGCAGGCTTTCATTTTTTTTTGTGACCTTGACGGTACAGAATTCGAACCTTTTATTGAAAGATCTAATTATTTTGAGTGAAATATCAATCTAAAAAGTAAACTCTATTTTAAGTATAAAATTTAAATTAAAGCTTATTGGGTAATAATTACTGATACTCTTTTATTTTTTCAATGTTTGTTTCAATATCTTGTAAGTGAATAACATTTTTACTTTTCTTACTCCAATCATTCTTTATCGAATCCCATTCTCTAGTTGAAATTTCTTGAATTAGTGGTGTAATTTGATAATATTTTGTCTCCCTCTCTCGTAATGCATTAGTATATGATATTTCAATGAAACTTTTTATTTGGCTATAGCCATAATCCCATATTCCTTGTCTTATTAGTAATTCATTTTTACTGCAGTTCTTGTTGTCAAATACATATACTACACCTTCATTTTGTCCAGTTAATTTTCCATCACTATTAATATATTCCATCAACGGAATATCTATTTCTACACTATTTGTTCTTTTAGCAATATTTAAATACGCGTATTCTTTCTCAATTTCAAAGTTTGATATGATGCTGTTATTATTGATTACAGTCCATTTACTAACATTATCGATTCCAGAGGAATCGCTCATTATTTGTGTCCTTCGTATTTCTATACTTGGTGTATTTTCCATTTTCATGATTCCTGTTTGAGTACTGGAAATGATATTGGCTTGGTTTGCAATGTTGTTTGCCTGAAAAGAAACAAAAATGCTTGTACTAGTTAACACAATAGCTGTTAAAACTTCTAAAAATATTTTGTTTCTTTCCAGAAACTCTCTAAAACTGATAACTTTGTTTCTCATGATTTAGTTAAATTAGGAAAACAATCGTGTTTTTTATTGGCAAAAAATCATGAAATTTAAAAATTTAAAAACTTCTTGAAACTTATTGCATCTGTTTCATAATAAGTTTTTGCTTTTGTTTCTTCTGAGTCTTCATAAAGCGAATCATCGAAATATAAATTGGCATCGTAAAAATAAAATTGAACTATATTTTTTGCTTTAAAATAGTATAAGTTAAGCCCTAAATGGTGACTTACTAGGCTTTGATGATCCAAATAGGTTTTGTCATTTATTTTAGACAAAATGTCCTTTGAAATAGTAGTATTATTAAACGTCTTTGTGTTTATGAATAATAAGTTTCCTTCGTAAATTATTTTAAACAATATTTTATTTAAATTGTCATTTTCAATCTCTTTAATTTTGTTGAGCTCACCTTTTGAAAATACATAATATTTGCAACTTATTTTATTATTCCAACCCTTCTGAATGGAACTGTAAGTATAAAATCCATCTCTATATTTTTTAATTAAAACGGCATATGTACTATCAGCAATAGTAACATCTTTTATTTCTAGTGAAATGAAATTATCTGAACCAAGGCCATACGCTTCATAATTACCTAATAATTTCTGATTTTCTCCTAAATCTTGCGGAATCTTGTTTTTACCACTAATCCATTGTCCAGCTTCACTTTTATACCAACCATTTGCAAGAATTAATGCTTCATTTTTTTTTGTAATAACGGGAAGCTTGTCATTTATCCTTTCCTGCGCTTGACAGAAGGAAATCACAATTAGGAAAAAAGAAAGTAATTTTTTCTGCATATTTATGATGTTTAAGGTTTCTGATTTTAATTAGGTTAAAAAAGGAAATAAAGAATTTTCCCTTTGATAGTTTAGTTAAAATGTGATAGTCAAAATAACAAATAAAAAGTGTATTCTAATTACGGAAAACCATAAAGATTGACTAATTTAATTAATTAGGTTTGTATATAAATATTAAAATTTAACGTTATGGGAAATCCAAAAGATGTTTTAGTGTTGACAACTTCTTCAATAGAAGGAATAAAAATTAAAAAGCCTCTCAAACCTGTTACCGCGCATGTTGTTGCTGGTACTAATTTCTTCAGTGATTTTATGGGAGGGTTAACTGATGTTTTTGGAGGTCGATCTAATGCATATCAAAAGCAATTATCTTCAATATATAATGAAGCAATCGAAAAAATAAAACTTGCAACACACGAAATTGGTGGAAATTGTATCATAGGATTAAGTATTGATCTAGACGAAATTTCAGGTAAAGGAAAATCTATGTTTATGATTACGGCCATTGGTACTGCAGTTATTATTGAAAAAGAGAATGCGACTAACACCCTTTCGGATCGAGATGACAAGGTTGAAATTGTAAGTATTGAAAAAATAAATATTTTACGTAAAAAGCAGGAGTTAATTAAAGAAGCTCAATCAGGAATTTTGACAACAGATGAAGATTTTTGGAACTTTGTAATCGAAAATCAAATAGAAGAAGTTTTTCCCAATATACTTAAACGATATTCAGATATAATTACAACTCCTCAGAATTACGGAGAGGCTTATAATTCTTTTAATAAAAGATTTATTAACTATGTTGGTGTTTTAAAAGAAGATCAAAAAATAAGTCTTTTATATGCTAATATTAAAAGAACCGAAAATACTTCAGTAGCAGAATATCTATCAAAAGTTATAAAGGATTTAAATTTATTCAATTATGACGAAATAATAAAACTATTGAACGATGATAATTTTAATGTACAAAAGATAGCACTAAAAATGGCTACCTATGATAAGCCATTTTACGATCAAACGGACAAGAAAAATTTAGATACTATACTAGAGTATATCAAAAGTAATTTTTTTGAAAGAGGAACGAAAACAATGAAAAAGCAAATGCTGTCTTCGAAAGAAAAAGAGGTTTGGAATTGTGAATGTTCTAAAATAAATGAAATAGGAGAATATTGTAGTAGCTGTCATAAGGATATAAAAGGATTTAAACCAAATGAATTAAAGCCTTCCGAAGCAGAAAAACAAATCGAGCAAAAAATTGATTTAATAAAAGAATATCTTGCAATATAAATTATTAGAGATTAAGATATTCCATATATGTAATAGATTTTCAATTTTATTATGACACTAATAATTGCAAAAATATGTCACGGAGGTGTCAGAGTAGAAAGTGACTCCACGATTTCCGACCCGAATGTTGTATCCAACAGAAATAGTATTTTTAGTGGTGTGCTAAAAAGCATTATACTAAATCCCAGTATTGCTGTGTCATTTGCTGGAGATGTGGAAGTTGCGCAGAGTGCCATAGAGAAACTGTTTAAAGAAAATATTTTCGACATCACGAATGTCAAAAAAGTTCTTTTGAGTTTTAATATTGAAAGTAATTATACTACGGATTTTTTAGTTACATCATTAGAAAATCAGCCACTGCTATATAAGGTGCAGAATGGTAAAATAGATGTAACTAATCAGTCTTTTTGGATTGGCGATATTGAAGGCTTCAACGAATTTCAACGAGAGTTTGTACCAAACTTAAAAAGTTTAGAGCCTAATAAAATATTAGAAAGTCAAACCAAAGCATTTGATAAAGTTATAGAGAAAGGAATTCCAGGTATCGGAGGTTTTAGAATTACGTTCCATAGGACGGAATATGGTCTGCAATATCTGCTTCAATTATCTACTTATAGTGGAAGACCGGTAACTATAAGAACAAGTCAAAATCAATCAGGCAATGTGATTTTACCAATACCATTTGGTGACGCTTCTACAGGTGCGTATTCACAAAATTATCTAATTTCAAAGGATCCTTATAAATCAGCTATTGGTATTCATTTTCATTATGGAAATTTTGGTGCGCTATTTTGTCCAAGAGTCAGTCGAAAAATAATCGTTGTTTCCAACGTAAATGATAGAGAGTTTATAGATACGATTAAAAGAAACTATGGTGTAGAGCTAACGGGTATGATTTTTAAGGGTTAAAAAATACTTACCCTTCCTATGGCCTATTTCTACTCGGATTTGATATTTTCTATAATTAAACCTAAAATGTATAAAATGATATAGCCATTTGTAAAGATTTTTAAATATTCTTCTCTTTTTCCGTTTGTTAAATTCTTTCGGTACATTATTATTTATCTTTCGCCACGAAACAGAATTTCTGCTAGATTTTCTTTAATGCATCCTTTTGAGTGAAAGCAAGGATTACAAATCCGCGCGATTGATTAAGAATATTCATGAGAAATTATATTTTTCACTACGCAAAATCACCGCGCACTAAAGAAGTATTTTTGATAAAATAAATAGCAAAATAGATAATTACTGATTTTAATCAAAAAAAAGCTTCAGTTATGAAAAAAAATGTTACAAAAATACAGGCCAACAACAATGAAATTAATTTGTATTGTTTTGTTGGAGAAGCTGTATTGAAAACCCAAATGGTCGAACAAGCACTTAGTTATTCAATTACTCTTAAAATGAATCCCACAGAAACAAAAGAGCGTGCGGATGAATTTTTAAAACAAAACCAGAGTTATACTTTAGGAAAGGCTATTAAAATTGCAATTAAAGAGGAACTCTATAATTTCTCATTGCAAGATGAATTAAATGCTTTTTTAATGCAAAGGAATTGGTTGATTCACAAAGTTATCAGTGAAAACGAAGAAGATTTAAATACTGGAAAAATAAAAGAGGAATTGTTAGATAAAATTAAATATATTTCAGATAAAGCAGAAAGTATTCAACGTGTAATAGAATATGATTTGATAGACTTTTGTTCCTCTAAAGGGAAAGATATGGCAGAAACCTTAGCATTATTAAAATTACAAGAACAAGGAACAAGAATCCGAAAATAGTATTTAAAATTCCGATCCTCCGCTTATGCTAGCGCCACAATCTTGACTAGACGAGATGTTCAAAATTAAATCTAAAGCTTTTTTCATTTTGTTGAGCTGTTAAGCAATTCATATATGAGTTTATCATGGAAGATTAAACTTTCCTTAAATAAATTAATATATTTAAAACAAAATTATAGCTAAGTATTTTCAAATCACTCCTAAGTCTAAAAAGAAATGATTGATTTTATAATAAAACATGGACTTGTTAATTTAATAAAGTCAGTAAGTATTTTAATTACTGCTTTTATTGCAGTATTTTATGCCATATCTGATTTCAAAAAAGAAAATTCAAAAGGACTAAAACCTATTGGGTGGCTAATTATAATTTTAGTAATAATTTCTATAACAATAACATTATTAGATTTTGCGGTCACTAATAAGTTACAAGCTGATTCTGAGACGAAATTGGATAATAAATTTATAAAAACGGAATTATCTATAATTAAAGCGAGTAATAACAATACAAAGAAGCTTCAAGAGTCGAATGCTCTTCTTAGAAGTGAAAATGATAAATTAAGACATGAATTATCTGAAAATATCTATAAGCTATCTAAAAACGTAAAGGGAGCTGATTATAAAGATTTAGCGTTTGAAATGTATAAAATTGACGGAAAAAACTCAGTCATTATGGCTGAGAACAAAAGTAAATACCCTTATATTGATGGTGCTTTTATACATCGTGATTACAATAAATTTATAAATTGCGCTATTACAACTAAAAAGGACACTATTTTTACTAGCAGAGATTGTTTTAACAGTTCGCAAGTTGGTTATGATCCTCATGTAATGCTCTATCCTAATTCATTATTTGAACTAAAGGGAATTTATGAGTATTCAAATAAAGATATTAATGTAGCAATTACCATTGGCGCAAAGAATTCTTCTGTAACTAGATTTTCGGTGTTTCGTAAAACTAAGGGGAATAAATTTTTGCAATCATATCGAATTTACGGTGTAAAAAGTAATGATAAATATTATCTTATTGAAAAGGGAAAAAATGAACTGAATCTAAATGATGAATACTGGAATAAATATTTTCGATTAAAATATATAAGTCGATTTGAAGAATTCACAACAGAATAATTGTTTAAAATTCAATTGCAGAAATTTAAAAAAGAGGTTCGAAAACCTCTTTTTGTTTTGTATGATATTTTTAGATTATAAAGTAATAAAATGGTATTAGTTTTCAGGAATAAACCTATTAAAATACTTCCTCCATTTATCTGGAAAGTAAGGAGTTAGAAAGTAAGTGTGTGCCAATTCCGTTAAAAATGGAAAACCAGCTTCTGCAGCTCTATATTGATAAGTAAACTCTTTATCCTTCCTTAAAGTTTTTTCCTTAAACTCAGCAAAGCTTAGATTTTTTGAAGGACTTCTTTCTGTTATACGAATTTCGGACTGGTATCCATCGGTAAATGATTTGGAGAAGAGCTGTTCTTCTAGATCGTTATTTTTATCAGAAATAAGCTTTGTGTTTTTTGAGCCTACTCCGTGAAATGGTATAAAAATGCCTAAGTCAATTTCATGCTTTTTTATAAAATCTCTCAACTCATTGTAAGATTGTTCCATGTCAAAAATTACAATATATTCCAGAATCATTGTTATTAATAGTGATGTACTGTCGGAATAGTACACAGGCTTTGTACCTGTTACAAGAAATTTAATTACGTTTTCTATGCTGTTATTACAGTCTGGTAAAAAGTCAAAATTTTCTTTTGAGTAAATGATTTGGCGAACAACCAGAAATAAATAATTCTTTGCATTTTGAGCTTGATTAAGCTCGATAAATAAATTCAAGATATTACTTATTGTGATGGAGTTAATGTCTAGGAGTGGTCTTGTGCAAACATTATTATTATTTATAATCTTAACCAGTAAGTTATTAAAAAGTTCGTCATTGTTTTTACCATTGAAGAATCTATCAATATTAGTTCTTAAACAAAAGTACTCTAAATATTCGAACGTTCGATTTGTGTATCCAATCTGCTCATATCTTCCGCCATCTTCAGAATATAGTCCGTCTTTTAAACAGGCAATATCTATTGTTCTTGAAAAATATTCAGTTAAAACTTGGTAATAAAATTGTAATACTTGCTCAAAATAAACGATAACTTTTTTGTCTCTTTCAAGTTTATTTTTTAATATCCAATGCCAAAATGCCAATGTTAAATGTGTAAGGTATCTTTTTGCAATTTCAAGATTATTATATTCTTTACACTCTGTATAAATAATGAAACCAATCAATTTTAAGCTTTCAAAAAGTAGTACCCATTTTCTGGCAAGTTTTTTATTTTTCTTCCATTCATTTTTCTCTAACAATATTTTTATTAGTTGAGTATAATCTTTTGAGATTCCATCTGATGCATTTAGATTAACGAGAATCCTATTAAATAATTTTGTTGTTATTGGGTCTGTAAGCAGGTAGGCTCCAAATAGTTTCTCTGAAAACATAATCGTTAAACGAGAAATATCCCATCTGTCAAATGTTGTGTTTTTGAGATTTTCTTCCAAACCCTTAATCATGCTTTCAAATGTTGACTGTACTGCCCCTTTTATTATCCCGTTATGAACTATTATAATTTTTAAGGGTAATGTGTCAAATTCTGGGAATGCTGATACAAACTTATTATAAGAAGCCTGTGTAAGAGAGTCTGCAATGCCATCTTTACCATAAAAGTTTTCATTTGTAATGTCCCTTTCGTTACCTCCTTTTAACTCAAAGTAGAATCTTTTTTTTACATTATCTAAATCTACACCAACAGCAACAATGTCTTTGCCATATTCTTGCAATCCTATATACTCGGTTGGTTTAGATAGTATTGTGAATCCCATTACTTCTAAAAGAATTGGAAATATCCTATTTAACTCATTTTTTTCTGTTAACGATTCTAGATACTCTTTTACAATAATGTTTTTTATATCCATTTACTTAAAAATTTTCAAGTTCGTTCTCATAATTGTTTGGATTTTTATATGCTCTGCTGTTGATTAATAAACTAGATTTAAATGCTTGTAATGGCAAAGCCTCATCTTGGTCTTCTAATTTCCATGCTTTACCTCGCACAATAATTGTACCTTTCGTCATAGATAAAAACGATTCTTTAGCTGGGAAGTTCTTCGAGATTTTTGCGTTATTCTCATGTTCTAGGCGGTAATATAAATCAAGTAAATCCTTCTCATTCTCCCATGGACTGAGATCTTTAATTTTTGATTTTTGTTCTTTTAGGTTTTTATAATCTGTTATTGCATTTTTTAATGATTTTATAAGCTTTCTATCTTTTATTCCATTAAGATGGGGAATTACTAGTTCATAAAGTGACTCGTGGTATGTTTCAAATACTAGATTTTCTAATTCTTTTGATAGATGTGTGCGTACATTGATAAATTTTGATTCTTTTAGTTTTAAAATAAGAGGTATTAATTTATCAATTGAGTACGGGAAAATACTAAAAGCATCTATCGCATTTTTTTGAGCTTCTTCAGTTTTAATATCTAAGAAATTAATTGGATAAGGAAAATCACTATTACTGCTTAATATTATTTTTAAAGCCAAGAGAGAGTACCTTCTTTGACTGAACATGTTTAGAATTATTAATTCAACTTCTTTTTTACTTTCATTCCAAAAATGAGAAATTGTATCGTCAAAAATATCAGCAGAATTTCTGAAACCTTTTGCGTCAAAATCTTTCATTATGAAATCGAAAAGATAATTTGGCGTTTTAAAAGTGTAGAAAAAATCGTTTATAATTTTAAAATTTTTAGTATTGTTTAAATAAATGAATAATAATTGATATCTCTGGGTTTCGTAATTTTCAAGACAGTAAGTAATATTGTGAAACGTAGCATTCGCGATTTCTAAGTTTTCTGATTTTAAGTGTATAACAATTTTGTTGAAACACTCATTTCTGATTTCATGTGAGATATTAATGTTTTCAATCAATTTGCAAAATAAAAAAGTTTGTTGATCAATTTCATTTACGGTTCTACAATCTAAATCTTTTGTTAGATTAAAAATATTCTCTACTTCTTCTTTACAAGTTATGTTAAAATGAGAAAAAGTTTTAAAAGCTTCGGCTCTATCAATCTCTAATAACTTTTTGGAATATTCAATAGCCTGCGAATCTGATAAATTATACATTTCAGAAATTAAAGTTGGAGCAAATCCTGGATATTGCTGGATATTATTTTCCAAACCATATTCATATAATTGTTTAGATAATAAAATCTTTAAGGTAACAAGTTTTTTGACGTATGAAAAAATATGCCTTGACTGATACTTGCTTTTCTTGTAAGTTTCTGTACAAGAGCTATAAATTGTTTTTATATCATATTTTGAATGAAACAAAAAATGGAAATAAATTTCCTCAAAAGAGTTAAGATGTCTTGGACGATTATCCTTACTATTTAGTAGATTAAGTAGAAAATTAAAGACTTCTAAACTATTAAAATTATATAATAAAAAGTATATTTTTAAATTTTTGGTCAATCTTAAAACTGGAATTCTATTATTTTCTGCAGAATATTTTTTAATAAGGAAATTTGCAAATTCATCAATATATTTTATCGTATTGGATATATTTTTACTTAGTTTAATGCCAAGAGAAATCTCTAACATGTTAATAAGTTCTTTATTTAAAAGTTCAGATTCAAAATTTAAAACAAGTTTTTCATGCTCATCAATTAATAATTTTTCACTTTTAAAATAATCTATATCTGTATTCTTTACAATACCTGATAAATCATCTGGGTTTTTAAAATAATAAAATAATAAATTATCAATTTCCTTTTCCATTAATGACTTTTTTTAATACTTTAAATATAAGAATTTATTAAAATATGCTTCTTTCTCAAAGGCTCAATTTTCAAAAGAAAACAAAAAAGCAAATTAAAATAGTTAGATTTATGTATACAACACAAATAGACTCGAAAGTGGGATATAATTACAACAATTGGCGCTAACCTAAAAGGTGCATAATGCACCTTACTATTTTATATCCCATTGTAAAGTCTTCTTTTCTTTTTTTGTTTAAATTGTTTCGAAACGTAGTCATTTATTTTTTCTCCACGTAGAAGTATATCTGCCAGATTTTCTTTCACATACTCTTTTAATTCCAAATTTTGAAAGTTTTCTGGAGCAGTTGAAATGGACTTTTGATATTTCCTTTCAAGTGCAAGAATGTTCATGGCACAGCTTTCCTGAATTCCTTTTGCGCTGAATTCTTTTCCCAGACTGCTTCCATTGACAACTGTCTGTGTTTTAAAGTCGATAAAAGTAATTCCATAAAGCTTTCCCTCATTGCTTTTTCTTAAAACAGTATGAATCGCTTCATTTTCGAGCCTTTCGGATAATCTCTTGACAGTAGTTATTCTTTCATCAAAAAAAGCCTTTCTCACAGCATTTTTAACATGGCTTTTGCCGTATTGTTTCTTTGTTTCGTTTACCCTGAATTTTTCCTCCAGAAATTTTAAGGTAGGTCTGCTGTAGAATTCGCTGGCTTTTATCGGCACGCCTATCGGTTTTGAATTCTGGTCAAGTATCTTGTAAAGCAGTCCGTTGTTTTTAAAAACTCTCGATCCCTCGCTTCCTCTGTCAGCATGGACATTATAGAGGTTTAAAACCGCGTTGAGTTCAGGCAGGCTTGAATATTTATAGTCAAGCAACACCTGATTTAAAACTGAGTTGATTGCCTTTCTGGACTCTGTCTTTCCGTATTGGACTCTGCCGACATCTATTGGATTTAACGAAAATTGTTCTTTCTGTTTTCTTCCTTCGGCTTTTACAAGTCCGAACATTTCTTCAATTTCTTTTCGGGCTGGTTCTGATTTTCTGACTCCCAGTAAATGCAGATCGATTCTTTTTCCGTCCCTCTGAATGTTGTTTGTCACGATATGGCAGTGAGGGTGTCCTGCATCATAATGCTGATACACCAGATAAGGCTGTCTGCCGAATCCCAGTTTTTCCATATATACATCCGCAATTTCAGCCAGTTTTTCTTTCGAATGATTCTCCGAGGGATCAAAGTTGAGCGAAATATGCACCGAATTCCTCTTCGCATTGGTATTGAGTTCTGCCAGTTTTAGAAAGCGGTTTAATTTTGAAGTGAAAGTCAGTTTTCCCAGCTCCAGTGGATAATTTACAGCACTTATACATTCCGCTTTTCCAATCTCAACTTTATTTTCGTTGTAATTCAGAATGCCTCTTATGGACGAGCTTGTTTTTATGACTGCAACCATTTTTCTGCTATTTTTTGGGTGTGGTCTGAGACCTCTTCCATTTTATCAAAAAGCCTTTTTCTCTGGATCTCGAACAGATAAAGATGTCCTTTAAATTCAGGAACTGTTTTGAGCGTGTTTATCTTTCTGGCAATCTGATTGATATTATTGCCTATTGCCCTTAATTCGGAAGTAAGTACAGCTGTCTCTTCCATCAGATCGTCTAACGACTGATTTCTGTAAGTGGCTACAATCGGTTTGTTGAATAAGTGGCTTCTGATGTGGTCGCTTAATTTTCGGCATGTGCTTGCTCTGAATCTTTTTTCCAGTTCGGCAAACTCCAAAGGAGTGAATCGCAGTCCCACGATTCGTGTTCTGTTTGAATTTTCTCTTTTCATCATCTATCATTTTCATTGTTATCAAACTCTCTTCTTTTAGGTTTCTCCACCGCCGAGTTCCGAGGCAATGGGTGGCAAGATAGGCGGTTGTTAAACAACCGTTCATCTTGCTGATGTCAGGAACGTGGACATCTTTGGAGATTTTTTAAAAGCAGGATTCTAATTTAGAAAAAATATTTGAATGTATCATGCGCAAAATATGGTCATGATGGCTGTAGGATGTTATCTTTTAACTATTTACTAAATAACTCTATAAAAATTGAATGCTCTTGGAAAGAGATTTTGAGAATCATAAAAATATCATTTAATTGAGAGCTCTGCTTTTAGTTGGTCAGTCTGCTTTTTATGTTTCTTTTCCAGCTCTTCAAACTCTTTCACTTTCTTTTTGTAGTAGACCTCTTTTAAATAAAGTTCTTTATCAATGCGGGAAAGCTCCTTTTCCAAAATCTTGTTTTTTTCATAGCGATATAAAAAAGATATAAGTGTGAAGAATAAAAGGCTTAAAAGAATTATAAAAAGAATTTTGGGACGATTCATAAGTAAATGAATTATTGAATTAGAAATCGTTTGTTTTTTATTAGTGATAAATATATAGTAAAATTTTTAATTTACTGTAATACACGTGGTTAGAAGTAGGTTGTCTCGATTGAAAATTTTTTAAAAGAAAAGGGAAAAAAGAAAGTAGTCTTCAATTGGACAAGCAGACAGGTGAAGTGCTATAAGTCCCGAAGGGCATTTTTTGAGGAACGAAAAAAAATGTTATGCGCACTTCTCTGGCTGTGTCCAATATTTTGCTTTGCTTTTTTTTCTTTTGGGAAGTTTCATTTTGTCTTTGCCTTGTATAGAATAATCCTTTGGACACTAAAATAATCAACAAAAAGGTTTTTCAGGCATATGTAGATTTTACATGTCGAATAAAAGAGCATAAAGCCTGTTTAGATTTTTTCAGATGAATAACTCTTTATTTTTATGAATTATGGTTTTCCGTAAATAATATGAATTGATATTAAATAGATTTGGCTTTAAAACCTATAGATTATGGACACAGCCTTACAAAATGACTTTTTAAATCAGTCTCTTATTTCACATCAGATTGTTTTCACAGTTGGTAAACGCACCGAAACAGACAGAGTTAGTAGCTTAGATGAATCAAAATTTCAGGAAGCAAAGAATAAGGGACGAGAACTGGGAAATGATATTTTAAAACAGCTTTTTGATAAAGTAGAATATGGCAAAATTGAAAGCCATTTTAATACTGAAAGGTTAAATTCTAAAAATCTTAGCAGTGTCAGGGAAAAAATTATAAATCTTTACTACCAAAGAGAAATAATTACAGATGAAGTAGCAAAACTTTCAGAAAAACACAAGACGCTTAATGGGCAATATCTAAAAACAAAAAACTCAATTTTTAGATTTTTATATAAAAAGAAATTACTGAGACTTACAGAAGAATTAGAAGAGAGCCGAATTGCTCTTGAGACCGTAAAGCGGGCTCAAACTGAATCGTATTTAAATATTAGATATGAATTTGAAACGGTCGAGTTTAAAGATAAATATTCTGATCTTGTAAGTGCATTTACTTCATTAAAAAATTCGGATAAAATCTGGGATATGACTTATTCAGAAGCTAATACAGATACGAAAGCTGCAGCACAGACTTCAATGCATCGAAATGAGGTAGCATTTTCAATAGAATCAATTCCCGCAATTAAAACAGATGAAAAAAGTTTCTATTTTGAAAATTATAACGGTGGGGATTTTTATTTTTATCCAAGTTTCATAATATATTTTAAAACCAAAGATGATATTGCTGTTCTTGATTATTCTGATCTCCAATTATACTATTCAGAAGCTCGATTTTTAGAGGAAAGTAAAAATATACAGACGGATACTGAAATTGTTGGTGAAACTTGGTATAGAGTAAACAGAGACGGCTCGCCTGATAAAAGGTTTGTTAATAATTATAAGATCCCAATAGTTTTATATGGATCTATTCATATAAAAACCGAGTCAGGGATCAATGAATTATATTATATAAGCAATTTTCAAAATGCTAAACACTTTTGTGAACAATATAAACTTTATCAGTCTATGCTATAGTTTTTGTCAGATATTCAAAAAAAAAGAGACTGTAGAGTCTCTTTTTTTTTGAATTAATATATCTTTTATAAAAGCTTATTTAGCTTTTAGTAATTTTTCCAAATATTCAATTTTGTCTTGTTCAGATTTCAATAATCTTTCGTAAAGTTTTTTATTCTCATCTACAGATTCCATTAATTTATCCAGTGGGTTAAAAGTGCATTGGCTATTTAATGACGAATTATCGTTAAAATTATTAAAGCTGTTGAAGTAATTAATTACGCCTTCATCAGAAAAATTTTTAATTGCTTCCACGCTTATTCCTAGGGCTTTTGCCACTTCTTTTAATTTTTCATCGTCTATTTCTTCACTATTTTCTAATATCGAAACAGTCTGCTGGTTTGTTCCCATAGCCTGCGCCAGTGCTTCCTGCTTCATGTCTTTCAGTTCACGGATGCGGCTGATTTTACGCCCCATGTGGTTTTGTTTTGTTAATGTACTCATAGCTCAAAGATAATAATTAAGAATAAAAATGTGAGATTCATGTATGATACAAAAAATCCCATGTACGGTACGGTAAAATTTGATACGGTACGGTACCAGTAATTGCTTACTTGCCTGTGTGTTAAACAAAAATACAATTTTTCACACAAGTATTAACTAAAATAAGCAAAATTATGAAAACAATTGACAACTTAGGATTGCAGACAGTGAGCGGTATTATTACTGACTGCATAAGTACAGGCAGTATATACTGCTTTGGAGAAAAAAAGCACTTTGACGCAGTTGAAAACCCTTTTCAAGAATCTGTTTCTGGAGAAAAAGCGCATACTCACTATTATCTGCTGGTTTTAACGGATGAATATATTATAAATGCCGTTGCAGATATCAGCGATATAATAAAACACAAAACTGAAGGCCGTTACACAGTAACACTATTATTTCATAAAACAAAATTCAAGCATTCTCTCACACACAACCAACTGTATTTTTATCATCAGGTTGTGACAAGAGGCTATAAGGCGTATGAACGTGAAAATTTGCCTTTAAATATCTCCTTTGAGGGGTCTCCAGAATTTAAAATCAAAAGTATAAAGTCTTATTGGAAAAATAGAAATATAATCGCTGAGACCTATTTGGCAAGCGTAAGCCAGCTTGATTACACTACTACTGGATTTGTTCAGGAATCTATGTATCATATCGCTGTAGAGCAAATATGCTTGGGACTTATTAGTGTGTTTTTAGGATATTATCCCGATCATTTTTCACTGCCGTATTTATTTGAAATATGTGAAATATTTACTCCTTTAACTTCGGATATTTTTCCACGAACTACTAGTGAGGATAAAGCGATGTTTGATCTGTTAAAAGCAAATCCAGCTTCGCTACGCTGGAGCAATGTGAAAAAATCCTGTTTAGTGGATATAGAACTTCTAGAGAAAAGATGCGATGTTTTTTATGCAAAAGCTACTGAGATTGCCGAGGCGGAATTACTGCGACAAGAAAGCTTGTGTACTGTTGAATAGTAAAAGCAGAAGTTATGTATTGTAATATTCTAACCCATAAAGAACATCCCAGATATAGGGCTGTAAAGAAAATGGCAAAACTTCTTTTGGAATTTGTCGAAGCTGACTGCATTTATTTTACGGAATCAGATTTAGAATCAAAAATCGGGATTATGTCTTTAGTGATAAGCAGAGAAAGCGAACATTATTATGACGATGTCAATGACCATTTATGGAAAGTAATCCAGAATCATACTGAGTTTGTATTCTGTTTTTTTAACAGGGACTACATAAAAGATGAATTGAAAGGAGGAAATCTCTTTTTTATTCTAAACTGCGGAGAAACGGATCTTATATATATAAATGATAGGCAGAAGCCCGTTATGGATATAAAAAGTATAAAACTAAAGCGTCTTAATAAAGCAGACAAAGAAGAGATACCAAATGTGGAGATCGGAAGCAGTTACAATCGGCAGAGATTTCAAGTATCATCATAATAACGATAATCTCTTAATGGCATTTTATGTTCTTCATCAGCAGTTCAGGTATATGTTCATAAATGTTTCATGGCTTTTGACAGGGGAATGGATCCCTCATGAAGACATAGCTGACCAGCAGGAACATGTCGGTGCATTTAAAAGCTCATTCGGAAATGTATTTGATGTATTGAAAAAGAAAAGGATGCATTAGAGAAGATGGAATACGCCCGTAAGGCTGTGCAATGGGGAGAACATGCTGAGCCTTTTGATATTGAGAGTGTAGATTATGCAAATGAGAAACTGCAATGGATGAAAAAAGAAGTTGAGACAGTTTTTCTGGAGAAGATAGAAAAAGCTAAAGAAATATTTAATAATCATGGAAACAGATGAAATTGTAAAACTGAAAAAAATCGAAATGTTAAGCAATAGACTGCTTAATACTTTAAAACCAGCACAGGATAAAAGAGGCATGTATAATGCAGAGATCAGAATATATGATTATTGTGAACTTCTTTCAATTATAAGAAACCTGATGAAGCTCTGTATAATCGCTTTGGACAACGACAGTGCAGAAGTTCCACCTACGGTTCTAAACCAGAATATTGATGTAGGGCTTATATTGGGAGTAACGCTTCAGCTGTTCCCGATCGATGAATTTGAGCTTATAAATGAAATAAGTTATTTGTGTAAGGATATGAAAGATGAAGGTAATTAGATTCTAATTCATGATTTGCGTTTTGATGTACATATTATGTCCATGACATTGACAAAAAAGGGACTTATCTTTATAATAATCTAAAAAATAATTGAGTGATGACAAGTAAATTTTACTTATGATCCTCAATGAATTAGGTTTTATATTTGTATTATCCCCACCATATTTTGATCAGGATAAAATGAAAAAAGTGTCATAACTTTATAGCGATGAATGATTGTGGAACAAAAAAGACCGAGACTCGGTCTTTTTTTAATGAAGAGGAATTGTGAAATGAGAAATGAAGAGGAGAATGAAAGAGGAAAAATGACGGCAGAGCAAGCCATGAAAATGCTGAAAGATGAAAATGTAGATGTAACGCTTGAACAGGCAGGTAAAGTATTGGATTTTTTACGACTGCTTGCCAAAGTAACGGTTTTGAATTATTTAAAGAAAAAGAGGGATGAAAAAGACAGCGGATTTATATGTGAGAGTGAGTACAGACGAACAGGCGGAAAAAGGTTACTCACAAAGAAATCAAGAGGAAATGCTAAAAAAGTACTGTGAGATTAATTCTATTGCTGTAAGGGATGTTATTTATGAAGACCATTCTGCAAAAACGTTTAATAGACCCAAATGGAAACTTTATCTGGCAACAATTAAAAGGTATAAAAATAAAACGGATTTAATCTTATTTACCAAATGGGATAGGTTCAGCAGAAATGCTGGCGATGCATACCAGATGATCAATACTCTACGAAGAGTGGGTGTTGAGCCACAAGCAATAGAACAGCCTTTAGATTTGTCTATTCCAGAAAACAAAATGATGCTTGCTTTTTATCTGGCAGCTCCTGAAGTAGAAAATGACAGACGGGCATTAAATACTTTTCACGGTATGAGAAGAGCTAGAAAAGAGGGGCGATATATGGGACTGGCTCCTTCAGGTTACATAAATAAAATAACCGAGGATGGTAAGAAGTATATAACTTTTGACGAGCCTGAGGCATCCATATTAAAATGGTGTTTTGAAGAAATTGCAAAAGATATTTTCAATACAGAACAGATTTTTCTTCAGGCAAAAAGAAAAGGACTTAAAACAAGTAAAAATAATTTCTGGAGACAAATCCGCAATCCTCTTTATTGTGGAAAAATTTTAATTCCGAAATTTAGAGACGAGGAAGCAAAATACGTAATGGGCACACACGAGCCATTAATTTCTGAGGCGCTGTTTTATCTTGTTCAAGACGTTTTAGAAGGACGAAGAAAGAATTTCAGAACTAAATCTGCAATCTCCGAACCATTTCCCCTTAAAGGCTTATTTAAGTGCCCTCTATGCGACAAAATTTTAACTGCAAGTATATCTAAGGGGAGAAACAGCCATTACTCGTATTATCATTGCTATAAGGGCTGTAATTACAGAATCAGATCGTGTGAGGTTAACCACATTTTCTACGAAGAATTACAAAAGTATATTCCAAAACCTCAAACGGAAAAGATTTACATAACAGCTGTTAAAGAATATTTTAATGATTTCAACAAGGAATCAATTGCAGAAAAGAACAGAGTCATTTCTCAGCTGAAAGAATTTGAACAGAAAATTTCTTACATCAGAGATTTGCTCGCTTCAAGAAAGATTGAAGTTAAAGATTACACTGAGATGAAAACAGATTATGACAATAAAATTCATCGTCTTGAAATTAAATTAGCAGATTTAGCTGGAGACAACATTAGTATTTCCGATTTATTAAAAACAGGAATTAAAAATTTGATGAAACTTAACGAATGCTGTAGCGAAGCGGATTTAACTCACTTTCGGAGTATTATCGGTTCAATATATCCTGAAAAATTCACAATCGAAGAAAAGCAGTTTCGAACCGCAAGAATAAATGAGGTTGTTCAAATAGTTTACTTAATTAATGAGGAATTAGCCCTAAAGAATAACGGGACAAAGAAGAAAAAATCTTCTTTGTCCCGTCAAGTGACCCCGGAGGGGTTCGAACCCCCAACCCTCAGAGCCGAAATCTGATATTCTATCCAGTTGAACTACGAGGTCAGTTTATTTATGATTTTAGATTATAGATTTTAGATTGCTGATTGAAATCTAAAATCTATAATCTAATCCCGAAATTTCGGGGCTAAAATTATATTTACGAAAGTAATTTTTTTACAATTGTAGAAATAGTTTTTCCTTCAGCAGTTCCGCCTAATTGAGCAGATGCTAATCCCATTACTTTACCCATTGAAGCAATTCCAGAAGCTCCTGTTTCAGCAATGATTTTTGCTACTACAGCTTCTACTTCTTCTTCGCTTAATTGAGCTGGCAAAAACTTCTCGATTACAGCAACTTGACCCAATTCTGGTTCTGCTAAATCTGGGCGGTTTTGCTCTGTAAAGATTCTTGCGCTTTCTTTACGGGTTTTAACCAATCTCTGAAGTAATTTGATTTCATCTTCTTCAGATAAATCTTCTTTAGATCCAGAAGCAGTTGAAGCCAACAATAATTCTGATTTAACAGCTCTTAAAGCTTCTAAAGCTACTGTATCTTTTGCTTTCATGGCGTTTTTAATTTCGTCCATGATTTGTGTTTGTAAACTCATGTTTATATTTTATTTGAATAAGCTATTGCCTATTAATTGATCTATTATTTTGATCCTTCGACTTCGCTCAGGGTGACAATAAAATTCACTTTAAAAACCTATTTAGGAAGTCAAATTTTGAAATTCTGTGCGAAGATAAAAAAAATAACCCGAAAATTAAATCCAATTTTCGGGTTACCAAATATTATGATTTTAAAATTAATCTACGTTATCGTGCAAAAATGAATTGTTTGAACGCAGTTGCAGATCATTATTACTATCTGTTCCAACAGAAATTCTAGAATTTGTGTTATTAGACTGTGAATTAGACAAATCTATTCCTAATCTTTTGTAAGCAGGCTCTTTTTCCAACTCATCAATTCTAGAAACATTGTTATGGAATTTATAGTTAAATTCTTTTAGTTTCTTTCTTCTTTCTTCAGCTCTTAACCGTAATGTTTCTTCAATAGTTAATTCTAAAGGAGAAACTTCAGAAGTTGTTGTGATATCAGGCTGGCTAGCAAAATCTACTCTTGGTTTCAAAGTAATGTTTAATTCTTCAGGAATTGTATCTTCAATTACTTTTTCTACAGGTTTAGAAGCCAATAAATCATTTTCAACTTCCATATATTCTTCTAGAGAATATTTGATGATGCCATTGTCTGAAACTTCAGTTACAGGAACAAATTGAACTGGATCGTTTACTTTGATATCACGAGTTTCATTTGTTAATTCAAACAAAACTCTATTATCTTCAACAACTGGTTCTCTTCTCGCAGGCTCTTGTTTAAACAGCGGAAGATCAAAAGAAAAAGTTGTTTGCTCTTCTCTTTCAAAAACTCTTTGCTGCTGCACTGGCGGCTGCTGTACTTGCTGAACCGGCGTTTCAGGTGCAGAGATTGTAAAATCGATATCTGTAATTGGCGAAACAATTTCGAAAGTCACATCTAAGTTTTTAATAAACTCAGACATCACCACTAACTCCTCCTGATTGATTGCTGGAGCAACAGCTTGAACTGGAGTCGGAGTAAATGTTTCATCATCATCCATCAAATCAAAAACAACTTTATCTTCAACTTTTGCTGTAGGCGTATCAACAGTTAAGTCGAAAGAAGCAAGTGGTTTGTTTGTTAAATTATGAACACTTCTCTGCTCATCTTCTAACGTATGAATTATTTTTTTTGGTTCTGTATTTACAATTTCATTTTGCTGTTCTACATCAAAACCTGTAGCAATAATAGTTACCGCAATTGCCTCACCAAGAGTTTCGTCTTCACCAACTCCCATGATAATATTTGCGTTGTAACCAGCTTCGGCTTGAATGTGGTCGTTGATTTCTCCAATTTCATCAAGAGTAATCTCATTAGTTCCAGAAACGATAAGCAACAATACGTTTTTGGCACCCGTAATTTTATTGTCATTTAACAATGGAGAATCTAACGCAGAAACAATAGCATCTTTAGCTCTGTTGTCTCCTTCAGCCACAGAAGATCCCATGATCGCAGTACCGCTGTTAGCCAAAACAGTTTTTGCGTCACGTAAATCGATATTTTGAGTATAATGGTGCGTAATTACTTCAGCAATACCTCTAGAGGCTGTTGCCAAAACTTCATCCGCTTTAGAGAATCCTGCTTTAAAACCAAGATTTCCGTATACTTCTCTTAATTTATTATTGTTGATTACAATTAAAGAATCGACTTGCTTACGCAATTTCTCAATTCCAATTATTGCCTGCTCCTGACGCACTTTCCCTTCAAATTGAAACGGAATTGTCACGATACCAACTGTTAATATTTCTCTTTCTTTTGCCAATTGAGCAATTACCGGAGCTGCACCAGTTCCAGTTCCTCCACCCATACCAGCAGTAATGAATACCATCTTAGTATTTTTATCCAACATTTTTTCAATATCCGAAATACTTTCGATAGCCGACTGCTGTCCAACGTCTGGATTTGCTCCTGCTCCCAATCCTTCAGTTAAATTAACTCCTAACTGAATCTTATTCGGTACTGAACTATTTTGAAGCGCTTGCGAATCGGTATTACAAACGATAAAATCTACGCCTTTAATACCTTGTTTGAACATGTGGTTAATAGCGTTACTTCCGCCCCCACCTACACCTATTACTTTGATTACATTTGATTGATTTTTTGGTAAATCAAATGAAATACTTCCAAATTCTGAGTTGCTCATCATCTTTTTGGTTTTTTGAAATTCTTATTAAGTACATTTTTTACTTCTTGACTTGGGGCAAGAAATAATCCTTCTCTTTTTATTATTCTGCGTTGTCTAAAAATTCTTTGATTTTGTCGACATATCGATCAAAAAATGATCTTCTTATTTTAGTTTCAGTAGATTCATTTTTAGGCACCTTTTGACTTACGGTTTCTCTAGGTTCTTCAATGGTTTCTACTTTCTCAACGTAGTTTTCTTCAACTTCGTATCGCTGTACTGGAGGAGCTGTTCTGTAAACAATTTTTGGCTGTTCTTGAACCATTTCCATTCTAACGGCACTTTGCGAACTGTTTTCGATACTGTTCATTACTAATCCCACAGCAGTTGCAAATAATGGGCTAGAGATTTCTTCACTAGAGTTACCTGCCAAATGCTCGTTCGGATAACCAATTCTAGTATCCATTCCTGTAATGTATTCTACCAGCTGTTTAATGTGTTTTAATTGAGCACCACCACCTGTCAATACGATTCCGGCAATAAGCTTTTTACGAGGGTCTTCGTGTCCATAAGCTTTAATTTCTGCAAAAACCTGCTCTACAATCTCCACTACTCTCGCGTGAATAATTTTTGATAGGTTTTTAAGCGAAATTTCTTTTGGCTCTCTTCCTCTTAAACCAGGAATAGAAACAATTTCATTGTCTTTATTTTCTCCTGGCCAAGCAGATCCGAATTTTATTTTTAAAAGCTCAGCTTGTTTTTCGATAATCGAACATCCTTCTTTAATATCATCTGTAATTACATTTCCTCCAAAAGGAATTACGGCAGTATGACGAATGATGCCATCTTTGAAAATAGCCAAATCTGTTGTTCCGCCTCCAATATCGATAAGCGCAACACCAGCTTCTTTTTCTTCCTGACTTAAAACTGCATCAGCCGAAGCTAATGGCTCTAATGTTAAACCAGACAATTCTATTCCTGAACTCTGAATACATCTTCCAACATTTCTGATTGAAGATGCTTGTCCAACCACCACGTGAAAACTAGATTCTAGTCTTCCGCCATACATTCCGATTGGCTCTTTAATTTCAGATTGCCCATCGATTTTGAATTCTTGCGGTAAAACGTGTATAATTTCTTCTCCCGGTAGCATCGCCAGTTTGTTTACCTGATCGATTAGGAGCTGAATATCTTTTTCGCCTATTACTTCCTCAGGATTATTTCTGCTAATGTAATCGGTATGCTGAATACTTCTGATGTGCTGTCCGGCAATACCCACAACAACATCTTTTATTTTGTATCCTGAATTATTTTCTGCTTCGATTATCGCTTGTTGTATCGATTGAATCGTCTGCGTAATGTTGTTTACTACTCCTCTGGCAACACCCAAACTTTTGGATTTACCAATGCCCAAAATCTCCAACTTACCATATTCATTTTTTTTGCCAATCATGGCAACGATTTTGGTTGTTCCAATATCTAGACCTACTGCAATGTTATCTTTTTCCATTTTCTATTATTTAGTGCAAACTACTTGTTCCGTAAACCTAAGGTCAATTTTTTTGTATTTGTATAACGAACTATCTAAAACTGCTTTTTGAAAGAAGGCTTTATAGTTTCTAAATTTCTTATCAACATTCATCGTTCTTCCAAAATCTATGAAGTAATCATAGTTACGATTAAACATTTTTAAGCTTCCATTCGGCATAATCTCTATAGCAATGATGTTTTTTTTCAAAAACGCATCGTCATAAATTGTGCGAAATAAAGCTGCTAAATCTTCGTTATTTTTTTCATTTATTGCCCCTGAAACAAGAGGAACTCGCGCAGTGAAATTGTCTGACAAAGGCATTTTATTACCCTCATAGTCAATATAAAAAGAAGCGCCGCCATCATAAACTCTTGCTATGGGCGTCTTCTGTTTTACTACTGCTTTTAGAACTCCATCAATACTTACAAAAACATTTGACTTCTCAATCATCTCTTGCGTATCGAGGGTTTTCTCTATCTTATTCAAATCTACTTCATCTTTTCTAATACTGGAAGCGTCTCTTTTATTTTCTATCAACAATTTATTAACCGTTTCCGGCTTCACAAAAAGCGTATTTTCTCCTACAAAAACGACCATAGATTTTTTCAATTTTCGATCGCCATTTCGATGCTGCGCGAAAGAATACAAAAACAAAACCAGTCCGAAAATAAGTACTAATCTAATATTTGTCCAATTAAATATTTTCATTTAAAATCTTTTTAATTGAAGGAACCATTTCTCCCAGATCACCAGCTCCAATTGTTACAATAATAGGCGCATCACTGGCTTTGATTTCACCTAATAAATCTTCTTTTGCAACAATTTTTTTATTCGAATTTGTCATTTTACCCAAAAGCCACTCAGAAGTCACTCCTTCCATAGGAAGCTCTCTTGCAGGGTAAATATCCATCAAAAACACTTCATCAAACCGCGATAAGCTTTCTGCAAATCCGTCAACAAAATCTCTCGTTCTGCTAAATAAATGCGGCTGGAAAATTGCCAATACCTTACGTCCAGGATACAACTCTCTAACTGCCTGATGAACAGCATTTATCTCTGTCGGATGATGTGCATAATCATCAATATATACTAAATTTTCGCTCTTAATCTGATACGAAAAACGTCTTCTGATTCCGTTGAATGAAGCAATGGCTTTTGCAATAGAATCGGTCGGGGTGCCGAAAGTTTTTGCCATCGCAATAGCCATCAATCCATTCATTAAATTGTGCTTTCCAGGCAGTCCGAAACGTAAATCCTTCATGATTTCTGATGGTGTCTGAACATCAAAAACATAGGCCCCATCTTCAATACGAACGTTATATGCCTTGTATACAGCATCCTCATTTATAGCACATTGAACACCATCTAAAGGCAATTCTTTGGTTATAAAGAGATTATTTTTATCTTCTACTTTTGAAGCAAATTCTCTAAATGAAGCTTGAATAGCATCGCTAGTCCCATAGATATCCAAATGATCTGCATCCATAGAAGTTACACAAGCAATATTTGGGTGTAAATGCAAGAATGATCTATCAAATTCATCAGCCTCCACCACTGTCACGGTTTTACCGCTTCCTATCAGATTTGAATTATAGTTCTCTACAATTCCTCCAATAAACGCAGTTACATCGGCACCACTCTGAAACAGAATATGACCAAGAATACTTGACGTTGTCGTTTTTCCGTGCGTTCCCGCGACAGCAAAACAGAAAGTATCTTTGGTAATGATTCCAAGAACTTCAGCACGTTTTTTTACTTCGTAATTTCTTTCAATAAAATAATTCCACTCAGAATGTGTTTTTGGAACTGCCGGCGTATAGATTACAAGCGTATTTTCAACGTAATAATCACTTGGAATCAAATTAATATTGTCTTCAAAATGAATATCTATACCACTTTCAATCAATTCATTAGTCAGCATAGAAGGCGTCTTATCGTAGCCTGAAACTTGTTTTCCAATAAACTTGAAATAACGAGCCAGAGCACTCATTCCGATACCTCCGATACCAATAAAATAAACGTTTTGTATTTGATTTAAATTCATTTCTTTTTCTTTTTTTGCTTTAAGCTGTAGGCCTTAAGCTTTAGGCTTTTCCTACCTTTGCCTTTATCTCTATTGTATTTTTATTCTTTTTTTTGCTTTAAGCTTATAGCCTATTGCTTACTGCTTAAAGCTTAACGAATTAACTTCACAATTTCCGCTACAATATCTTGCGTAGCTTTTGGTTTGGCCAGTTTTTTAATATTATCACTTAACTGTTTCTGTTTTCCAGAATCTTTCAGCAGCGCTTCAAAAACAATGCTAAACTGACTGTCAAGATCAGATTCTTTCAACAAAATCGCTCCTTTTTCATCTACAATCGCCTGAGCATTTTTAGTTTGGTGATCCTCAGCTACATTGGGTGACGGAATAAAAATCACTGGTTTTCCAACAATGCATAATTCTGACACTGATGAAGCACCTGCACGTGAAATTATGACATCTGATGCTGCGTAAACAAAATCCATTCTTTCAATAAAATCGACCACTTTCACGTTTGGCTGATTGTATTTTTTATATTCTTCAAAATATAATTTTCCGCATTGCCAGATTACCTGCACGTCTTGCGAAAGAAAATTTTGCAGTTCTTTCTCGATTAACTGATTGATTCTTCTCGCTCCTAAACTTCCCCCAAGAACCAACAATGTTTTCTTATTCGGATCCAAACCATAGAAAGCAATTGCTTCATCACGCTTGCTTTCAATATCAATTAAATCCTGACGAACCGGATTTCCAGTTAAAACAATTTTTTCTTTCGGAAAAAAACGCTCTAGATTTTGATATGCCACACAAATTGCATTGGCTTTTTTACTCAACAATTTATTTGTAATTCCTGGATACGAATTTTGCTCTTGCACTACTGTCGGAATTCCTGCCGAACCTGCCGCTTGCAACAAAGGTCCGCTGGCAAAACCACCCGTTCCAATTACTACATTTGGCTTAAACTTCTTAATAATTCTTTTTGACTCCAATAAACTGCTTGCCAGTTTAAGCGGAAACATTAAATTTTGTAAAGTCAGTTTTCGCTGCAAACCTGCAATCCAAAGACCTTTTATTTCATAACCTGCCTGAGGCACTTTTTGCATTTCCATTTTATCTTTGGCACCCACAAAAAGAAATTCTGCATCAGGAAATTGTAATTTTAATTCATTTGCAATTGCAATCGCAGGATAGATATGTCCTCCTGTTCCTCCTCCGCTAAGTATGAATTTATACTTTGTCATCTCTCTAAAAATTACAACTTTTTAAAAAATTATTATATTTTAAATTTATTTGTTCAAAACCGCATTCATTGGGTTTCTCGAATTATCTTCTATCGAATAGGCTGGCTCTTCATCATATATCTCTTCAGGAATCACATCATCTTCTGCCAATTCTTTATCAATCAATCGCTGTAAAGCTTCTTTTCGTTTTTCTTTTTCTAATTTTTCTTCAGCGATTTCTTCTTCTTTTTTCGTCACGCTAATGATAATTCCAAGCCCAAGACAAGTCATCCAAATTGAACTTCCCCCACTACTAATCAGCGGAAGCGTTTGTCCTGTTACTGGCAATAATTCTACAGCAACCGCCATATTGATCATTGCCTGAAATATCATCGGAAATCCTACGCCAACGACGACTAATTTTCCAAATAAAGTAGGCGCTTTATGAGAAGCAATTACAAATCGGAACAAAAGCAATAAATAAAGAATCACTATCGAAACACCACCTACCAAACCATATTCTTCCACAATAATGGCATAAATAAAATCGGAAGAAGATTGTGGCAAAAAGTTCTTCTGAACACTTTTTCCCGGTCCCAAACCGCCTAGTTTTCCAGAGGCAATTGCAATTTTTGCTTTTTCAATCTGATAATCATCTTCATCGGGCTTATCCGTTGTAAAGTTCGTAATACGGCTTTCCCAAGTTGAAACCCTGCTAAAAAATCTTGACTCTGGAAAAGCTTTTGCCACCAAAAGGAAAAATGCCAACATTGCAATTCCTGAACCAATGATAAAAGCAATATATTTTAATGGATATTTTCCAATAAATGTCAACATTAAAACCATTGAAAAAATCAACGCTGTCGTCGAAAAGTTCGCTGGCAATATCAGCACTAATGTTATAAATACTGGAATCCAAAGCTGAATTAATGAAGTCTGAAAAGGCTCATTTTCTTCTTTTGTTTTTGATAAATAACGTGCCACATAAATAAACAAAACAATTGCTGCCAACGTGGAAGTCTGAAATGTGATCCCGATAAAGGGAACTTGAATCCAACGGCTTGCATTTGCTCCTGCAATTACGGTTCCTTTTAAAAGTGTGTAGATCAATAAAATCCAAACTACTGGAAGCGCAATTTTAGAAATTGCTCTAAAATAGTGATACGGAACGCGATGAACCCAATAAATAATCAAGAATCCGATACATATATGAGCCAAGTGTTTTACCAAATACCCCAACGTGTTCCCTGTACCATGACCTATATAAGCCAAATTACTACTCGCACTAAAAACAGGCATAAACGAAAACAAAGCCAATAAAGCCACAAATGACCATATTACTCTATCTCCTTTTAATTTGTTAACCAGCTCTTTCATAATTCTTTCAGTTTTGTTTCAGGTTTTCTTTGTTTCAAGTTTCAAGTTCCTCCTAACGTGAAACTTGAAACCTGAAACTATTTTTACAGGTTGTGAACCGCTTGTTTAAATTGTTTTCCACGATCTTCGTAGTTTTCGAATAAATCGAAACTCGCGCAAGCTGGAGACAATAAAACTACATCGCCTTTTTCTGTTAATCTTTGGGCAGTTTTTACTGCGTCATTCATATTGTTTACTTCAACCATAATATCAACAACGTTTCCAAAAGCATCGATAATTTTGCGGTTATCGATTCCTAGACAGATAATGGCTTTTACTTTTTCGCGAACCAATGACATCAATTCGTTGTAATCGTTTCCTTTATCTACACCTCCAACAATCCATACTGTTGGTGCATTCATACTATCTAAAGCAAAGAAAGTAGCGTTTACGTTTGTCGCTTTTGAATCGTTGATATATTGAACGTTTTGTATTTTTAATACTTTTTCTAAACGGTGCTCAACACCTTGGAAATTAGATAAACTTTCGCGGATTGTTGCATTTCTAATCTGCATCAATTTCGCCACAGAGCTTGCTGCCATCGCGTTTTTCATATTATGTTTTCCTTCTAACGCAATGTGTTCTGTATCCATTGTAAACTCTTCTTGGTTAATCTTTATTTCCATTTTGTTGTTATTTATAGAAGCCCCTTCATCAAATTTTTTCGTCAATGAAAAAGGAATTAGTTTTGCTTTTGTTTTGTTCTTTTTTAACCATTCTGTACTTGCTTCATCATCTGCATCGTAAATGAGATAATCATTTTCAGTCTGGTTCATCGTTATTCGGAACTTCGAATTGATATAATTTTCATATTTATATTCATATCGATCTAAATGGTCTGGACTAATATTGGTTATTATGGCAATATCGGGTCGATAATTTATTATTCCGTCTAACTGAAAACTGCTTAATTCAAGAACGTATGCATCGTATTTATTTTCTGCCACCTGCCAGGCAAAGCTTTTTCCGATATTTCCACCCAATCCTACATTCAATCCTGCGTATTTTAGCAAGTGGTGCGTCAGCATTGTGGTGGTTGTTTTACCATTACTTCCTGTAATTCCGATGGTCATTGCTTCTGTGTAAGGCATCGCAAATTCGATTTCCGAAATTACCTTTACTCCTGCCGCAACCAGCTTTTTTACTATCGGAGATTTATCTGGAATTCCTGGGCTTTTCATCACCACATCTGCATTTAGAATCAAATCTTCTGTATGCTGCTCCTCTTCCCAAGCTATTTTATTAATGATAAGAACTTCTTTATAACTTTCCTTTATTTTTCCAAAATCGGATACAAAAACATCATATCCTTGTTTCTTACCGAGAATCGCAGTTCCAACTCCGCTTTCTCCTCCTCCAAGTACAACTAGCCTCATCTATCTTAGTTTTAAAGTAATGATTGATAATATGGCTAACATTACAGCAACAATCCAGAAACGGGTTACGATTTTACTTTCGTGGTATCCTTTTTTCTGATAATGATGGTGAAGCGGCGACATCAGAAAAATTCTTCGTCCTTCACCAAAACGTTTTTTGGTATATTTAAAATAAGTTACCTGAATGATTACTGAGGCGCTTTCTGCCAAGAAAATTCCGCAGAAAAGAACAATTAATATTTCTTTACGAACCGCAATTGCCAGTACCGCAATGATTCCTCCAATGGTTAAACTTCCAGTATCTCCCATAAAAACAGAAGCCGGGTACGAATTATACCAAAGGAATCCGATAAGAGCTCCCACAAAGGCCGATATAAAGACCGTCATTTCTCCCGAATTGGGGATATACATGATGTTCAGATAATTTGAAAAAATAATATTACCAGAAACAAATGTGAATATCCCGAGCGCGAGGACGGATATTGCGGAGGTTCCCGCTGCGAGTCCATCGATCCCATCTGTTAAATTGGCTCCATTTGATACTGCAGTAATAATGAAAATTACCACTGGAATAAATATCAACCACGCCCATTTTTCATATCCATCACCCATAAAAGACAATACTTCGGCGTAATCAAATTCGTTGTTTTTCACGAAAGGAATTGTAGTTGCTGTAGATTTTTCTTCAACTCCCGCAGGCACAATAACTGTTGAATTTGCCGCAGTCTTAAATACATCTGTACGACCTGTATCTGTTCTAACGGTAACGGCAGGATTAAAATAAAGAACTGCGCCAACAATGATCCCAAGACCAACTTGACCAATAACTTTAAAAATCCCTTTTAACCCTTGCTTATCTTTTTTGAATATTTTGATGTAATCGTCAACAAAACCAATTGTTCCCATCCATAATGTCGTTACAATCAGCAAAACAATGTAAATATTATGCAGTCTAGCGAATAATAAAACTGGAACCAAAGTGGCAAAAATGATAATCAGTCCTCCCATTGTTGGCGTACCAGCTTTCTCATTCTGACCCGCAAGACCAAGTTCACGAACTGTTTCCCCTACTTGCTGGCGACGCAAAAAGTTAATTACCCTTTTACCATAAATAGTCGACAAAAGCAACGAAAGCATAAATGCCAAAGCTGATCTAAATGTGATGTACTGGAAAACCCCTGTTCCAGGAATGTCCAATGTTTTATCAAAATATTCAAATAAATAGTACAGCATATTTCTCTATTTTTAAATTCCAATTTTGAAATTCCAAATTCCAATCATTTTGGTGGTATTTGAACTTAATAATTGATTGTTATTTGTTTAATTGTTCTAAAATTTCTTTTACTGTTTCCATATCATCAAAATGATGACGAACACCATTTATCTCCTGATAAGTTTCGTGCCCTTTGCCTGCAATTAGAATAATATCTTTTGCTTGAGCCAATTGACAAGCGGTTTTGATGGCCTGCTTTCGATCAGTAATTCTTAGCATTTTTTTATAGTTGTGCGGCTCAACTCCTTGTTCCATTTCGTCCAAAATAACTTCTGGATCTTCATTTCTTGGATTATCCGATGTCAAGAGTGCTTTATCGCTTAAATCTGAAGCAATCTTAGCCATAATCGGGCGTTTTGTTTTATCACGATTTCCTCCGCAGCCAACAACAGTAATTAACTGCTCATTTTTGGTGCGAATATCGTTTATCGTTTTCAAAACATTTTCCAATGCATCTGGCGTATGCGCATAATCTACAACAGCTGTGATTCCACCATCTGACACGATATACTGAAAACGTCCCGAAACACTTTCTAAATCAGACAGTAAGCGCAACGCTTCAAGGCTATCAATTCCTAGTTCTACTGCCGTTCCGTAAATAGCTAAAACATTGTATGCGTTGAAGGTACCGATCAGCTTTACCCAAACTTCATTATCGTTAATTTTCAATAGCAGTCCAGACAATTGGCTTTCTAAAATCTGAGCTCTATAATCTGCGTAACATTTTAACGCATAAGTCAGCTTTTTTGCCACCGTATTCTGAAGCATTACAGAACCATTTTTGTCATCAATATTAGACAACACAAATGCTGATTTTGGAAGTGAGTCAAAAAACGATTTTTTAACATCTCTATATTCTGCAAATGTTGGGTGATAGTCTAAATGGTCATGAGAAAGATTCGTGAAAATTCCACCAACAAAATGCAAAGCTTCCGTACGCTTCTGATGAATTCCATGCGAGCTTACTTCCATAAAGCAATGTGTCACCCCTGCTTTAGCCATTTCATTTAAATAATGATTAATAGTCAAAGAATCTGGCGTTGTATGTGTTGCAGAATATTCCGTTTTATCTACTACGATTTTTACAGTAGACAATAACCCAACTTTAAAGCCTGCTTTTTCAAACAATTGGAACAATAATGAAGCAATCGTCGTTTTTCCATTCGTTCCCGTTACGCCAACTAATTTCAGTTTTGCAGATGGATCTCCAAAATAATTAGCCGCCATAAAAGCCAAAGCCGTGTTGGTATCTTTTACTTGAATATAGGTTACACCATCAATTGTATTTGCCGGAAGCGTATCGCAAATAATTGCTTTTGCCCCAAGCTGAATTGCTTTCTCAATATAATCATGTCCATCTGAAAGCGAACCTCGAATGGCTACAAAAACATCATTTGCTTCAATTTTACGTGAATCAAACTCGATTTTCTGAATAGCCGCATCTGTTGAACCTTTTACAGACTCAATAGCTACTTTATATAATATGTCTTTTAATACTTTCACGATAATTCTAATACAATTGTTGTGTTTTTTCTTATACTGGTTCCAGCTTGAATCGATTGATTTTTCACTTTCCCCATTCCATTTACTTTTACTTTCAAACCTAAGTTTTCCAGCAAAGCAATCGCGTCCATTCCAGGCATTCCTTTCAAATTAGGAATCTGATTAAGCTTTTTATTAGCTTCAGCTGTATATTTATCATAACTAGCATCCTGCTTTGGAATTCTAGTGTCTAATTTTTTAATTTTATTTGTCGAAGGCGCATCTGTAAAAATCTTTTGCGCAATTCTTTTAAAAACTGGTCCTGCAACGTCGGCTCCATAATAGTTATTCTTAGCCGTATTTGGTTTATGAACCACTACAATACAAGAATATTTTGGGTGGTCAGCTGGAAAATATCCCGCAAAAGAAGATGCATAATACATTCCCGCTCTTCCTGCATTCCCATAATTTACCATCGCCGTTCCAGTTTTTCCTGCCATAGAAAAATCTTTTGAATACAACTTAGAACCCGTCCCTTTTTTTACCACGTTTGCCAAAACCGCTTTCACTTTTTTAAGTGTTTCTGGCGAACAAACTTTTGGATTAATCACCTCTGTATCAAACTTTTTAATAGTTTTATTCCACTCTTTAATTTCTGATACAAATTGCGGTTTTACCATTACGCCATTATTTGCCACTGCGTTATACAGGGTTAGAGTCTGCATTGGCGTAACCGAAACGTTATATCCAAATGCCATCCACGGAAGCGTTGTCCCTGACCAATGTTTATCTCCTGGCTGCGGAATATAGGGCCTTCCTTCTCCTTTAAAATGCAATCCCAATGGCTTATTCAAGCCTAAGTCGTTAATATGATTTACAAATTTGGAAGGGTTGCTTTTGTAATTATCGTAAACCGCCTGAACCATTACTGTATTAGAAGAAAGCTCAAATCCGCGCGCTAAAGAAACTTTACCGTAACCCCCTTTATGCGAGTCACGAACGGCTCTTCCATAATATCTGATTTCCCCTCCTTGACTATTGTAAACTGTACTTGTATCTGCTACTTTATCTTCCAAAATCGCCATTAAATCGACCAATTTAAAAGTCGATCCCGGTTCGTGAGATTCAGCAACCGCGTAATTTGTCGTTTCGTAATAAGAACCATCTTCTGCTCTTCCTAAGTTTGAAATCGCTTTTATATAACCTGTTTCCGTTTCCATTACTACGACACAACCGTGGTCTGCTTGATAATCTTCCAACTGTTTCAGCAAAGCATGGTGCGCGATATCTTGAATAAAAACATCTATAGTCGAAATCACATCGTAACCATCAATAGGATCAACTTCGTTTACATCACGAATTGGCTTCCACTGTCCTTTTGCTATTTTTTGCTTTAAAATTTTACCGTCTTTTCCGTTCAGATAACTTTTAAAAGCCCATTCAATTCCTTTTCCTACTTCTATTCCAGTTGCTGGATCAATTCGGTCATAACCAATAGTTCTTTCAGCAATTTTTCCGATAGGGTGTTTTCTAACCGTTTCCTGCTCAATGATAATTCCGCCCTTAAAAGCTCCTAAATTGAACAATGGAAAACCTTTAATTTTCACATATTCAGTATAACTTAAATTGCGCGCAATCAAATAGTAACGATTTTTGTTTTCGCGCGCTTTTCGCAATTCTTTCTGAAAATAACTGCTTGGCTTATTTAAAACAGTTGCCAGAGAATCTGACAATGGTTTTACGTATTTCTCAAACGTTTCTGTTTTTGGCGCTTTAGCATCAAAACGAATCTCGTAATTCGGAATTGATGTTGCCAATAAACTGCCGTCAGCAGAATAAATGTTTCCTTTATTGGCCGGAATTACAAAGTTTCTTACGGTACGCTGTTTCGCCAGTTTTCTGTAATAATCACCCTGAACCCACTGAATATTGGTTAATTTAACGACAATAGCAATTGCCATCAAAAAGATGAAAACTGCTACGAGGTAAATTCTGTAGGATATATGTTTATCTTCTACTGCCATATTCTTTTAAAGAAACTTTTTTCTTCTTCTTTTTCAACTTCTATCTTCACTGGAGGAACTGTCGACGGGAAAATTTGTTTTTCTAACATTTTATCCGAAATAGTTGACTCCATTTTTAACTTCATCAATTCTGAACGTCGGTCAACAAATTCGGATCTCAGTTCTTTTACATCATTATTTAATTTCGCGATCTCAAAAACCTTCTGTTCGTATCGCTGTGTATTGGCAATCATCAAAATGGCCAGCAGAATTATAAAGACAATAAATCGCCAGTTTTTTACTGCATCTTCATGAATCAGGAATCTTGCTTTTAATATGCTAAATACGCCACTTTTCATTATTTCCTACCTTAATATATATTATAGCTTTTCTGCGACTCTTAATTTGGCACTTCTTGCCCTATTATTAATTTTGATTTCTTCATCATCTGGAACAATCAGTTTTCCGATAGTTTTGAACGGAACTGAAAAGTTTCCGTAGAAATCTCTTTCTGGCTCTCCTTCAAACATTCCGTTTTTAATGAACCTTTTCACCAAACGGTCTTCTAAAGAATGATAAGAGATTACTGAGAACCTTCCTCCTGGCTTTAAAACCTCCAATGACTGCTCAATAAATTCTTTTAGAACGTCCATTTCTTGGTTAACCTCAATTCTGATCGCTTGATAAATTTGAGCCAATACTTTGTTTCGAACTTTCTCTGGCAAAAACTTTTTCAGAACTTCTTTCAATTCTTCTGTTGTTTTGATCGGATAATCTCTTCTCGCTTCCACAATTGTTCTAGCCAGAACCGGCGCGTTTTTCAACTCCCCATAATCAAAAAAAACACGACGCAAATCCTGTTCTTCATATTCGTTAACCACCCGATAAGCATTTAAATCATTTCTTTGACTCATCCGCATATCCAACTCGGCATCAAATCTTGTTGAAAAACCTCTTTCAGGAACATCAAACTGATGTGATGAAACCCCTAAATCTGCCAAGATTCCATCTACCGATTTTACTCCGTGAAAACGTAAAAATCTTTTTATGAACCTAAAATTCTCATTTATCAGCGTAAACCTTTCATCTGGCAGTGCATTGGCAAGCGCGTCTTCGTCTTGATCAAATGCAAATAGCCTTCCGTTTGGCCCTAATCTTCTTAAAATCTCTTTTGAATGACCACCGCCTCCAAACGTAACATCTACATACACCCCGTCTGGCTTAATATTTAAACCATCTACTGTTGGATGAAGCAAAACCGGATTATGATATTCCATCTTCGTCGTCATTAATATTTCCCATTACTTCTTCGGCTAAATCTGCAAAATCCATATCTTCGCCGCTAATTGATTTCTCGTATAAATCTTTATCCCAAATCTCCACAATATTAACCGCAGATGAAAAAACCACATCTTTAGAAATGCTTGCAAACGTTACCAAATCTTTTGGAACAAGCAATCTCCCTAATGCATCAACCTCAACTACTTTAACACCAGCAGTAAACCTTCTAATGAAATCGTTGTTCTTTTTTACAAAGCGATTTAGCTTGTTGATTTTTTTCATCATCGCATCCCATTCTACCATAGGATACAATTCTAAACACGGCTGAAAAACAGAACGCTTCAAAACAAATCCGTCTTGAAGAGAGGCTGTCAACTGCTTTTTCAAAGGGGCAGGCATCATTAGCCTTCCTTTAGCATCGACTTTACACTCATATGTTCCAACAATTGTGTTCAAAAAAACTAGTTAACATGTTATACAGCAAAAATATAAAAAATATTACCACATTTTACCACTTTATACCACTTTGTTAATAAGTTTAACCACTTTACTACCACTTTCTATAATTCACATTCAATCAATACCTTAACTATTAATTAACAGAATCTTAAATACATTATTCATTCAAAAAAATTATGCTATAATTTTCTTAAAAAATTGATTATTATGCATATTTATTAACATTTGAATATTTCCGCAAAAAACCGTTTAATTACTGATTTTTAACGATTTACAAGTTCTACTCAAATTATCTAGTTAAAAAATGGCATCAAAAATTCATTTTTGTTTAATTAACCCTATATTTGTCGAAATTGAAATTGGCATTACATTAGATGGACAAACACTATAAAAAAGAAGGCAAATACAGCTATTTTGAAGCTGGCGAAGGAACTCCAATCGTTATTCTACACGGTTTAATGGGAGGTCTAAGTAACTTTGATGGTGTAGCACAATATTTCCCAACAAAAGGATATAAAGTTGTTATTCCAGATTTGCCAATATATACTCAAAGTATTTTAAAAACGAACGTAAAAAGTTTTGCGAAATACGTAAAAGACTTTATCACTTTTAAAGGGTTTGACAAAGTTATTCTTCTTGGAAATTCTCTTGGAGGACATATTGCTTTATACCACACAAAACTTTATCCTGAAAAAGTTGCCGGACTTGTAATTACCGGAAGCTCTGGGCTTTACGAAAGCGCAATGGGAGACAGCTACCCAAGAAGAGGCGATTATGAATACATTAAAAAGAAAGCCGAAGATGTATTTTATGACCCAAAAATTGCAACTCCCGAATTGATTGATGAAGTGTACGCAACAGCTAACGACCGCATCAAATTAATTAAAACTTTGACTATTGCAAAAAGTGCGATTCGCCATAATATGGCTAAAGATTTGCCAAAAATGGACGTTCAAACTTGCATTATTTGGGGTAAAAATGATTCTGTAACGCCTCCAAATGTAGCAGAAGAATTCCATAAATTACTGCCAAACTCTGATTTGTATTGGATTGACAAATGCGGACACGCAGCAATGATGGAACACCCTCAGGAATTTAATGAGGTCCTTGAAAAATGGCTTACTGAAAAGAATTTATAGCCATGAAAAATTTACTTTTTAGGAGGTTTTAAAACGAAGGAATATGAAAATTAACACCGCCGAATTTATTGTCAGCAATTCTGACGCATCAAAATGTCCGAAGGAATTTTTGCCGGAATATGCTTTTATAGGAAGATCAAACGTAGGCAAGTCGTCTTTGATCAATATGCTTACCAACAATAAAAATTTAGCCAAAACATCTGGAAAACCAGGAAAAACTCAATTAATAAATCACTTTAAAATCAACAACAATTGGTTTTTGGTCGATTTACCGGGTTACGGTTACGCTAAAGTTTCAAAGAAAACAAAATCAATTTTTCAAAAGTTCATTACAGATTATTTCGAGAACAGAGAACAATTAGTTTGCGCTTTTGTTTTAATTGATATTCGCCACGAAGCACAAAATATCGACATCGAATTTATGTCTTATATGGGCGAAAGCGAAATTCCGTTCTGCATTATTTTTACAAAAGCAGATAAAATAAGCAAAACAAAAATAGATTCGCATATAGCAGCTTACAAAAAACAGATGTTTGCGAACAACTGGGCCGAAATGCCACAGTATTTCATAACCTCATCTACAGAAGCAATCGGAAAAGAAGAGCTTTTGTCTTATATCGATCAAGTGAATCAGGAAGTTTTTAAAAACAATTCAGAATTTTAAAATTTAAATTCTAACTTTAAAAACACATAATAACTTAAATCCCAAATTCCAGCAACAAACTTGGAATTTGGGATTTTTTTATTGAAATTTCTCATTGATCCTTTTCTTGCTTTTTCTCCTGAAATTTAAGGATCTCCATTCTTTATAAATCAAAAATTGATACAGAATATAGAAAAGAGAATTAAAAAACCAGAAATCGAGCACAAATGGCTCTGTAAAAATTATCGACTCGCTATTGCCCGACAAAAAAATGCCCGCACTGCTTGTCACATAAATAATGAGTCCGTTGCAGAAATAGAAATAATTATGTTTATCGGTTTTTAAATTAGACACAATAAAATAGACCGCATAAAACAGCAAAGGGACAGAAGTTATAGTTATTTCCACCAGATTAAACTCCCAATAAAGCACAGGCTCCATATAGTATTGATACCCTAAAAAAAGTAATACCGAAATAAATACAGCCAATATAATCTGCTTTAATATTTTACTTGAAAAGCTTTTATAAAAAAAGACGCTAAGCGTAATAAACTGAAAAATAAAATAATAATGCGAAAGGAAGAAATTGGAATTGGGATAAAGAAATCCGATAATATGGCAAAGCAATTCTACACCAAACAGCAAAACCAAATAAACCGTAACAATTTGATACAATTCATCTCTGTTCCTGCAGGTAACAGCAAATCTTATCGCATTGGCAAGTAAAAAAAATAATCCGACAAGACTTACAACAAAAGGAAACAGCATATCACTTGGTTTACCTAGACAATTTACAATAAAAAACAAAGAATCCCAAACTCCTTCCGAAGTCTCGGAATTAAGATTGGGATTTAAAATTTTTATATTGAAGTTCCTCTTACTTTGTAAGCTCGAGTTTTTCTGCAAAGTAATCACAGAAATCTTTCATCGTATCAGACATCTTTTCGTCATCTGTTGCACGTTTAAAAGTATCTGACATCGCCACTAAAGTCTGGTGGAAGAAAATTTTCATTTCGTCTACCGGCATATCTTTGGTCCACAAATCAATACGCATGGTTTCTTTTGCTTTGCTGTCCCAAATTGACAGCATAATCGCTTTTGCTTCTTCAGCTTGAACTCCACCATCTTGCGCGCTCCATGTTAATTTTTCAGGAACACGGTTTTCGTCCAATTCTATATTAAATTTAATCTCTGAGTTTATATTTGCCATTATTTCTTAGGTTTATATTTTGATTTTTCGAAGATTTCTTTTGGCTCAAGTTTAAACAATTCAGCCAAAGAAACATCACTATTATTTTTCATATAAGAACGCACCATCTGCCAGCCAATCCAAGCTCCCACTCGCCCTGGCGAATCGTTATCTATTTCTAAAAAGAATTTAGAAAAAGGTGCTGGAGCTATAAATCGCGCTCTCAACTTTGGGTCGTCGCTATAAAGCATTTCATTTTCTATAAAATAACGCCACATATAGGCTTCATTTTCTTCACACCATTTGATCTGCTCTGGAGTATATCCTATTTTTTCGGCATCGGTGTATTCTGGAATCAACAAATCTTTTGCATAAAGCTGTTTTCCTTCAAAAACCATTTGAGCAACTAAACTTTTGTCTATCGAATTTGGAATATTTCTATAAGAAAAACTTGAAACCACATCTGGCATAATCTGTCTTTCTTCAAAATTCTGCTTCAAATAATTTGGAAACTCATAAAATTTATGCTCTTTTCCTAAATACAATTCTAAAGCCACAACTACAAGACTATCTGCATAAATCGATTTTGCATTATAGTCCATCTCTCCAATAACTGTAATTACTTTAGGAATCTTAGTTTTAGGAAAATAATATTTTACGTGCTGAAAAAGTTCATTAAACTCTTTACGAACAGGCTCAAAGTTGCTGTATTTTTTCTGAACTTCTTCATAAACTTCTCTCCAGATCGGATCATTCATTTTCTGAATCCAGACATTATCATCGTTACCAGGAAAGAAAAACGGATATTGTTTTTTTACTTTTGCAAGATCTTGGGGCTTGGTTTCAAAAAACACTTTATCAAATCGTTCTACTTTAATATCAACAAGAATTTCTTCGACTTCTTTTTCAACCTTACTTTTTTGGTTGCAAGACAAAAAAAACAGGCATAGAACCACTGCAAAGCGATATATTTTCATTTTATTTTAATTAGATTTGTGTTATCAGAATTTTAAGCAGTTGCATACTCAAAATAATTCTGCAAATATACATCCCTGCATCTTAAAACTTAAACTATTATGGCTAAAAAAAGCACAATTCAGACAGAAAAAGTAAATACGCACATTGTAGAGTGGTTAAAAAATTATGCTACTAATGCAAAAGTAAATGGTTTTGTAATTGGAATCTCTGGCGGTGTAGATTCTGCAGTAACTTCGACTTTATGCGCACAGACCGGACTGAAAGTTTTATGTGTAGAAATGCCTATTCATCAGGCAGAAAGCCAAGTTTCGAGAGGAAGAGAGCATATTGACCAGCTTAAAAAACGCTTTCCAAATGTTGCTGATGTTAAGACCGATTTGACAGAAACTTTTGAATCTTTTAAAAGTGCCGTACCTGCAACAGACGATGCTGCGAAAGTAAATTTAGCTTTAGCCAACACGCGTGCACGCATTAGAATGACTTCTTTATATTATTTGGCCGGAATTCATGGTTTGCTTGTTGCCGGAACTGGAAATAAAGTTGAAGATTTTGGCGTAGGTTTTTACACAAAATATGGAGATGGCGGCGTAGATTTAAGTCCGATTGCCGATTTAATGAAATCTGACGTATACGCTTTAGGAGAATTTTTGCAAATTCCACAATCTATTTTAACAGCTGCTCCTACCGACGGATTATTTGGCGACAATCGTACCGATGAAGACCAATTGGGCGCAAGTTATGATGAATTGGAATGGGCGATGTTAGCCGCGGAGTCAGGAAATACGGCATCTGACTTTGAAGGGAGAGAAAAATCTGTCTTTGAAATTTATAAAAGACTAAACACCAACAACAAGCATAAAATGGACCCAATTCCAGTCTGTTTAATACCAAAAACGTTAAAATAACACATTTTAACATTCTCTGCGAGTTATTACAGAATTTATTTATTAATTTTACCGTTCCAAAAACATGAACAATTCTAAAAAAGGTAAAAATTATGATTAAAGTATGTCTAGCAGACAATCATCCTGTGACGCACTTTGGCGTTAAGTCTTATTTCAAAGACCACGATCAAATTTCAATTGTTGCCAATGTCGGCAATTTTTCAATGGTTAGAGATATTCTTCAAACGAAGGAGATCGATATTTTAATTCTAGATTTAGAGTTAGAAGGTCTTTCGAGCATCTTTGAAATTAAATCTATCCTGAAAAACTTCCCAAAAACAAAAATTGTTATTTTCAGTGATCTTGCAGAGCAAATGTATGCTCCAAATGCAATTAAAGCAGGAGTTTCTGGGTATGTGCACAAAACAGAAAAACTTGAAACATTAGGTCATTCTATTATTAAAGTACACGAAGGAAAAATTATCATCAACGAAACAGTACGTAAAAACATGGCACTTATTGCTAAACAAAGCAAAAGTGAGCGTCTGTACAGAAAACTTTCTAACCGCGAAATCGAAGTTTTACGTTATTTAAGTGATGGTAAGAAAAACAACGAAATCTCTAAAATCTTAAATCTGAACGAAAAAACGATCAGTACCTACAAACTAAGATTATTAACTAAATTAAATGTTACTAATTTAGTTGACTTAGTAAACAAAGCTAAGACTTTAGAAATTATCTAATTACCGATCGACTACTTAGTTTAAGTACATCGAAACCTTATAAAAACTCTATCTTTTTTGATTTATCAGAATTAGATAGAGTTTTTCTCTTTTTAGTGATAAGGCACCACCACTCGGCCTAATTTCCTAGAAAAATTATTCAGCAGCTTATAATAATCGATAACCATACTCAGAATTTCCGAATTGTCCTCTTGCGGATTGGTTAAAAGAGAATTCTTTAATTCTGCAATAATTCTAGACACCAGATACCATCTCATGGAAAATATCGTTTCTGAGACATTCTGCTCTATAGTTTCACTTTTTTGCTTTGGAAAAATATTTTGTCCTTCCCAATTATGAATGGTCAATCTCTCGTCTTCCATTAAAATATTTGTCACTTCCTGAGCAAATTCTGGCTCTAAATGCATTAAATATTTATCGAGGCTAAAAGTTTCGTTTTGATTGTAAAAATTAATAATGTTATTGTAAATATTTTGAAACAAAACGTTTGACAGCTCTATTTCATCTTCCTGCAGACTTAAATATATTTTTTCAAATACTTTGTATTGTCTTCTTTCCGAAACTTCTTTTACATTTCCTTCTTCATCTGCCCTTAAGAAAACATCTTCAAAACTTTCGACAACGCCTCCATACAAAAGCAATACCTCAATAACCTTCCTTTCGAAACCATACAAAATATCTACTTTCTGATTTTGCTCCTGCGGATAATATCCCGGATCTCCTGGATAATCATCTGGCGGTCCTGTTCTCGGATCTTCTGGATCTCCACCCGAAAAAGTACCCGCTTGCGGAGGCTGGTTTCTAACCACCTCAAAAGGTTTTTGCTCCTGTTTTAGCTTTTTATTAGCATCGGCTATATCTTTTTGGATTAGCTGTGCCAAGGTACTCGTCAAAACCTGCTCCGAAATATCCATGATTCGGGCACATTCCTGAATATATACTTCACGCTGGATTCGATCCGGTATTTTAGAAATACTCGAGACCATATCACGAATCAAGTCAGCTTTTTTTATAGGGTCATTTTTAGCTTCGCCCATTAAAATCGAAGCTTTAAACTGTATAAAATCTTTGCTGTTGTTTTCTAGATACGCAACTAAATCATCATGCGAATTTTTTCGCGCAAAACTGTCAGGGTCTTCTCCATCAGGAAAAGAACAAACACGCACATTCATTCCTTCCTCTAGAATTAAATCAATTCCTCGAATAGAGGCGCGCAAACCAGCCGCATCTCCATCAAAAAGAACGGTGATATTTCGCGTCAGACGATTGATCAAACGAATTTGATCTGGGGTTAAAGCAGTTCCAGACGAAGCCACAACATTTTCGATTCCGGCTTGACTAAACTGGATCACATCGGTATAACCTTCTACTAAATAACAGTTGTTTTGCTTCGCTATAGATTGCTTGGCGTGATAAATTCCGTAAAGAACTTTACTTTTATGGTAAATGTCACTTTCTGGCGAATTCAGGTATTTCGCCGCTTTTTTATCATTGGTCAAAATACGTCCTCCAAAACCCAAAACGCGCCCCGACATACTTTGAATCGGAAACATTACTCTCCCTTTAAAACGGTCAAAAGGACGGTCTTCTCTTGGAATTGTCAGACCTGTGCTTTCCAGAAATTCTAGTTTGTATCCTTTTCCTAATGCTTCTTTGGTGAAAGCATCCCAAGTTTCTGGAGAATATCCTAAACTGAATTTTTTGATGGTTTCGTTGGTAAATCCTCTTTCTTTAAAGTAAGACAAACCAATTGCTTTACCTTCTTCAGAATTCACCAAGACATCCTGAAAATATTTGGCTGCAAATTCAGAAACCAAATACATACTTTCGCGAATGTCTGTATTTGCTTTTTCTGCTTCTGTCTGTTCGGTCTCTTCAATTTCGATATTGTATTTTTTAGCTAAATACCGAATGGCCTCTGGATAGGTAAACTGAGAATGCTCCATTAAAAATTTAACAGAGTTTCCTCCTTTTCCTGTACTAAAGTCTTTCCAAATTCCTTTTGCGGGCGATACCATGAACGATGGCGAGCGCTCATCTGAGAATGGACTCAATCCTTTAAAATTACTTCCTGCGCGTTTTAAATTGACAAAATCGCCAATAACCTCCTCTACTCGAGCAGTTTCAAAAACAGCATCAATGGTGGTTTGTGAAATCAAAGTGTATTAAATTTAAAAAGTTGAGAGCTTGCAAAAATACGCAAATCTTGTTGGAATTTTTATCATTTTAAATCAAAAAAAGCACCTCTCTCGAGATGCCCTTTACTAACTAAACTTAATTTTATTTTTAATTGAAATCAAAACGAATACCTAATGAAATATTGTTCTCGTCGATTGTATTATTTTTAAATATCGGATTCAAATCATATTTCAGATACAGACTTATTTCCTTGTACCCCACATATGAACTTAATCCGTAAATGAAATTATTTACATTATAATCTCCTTTTGTTTTTTGTGTGGTTTTATAGTCATTGTCTTCAAATTTTAAAATCTGTTTCGATTTTACATTTATTCCGGCATAACCCCCAAATCCCATTCTGAATCCTTTGTGCGTTCTAAAATATGGTTTCCCATCGTAATTCCCGTCTTTCGAAAAATCAAATTCTAAATGGACAGGAACTACTAAATATACATTTCTAAAACGAGATTCTTTTAAATGTATCGGATTTGTAATTAAATCTGTCTGATTGCCATTTACAACAAAACTGCGATTATCTGTCGGCCGAAGATTATTATACATCAATGAAAGTCCATATTTAGCGTGCAGCAAATTATTATCGTTTAGAATTCTTGAATTCAGAGTCAAACCCCACTCGTAAAAATGCGAACCTATAAAATCATAATTAGAATCTTGCAGTTTGCCATCAATCATTGTACTGTTTAAGCCCATTGCAAATACAAATTGAGAAGTTGTTCTTTTAGATTCTCTTTTCACTTTGTCATCTTGTCCGTTGTAAACTTTCATTGCAGGAATTTTTATTTCTGTCTGATGCGGTCTGATGGAATCATTGCTGCCGCCAATCAACAATATAGTCCCTCCTTTGTCTTTGTTGTAATCTACTTTTCCGTCAACTTTTTCCTGAACCAATTCCTGCAGCTTTTCCTGTTCAAGAGCTACTCTATTTTCAATATTGCGAGCCCTTTTTTCTGCAAAATCTTTCTTTTTCTTCTCTGCTTCTTCTTTAGTGATTGTTCCTTCTACCAATTGATTATTGACTTCATCGACTTCTTTCTTTAATGCCGCTTTCTCTTCATTTGTTATGTTCTCGATATTAACTGCAATTGCTTTTGCTTTCTTCTCGAAAGTTTCTTGCCCTACCATTTTTGTAACGAGCAGGAACACCAAGAGAAATAGATAAATTGTAAAATTTTTCATGATTACTTTTTTTTGATTGATTTGATTGATGATTTAATTTTTAACGTTTCGATTTTCAACGGCAACTTTAACCGTGTGATAACTTTTATTGATTTTTGCAATCATTTTTTCCCTAAAAGAAAGTTCCAATTCGCCGTCAACCTGATCTAACAAATCGTTAGAATTAATTTTGATTTTTGATTTTGGCTTCGTTCCATTTTCGGCTAGAATTTTATTTTCGGCTGTTTCTAATAATTGATCGACATTTTCATTTTTTGAAGTTTCTGCAATTTGAGTTTGATTGTTTACTGATTGTTTTTCGTGATTGTTTTTGATGATGATTGAAGACTCCGCTACTAGATTAGTTTTATTATGAATGGTTTTGTTTGAAATTTGCTCCGAAGCTTTGACATTAGCTCTTTCCTTTTTATTTACTGTCTCTTCTAAAGTCGTTTCAACTATTGAAGTTTCTGTTTTTACTGAGTCGATAGCCTTTAAGACAGGTTCTGCAACTGATTCTTTTTTTGTTTCAGTTTCTTTTTCTACAATTACCGTTTCTGGCGCTTTAACTGTTTTTTTATTTTGATTGAAAAACAAAGTTCCCACCAATAAAAATCCAATGAAGCTTGCAGCGATATACAGCCATTTTCTTTTAGATTTTTTAGAATTAAGCTTAATTGGCTCATTTTCTTCAGCTACAGCCAACATTGCATCCAATCGATCCCAGGCTTTGCTGCTTGGCTCAATTTTGCGTTGATTTAGTTTTTCACGGAAATCCTTTTCAAAATTATTCGGTTCCATTATCTTGTTTTTTTAAAATAGTAATTTGTGTTTGCAGCATTTTTCTAGCGTGCGATAATTGCGATTTTGATGTTCCTTCATTAATTCCAAGCATCTTGGCAATTTCATTGTGTTTGTAACCTTCAATCGCATATAAATTGAAAATCATTTTGTAGCCGTCTGGCAAAGCATCAATTAAATACTGAATCTGTTCTACCGTAAATTGGCTATCGATTTCATTAAAGCTTTCTTCTACAAAAAACTCGTCTTCGGCAAATTTTACTTTTTTCTGAACTCTTAAATACGAAATGCATTCGTTAACCATAATCCGTCGAATCCAGCCTTCAAAACTTCCTTTGTGTTCAAAGTTTTTCAGATTGGTAAATACCTTCATAAAAGCCGTTATCATTACATCTTCGGCCAACTGAATGTCTTTTATATATTGCCGACACACGCTTAACATTTTAGAAGAAAACTTACTGTAAATCTGCTGCTGTGCCTGACGATTATTCTCGACAGCCAGCTTTATGATTTTGGTTTCTTCTTGATGTAATGGTATAATTTTCATTAATAAGCGTTCGGTTTTGGTTTTAGAAACAGACTTCTATTAGCATAGACGATTGTCGATTTAAAATGGTTGCATGAGGTTATGAAAAATTTCAAAAAAAAAATCCAAATTCCAACAGCAAGAAATATATGACTGATTTACAATAGAGTAAATCAATCATCGAATTAAAAATTTTTACGATTGTCTAATTAAAAAAAGATTATTTTTTTCTTTCAATAACATAATTTACCATTAAGGTAAGCGCTGCTTTGAACTCAGAATCTGGATAATTTTCTAGAAGAGAAAGTGCTTCCTGCTGGAATTGCACCATTTTGTTTTCGGCGTAAGCCAATCCATTATTATTTTTTACAAAAGCAATAACTTCTTTTACTCGTTTTTTGTCTTTGTTGTGGTTTTTGATGGAGTTTATCAGCCACTTTTTTTCTTGTGGAGTACAAGTATTTAAAACATGAATTAAAGGCAGCGTCATTTTCTGTTCCTTAATATCGATTCCTGTTGGTTTTCCGATCGCTTCTTCGCTGTAATCAAATAAATCATCTTTGATTTGAAACGCCATACCGATCAATTCGCCAAACTTGCGCATATTTTCTACCTGAACATCATCTTCTATTACAGCTTTCGCGCCAAGCGCACAACAGGCCGCAATAAGTGTCGCTGTTTTCTTTCTGATGATTTCGTAGTAAACGTCTTCAGTAATATCAAGCCGTCTTGCTTTTTCTATTTGAAGCAATTCGCCTTCACTCATTTCACGAACAGCAACAGAGATGATTCTTAGCAGATCGAAATCGCCATTGTCAATAGAAAGCAACAAACCTTTAGACAATAAATAGTCTCCAACCAAGACTGCAATTTTGTTTTTCCAAAGCGCATTGATAGAGAAAAATCCGCGGCGGCGATTACTATCGTCTACGACGTCATCGTGCACTAAAGTTGCGGTGTGAATAAGCTCAATTACCGAAGCTCCTCGATACGTTCTCTCGTTTACAGTACCGCCAGAAACCATTTTTGCAGTGAGAAAAACAAACATCGGACGCATCTGTTTTCCCTTACGGTTTACAATATAATAAGTGATTCTGTTTAATAACGCAACCTTAGAGGTCATCGATTCATGGAACTTTTTCTCGAAAAGTTCCATCTCGTTAAAAATAGGCTGCTTTATTTGAGACGTAATATTCATTTAGACTCCAAATATACTATTTTAAATAAAAATACGTTGTGTATTTTAGGTTAGGATTGTAATATTTTATGTCTTGCCTTGAAAAAAAACACCAAAAATACCTCTAACTAATACTAATTTGAATTCATTAACTAGAAAAAGAACCTAAAACTATTTATTTATGAAAGCAAAATTTTTATTAATTAGTACTTGTATTAGTATGTCTTTTTTCATCGGCTGTAGTTCTGATGAAAAAACAAATGACGGATCAGGAGCTGCGATTACCAACCAAGAAATTATAGCCAATTCGAAAATCGATGCTTCTGTAGAGGATGTAACCAACATTGCTGAAGATCAGTTTAGCTCTCAGCTTAATGTAAATTCAAAACCAGGCGGACCAATAAAAAATTTTCTCCCAAGCTGCGCCACGATTACTACAGTTCTAACCAATAACACTTGGACAAAGACAGTAGATTTTGGTGCTGAAGGCTGTACGCTTAACAACGGAAATACAGTAAAAGGAAAAATGGTTGTTTCTTTTTCAAATGATTTCACTTCTTCCACACAAACCATCAGCTATACTTTTGAAGGATTTTATCATAATGGCAAAAAAATCCAAGGAAGCAAAACTATCGTAAGAACTATTAAAGAAACTGATTTATTGGTAACACCGCATCCTGTTTTGACAGCTTCAATTGACCTGACAATTACTTTTGATGATGGCGGAGTTTATACTAGAAAAGGAACTTTGACTAAAGAAATGACTTCTGGTTATGACACTTGGTTTGACTGGGATGATAATGTTTTTGTGGTTACTGGAAGCGGTTCTACAACTTTCCCTAACGGAGATACTTTTTCAGCAGAAATCACTACACCTTTAGAATTTAAAGCTGCATGTAAAAAATCTATTGCAGTAAAAGGAATTGTTTCTATTACTAAAAATGGCGCTACGGCTACTATAGATTATGGAAACGGAGAATGCGACACTCTTGCAACAGTAACAAAAGACGGAGTTACAGAAGAAATAGATTTGAAAAAATAGCATCCTTTTTGTCCAAGAAAAAAGCATTAGAAACAAGGCTTATACCTTGCTTTTAATGCTTTTTTTATTTTCCGATTCCCTAAAATAGACTGCACCCAAAAGTTTAGACGAATTTATAATTAAATTTGATAATAATGAGCTCGATATTGTATCGGGCTCATTCCTTTTAGATTAAGTTTGATTCTTTCGTTATTATAATATTTTATATATTCTTCGATCTCTTTTTTTAATTGATTTACAGAGATGTATTTCTTAAGATAAAAGAGCTCTGATTTTAAAATTCCAAAGAAATTTTCGATCACTGCATTATCTAGGCAATTTCCTTTTCTGGACATACTTTGTTTGATTCCTTTCTCTTTAAGCAGCGATTGATACTTTTTCATTTGGTACTGCCAACCCTGATCTGAGTGCAATATCAGATTTGTATTTTTGGGTATCCTTCTAAAAGACTTTTTAAGCATGGCTGTTATTTGTTCAAAATGCGGCCTTTCAGATAATTCATAACTTATAATTTCTCCATTAAATAAATCAATAATCGGAGAAAGGTATAATTTGCTACCCGATACATTAAATTCCGTTATGTCAGTTGCCCATTTCTCATTAGGCCTGCAGGCCTTAAAGTTGCGCTGAAGCAAATTAGGAGCTATTTTTCCCTGGTCTCCTTTGTATGATTTGTATTTTTTGACGCGGATTAAACTTTTCAGTCCTAAAGCCTTCATCAATCTCAGTATTGTTTTATGATTAATTAAGATTCCTTTTTGTTTGATTAACAAAGTAATGCGCCTGTAGCCTAACCGCCCTTTGTGATGATTATAAATATCTTTGATTAACTGCTTTATTTCTTGATATTTATCTATTGCCTGCTTCTTTTTTTCATAGTAATAATAAGTGCTTCTAACCATGTCCATACAATTTAGCAAAACATCTAAATCGTATTTATGCCTTAATTCCATTATGGTTTGAGCCTTTTGTTTTGTTTGGCTTGTTCGGCTTGAACTAAGGCATTGAACTTTTTTAAAATTTCGTTCTCTGCTCGTAAATATTCCAGTTCCTTTAAAAGTTCTTCTTCTCGAGTTAAGGGCTGGTTTGTTTTGCGTGGTTTTCTTTTAAAATTCATAGCTGGAGTTCTGCCTTTGGGTTTAAGCTTCAAACCTTTTAAACCATCTCTTTTATATTCTTGCTGCCAACTAAGTATTGTGGATTTTGCAGGAATATTGAATGCTAAACAGGCTTTGCCCAAAGATAAGGCCTTATTGTCAATAGAATGCAATACTTTTAACTTAAAATTTAAGCTGTATTTTGTATTTCTTGATTTTGGAAGCAGTCCTTCACTGCCAAATTTCATATAGAAACTAATCCATCTTTTTAGGCTGGTGTTGGATATGTCATACTTTGAAGCAGTGGGCTCTAATCCTTTGTGATTTTTTAAAACTTCTTCTACACAGTGAAGTTTAAATTCATAATTGTACTTGACTTTTCTTTCCATAAAAATGCCCCCATATAGTGTCTAACTTTTTGGGGGCAGTTCAAAAGGAGTATTTTTTTTATGCTTCTTTATTAGCCAATTGCCCGCAGGCGGCGTCAATGTCTTTGCCTCGGCTTCTTCTCACTTTTACGACTACTCCAATATTTTCAAGCGCTTTTATGTACGCCATAATTGATTCTTCTGAAGCCTGCTGAAATTCGCCATCATCAATCGGATTATATTCGATCAAATTGACCTTGCACGGCACATATTTACAGAATTTAACCAATGCATCGACAGAAGCTTTATCATCGTTAATTCCTTTCCAAACCACATATTCGTAAGAAACCTTGCTTTTTGTTTTTCTATACCAATATTCTAATGCTTCTCGCAAATCTTTTAAAGGAAAATTTTTACTGAAGGGCATAATGCGCGCACGAGTTTCATCTATCGCAGAGTGCAAAGAAACTGCCAATTTGAACTTCACATCATCGTCTGCCATTTTCTTGATCATTTTCGGAATCCCCGAAGTCGAAACCATGATTCGTTTAGGAGACATTCCCAGTCCTTCTTCAGAAGTAATCATGTCTATTGCTTTAATGACATTATTGTAATTCATTAAAGGCTCTCCCATTCCCATGAAAACGATGTTTGAAAGCGGATGATTATAATACAGACGGCTTTCTTTATCGATTGCCAGAACCTGATCGTAGATTTCGCCAGGTTCTAGATTTCGCATTCTTTTTAATCTTGCTGTTGCACAGAAATTGCAATCTAAACTGCAGCCCACCTGACTAGAGACGCAGGCAGTAGTTCTTGTCTCTGTCGGAATCAAAACCGATTCAACCACAAGACCATCATGAAGGCGCACAGCATTTTTTACTGTTCCATCACTGCTTTTCTGCATTGTATCGACCTTAATGTGGTTGATTACAAAATTGTTTTCAAGCATAGACCTAGTAGTTTTTGCTACGTTTGTCATATCTTCAAAACTATGAGCACCTTTGCTCCATAACCACTCATAAACCTGATTTCCTCGAAAAGCTTTATCTCCATTTTCAACAAAAAAATCGCGAAGCTGTTCTTTTGATAAGGCTCTTATGTCTTTTTTCTCCATTTGCATACTGCAAAGTTAATCACTTTTGTCATTTTTTGCTTGGTTTTTACATTCATTCTTAGCTAAAGCTCAAAAAAAGCCAGTCAAAAATTAACACTGACATTTTTCACAGAAGAACACAACACATTAATAAGCAAACAGTTAAACCGTGTTTTTATTTTATAAAAATGAAGACCCAAGCAATAACAACGGGCAGTACCTTACTACTATACTAATTTAATAAAACTTTCGCCATGATTTTTATCATTTCTTTTTCTTCACGCGCGCGATAATTTTGGTCTAAGAAATCAGGATAGCTCTTCAATTTTTTAACACTAACTGAATTTAAGCTTCCTCATTTGAATGATTAACCTATACTTTATCAACATGAAAACAATTCAATCATTTTTTCTGACAATTATTTTTACAGCAATTTCATTACAGACAAATGCGCAAAGAAATTTTACTGTAGCTGCAAACTCCACTTTTGAAGTAGCAGGAACGTCTACAGTACACGATTGGGTAATGAAATCTACAGAAGGAACAGGAAATGCTACCTTAATAATCAAAGATTCTAAACTTGCCGGCATAAATAGCCTATCTATTTCCTTACTAGCCGAAAGTTTAAAAAGCTACAAAGCAAGCATGGATAAAGTGGCATATGAAGCAATGGATACTGAAACACATAAATACATTGAGTATGTTTTAAAATCTGCTGAAAAAGTTGATGAAACCACTTGGAACCTAACAGGCGTGTACACTATTGCAGGTGTAAGCAAAGAATACAAAACTCAGGTAAAAGTAACTTCAAGCAAAGGAAGCATTATTTTGCAGGGTTCTAATCAAATCACTTTTGGCGATTTTGAAATGACACCTCCTAAAGCGGCTATGGGAGTTGTAAAGGCAGGAAAAGACTTAACTGTAATTTTCAATATTATTCTTAGCTAAATAATTTCACTCATAATGTTAAAAATGGTATCCTTTTTAAGTCTTTCAATTTTTAACCAAATGTTAAAATTATCAATTTAATAAAATTCACCCCCTTTATTATCGATTGCTCAAAAAATGAAAACGTTGTAGTTATTAAATACCAATTTAATAAAATTTTAACAATGACTTTTATCATGCACTAAACTGATTTATAGACAGATCTTTGGTACAAGTTAAAACAACATTATACACTTAAAGATAGAATTGGCCGAGTTTATCTACTTTTTTAAAATCAAATCACAATAAAAATGAAAACCAATAAAATGAAAACCAATAAAATGAAATTATTCGCCCTTGTTATAGCAATTTTCGGAATCACATCATTTGCATCAGCACAAAAATCATATGCCTTAGATAATAAACCAACTTTCTCTGTCGCGGGTACTTCTACGCTTCACGATTGGGAAATGAAATCGGCTTCTGGAACTGGAACAGCAACTTTAAACATTGCTAACGGAAAACTAACTGACATTGAAGCTTTGACTGTAACGCTTTTGGCTGAAAGTGTTAAAAGCGAGAAAAAAAGCATGGATAAAGTGGCTTATGAAACTTTGAAAACAGATAAAAACAAAAACATTAAATATGTTCTTAAATCTGCTGAAAAAGTAAATGAAACAACTTGGGAACTTACAGGAACCTACACTATTGCTGGAGTTAGCAAAGTTTACAAAACTTCTGTAAAAACAACGGTTACAAAAGACGGATTAAACCTTCAGGGAACTAATAAAATCACTTTTACCGATTTTGGAATGAAGGCACCAACAGCAATGCTTGGAACAATAAAAACAGGTCAAGACCTGACAATAAAATTCAATTTAAACTTTAATTTATAAACGCCATGAAGAAAATTTATATTCTATTCGTCACATTAATCAGCACATTTGCTGTTCAGGCGCAGGTAAGCTTTGGACATATCCAAAATCAAATTCCAAGAGACCAGAGAGGCATCAATCAATTTGATGTAAAAAAAGATACCGTTGCTTATAAAGGTCTAAGTGTAGACATCGGCGCTGCATTTGCACTTCAATTTCAAGCTGTAAATTCGTTTAATGACCAAAAGGATTTAGCTACAGCACCCGGCTATAGATTAAATAATCTATCTAACAATTTTAACCTTCCAAATGCCAACTTCACTATTGGAGCTCAGTTATATGATGGGGTTCGCGTAAATTTAGATGTCTATTTGGCATCTAGGCACCATAACGAAACTTGGGTAAAAGGCGGTTATTTGCAAATTGACAAATTAGATTTCATTAAAAAAGATTTCTTAGCCGATTTCATGAAATATGCTACCATTAAAATTGGTCAGATGGAGAACAACTATGGTGATGCCCACTTTAGAAGATCTGATAACGGAAATGCTCTTATGAACCCTTTTGTTGGAAACAATATCATGGATGCCTTCATCACCGAAATGGGAGCTGAACTTTACTATAACAGATCAGGTTTTGTGAGTATGATTGGAATTACAAACTCTAAACTAAACCAAAAAGTAGACGAATATGTTGTTACGCCTGCTACACCTGCAAAACCAGATCAGAATACAACCATCAGCCCTACAATTCTTGCTAAATTAGGATGGGACAAACAAATTAATGAAGATTTAAGAATTAGATTAACAGGTTCTTATTACCACACAGCAAATTCTAGCGGAAATCTTTACGCTTCAGATAGAGCCGGAAGCCGTTTTTATGGTGTAATGACTCACGCTGATTATAATATTATCAATCCTGCTACTGGAGCTGTAGTCAGTACCGTTGCAAACAATTTTGATCCAACTGCAAACAAAGACACAGGAAGATTTAACCCTGGATATGGAAACTGGGCAACTTCATACATGATAAATCCATTTATCAAATATAAAGGTCTTGAATTTTTCGGAACATTAGAATTTACTTCTGGAGGCGATTACAAGGGAACTGATGATACACGAAAAGTAAATCAGTACGTAGGAGATATTGTGTACCGTTTTGGCCAAAATGAAAGATTCTATGTAGGCGGTAAATACAACCTAGTTGATGGAAAACTAGCAAATGCTAATACTCAAAACATTCAGATCAACAGATTTGAAGCTGCAGCTGGATGGTTTATGACTAAAAATATTCTAGCAAAATTAGAATACGTTGATCAAAATTATAAAAACTTCGCTCAATTTAATGGAGCAGTTCCAAATGACCTTTACGGTGGAGACTTCAAAGGAATGATGTTCGAAGCGGTAATCACATTCTAACACAAAATGTTAAACAGAATACAAATATTAATTATGGGTTTAGTCGTTTTCTTTTTCTTAGGAAGTGCTAAACCCACTTTTTTTACAGACGATACAGCTGTACCTATAAATAAAATAAAAATTGAGATCACAGGCCTATCAACCGTTGGCAAATACAATTGTTCTAACATCTTTACCATTAAAGATACTGTTTATGTAAATTCTGCTAAAAAAAACACTTTTAATACCGATATTAAAATGTCGAACTTTGATTGTGGCAACAAAATAATGACGAAAGATTTACAAGGAACAGTAAAAGCAAAAAAATTCCCAAACAGCACGGTCTCTATATGCGACATAAAACCAATGGGGAAAAATTACAAATGCAGACTAAATTTTTTCATAACCGATAAAACGCTCAAGTACAAAGATTTTATACTATACAATACCGAAGATAAAATTCAAGGAACACTTAGTTTAAAATTCTCCGATATTGAGCTGGAGCCGCCTGTAAAGATGGCTGGATTAATTAAAGTTAAAGATGACATTGTAATTAATTTCAGCCTCTATAAAAACTAGTCTTTCCCTCTAAAAAAAATAATGCAAGCAACATAATTTTTAAATTTTGGCACGAGAATTGTCTTGCTCTCAAAAGAAAAATAATCTTACAAAGAGCTCAATCATTTTAAAATTTGTACTTTTATTTTTCAGCCATTTAACCTTTAAGTTTTATCAACCTAAAAAAAATGAAATTATGAAAAAACAAATTTTAAGTTTAGCTGTTATTGCCTTGTTGGCATTTGCTGTTCAATCATGCGAGAAAAAAGAAAACAAAACTGCAGAAGATGAATTAACGCTTGGAAACAAAGTTGATTCTTTAACAACAGATATCAAAGAAGTAAAAGACAGTGCAGTCAGCAAAGCTGAAAATGCTGCAGCTAAAGCTAAAGATGCTACAGAAAATGCAGCTCAAGACGTAAAAGATGCAACTAAAAAAGCAGCTGATGATGTTGAGAATGCCGCTAAAAAAACAGCAACTGACGTAAAAGATGCGACTAAAAAAGGCGCTGAAAAAGTAGAAAATGCTGCAAAAGCCGCGAAAGACGGAACGGTAAAAACAGCAAAAGATGTAAATGAAGCTTTGAAAAAATAAATTTCATTCTAACTCAACCAGAAACCATTCGTTTTGCGAATGGTTTTTTTATGCCAAATCGCAAGCAGATATTTTTGTATTTTTGTCTTCAAATTACAAGATACTACACCATGCATTTTATCTCTCAAGAATTAGAAGATTATATCGAACAGCATTCTGAAAATGAACCAGAATTATTAGCAAAACTGAACAAAGAAACCTACCAAAAAATACTTCTGCCAAGAATGCTAAGCGGTCATTTTCAAGGCCGTGTTTTAAGTATGCTTTCAAAATTGATTCGTCCAGTCAACATTCTTGAAATTGGAACCTACACTGGGTATGCAGCTTTGTGCCTGTGCGAAGGAATGCAAGAAAGCGGACAATTGCACACAATTGACATTAAAGAAGAACTGGTAGATTTTCAGCGAAAATATTTTGATGCATCTCCTTGGGGAAAACAGATTTTTCAACATTTAGGAGAGGCCGTTAATATCATCCCAGATTTAGACATAAAATTTGATTTGGTTTTTATTGATGCTGACAAAGAAAACTACTTGAATTACTGGGAAATGATTGTGCCAAAAATGAATAAAGGCGGCATCATTTTATCAGATAATGTGTTGTGGAGCGGAAAAATTCTAGAACCAGTTCATCCAAATGATGTTAGCACAAAAGTGCTTTTAGAATACAATCAGCTTTTAAAAGACGACCCTAGAGTAGAGACTGTTTTACTGCCAATTCGCGATGGATTGACAGTTTCGAGAGTATTGTAAAATTTAGCTTCTAAGGTTCTGAGATACTGAGATGCTAAGCTTTTAAGCTGAAAACACACTATTGACTTGCCTCCAGCTTTAGCTGGAGGAGCATAATTTAGTTTCAAAGGCTTTAGCCAAAATACTTCGCAATATTTGGCTAAAGCCTTTTCTTTTCAATCCTATTTTACCTCCAGCTAAAGCTGTAGGCAATTCAACAATTACTAAGATGAATTATAGTGCCGAAATAAACTCTGCAGGTTTTGCAATAATAAATAATGTTTTTACAGAAAATGAAATTGAAAATCTAATTTCGTTGATTGAAAACAAAACTGTGAATAATCAAGAAAATGCTACTTTCAGAAAGTCTCAAGATTTATTTGCAATTAGACAATTTCATAAAGAAGCACCAGAAACTCTTCCTTTCATTTTTAATAAAAAACTACAAGACATTATAGAATCTACTTTCGGCAAGGGCTTCTTTATAACGAAATCTATTTATTTTGATAAACCCGAAAAATCAAATTGGTTTGTAGCTTATCATCAGGATTTAACTATTTCTGTAGATCAAAAAATTGAAGTAGAAAATTTTGAAAACTGGACTGTAAAACAAAATCAATTTGCAGTGCAGCCGCCTACAGAGATATTAGAAAATAATTTCACAGTCAGAATTCATATTGACAAAACCACTAAAGATAATGGAGCTTTAAAAGTAATCCATAATTCACATTCTAAAGGAATTTTGAGAATTGAAAATCTTGATTTCGAAAAAGAAAAAGAAACAATTTGCGAAGTCGAAAAAGGCGGCATTATGATTATGAAGCCTTTATTATTTCACGCATCAAATAAAACAACGAACAACGAACGCAGAAGAGTCATTCATATTGAAT